>DAIQNR010000151.1:0-11291 GCA_036788295.1 Myxococcota bacterium
CGAGTCGCTCCCAAACTTTGGTGCGTCCCGAGACGCCCACGCCGCCGCCCGCCATACGTGAGCCCATCAGCAACGACCGTGCCCAACTCACGACACCGAGAAACGAACGACGCCGAACGCTGACCGAACGACCGAACGTTCGGGGCCCCGAACGACCGAACCGGGGTCAGCCGCTGCACGGCCAGACCAGCTCTATACTCGATCGCTGTCAACGTGCCGAAAGTCCAGGGCTCGAGCCGCCACGGTGAGCGAATCTGCGCTCTATGGTTTGGCTACGGCGGGAGGAAACTCCATTGCTCTGTGGTATCGCCGATGGTACCACAAGAGGGTGCTGGTCACACAACCGCCGCGACTTCTCGGGAGTCCAGAGCCTTGGACTCCGTATCATGGGTCCCGCGGCGTTCCTGCGGGAATTGGGGGTTTGATTGATGGGAACGCTGAGTCGGCATTGATGACCGATACTTACCTGGAGGAGAGGTCGCGGCGCGGGACACGCTCTCGGCTTGTCGACGTCATGGCGAAAGTATCCGATATCGAACCTGAGGAAGTCGATATTTGGCCCGGCGAAAAGTCCGGCGACTGACCCTCTGTGGCGGACGAGCTACGCGTCGTAGGCCAGGCACCGGATGATGCCGTCTTTCATCATGTCCCCATCAATCTGGTGGCTCAGCGGGCGAGTCTTCACGACGTCGCCGAGCGCCCTGTGGAGGCGCCCCAGATCGAGCAGGTCGGTCGTCTTCCATTGGGCGGTCAACTGGACGCGATCCGCCCGGCCGCGCACCGCGTCGATGGCCAGGCGCCCGGACTGCCGCGTCCGCACCCAGGCTTGCGAGGGTGAAGGGCCGACCTCGGCCTTTCCTTGCCCGCGTTTGGCCAAGGATGACCTGCGATCCAGTTCGGTGGGCATTGGCCTCGGCATCCTCAAGATCCATCGCCATAGATAAACCATCTCGAGCCACAATCCCGGCTCTCGGCAACTGCGCTGCTCGGTCGCTCGGGTCCGCCGTTCGCTTCGGCTTCACTGCCACCGGCCCTCTTCCACGTGAAGCGGCCGCCAGGAGCACGAGCGCACTTGGCCGCGGCGACCCGAAAGCATGGGTGGGACTCTATCACGGCCGGAGCGGTCACTCAGCAGCGGGCGAGAGTCGGGTGGAGCAGACGAGGGCGCCCGGGATCCACGTGCTTTTGAAGCGAGCCCACCCCTCCACCGCCCGCCGCTCCGCTCACAGCGCCCGCTGGTCCTGCCCGGTCTCTCGAGCTGGCGACGCAGGGCGTTGCCGCCGAGGCTAGCGCGGGCGAGGACCGCGGGGTGGCTCGAGAAGAAGGTACGGCGGGAGGCCGTGGTAGCTTGCGCGGCGCATGGCCACGCTCGTCTACGCCCTCGACCCCCTCTGCGGCTGGTGCTTCGCGTTCGCCGGTACCGCCGACGCGCTCCGCCGAGAGCTCGGAGAGGAGGTTACCTGGGAGGTCGCCTGCGGGGGCCTCGTGGTGGGGGATCGGGTCGCGCCGATCGCGGAGGCCGCAGCCTACCTGCGGGCGGGACGGCGGGCGGTCGAGGCCAGGACGCCGGCCCGCTTTGGTCCGGGCTTCGAGGCTCTGCTCGAAGACGGCCGCTGGATCAGCAACTCGGAGCCTGCGTGCCGGGCCACCTTGGTCGTGCAGGATCGATTTGGCGGCGCGGCCGCGGTCGCTTTCGCGAGCGCGCTCTCCCGCGGGTTCTACGAGGAGGGCAAAGTCCCCGACGCGCCGGACAGCCTCGCCCGGGCGGCCCGGGCGGCCGGGGTCGAGGCCGCGGAGCTGCTCGCGGTTTGGGACACGGACGCCGCCCGCCACCGGACGCAGGAGAAGTTTCGGGAGGCCCGAGCCGCGGGTCTGACGAGCTATCCGCAACTCTTCCTTCGCACGAGCGACGGGCTCGACCCGCTGCTTTCCGGATGGGCGGGAGCCGAGGAGGCGGTCCGGCTCGTGCGCGGCCGCCTCGGCTCGCCGGCTTGAACCGGGCGCAGGTGGATGAAGCCTCCTCGTAACTCTGGCCCGTGTCCGGCGTAGGCTGGCGTCATGATGAACCTCGCTCGGGTCGCTGCTGTCGGTGTTGTCCTCGTCGCCGGGTGCCGCCAGGACGAAAGAAAACAAGCCCCCGCGCCTTCGTCCCAGCCCGCGCCTCGCCCGGGGCCAGGGTCGCGACCGGCAGCCGACGGCGCGGCCGAGCTTCGCGCCGCCGAGGGCAAAGCTCGCCTCGAAGCCTCCGAGGGGGGCCGGCTCGTCCTGGCCGCGATCGAGGCCCACGGTGGTCTTTCCGCCTGGTATGGGGCCGGAGCGATCCGCTTCGTCTACGACTACCGGCCGGTGGACGGCCCGCGCCGGCGAAGCGAGCAGACGGTCGATCTCCTCTCTTCGCGCGCCTACCACGAGCTCAGCCACCCAGTGAAAGGATGGTTTGCATGGGACGGCGAGCTCGCATGGATGGACGTCGGCGGAGAACCCTTCCCGGCCCGGTTCTGGGCGTTGACCCCGTACTATTTCGTGGGAATGCCCTTCGTCCTGGCTGACCCCGGGGTCCGGCTGCAGCGTGCCGACGACGATCCCGGGCTCGCCGGCTTCTCGGCAAAAACCGATGTCGTCCGGGCGAGCTTCGAACCCGGCACCGGCGATGCTCCCGACGACTACTATGTGCTCTACTTGGATCGCGCGAGCCATCGCTTGATCGGGCTTCGCTATGTGGTCAGCTACCGGCCCTTCATGAAGCCGGACATGGCGCACACCCCCGAGAAGCTCATCGAATACGGGGACGAAGCCCCGGCGGGGCCGCTCCGCCTCGCGCGGACCCACCGCTTCTTCGCCTTCCCAGAGGGAAAGAAAGGAGCGCTCGTGACCACCGCGACCATCGAGGCGCTCGAAGTTGGCGTCGAGTTCGAACCCGCTCGGCTCGAGCGGCCCCCAGAAGCGGTGATCGACAGCAGCCTCGACGAGGCGGCGGACCGCTGAACCGCCGGTCCGGGCGCTCGCTCAGCGAGCCTTCTGAAGACCTCGGCCTGCTGCTGAAGTGCTACGGTCTTCGCCGTGGCGGCGGCAAAGAAGGGCAAGAGCAGCGCTCCGCCGGGCAGCCGCTCGATCGCCCGCAACAAAAAGGCGCTGTTCGACTACGAGGTGGTCGAGAAGGTCGAGGCTGGGCTCGTCCTCAAGGGATCCGAGGTGAAGAGCCTCCGGGAGGGCAAGGTGGTCATGGGCGATGCCTACGCCGGGATCGAGGACGGGGAGATCTTTCTTCGCTCGCTGCACATCCCCGAGTACGTCCACGGCGCCTACGCGAACCACGACCCGATCCGGGACCGAAAGCTGCTCCTTCACCGGGAAGAGATCGGGAAACTCCACCAGCAGGTCCGGGTGAAGGGCATGACCATCGTTCCGCTCGAGCTGTACTTTCGGGGGGGCAAGGCAAAGGTCATGATCGCGCTCGTCCGAGGCCGGGCCACCCACGACAAACGCCACGCCATCCGGGCCAGGGACGAGTCGAGGGCGGCGGCCCGAGAGGACAGCTGAGCGGCGTGCTGTCCGTGGTCGCCGCGCTGGCCGTCGCCGCCGGGTGCCTTCCCACGCCCACCGAGGAAGGGGCCTACCTCGCGTCGGCGGCGGGGCTCGACGCGCTCGCCCGGGGAGATCCGGAGCGGGCGATCGGCTGCTTCGAGCAGGCGGTGGCCCATTTCCCGGACTCGGCGGTGCTGTGGCGGGACCTCGCGCTCGCGTTCTCCCAACAGCAGCGATGGTCCGAAGCGGAGGCCGCGCTCGAAAAAGCGGAGGCGCTCGGCGACCCGGGAGCGGCGCTCGTGGGCGCGGTGGTCGCGGCAGAGCTTGGGGCGCCGGACGCGATCTCGAAGGCGAGGGCCGCCGGCGGGGTCGAGGGGGACAGCATCGGCGCCGCGCTCGGCGACGAATCGGCCCGGCGCTCGCTGGTGGCGCGGTCGGCCTCCCCCGAGGGCGCGCTCGTCCGCTTGGTGCTCGCCGCGAGGTCCGCGGCTCGGGGGCAGGTGGGGCCGGCGCGGGGCTTGGCGGCAGCCGCGGCCCGCCAGGCCGAAGCCGGCGGCGACGGGCTCACGCTCGAGGCGGCCCGCCAAATCGAGGCCGGGCTCGACGAGACCTCGCCGGTCGAGGCCCGGTTCTCGGCCCGGCTCGAGGCGGAGGCGATCGAGAACCCTCTTGTCGCTACTTCGCCCGACCGCGCCGCCGGGGTCCGGGCCCGGATCGAGGCCGCGGCGGTGGCTCGATGGGGGGACGCGACGATCCATGGGTCGGCGGTGGTGGACCAGCGCCTGTTCTTCGAGGATCGGGCCCGGGCGGCCGAGTGGACCGGCGTCGGGGCCGCGGCGGCGGTCGCGGTGCCGCTCGGCGACGACCCAGGAGCGGCGGAGCTCGAGGTGGGCCTTCGGGTGCTCGATCTGCGCGCCGACCGGCTCGGTTCGAGGGTGGGCACGCAGGTCGAGGGAGGTCCGAGCCTGCGGCTCGCGGTGGCCCCGTCCTGGTGGACCGAGCTTGGGGTGTACGGGGTCTGGACGGAGTTTGGCGGACAAGCGCCGCGCAACTTCGAGCGGGATCGGATCGGCCAGCGAGCCCGTCTGGCCCTTCGCTACCGCGATCGAGCTCTTCGCGGGTCTATGGAGCTCGTTGGGCTGCACGACGAGACGACGGGCCGGGCCTTCGACGCGGTCGGAGCTGGGGCGGGATGCCAGCTCGAGGCGCAGGCCACCGAGAGACTCGCCGTTTTCGGGGGATTGTCGGCGATGCTCCGCCGATTTGGCCCCTTCGGGGACGAGGCGGTGATCGGAGAGGCGGAGCGGCGGGGCGAGCTGCGGATCGCGACCGAGCTCGGCGCGCGCTTCTGGCTCGGGTCGGGCCTTCACCTCGCCGCTCGCCACGCTTGGGTGCGGACCGACGCCCGCACCGCACCCCAGTTCGGGACGAGCCAGTTCGGGGCCGGGGTGGAGGCGACATGGTGAGCCTGCTCTTGCTCGCGCTCTCGCTCCCGGAGGCTCCCGAAGCCCCGTCGGCGGTGGGCGTGCTCCGGATCGCCCGCGGCGAGGTCCGCGGGCCGAAGGGGCCGATCCGCTCCGGTGCGCTGGTGCGGCCCGGCGACCGAATCACCGTGCAGGCGGGGTGGGCGGAGCTGATGCTCGGCCCCGACGCGAGGCTTCGGGTCTCGGCGGAGACCGAAATTGCGTTTTCCGAAGGCGGCGAGCCGGCCTGGGCGCTCGACCGAGGGCGGGTGTGGGTCGAGCTCGCCGGCAGCGCGACGGTCTCGGTCCGGCTGGGGGAGTTGCCCGCGCGCCTCGCTCCGGGCACGGCGGCCGTGCTCGAGCCGGGCCTCGTGGCCGTGTTCGCCGGCGCGATACATATGGAGGGGGTACGAATCCAAGCCGGGCAAGCCAACACGCCGAGCGGCCCGCGGGCCGGCGGCGGCGAGCTGCACGCGCTCGTCCGGCGAGAGGCCAAAGCCGCGGTGGGCGACCTCGAGGGTTGGCGCGCGGTCCTGCTCAGGCTCGTGAAAGAGACAAAGGTGGGCGATCGCCCGCCGCCGCGCTTCGATGAGGTGGTCGAACCCGGCGCGCTGCGCGGGGAGCCGTTTCAGCTCCTGCTCGAGGAGGCGCTCCGGCCGGCGCCGTTTCCGGTCCCGGCCGAGACGCCCTGAGCTCAGCTCCGCAGGTCGAAGCGGTCGAGCTGCATGACCTTGGTCCAGGCGGCGACGAAGTCCTTCACGAACCGCTCCTTGGCCCCTTCGAACGCGTACGCTTCGGCCACCGCGCGGAGCTCCGCGTTCGAGCCGAAGACGAGGTCCACTTCGGTCGCGGTGAACTTCAGGTCGCCCGACGACCGATCACGCCCCTCGAAGATGGACGGATCCTTCTTCGATGGCGACCACTTCGTGGACATGTCGAGCAGGTTCACGAAGAAGTCGTTCGTGAGCCGGCCCGGGGTCTTCGTGAACACACCGTGGGGGGTTCCGCCGGCGTTGGCGCCGAGCGAGCGCATGCCTCCGACGAGCACCGCCATCTCGGGAACGGTCAGGGTCAGCAAATCGGCCTTGTCCACGAGCGCGTGGGCCGGCGGCAGGTAGCTGTCCTTTTGGTAGTGGTTGCGAAAGCCATCGGCGATCGGCTCGAGCGGCGCGAACGACTCCGCGTCGGTCTGCTCGTCGGTGGCATCGGTGCGGCCCGGTGAGAACGGGACCGAGACCGAATGCCCAGCGTCCTTCGCCGCCTTTTCGATGGCGGCCACGCCGCCGAGCACGATGAGATCGGCGATGGAGACCTTCTTCTTGCCCGGCTTCTTCCCGTGAAACTCGGACTGGATCGCCTCGAGCTTCGAGAGAACCTCGGTCAGCTCCTTCGGGTCGTTCACCGGCCAATCCTTCTGGGGCGAAAGGCGCAGCCGGGCTCCGTTGGCCCCGCCGCGCTTGTCGGTGCCGCGGAAGGTCGAGGCCGAGGCCCAGGCCGTGCGAACGAGCTGCGACACGCTGAGCCCAGAGGCGAGGATCTTCTCCTTCAGGCCGGCGATGTCCTTCGCGTCGATGAGCGCATGGTCCACCGGGGGAACCGGGTCCTGCCACGAGAGGTCTTCCTTCGGGACTTCCGGTCCAATGTACCGGGCTTTGGGTCCCATGTCCCGGTGGGTCAGCTTGAACCAGGCTTTGGCGAACGCGAGCCGGTAGGCTTCGGGGTCGTCGAGGAACCGCTTCGCGATCTCCCTGTAGCTAGGGTCGAACTTCAGGGCGAGGTCGGTCGTGAACATGATCGGCGCGTGGCGCTTCTCCGGGTCGTGGGCATCGGGGACCATGGTCTTCGCCGATTCGGCGTCGGGCACCCACTGCACCGCGCCAGCCGGGCTCTTGGTCTTCACCCACTCGAAGCCAAAGAGGTTGCTGAGATAGCTCGAGCTCCAGCTCGTCGGGCTCGCCGACCACGCGCCCTCGAGGCCGCTCGTCACCGTGTCCTCGGCGTTGCCCTTGCCGCACTTGTTCTGCCAGCCGATGCCTTGCGCCTCGACCCCGGTCGCCGCCGGCTCGACGTCCAAGCACTTCGACGGGTCGTGGGCGCCGTGGGCTTTTCCGAAGGTGTGGCCGCCGGCGATGAGCGCGACGGTCTCCTCGTCGTTCATGGCCATTCGGCCGAAGGTCTCCCGAATGTCCTTCGCGGCCGCGATCGGATCGGGGTTTCCGTTTGGACCTTCGGGGTTCACGTAGATGAGCCCCATCTGCACCGCGGCGAGCGGGTTCGCGAGCTCTCGATCCCCACTGTAGCGCTCGTCGGCCAGCATCTTGGCCTCCGGGCCCCAATCGATCAAGTCGGCTTCCCAGTCGTCCTCACGCCCGCCGGCAAATCCGTACGTCTCGAAACCCATCGACTCGAGGGCGACGTTCCCGGTGAGCACCATGAGGTCCGCCCAGGACACGGTTCGCCCATACTTCTGCTTCACCGGCCACAAGAGGCGCCGCGCCTTGTCGAGGTTTGCGTTGTCGGGCCAGCTGTTGAGCGGCTCGAACCGCTGCTGCCCGCCGCCCGCGCCGCCGCGGCCGTCGCTCACCCGGTAGGTCCCGGCGCTGTGCCACGCCATGCGGATGAAAAACGGGGCGTAGGTCCCGTAGTCGGCCGGCCACCAGTCCTGGGACTGGGTGAGCACCGCTTCGATGTCCTTCTTCAGCGCGGGGAGGTCCACTTCGGAGAACGCCTTCGCGTAGTCGAAGCCGGGGCCCATCGGGTCGGACTGGGTGGCATGCTGCCGGAGCGGCCGAAGGTTGACCATCTTCGGCCACCAAGCCTCGTTCGGCCTGGCTCCGGGGACGGACATCCCGTTCTTCTTGGGGGTTTCGGCGTGGCTCTCGCTCGAACCGGACGGCTCGGGCGGAAGTTTGGCGTCCGGTGTGCAAGCGAGCGCCATAGCGGCGACGAGGCACGAAGAAAATACAAGGATTCTCAAAGCTTTTGTTCCTTTCGTGGTCGAGGGGACGGTCCATCGGGAGGGGCCGAGGGCGCCTGCCGGCAGGCCGAACAGAGGCCTCGGACCTGAACCCGGACGTCGAGGACGTCGAAGCCAGCGACCGAGGTGTTGGGCAAAGGGAGCGCATCGAAGGACGGCTCCGTGAAGTCGTGCATGGCGTTGCAGCGCAAGCAGACGAGATGGTGGTGAGGCTGCGTCACCCGATCGTACCGTACCCCGCGGCCAGGGTGGCAAGTCCGGCCGATGAGGCCGAGGTCCACGAGCCCATCGAGCGTCCGAAAAACGGTGGCCCGAGAGATCTGCGCCCGCTTCGTCTGCAGGTGCGCATGGACTTCGTCAGCGGTGGGGTGGGTTTCGAGGTCGAGGACCGCGTCGAGCACTTGCCTTCGCTGGGCGGTGAGGGGAACGCCAGCGGCCTGACAGGCCCGGGCCAACGCTTCTTGCCGCTCCGCCCGGTCGATCGGGGGAGCAGGACCCAAATCCCGCGCGGCCATGATTGAGACAATATCTCAACTTGGGCCCCCTGCCAAGGGGAAGCGGGCGGGCTCGAGCCCGCTCGAACCAACTTGGGCTCAGGGTTTCGAGCGCACGGAGCGCCGGTCGAGCACGGCGAGGACCGGGATCAGCGACGCCGCGGCGACGCCGAGGGCTACGAAGACCCATCCCGCGGCCGTCGGAGGCCACCTCGGAGCGCCGGAAAAGGTCTGGACGAGGGCAAAGGCGGTCCCAAACGCGGTCGCGATGGAACCGAAGCCCACGGCAAGAACCCGCCCCCGCAGGGACATCCCGAGCCGAGCGAACCCCAGCGCCAGCAGCGGGAGCATCTGAAGGGCGTGAAGCGGCAGCCCGTGAGGGAACTTGAGCACGCCGCGGTCGCCATAGAGCTCAGGCGGCCGGCCGCTCGCGATCTGTGCCTCGCCCACGGCGGTGATGAGCATGCCGAGCCCGCACCCGAGCACGAACAGGACGAGCCCGGCCCGGGCGGCGAGCGCGAGGTCTGGCGGCAGACGGAGGCGGCCAAAGACCCGGACGGTGAGCAGCCCGAAGACGAAGGTGGAGTAGACGACGAGCGCGCCCATGGCGTCGGTCACCGCCGCGTCGAACGGGGTGGCCGAAGAAAAGTGGGAAGGCACGCCGCGCGCTTGCTGAAGGTCGATGAGAAAGACTTCGACGAAGAGCGCGACGGCGAGGCTCCCGTACAGGAGCTCGTCGCCCCTCCTCTTTGGAATGGCCCGCATCACCCACGCCGCCGATAGGAGGCTGACCCCCGTGGAGAGCCCGAACAGCATCGGCTTTCGGAGGCTGGTGGGGCCCTCCATCGACGCGTGGGTGGCGAGCGCTACGGTCGCATAGACGAGCCCGCTCGCGACGAGCGCCGCGCCGGCGGCCGCGGTCGCGGTGATGCCGAAGTGCCGCCTCACCGCCGCACCGGGGGGCACCGGGCACCGCGGTGACAAGCAGGACCGGCCGTGGTGGGCTCAAAATGAGGAGCCGGCCTCAAAAGACCGGCCGTGGTGGGCTCAAAATGAGGAGCCGGGCTCTTGAAGGAAGCTCAGCTCCTCTGGGGTCGAGGTCCGGGCCAAGATCTCGTTTCGGTGGGGGTAGCGCCCGAACCGCTCGACGATCTCGCGGTGGCGGACGGCGAACTCGAGAAACGACTGAAAGTTGGGCCGCGCGTCGGCGGGCACCGCTTTGGCCAGGGCCTCGAACTGCTGCACCGACTCCCGCTGGATCCCTCGGTCCTCCGCGTGCATGAGCGGCATGTAGAAAAAGACCCGCTCGATCGGCCGCAGCGAGCGGTCGAGCCCCCGCTCGAGGCCAGAGAGCGTGAGGCCAAGGGCCCGGCCGTCCAACGCGAAGGACCGCGATGTATTCCGGTACATGTTCCTCGGGAACTGGTCGAACAGGACGATCAAGGCGAGGCGCCGGCGCGCAGAACCCTCCCATCCCTGGTACTCGCCCTTCGCCGCCTTCTCGAGGTCCGCCTCGAACTCGAGGCGAATGAACGCGTCCGTCTCGTCCGACTTCTGCCACCAGAGGCTCGCCTTGTCCGGATCGGCGGACAGCCCGTCACCGATCGCTCCGAACCAATAACCCAAAATCGCGTCCGCTCGGTCCACGACTTCAGCCAAGGCCACGCGTGGCCTCTCGTCAACGCGGACGTTCCGGGCGCAACGAAAATCAGGCGTCGAGCCGAAGCCGCCATGCCGCCGCCGCCTCGGCGTCGAGCGGGATGCGAGAGGCGTCGAGCGCTCCCGTGGGACCTGACCAGGCCGACAAGAGGACCGGGTGGGGGCTGCGCCATGAGTTGGTGAAGACGAAGGCTGGCCGCGCCAGGGTCCTGCGACGAAAGCACAAACCCATCCACCTGCGCTCGACGGTGAGCGCCGCGATCCCTGCCCCGTCGATCTCGGCGAGGACTCGGTCCTCGCGGAGCAGCAAGGTGAATCGAAGGAGGGACAGCACCGCCACGGCGAAGATGAGGGCGAACGCGGCGGCGTGGTGGCCCCGCCAAGAGGCCAGCGGGGCGAGGACGAGCGCGGCGGTCGCGCCGGCCACCCCGATGTTCGGAAACTCCCAGTCGAGCAGCCCGGCGAGCAGGGTGGAGGTCACGAGCCGCCCTGGCTGTTCGGTGCCGGCGCCCGATGCCCGCGCCAGCGACGGAGAGGTCCACGGACGGAGACGGCCGAGCGCGCGGCCCGCGAGCCGCGCTTGAAGCCGGTGGGTCCAGGGGCGGTTTTTTGCGAGCCGGGCGTGCGACCGGTCTCGCTCCCGCCCATAGGTCGACTCGAGCGCGGCCTCCACCGCCGACGGGAGCGTGTCCGCGTCGGCGCGGGTGCCGATGAGGAGCGGCTCGGGGATGCCGTCGAGCGCGATTGCGCAGAGGGCCTCGGTGCCGTCGTCGCCGTCGAGCCCCCAGTCGAGCAGGCCCTCCCGCGTCCCAGTGATGCCGGTGGGGAGGTGGAGCCGGTCGAACGTGAGCCCGAGCACTCGCCGCTCGAGCACGGGGCCGTCCGGGGCGAGCGTGAGCCGAAAGCGGCCGAGCCGGGCGGCGATGAACCCCGCGACGACGCCGAGAAGGCCGCCGATCCAGCCCCCGCCGAGAGCCAAGGCGCATCCGGCGACGGCCAACGCCGCGGCGAAGCCGACCGACCCCGCGCCGTCCTGGTCCGGTCCTTCGAAGACCAGGCCCCGGCGGCTGCTCCAGGCGGCGAATCGAGGGGAAGCAGCATTGGCCACGAAGAGAGGATGGAGCGGAAAGGCTCGGCATCCAACCCAACAATCGGGGGTCCATGTGGGCGCGG
>DAIQNR010000152.1:0-11186 GCA_036788295.1 Myxococcota bacterium
CTATGAGTTGCGTGAGCGCGAAAGATGATCGGGTAATTCTGATCGGCTGCCTAAGATCGGCTCGCGTTGGGCTGAAGAAGGTCCCCGGGGGGCTCCTCCCGGGCCCGGGTTGGCGCGAAGGCCGCGAGCGTCGCCCGGAGTCGAAGTTCGTCGAGCCGCTCGAGCTGCTCACGGGCCCGCGCGACCCGTTCCTCGTAGCCGAGCCCGCCGGCCTTCGCGGGGACTCGAGGGATCTGCGCGAGGGTCTCGAAGAGGCAGACCCGCCCGCGGGAGCCGGTGATGAGGCCCTCGAGCTCGACGATGACGCTCAGCGGGGAGTGCTTCGTGAGACGCCCATTCGTTTTCAGCCGGCCCAGCTTCTCCGCCACCCACGCGAGTTTCGGTTTGATCGAGCTCGGTGTCTCGCCCAGGGCTCCGATGGCGGCGAGCAGCGCGTCGCGGTCCTCCTCGAGAGTCGGAATGAGCTCTGAGAGAAAGGCGCCGAGTTCGGTGTCCTTGTTCCCTCTCGCAGCCCGCCGCGCGAGCTCGATGGCGCCGGTGGCGCCGGCCAGGTGATCGTCTAGGTAGATGTGCAGGAGCTTCTTTGCATCCGCGGTGTCTTCGGCGGGTAGGTACGTCATGTCTTGGTCCTCATGCGACCGAGCGGGATTGCGTGTTGGGTCGGCTCGCTCCGGCTCGGCGCGGTGGAAGAGGCGCGCGAGGCTAACTCCAAGCGGGGCCGAAGACAAGTGAGCCGCCCCGATTTCGTGGACCGGTCGCAAAGTTCGCTCGACCGTGCGGCCTCGACTCGACCTGGGTTGGCGCATCCCGGTCGGCCTGCCATCCCACCCAAGCTCGCAGCTCGCGCGACTTGGTCTGGGCTTGCGCCGCCGGGCTCGATCGAGGACCGTCGTCCAGCCCGGCCGGCCCCGTGGAACCAGGAGCGGTGCGACGAGCACCATTGCCCCTTCGCGGTCCTCCCGGGGGCCGCGTTCCGGCCGGGCACCTCGAGCTCTCGAGCAGACGACGGTCTCGTTGGAGGTCGCCGGCGTCGGTTTCTCGATGGGTCATCGGCTCTCGCGGATGTGTCGTTGGCTTCGGTTTGCGCCGATCTGTCGTCGGCTTCGGTTTCCCGCCGGTCGGGCGCCGGTTGGGCTCCCGCCCGGCGGCGACCGCGAGCAATATGGGTCCCGAGATGGGCGCTTCACCGTGGGTCGTTCACAAGCTGGGCGGGACCAGCCTCGGTTCGGCGGAGCGATTCGAGCTCGCCGGCGCATTTCTCGGGGCCAGGGGCGAGCCCAGGCAGGCGGTCGTCGTGTCCGCGATGGCGGGGATCACCGACCAGCTGCTCGGCCTCGTGGGCCGGGCGACCGAACGGGGCCTGGTTCCGGATGCCCAGGGGGTGCTCGGCCGGGCCCGGGCTGCCATCGACGCCCTGATCCCCGGCCCGAGCAGGCAGGCCCTGCACGCCGCGCTCGACGTGGAGGCGCAGGTGCTCGCCGATCTGCTCGCGGCGGCGGCCCGGTTGAAGTCGGCGGAGCCGACCTTGGTCGCGCTCGTCGCCGGGATGGGAGAGCAGTGGTCGGCCCGCTTGCTCGCCGCCCACCTGAGCCACCGAGGGCAACCAGCGGTCGCGCTCGACGCGAGGGAGGTCCTGTTTCTCGACCGCGACGGCAACGTGGACGAAAACCGGAGCCGAGCGGCGTGGAAACGGTGGCACGCCGGCCAGGGCTCGCCTTCGACCGTCGTCATCACCGGCTTCGTCGCCACCACCGCGGACGGCCGCGCGACCACGCTCGGACGAAACGGCAGCGACCACAGCGCGACCCTGTTCGGTCGGCTGCTCGACGCGAGCGAGGTCGTCATCTGGACCGACGTCGCGGGGGTGCTGACCGCCGATCCGCGCCGGGTCCCCGGGGCGCGCCGGGTGCCGGTGCTGTCCTACGCGGAGGCGATGGAGCTCGCGTACTTCGGCGCCAAGGTCCTCCACCCAAAGACGATGGCGCCGCTCATCGCGGGGTCGATCCCGGTGTCGATCCAGAGCGCGCTCGAGCCGGAGGCTCTGGGGACGCGCATCGACGCGGCCGGGGCCGGCGGGGATCCGGTGAAGGCGATCACGACCATCGAGGGCATGGCGCTCGTCGAGGTGGCGGGCGGCGGGCTCATCGGTGTGCCCGGGATCGCGCGGCGGCTGTTTGGACAGCTCGAAGCGGGCGGGATCTCGGTCGTACTGATCTCGCAGGCCAGCTCCGAGCACAGCATCTGCTTCTCCGTGCCGGAGGCGGAGGCGGCCCGAGCCGAGGGCCTCGTCAACGAAGCGTTCTACGCCGAGCGGCACCGGGGGCTGGTCGAGCCGGCTCGGGTGCACCGGGGGCTCGCCATCGTCGCGCTCGTGGGCGACGGCATGAGCGGCCGCCCGGGCGTGTCCGCTCGCGCGTTTGGCGCCTTGGGGCGGGCCGGGATCAACGTTCGCGCCATCGCGCAGGGCGCGTCGGAGCGCAATCTATCCGTCGTCGTCGAGGCGAAGGAGGCCACCCGGGCCCTGAGGGCGGTGCACGCTGGTTTCTGGCTGTCCCGCCCGAGCCTGTCCATCGCGATCGTCGGCCTCGGGAACGTGGGAAAGACGCTGCTCGCGCAGCTGGCGAAGACCCAATCGCGGCTGTGGGAGACGGCGGGGGTGGAGCTGCGGGTGCGGGGCCTGGCCCGAAGCGGCCAAATGTGGCTCGGTGAGCCCGAGCTCGCGCTCGATCGATCCGTTCTCGACGAGCGGGGCGAACCGGCTCGGCTCGACGGCCTCGTCGAGCACCTGCTCGCCGACGGGGCCCCCCACGCCGCGATCGTGGACGCCACCGCGAGCGAGGCGCTGGCCGACCAGTACGCCGGCTGGCTCGACCGCGGCGTTCACGTGGTCACCGCCAACAAGCGGGCCGGCGCTGGTCCCCGGGACCGCTTCGACCGGATTCGGGCCGCGGCGAGGGATCGGGGCCGCTTCTTCTTGTACGAGACGACCGTCGGCGCGGGCCTCCCGGTGCTCGGGACGGTCCGCGACCTGGTGGAGACCGGCGACCGCATCCACCGGGTCGAAGGGATGCTGTCGGGCACGCTCGGCTGGCTGCTCTCGTCGTGGGACGGCGGCCCGTTTTCGGAGGTGGCCCGGGAGGCCCACCGCCGGGGCTACACCGAGCCCGACCTGCGGGACGATCTATCCGGCATGGACGTGGCCCGAAAGCTCGTCATCCTCGCCCGGGAGGCGCGGCTGCCGCTCGAACTCTCCGACGTCGCCGTGGAGGGGCTCGTCCCTCCCGAGCTGCAGGCGCTCGGCGCCGGCGAGGTCCTCGACCACCTCGAGGCGCTCGACGCGCCGATGTCCTCCCGGCGGATGGATGGCCGGGTCCTGCGTTTCGTCGGCACGCTCGACGCCGGCGAGGCCCGGGTGCGGCTCGAGTCGCTGCTCCCGACCCATCCTTTTGCGCAGGCCAGGGGCACCGACAACGTGGTCCTCGTCACCAGCGACCGGTACCAGGAGCGGCCGCTCGTCGTCCAAGGCCCCGGCGCCGGCCCGGAAGTCACCGCCGGCGGCCTCTTCGCCGAGCTGATCCGGCTCGCCCGGGCGGTCGGAGCCTGAGCGATGGAGTTTTCGAGCACCCGGGGAGGCCCGGCGGTGGGTCTTGGCGAGGCGGTCGAAGCCGGACTCGCTCTGGACGGCGGCCTCTATGTCCCCTCCGAGATTCCGAGCGGACTGACACCGGCCGAAACCCTCCCCGAGACCGCGGTCCGCTTTCTCACCCCTTATTTCGAGGGCGACCCGCTCGCCGACCATCTGCCCGCGATCGCCGGCGAGGCGCTCGATCTAACGCTGCCGCTGGTTCCGCTCGGAAGCGAAGATCACCGGCTCGAGCTGTTCTGGGGTCCGACCGCCGCGTTCAAGGACTTCGGGGCGAGGTTTCTCGCTGCGTGTCTATCCCGCCGAAGCCACCGGGCCCGGACCGTGCTCGTTGCCACTTCGGGCGACACTGGGGCCGCGGTGGGCGCGGCCTTCGCCGGTCGCCCTGGAGTCCGGGTGTTGATCCTCTACCCCGAAGGCCGCATCTCCCCCCGCCAAGAGACCCAGCTCTGTGGCTTTGGCCCCGATGTCACCGCGCTCGCGGTGCGGGGGGACTTCGACGATTGCCAGCGCATCGCGAAAGAAGCGTTCGCGGACGAGGATCTCCGCGAGAAACTCGGCCTCACCAGCGCCAACAGCATCAACCTCGGGCGCTTGCTGCCCCAGGCCGCCTATGTCATCCATGCCGCGGGGATGCACCTGCGGCGCACCGGAAAGCCGCTCTGCCCGATCATCCCGACCGGCAACCTGGGCCATGGGTTTGCCGCGCTGTGGGCCAGGGCGGCCGGGGCCCCGGTGGACGAGGTGGTCTTCGCGCTCAACGCGAACCGGCCGGTGCTCGAGCTCATCGAGACCGGCAAGACCCATCCTCGGCCCACCGTCGCCACCGTCGCCAACGCGATGGACGTGGGCCACCCGAGCAACGCCGAGCGGCTGCTCCATTTTTTCCCCGACCCTCGGGGGGTCGCGCGGGCCTTCTCCTTTGGCGACGACGAGATTCGGGCCGCGATCCGAGCTGCCCCCGCCCGCTGGGGCTTTGTCCCCTGTCCCCACACGGCGTGCGCTCTGCTCGCGCGCGAGTCGCTCGGCACCTCCGGCTGGACCGTGTTCGCGACCGCCCACCCCGCGAAATTCGAGACGATCGTCGAGCCGCTCATCGGCGCCTCGGTCCCGCCGCCCCCCGCGCTGGCCGCCGCGCTCGAGCGGCCGTGGCGCCGCCGCCCGGTGGATCCCGCCCTATCGGCCGTGCTCGAAGCCTTCCGCGCATAGCTGGAGCCCTGCACGCTCGACGTGAGCAGGGGCATCGACGAGCGCCGAAGTTTCCTGTCGCCCAAGAGCCGCCCGCAACCAGGCCCTCTCTAGCGGGGCTAGGGAGCCCCCAGGGCGGCCTCCATCAAGGTGTAGAAGTCTCGCCGCTCGAAGTAGCCTGGAGCGTCGAAGTAGCTGTTCGGGCGCTCGCTCGCGCTCACTAGGAAAGGGGGGCGCCGCAGACGGACGCAACAAAGCACCTTGCCCGGACGATACTGCGCCTGACCTTCGGAAGCGCGCCATGACGACCATACGTGACAACCAGTTCGTTCGCTCGATGGAGGGCTTTCGGGTCCGCGCCGAGGCTCCGGTCGAAGGCGTCGACGTGGCGGCGGCGGACCTCAACGGGGACGGGGTCGTCGAGGGCGACTCGGAGATGCGGAGGCTGTTTCTCGAGGTCGACAAGCTCGACCGGGACGGCAGCCGCCGCTCGATGAACCTAGAGGGCACGCCGTCGGGCGCAGCCTACCGGCAGCTGATGCAGGCCCGCGAGCCAACCGGTCAGACCCCGGCCGAGCTGATGCGCGAGCAGGGGGTCTCGCCGGAGGTCCCTCGCCGACCGGCGACGACGCCCACCCCCGGCCAGGACTACCGGATCCCGCCGGGCGCCACGATGAGCCGGATCGCTCGGGATGCGTACGGCGACGCGAACGCGTGGCGCGATATCCAGTCGCACCCGCGAAACGCAGGCAAGATCGGGGAGCGGGGGGAGATCGCGGCCGGCGCCTCGATCTTCATCCCGGAGCGCTCGGCGCCGGGGGTGGCCGCGCCGGCAGCGCCACCCCCGGCGCCGACGGCACCACCACCGGCGGCGGCCGCGAACGACGAAGGGCGCCTTCGCAGCGATGCGTACGCGCAGATCGAGACGGGGCAGGTCATCCTGCGCCCCGGTGCGCGCGGGGAGGCGGTGCGCGGGATCAAGCAGGCGCTTCAGGACAGCGGCGTGGACGTGCCCGACCTCGATACCGACGTGTACACGGCGGGCACCGCGGAGGCGGTGCGCCGCTACCAGCGGGAGCGCGGCCTGCAGGTGGATGGCTCGGTTGGGCCGCAGACGCTCCGCTCGCTGCGAGAGACGGCTCCGCCCGAAGGGTCTCATGTCGTCGCGCGGCCCGAATACGACCGGCTCTTCGCGGACGGCCGGCTCGACACGACCTTCGCCGTCGGTTTCGACGAGGACGGCTGGCACGAGCGTGCAGCCCATGAGATCCAAGCGGAGCTTCGCCGCGATGGCTACCAGCCCCTCGACGTCGATTCGCTCGGCGCCGAGGACCGCCAGCGCTACGGCCTCGACGGCGACCGCTTCGACCCGGAGTCCACCTACTTCGCGAAGACGTTCCAAGATCCCGCCACCGGGCAGGACATCGACAGCGTCGTCCGCCTCATCACGCCGTCGGACACGGCGCGCGCGCGGTTCGAGCAGGCCCTCGAGACCGATGAGGTCGTGCAGTACGTGGGCCACGCTCGCTACGGCACCGGGCCCGACTTCGACGACCGCGGCAACGGGGACGGCAACTTCGTCATCAACCGCAACAGCGCCCGAGCCCCGGCCGACCTCCGGCAGTCGCTTCGCGGCCAACCCGACGGCCTGGCCCAGGTCAGCGGCGGACCCGACTACCAGCTGCTGGTCATGAACGGCTGCACGACCGAGGATTACATCGACGACCTCCGGTCCGACCGCTTCGCCGGGCGGGACCGCGACAACACCGACATCGTGATGTCCCGCCGCCCCCTGTACTGGAATGCGCTCGGCAAGGGGACGGTGGCGTTTCTCGACGCTCTCACCCGCCGCGAGAGCGTCCCGGGGCTCCTCCGTGAGCACAACGAGTTCCAGCAGCGGGTGCGGCCGGAAGAGGGCAACTATCTCGTCGTGGATGGCTTCCTTGACAACGCGGCGAACACCGTAGAACAGCGGTAGCGTCATGGTGTTTTGGGTGCTCGGGGCCGTCTTGGTTTCGACGCCCGCCGGTGCGGGCATGGACGACTCTGATCTCGCCATTCTCTTTCGTCGCTCGCCCCGCCCAGCGGGCCAGCTTCAGGCGCTGCGGCGAATCCAGAAGCGAAAAGCGGTCGAGCTCGTTCCTCAGCTCTTCCCCCTCCTCGAGCAGCCCCCGATCCGCGCGGCGGTGGTCGAGTCGCTCGTGGCTTTGGGCTGGGCCCCCGTCCTTGGGGCCGAGCTCCGGTCGCCCGATCCCGAAAAGCGAGCGCTCGCTGCCCACTACTTGGGGTTTCTGGCGAGCCAGCCCGAGGCCGAGGAGCTGCTCGCGGCCGCGCTCGGTGATGAGTCCGAGCAAGTCCGGTCGCGGGCGGTGTTCGCGTGGGGCGCCCGAATGAAGTCTCTGCCCGAAGGCGAAGAGGCGGACCTCGAACCCATCATCGAGCGCCTCGAGAAGGATGCATCCGAAGAGGTCCGGGCCGCCGCGGCCAAGGTTCTGCTCAACAACGACGATCCTCGCGCGGCAGCAGCAATCGACCGAGCTTCGAGCAGCGACGCCTCGGCCTGGGTCCGGTTGACCATCAAGAAAGCCCGACAGGCGCCTTCGCCGAAGTGAAGCCCAAACCCCGACTCCGGAGAGGGAACGAGCCGGGGCCCTCGACCTCGAAATCTTTTCCGAACGGGATTGCCGCCCCACCCGGGGCCTCCCTGGCGGAGCGCGGTCGAGTTGGCGGGTGCGGGTCCGAGGGCGCAGCTCACCGAACCACGACGGAGACCCCCAGCGCGTGGTGGCCGGTCTCGGGGTCCCACATGCCTTGGTTGGCGAAGCGGAGCGCGTATCGCGCGTCGGCGCCGAGGCTTGGCATCAAGTCGGGCAAGCGGAGGAAGAGCTCATATCGCCCGCCGGGGCGAAGCGGCGGCGCCATGAAGCTCCAGGACACGTCCCTCTCCTCCCCGCCGACAGGGAAATCGGGCCGTGCATCGTCGGTCAGGGAGACCGAAGACCCCCTTCCCTGCTCGTCGAGGAACAACAGCTGCACCCGGCGGGCGTTGTACACCTTCCCAAAGCCCCGGTTCCGGATGGTGAACATGGCGGTGTAGCGTTCGCCCGGAGTGATCACGGAGGGGACCTGCCCGCGAACCAGCACGAGCCGGTAGCCGAGCCGCCGGCTGATCTCGTCGTAACATCCATCCCTCGCCCAGCGATCGTACGTGTCTTCCCAGAAATCTCGGTTCAGAAGGTCGGGGCCGCCCATCAACTCCATCTCCGCGATCGAGGCCGCGCACTCGCTGTACGGGGTCAGGCCGGCGAGGTCGCAGCTCTCGCCGGACGTGGCCGCATACCTCCCCACCCCCGCGAAGGTCGCCCGGTCCAGGTCGCCGATGGCCTCTCCCGCCGAGTAGTCGAAGGTTCCGATGTTGGTCCGGTCGGCGAGAAAGCAGTCGTTGACCCAGCCGACGCGGGCCCGGTCCGTCTCCGTGAACCAGTCGGCGCGGGAGAAGGGCGCCTCCCCGAAGAGCTCCCGGACGTGGTGCGGGTACCTGAGACCGAGCATGCGCCGGACCGAGAGCGCGTCGAGCAAGGCCCGAAAGATCCGACCCCGGCTCTCGACGCCGGCGGGGGTGCGGTCGCTGATCCCGTGGCTGCTGCTGTGGTTTTCACCCCACCGGCCAAAGAACCCGGCGTCGAGCACGGCGATGACGTCGGTGTTGCGTCTGAGCACCGGTCGAAGCTGCGCGATGTGGGCGAGGATCCGCTGCTCGCTGGCGTCGGGAGCGGTGTTGTCGGGGTTTCCGGTGTAGGAGAAGCGGACCTTGAGCTTGATCCCGTGTTGCCGGGCGAGGGCCATGTCGTCGTCGATGGCCATGATTCGCTCGACCGGGATGGGCGCGTCGCGAAAGTCATCGAGGCGGTACAGGCTGCCCGCATATCCGTTCGTCCAGACGACGGTGAAGCCGCGGGCACGGGCGTCGGCGTAGGAGGTCCCGTGGCCGACCCAGCCCCTCTCTGGGTTCAAGAAGTCACCCTCGGTGTCCTCGACGAAGGTGAGCATGTGCGGGGCTCCCTCGCCGGCGTCCGCTTCCATCATCGCGTCGGGCAAAGAGCCCGTGTCGGACCGGTCGGAGGGTCCGGCGTCGAGCGAAGGGCCGATGTCCACGGACGCCTCGCCCGGGCCAGCGTCTTCGACCGGTTCGGGGGCGCCGGCGTCGTACATGGGGGAAGGGTCCTCGGCGTCCGGGGATGGCCCCGGCCGGTCGGTCTCCTCTGCTCCGCAACCGCCCGCGACCCACAGCGCGGCCAGCACCATGATTCCCTGCCAGGTTTGTCTCGATCTCGCTCGTGTCGGCACTGCTTCTCCCTCGAATCCCGAGCAGGGGTCCTCCCTGCACCGCATAGGAGCACAGACTGGCATGGTCGATGGACGTTCGCGAGCATTCGATGAGGGCGCCACGTTTCGAGTGCGACTGAAGCACAAAGATGTGGGCGAGGGGGCTGCCCCGGACCATCATGGCCAGGCGGTCCCGGATGGGGCCGTAGCGGTACTGGACCTGCGTCGTGCCGCGGGCGACGGAGAGCAGCCGCTGCTCGGCGTCATGCTGAAGGTCGAGCGTCCCTGGTCGCCACCCCGGCCAAAGAGAAGTCGGCGTGCGGCTTCCAAGCCCCACTTCCGACCCTCCGCCGCAAGGTCCTTCTGGTTACCGGCGTCAGGGGACCGCCAGGCGGCAGGACCCAGGGCGAGGTCACGTCCTCGAAGTGGACGTCCCCCATTCGGAGGAGGTCGCCGGTGGCGGAGTATCGGAAGTCTTCGGCCCCGTATGCGCCCTGCGCCTGCTCGAGCCGGTGGAGTGCGTCGTACTCGAAGCGCTGGGTCGAGCGGGTCTCGATGAACCCCTCCAGGGTGTTCGTGCGACGGTCCGTGATCTCGCGCAGGTTTCCGGCCCAGTCGTGAAACAACTCCTCCTCGATGAGCTTCATCGGGGCGAGGCGCGCTTCCCCGGAAATCGTTGCCGGTGCTCCCAGCGCGGCCGGAGACGCTGCGGCGGTAGTGGTGAGCGGGATGCTGAGTATCAGGAACGCGCACATGGCCTCCCTGGTGCTCACGGAGGAGTCGTAGCTCGAATCGGTGCAGGGCGCCACTCGACCGATGCCGGTTGCCGATGCGGGTCGTACCCTGTGCGGCGTGCGCGCACCTCGTCGTTTGGCGCCGGGCTCGGTCTGGTTCGTGACCGCTCGCTGCGCGCGGGCGCAGTTTCGCTTGAGGCCGGATCCGGCTCGGGTCGAGGCGTTCGGGAGGGCGCTCGGCCGCGCGCTCGAGGTCCACTCGAGCGTCCGGCTCTTGGCCGCGGTTCAGATGTCGAACCACCTCCACCTCGTGGTCGAAGACACGGCCGGCGTGCTCGACCGCTTCATGTGCCAGTTTCTCGGACCGCTCGCCAAGGCGGTCAACGAGCTCGATGGAGTTTCAGGCCAGGTCTACGAGCGACGGTACTCCGCCATCGAGATCCTCGACGACAACGCGCTGCTCGACCGCGTCGCCTACACGCTCACCAATCCGGTCGCCGCGGGGCTCGTCGAGCGCGTCGAGGCGTGGCCGGGCCTGGTGCTCGGGCCCGGATTCGTGGAAGCGAGGACCTTCCCGCGGAAGGCCCAAGAAGGCGGGGATCTTTGGGTTGGGGTCGACTGCGCACTCCCAGCGGAGTCGGTCCGATCCCATGTCCGCGAGCGGGAGCAAGCCCTCGCATCCGAACGGCGGGGCCGACCGGTGCTCGGGCGCGCAAAAGTCCTCAGCCGGCCCGTCTTCGGGTCCCCCGAGAACCCCAAGCGCGGGCCCGCGCCGCTCTGCCTCGCCGCCTGCGCGAAGCTCCGCGAGGAATTCCACACCCGGTGGCGATCCTTCGTGGACGCCTACCGCAGCGCGTCCGCCGCGTTCCGAGCCGGAGCCCTCGACGTCCCCTTCCCGGACTGGTCTTTCCGCCCGTCCCTTCCACTGCGCACCACCCCGGCATGAGACGCCCGATTGGTCGGTTCGGGCCCCCGCTCGCCCTAGGGCCGCCAGACTCCGAAAAGGGAACAATCCCTCCCGAATTCTGGAACGCACGCTCGAACTTCGGTTCGCCAAGACGAAAACCGGAGAACCACCACCAGTGCCACTCCTCCCCGCCGCAGCACCGAGCTCCCGCCACTACCGACCAACGTCATCTCCGCAACCTATCCTGCGTTTGGGGTGGCACGCTCATCCATCCATCCAGCACGCTCATCCATCCACGCTCATCCATCGAACGGCACGCTCATCCATCGAACGCCCCGCCGCAGCACCGAGCTCCCGCCACTACCGACCAACGTCATCTCCGCAACCT
>DAIQNR010000153.1:0-10723 GCA_036788295.1 Myxococcota bacterium
AGCGCACCAACCGCGGCCACGCCGACCGCTTCTGGGCGCTCGTGCTCGCGTGCCAGAAGGAGCGTGGGCCAGCCCGCGGGGCCGAGGCGGAGGTGGGCGTGCGGGCGCTCGGGTAGCGAGCGACGGCTACCCTGGTTCTCCGAGCCGGGCCGCCGCGGCGAGCCACGCCTGCGTGCGCTCATCGAGCGCGTCCAACACCGCCCCGAAGTCCTCGGGCACCCGGTCCTGGGCCCCCTGCCGCTCGCGCCACGTCGCCCAGCGCGCCTGCGCCTCCTCGGCCATCCCGGCGAGGACGGCCCCCAGCGGCTGCAGGGTGACGCCCCGATGCGAGGCGACGGCGCGCAGCGCCTCGATCACCTCGGCCTCGAGCAGGTCGCCTGGCACGAGCACGAACAGGTCGGCGAAGTCGCGCCAGCGGGTGCTCGCGCGGCCGCGCTGGAGCGCGGTCACCACCTTCTCCGCGACGACCATCGGCTTCGGGTAGGCCAGCACGTCGATGCGCTCGTCCCCGAGCAGGACGGGGACGGCGGTGCGGATGGGCGCGGGGACCACGGGGTCGCCGACGTTGACGTCGACGCTGAACTTGATCCGAGCGGTTGCGAGGCGCGCCTCGAGCGCGGCGCGTACGCCGGGGTACACGTCATCGTCGCGGATGGGCACCACGGTGATCGTGTCGAGCAAAAACACCACGCCGTCCTCGGCGTCCACCGACGCGATCTCCACGACCAGGCGCTCGACAGCCGCCGGGTCGTTGTCGGTCCGCAGGGCCAGCAGATCGACGTCGCGCGTGGCTCGGCGTAGGTCGAAGGCGGCCAGCAGCAGCCCGCCCTTCAGCACGAGCCGCTCGTCGTGTTGTGAGCGGATGAGGCGCCGGAGGAAGCTCTCGAGGACGTAGAGCTGGAGCAACTCGGCGGTGGCGCGCTTCTGCGCTCGCGCGAGGCGCTGGAGCGCGAGGTAGCGGGAGCCCGCCAGGTCGGCGTGGGTGGGTTTCGGCGTCACGAGAGGATCCTGAGGGCCTGCAGGAGGGAAGGCTCGACCTTGGGGAAGCTCCGGGCCATCGCCAGGAGATCGGCTGGCGTCGCTTCCGGGCGCTTGAGCCAGCGCCGCAGCGCCTCGACGGCGAGGTCCTCGCCCTCCTGGTGGCGGAGCCGGAACGCGTCGATGACGCTCCGCGCGGCGCTGTAGACGCCCAAGAACAGCCACTCGTCGACCTCGATCGTCTCGCGGCCAATCAGGAACGTGTCCTCGTGGAAGCGATGCCAGCGGACCGGGGCGCTGACCCTCGGGGGCCGCCTCGAGCGAGGCAGGGCGACATCGATCTCGGAGGGGATGGCGTCGGTCAGGTCGTGGAGCGACAGCGCGGAGGTCAGGCAGAGCGTGGCCTCGGGCCCACGGAGCGCGATCTCGATCCGGTCGAGGTCAGCGGGCGGCGCATCGGCCTTTCGGTAGAGGCCATGGCCCAGGCGCTCCAGGGCTCCGTCGGCGACGAGCCCTCGCAAGCGGCGGTCCGACACGCCCCGCTGGTGAGCGAGGCTGTACGAGAACGCGTTGGGGAGGGCATCGAGCGTCATGACGGAAATTGTAGCCACGTCACTAGTACGTGGCAACATTTACCTCCGGCGCTGATGCTGGGGATGTCTGCCCCCGGAGTCTTGTAGCCCCTTGCCCTATGGTCCCGGGGTCGCCGAAGGGTCGCCTGCGTGCCCTCGATCTGCGCCGAGAGCACGGCCTCCTTGCGCACGAACGCGTAGACGAACCACTCGATGGAGGGGACGAGGTCACCGGCCAGTTCGAGGAGGCAGATGCTCTCGTTCGCCCGCGCGACCAGCGGCGCGAGATCGCCACTGAGGTCGAGCGGCGGTTCCGTGGGCGGCAGGGGACGGGGAATGAAGGCCTCGACCGACTCCCCGGCGACGGTGCTGCGCTCATATGTGCCGGTCGTGCGAGTCATGGCGCTCCAGCCAAACGATCGTTTTCTATTCCAGGACAACGATAAGCGATCGCTTCTTTTCCGTCGACCGTGCGAAGCGATCGCTTCTCTTGACGGCGAGCTAGGAGCGTCACGACCCTCGAGAGGGCGAAGTGCTCGCGCTTGTTGATCTCGATCTTCACGACGGGCGTTGAGGTCGTGTCACCGCGGAACACGGCGCCCTCGGCGAGCACGGGGCGGCGGAAGAGTTCGACGAGCGCTCGGGAGAGCACGAGGTCCTGCTCGATCGGTGTGTTGTCGGGCCAGGGCGCGGCCTTGCGCCACGCGGTGATGGCTCTCGGGATCACAGGTCGGGCTCCACGTGGTCGTTGACCAGCACGTGCCAGCGGGGACCGAGATGCCGTTCCTCGGGCAGGAGGACTCCGAATGTCACCAGAACTGCACGTTTGAATCCAGTGACTTGCACACCTAACCAACCGGGCGCGGGTAGACAACTTTGAGCCATTTCTCCCGTCGCCAATAGACGGCGAGGGTCGCTAACGGAAGCCCCCAAGGAGCGATCCGAGGGGGCACCGCCGGTTGTCCCCAGAACTCCGAGTGTTCGCCCTCGCCGAGCGCGTACGGCCCGGCGTCGAGCGCCTCCTCCCGGGGTCGGCGAGGACGCGAGGCGAACAGGGGACGGTGGCGCACGAAAGAACCCACGGTTCCCAAACGTGAGCGACGACTGCCGGATGGCTTGCACGAAACGGAACCTCGTGCTACGCTTTGTGCATGTCGGAATCCAACGGGCCGAACTGGGACCGGCTGTTCGAGACCGAAGCCGGGCAGTCCGGGTACGTCACGACGAACCAGGCCGCCGAGGCAGGCTACCCGACCCACCTGCTCCGCAAGCACATCCACGCCGGCCGCGTGACGCGAACTGGTTCTCTACAACCGGCTGCTTCGCTGCTTCGTCCTCATCGACCTCGAGCGCGGCAAAAAGCTCACCCACCAGGATCTGGATCAGTTGCACATGTACGTGAACGACTTCGATCGATACCGGCGCGAAGAACACGAAGAGCCCACGGTGGGCATCGTGCTCTGTTCCGACGAGAACGACGCGGCGGTGAAGATCACGCTGCCCGAGGACAACCACCAGGTCCACGCCAGCCGCTTCCAGCTCTACGTCCCGACCGAGGATGAGCGGCGAAGCGAGTTGGAGCGCGAACGCGACGACGCCGAGCCCACGCTACGGCTGTCCGCCGCGGAGCAGGGCGATGGCGAAGACTAGCCCGCACAAGTGGGAGTTCCGGGCGCGGTTTCGCCGGCACGCCTTCGGCTGGAAGTCGCAGCCAGCGATCAGCCGCATCAGGGAGGCCGTCGCCGAGATCAAGAAGGTCGCGCGCAAGGACGAGCTGCTCGGCGCCGAGGGGGCCGTGCTCTTCCTCGAGAAGGTGTCGCCGGCTCTGGAGCACGTGGACAGCTCTTCCGGGTCCATCGGCACCGCGGTCAACAATGCCATCGCGGCGCTCGTGGACATCATCGCCGCGGCGCCGGCGGACGAGACGGCGAGGGAGAAGTGGCTTGAGCGGCTGTGGGAGGCGTACCAAGAGGACCAGATCCCCTACATCGAGCTGCTCGGTGACTATTGGGGCGAGCTGTGCGGGTCGAAAGTGGTCGCCTCGCGCTGGGCTGACCAGCTCATCGTCACCTGCAAGATGGCCTGGAGCCCAGATCCGAACCTGGGGGACTCCTTCAAGGGCACGACCAACTGCCTGAGCGCGCTGCTTGCGGCCGAGCGCTACGACGAGCTGCTCGAGCTGCTCGAGATGGCGCCCTACAAGATGTGGCACTACCGGCAGTACGGAGTCAAAGCGCTGTCGGCGCTCGGTAAGAAGGCCGAGGCGATCCGCTATGCTGAGGAAGGTCGTGGGCTGAACGACAGCCCGATCGCCATCGCCCGCGCTTGTGAGGATGTGCTGCTCTCCTCCGGACTGGCCGACGAAGCCTACGAACGCTATGGCTTGCTGGCGAATCAGGCGGGGACCTACGCCGCCTGGTTTCGCGCTGTCGCGAAGAAGTACCCGGACAAGAAGGCCGCCGAGATTCTCGATGACCTCGTAGCTTGCACCCCTGGCGAAGAAGGCAAGTGGTTCGCCGCCGCCAAAGACGCGAAGCTGTTCGACGAAGCCATCTTGCTGGCCAACCGCACGCCGTGCTCGCCTCAAACCCTGACCCGGGCAGCACGCGACTTCGAGGCGAAGAGACCCGAGTTCGCCATCGAGGCCGGCATGGCCGCGCTGCGCTGGCTGGTCGAGGGCTACGGCTACGAGGTCACCGGGCTCGATGTTTCGAACGCCTACTCCCATACCATGAAGGCGGCCGAGAACGCGGGCCGCGCAGAAGAGACGCAGAAACGCATCCTTGACCTCGTCGCCCGCGAGTCCTTCGGCGAGCGCTTCGTCACCAAGGTGCTCGGCCGCAAGTTGGGGCTGTCGTGATGGGACGCTACCCAAGAAACCCCACCCCCGATGCAGCGACCATCGAGACCGCGCTCGACGCCATGGACGCCGACGGGCTCCGCGCGCTCGTACGCGAGACGCTCCCCTGGTTCGACGAGGCGTTGCTGGCAAGGTTCTCGAGCGCGCTGGTGGACCGCGCTGCCCGCAATGGTTCGGGCTGGGTTCCCCAGGGACCAACCGATGCCGTGCTCGAGGAGATCGACGCCTTCGCGGCCGCAGCCAAGCGAGTTGGCTACGCCGAGCCTTCCGACGTCGACGGCTATTTGCGCCAAGGTACCAACGCGTTCCTTGCGAGGGACTACGCGGCGGCCTGCCAGATCTTCCGAGCCTTGCTCATTCCGGCGGGCCACGGGGAGTTCCACCTCGGCCAGGATGAGATGATCGACGAGGTGCTCGGCATCGATCCGGCGACTTGCGCCGCTCAATACGTCGCCTCGATGTACATCACCGCAACGCCGAAGGACCGCGGCAAGGCCGTGCTCTCGGCCATCGACGAGATGCACGGCATCGGGCACTTCTGGGAGCCCCTGCGCGAGCTGCAACGGGTGGCCATCGAGCCGCTGCCCGACCTCGACGACTTTCTCGTGCAGTGGAAGGTCCTCGTCGAAGAGCGCGTAAAGAGCGACCGAAAGAACGATTGGGACTCGGACGAAGACCACTGGCTACGCGAGGTCGTGCAGCGCACCCAGGGCCCCGAGGGATTGGCCGAGGTCGCGCGCGCGTCGAAGCGCGCGGCCGACCTCTGTGCCTGGTGTCGAGCCCTGGTCGAGGCCGGCGACTGGAGAGGCGCGCTCGCGGCCTACGACGAGGCGGCGGTGCTCGTCGCTGATGAGCGATATACTCGCGGTGACTTCCTCGATGGCGCCGCGTTGGCGGCTCAGGAGCTCGAGCGCAAAGACCTGCCCGCCCGACTCGAGCGGGCCTGGCGGGAGGCGCCAAACATCGTGCGTCTGCGCCGCTGGCTGGGCTCGTCGACCAACAGGAAGGTCCTGCTTGGGCGCGTGAGCGAAGCAATCGCCGCTGTCCCAAAGCACGCCCATCGGCAACGCGCCCTGCTCCACGTCCTGGGCGGGAACTTCATGGACGCGGCCAAACTCCTCGCTTCCGCGGAGGGGCTCGGTTGGTCGAGAGGAGATCATCCAGGCCACCTGCTGTTCCCGCTGTTCATCTCCTTGCTGGGCGGCACCGAGCTACCCGGTGAGCCCGCGCGGGAGTACGACGAGCTGAGCCTGCTCTCAGACCGCGACGAAGCGCGGCTCGTGACGCCGGAGGTGGCCGACCTCATCCGCCTTTCAGGCATTCAGGCTCCCACCGATGCGACAACCCGAGCCGCCGTCCTCGATTCGATGCGCACCGCCGCCGCGAAGCGCGTGGCCGGTGTCACCGAGAGCAAGAGGAGGCGCTACTATGGCCATGCGGCCTCTCTCGCGCTCGCCTGCGCACAGGTCGACAGCTCAACCACCGGCACGAAGTGGCTCGAAGGCATCCGAGAAGAGTACCGGCGCTACCCCGCGCTCCAGCGCGAGCTCGGCGGACGCACGGGGCGCGCATAGGCCAAGGTCTACAGTCGCTCTTTTGGCGTCGACGTGGCCTTCGGAGATCCAGTCCTTGGAGAGCCCGAGTGATTGGTCCATTCGCCCTCAGCCCGCAAGCTCGCCTCCGGGCTCGAGCGACGAGGCGCGAGTCCCTGGCTCGGGCATCCCCGGCCAGCCTCCTCGTCGAGAGGGGAGGGCGGCTGGACGATGGACCGGGGGCGTGGACTTCGTCCTCGAAGGCGTCGAGGCGTGCAGCGATCTCGGTCAGACGCGGTCGGTGTGGTCGCGGGCGCCGACCTTCTCGCGCGCGAGCTTTGGCGCCGAGCGCGGCTTGGTTGTCCGCGCACACCGGGCGAGGATCACCTTCCAGCCGTTGCGCGCCGAGGCCGCGTCCGCGACGATGCTGGCGACCTCAGCCGGGTCGACGTACTCAACCGAGATGCGCCGTTCTGCCCCGTACTCGGCGGCCAGGGCACGACGTTCGGCGGCGTCCTTCGCGCGCGCGACGATGCGGGCGTAAGCTTCGCACGAGTAGGCGAACGTCTCGCGCTTTCGGTACTCGATGTCGAGCAGCCACTCCTTCGTGCGCGTAGCGCGAAGGCCGATCGTCCTTCTCTTGCAGTTGTGGAATATATGCGCGGCCTCGTGGACGATGAAGTCGGCGAACGGGTCGTCTTCGTCGAAGCAGTCGGGGGAGATGAAGCAGGTCGTCTCCTCGCTGATGCCGACCACGCGCGGCGCGTCGGGGCCCAGAAGCTCTGCGCCTACGCTCAGCAGGAAGAGGTTCGCGAGGTTCCACGCCGTTCGATCCCACCTGTGGTTCAGGAGGATCGACTCGATGGTCTCGCTCGTGACGTACACGACAGATCTCTCGAGCGTCGCGAGGACGACATCTTGCTCGAGCCTCGGGAAGAGCCCGCGCACCATCGGCTCGACCTTCGCGCGCGTGAACTCGACGCCGACGGCCGCGGGCACCGGCTCGTGCGAGCGCCCCTTCGCGAGCCGATGGACCTCCTCGACAAGCGCGCCGCGCAGATCCGCCCGTTGACGGCGCCCGCGCTCCATCACGTCGCCAGGCCATGCCCAGCCATCCACGTCGGCATCGCCCGTTCGGAGGTAGCGCTCGATCTCGTCGGCGATCATGGGCGTGCTGCTCACCGGCGACATCCTACCTCATCTGTTGATCGGGTCACCGACGGCGCCACTTGTCGCGGTAGCTCGGAGGCGAGGGAATTGGCTCAGCGGGCACGGTGGTCTTCTCGGCGACGAAGGTACTCTCGTCGCCGTTCTTGATCTTGAAGCGCCCGTGAAGCCTGCCGTCCTTGCCGAGCTTCACGCTCCCGGTGCCGCTCATCTGGTCATACTCCCACGCGCCTTCCCAGGTGAACGAGGCGCCCGTCTTCGTGGGGCGCACGTTCACGCAGGCGAGCAGGCATTGCATTCGAAGGCGGTCGCCGTGTCCCGTGATGGAGATGAGCGCGGGTCCGAGGTCGTCGAGGTAGTCGTTGACCCACTGCGAAGTCTCGGTGATCCGCCACCAGCCGGCGAGGTCGGGATCGAGCGCGTCAGTCGCCATGGCGGCATCGATGTTACGCTCGCCGACCAGGGGTTGCCAGTCATGATCGTTGCGCACCAGCTCGTCCTCGCGTAGCCGGGCGCAGGCCTCGTGGCTGCGTTGGGGGTGGTGAATGCGCCATCCGTGGGCGGAGCGTAGCTCCCGCGCCGCGTCGTCGCCGTCCGCCTGGTTGATGGCTGGGGCGGGTGCACTTTTGGACATAGCTTGCGAGAGGGGCCTTGCGGTCAGCTCATGAGCAGCACCTTTCCCCGTCGATTGGGGCGCTGATGGTGCGCCAGCGCGAGCCGCACATCGTGGAGCGGGTAGCGAGCCTCGATGGTGGTCGAGAACCGGTCGTCGGTCGCGATGAGCGCCAAGAGCTCGCCTCCTATCTCGGCCCGCCGCTCTGGGGACATCGCTTGGAGGATCCGCAACCGAGAGAAGCCTCGGACGACCACCCCACGAAAGATGAGCGGCGCCGCTGGAAGCATGACCTGATCGCTCGCCAACAAGCCGTAGACCACGAGCTCGCCGTCGTCCCGAAGGCATGCGTGAAGACGTCCGCTTGCCTCGCCCGCCACTGCGTCGAGCGCCCGCGCCGCGCCGCCGTCGGTCAGCGCGCGCACGCGATCCGCGAGATCGGGGCCGCCCACGAGTACCGCCTCGGCGCCGAGCGCCAAGAGCTCGTCCTCCGCACCCACGCGGCGCACGACGGAGATCGTCCGCACGCCGCGACGCGCGGCCAGCGCCGTGACCCACCGGGCGACCGCCGCGCCGCCGGCGTTCTGCACCAGCCAATCGCCGGTCGAGAGCCCTTCGAGCAGCCCCGCCGCGGTGAAGGGGTTGACCGAGAGCATCGAGGCCTGCTCGAGCGAGACCTCGTCGGGAACGACGATGAGCTCTTCCGCCGACACGGCCATGCGCTCGGTCCATGTCCCTCCGAAGGGCACCGCGACCCGCGCTCCGACGGGCAACCCAGCCCCCGGACCCGCCGCCACCACCACGCCCGCCCCCTCGATGCCAACCGGCGCGGGGAGAGAGGGCGTGAAGAGGTGCCGACCTTCGAGCAAGAGGAGATCCGCGGGGTTTATCGGTCGTGCCGCCACGGCGACGATGACCTCGCCTTCGCCCGGCACGGGTTCGTCGTCCTCCACGACCTCCACCGCGGCGGAGGGATTCACACCGCTTCTCGTCATCAGCACTCGCCGCATCGCTTCACCTCGCATCTCACAATGGGTTCAACGCCGCCGGCTCTCGACCGGGCTGAGCGTAGCTGGTCGCTTCTCTTGCGCGCACATATCGTTGTCCGCCGGACGCTCTCCGAAGCGCAAGACATCTCCCTCACGGTGCACGAGGTCGTAGTCGGCCGCGCACGCGCTCTCGGGGTACTGCCCGAACGCCGCGCAGCCGCTGGCATAGACATCTTGCGCGACGCCCGTCTGGAACTCGGCCTCGCCGCAGTCCTCGAGCGAGTTCAGGAAGTCCCGCAGTCCGTCCACCTCCGGACGAATCGTCTTTCGCTCGAACGCGAAGCGCGCCTCCCACGCCCCAGGAACGGTCGGAGAGGGCCGCTCGAGCGTGTACGGGCCGGCGATGGTCACCCTCACGAGCGGCAGCTCGCACGCGGCGTCGCCGTGCACGACGTAGTCGAGCGCCCAACTTTCGGGGTCGAGATCGAAATCGAGGCGGAAATACTGCGTAGAGCCATCGGCTTGGGGCGACGGCAAGCAATCACTCGTCCACCGCCCGGCGAGGTCTGGCGGGTCGCCCGCGTCCTCCCCAGGGGTCGCGGACTCTCCACACCCCGTCGAGCCGAGCGACGACAGCAAGCACAGCGGCAGGACCAGCGTTCGAATCTTCATCAGCACCTCCTCGGTCGCGACGGCGACCGCGGGACCAAAATGGGCGGCATCGGTGCCATCATCGAGTTCATTCGATTCAGGTCATTCATGAGTCAAGTTCATTGGTCTGCGTTCGACCTCAACCAGCTCCGGGTGCTCGATGCGCTGCTGCGCACCTCGAGCACCGTCCGCGCGTCCCGCGAGCTCGGGCTCACGCAGAGCGCGATAAGCCACGCGCTGCGCCGGCTCCGAGATGTCTTCGAAGATCCGCTCTTCGTACGGGTCGGACGCCAGCTCGTCCCCACGGAGCGAGCCTTGGAGCTTCGCGTCCCGCTCGAGGAGGCCCGCGCGGCGCTCGATCGTGTCTTCGCGTCGCGGGAGGTCTTCGACCCCGCCACGCTGCGCGCGACCTTTCGCGTCGTCGCCGCCGACTACGCGGAGCTGGTCGTCCTGCCTACGTTGCTGCGAGCGCTCGCCGAGGAAGCCCCGGGGGTCGAGGTCTCGACGTCGATGCTCGGCGATTCCCTCGAGGATGCGCTGCAGCGAGGCGACGCGGACCTCGCGATCGGCGCGCGTTTCCAAGAGCGCGCCGGTCTCGTGCACCGAGCGCTGCGGCGCGACCCACTGGTGTGCGTGGTGCGGCGCGATGGGCCGCACGGCGGGCGCCGGATGACGCTCGACCGCTTCCTCGCCGCGCGCCATATCCTGGTCTCTCCCCGCGGACTGCCTGGGGGCATCGTGGACGACCGCCTCGCGACCCTCGGCCACGAGCGGCGCGTCGTCCTTCGCACGCCGTCCTTTCAGACGGCGCTCGCGGTCGTGGCGACGACCGACCTCGTGACGACCGTTCCCCGCAGCCTCGCCGCGGCCTACCCACCGAGCTGCCTTGCCACCAAGGCGCCGCCGATCGAGCTCCCCGAGGTCCGTTTCGGTCTGCTGTTTTCGGCCTCGCGCCGCGAGGACGCGGGCCACCGCTGGTTTCGTGAGCGCATCGCGTCCCTCATCGGCACGTCGGCGGAGTCCTGAGACCCCAAGCGCGGTCAGCTCTTACGTAGCTTAAACGAGCCGCGACTGCCGATGATGCGACAAGCGACACCTCGAGGAGCGGGGCGCTCGCCCAAACCACTGGCCTTTGCTTGGAGCGCGCCGCCGACCCGCTCGAACTTCCGGCCGGTCTCGGCTTCGACGTGCTCCACCTCTTCGACGGGGTGGCCTCGGGGGGAGTCCCCCCACAGCGAAGAGTTCAGACCGCCTTGAAGTAGCGCGCGACCCGAAGCACGCGAAAGCCCGCCCGCTCGTACAGGCGCCTCGCGGGCGCGTGGCCCGGGTCGCCGCCGGTCTCCACCATCACCACCGACACC
>DAIQNR010000154.1:0-8616 GCA_036788295.1 Myxococcota bacterium
GTTCACGCCTGGTGCACGGTGACTTGCTGAAACGGGATGGTGAGACCGTGCTCGTTGCAGGCATCCACCAGGATGCGCTGGAGCGAGAAGCGGATCCGGTCGTGGGACTCCGCGGCGCTGCCGGCGACGTCCACGTGAATCTCGTAGTCGAGCGAGCTCGCCGCGGCGGCGGCGAAGTGGACATGGATGCCGTGGATGGCGTGGCCCGCTGCCACTTCGGGGAGCGAGCGCTCGAGGGCCTCGGTGAACCACTTCGGGACCTGCCCGGTCGCGATCGCCTGGTGGGCGTAGTCGATGCCGAACTGGGTCTTGATCCGAAAGGAACCCTCGGAGAGCCGTTTGGGGGCAAGTTCGATGAAGGCGGGGGTTGCGTGGATCCGAAGCGCGCCCCCTCGTTCTCGAAGGGCGACGCTCGACGGGCTCTGGGCGACGATCTGGCCCCCGCTCCCGTCGTCCAGGGTCACCCAATCCCCCCGCTCGGTGGGAAACAGGGGTTCGTCGGGGCAGAAAGGGCGAGAATGCAGGCCCACGAGGCGCTTCACCGGGAGTTCGAGCTTGGCTCCGTCGAGGCGGTCGTTCGCGAGGCGGCACGTGAACCCCAGCGTCTCGACCCGCCACGGGATGTCATCGAACATGAGGCGCTCGCCCTCCTTGACCATCCCGACGTTGAGGACCAGCCGCAGCGACTCCACGAACTCGGGCAGCACGCGGATCCCCGCCCACGCCGCGCCGATGAGGAACACGAGCACGATCCCGACGAGGAAGAGATCGCCGGCGGCGGAGAACACGACGAGCGCCGAGAGCACGGCGCCGACCACGCTGAGGATGCTCGCGAGCACCGAGACGAGCCTCGTCTTGAGGCCTGGCGCCTGCTTCCGCCTCCGCACGAAGCCGAAGGACAGCCGCACGACGAGGAACACGAGCAGCGCGGCGCCGAGCCCCCACACGAGGTGCAGCCCCCGCGTGGCGAGGAACTTGCGCGCATAGTCGGCGATGCCCTTTTGGTTCGCTTCGAACTCTCGCAGCCGCAGACGGGCCGCGTTCGCCTGGTTGGCGGCCAAGACCCGGCGCTGCTTCCAGCGCTTCTGCAGGGCCCCGAGGGCCTCCCGTAGGCCCTCGTCCTCCACGCTGCCGAGCGTCGCCTCGAGCTGCGCGAGCGCCTCCTCCGAGACCTGTTGCTGCTCGCCGAACGTCGCCTGCTCCTCACGCAGCGTCGCGATCCGGCGAGAGGTGGCGGTCGCGTCTTCGATCTCGGCGAAGATCGGCTCGAGGATCCGGCCGAGCGTCTGCTCCCACGAAAACGGTTCCGACTTCTTCTTCTCGAACAGCGAATCATCGACGCCAGCGGCCGTCTCCTGAAACCTAGCCCGTATGTTGCGCAGGTCCTGGAGGCGCTGGGCGAGCTGGTCGGACAGCCCCTGCCTGGTCACATCGTCCTCGGCGGTGGCCGCCGATAGCTCCTTGCGGAGCTGCTGGACCTCCTCCTCCTTGGCCCGGACCGCCTCGTATAGGGCGGTCAGCGCCTCCGCCCGTTCGGGGCTCGGCGCCAGGGCTTCGACGGGAAGGTCTTCTCCTGGCTCCAGCGGCTCGGGCTGCGCGTGCGCCAAGCCCCCGGCGACGAGGACAACGGCGAGCGCCCACGGGGCGGAGTCGAAGCTGGGTCTCGGCATGGCCAAGACGGTCGTCGTCCAGAACGACGCGCAGCGCAAGGCGTGGCCGCAGGTCCCGTTGCTTTGGCGTCGGCGGCTTCGGCATCGGCGGGACCGGCCGCGGTGGACCGTCCAACCTCGGCAAACCCCAGGCAGCCGTCAGCGGGGGTGGCGGAGGACCTGGCGGCCGCGGACGAGCCAGATCGCGTCCGGAGTGAAATGGATGCTCGGGTTCGGGATCCTGTTGGGTTGGCGGATCGAGAGCGGCTCGTCGCCGAGGCGGTCGAGCGTGCGACCGAGCCGCCAGGTCTCGCCGTTCGGGGCTGTGGCCAGGTCCAAGACGAAGCTGCCGTCGTCCTTCGACCACGAGGCGCCGTCGAAGTGCTCGAAGGTGCCCACGTTGGTTGAGCGGAGGTGGGGGATGCGAAAGGCCCAGATGTCCGTAGGACCGGTGCCGGCGACCCTGATGACGAAGCCGTCGTCGTCGGTCGGCGCGATGGCCGTCCAGCGCTGGCCGTCGAAGAGAAATACGCCGCCGTCGACGGCGAGCGCGGCCATCCCGCGCCTGAGCCCCACCGGATGGAGCGTCTTGCCCGGCGCGACCCCCTCCGGCAGCGGAACCGGGGACCATGCGGCGCCGTCGAAGCGCAGGATCCCCGTCGCCGTCGCGGCCCAGAGGTCACCGCCCGTCGGCGACCCCGACAGCCATTGCACGTCGTGGTCAGGCAGGGCGTGGGTCCAGGTCTTCCCGTCGAAGCGCTCGAGGCGGCCATCGAAGTTCCGCAGCCGATGGAGGTCCGCACCGCTCGAGCCCACGACCTGGTCGTAGGGACCGGCGTTCCAAAACGGAGCGGGCAGCGTGCCCCACGCCGAAGGCGGCGGCGGCTCCAAATAGGGATCCTCGAGCGTGGGCTCCCAGCCCGCCTCCGTCTTCAGGAAGATCTGCCCCTCGCCGGTGCACCAAGCCCTCTCCTCGTCGAGGCGAAACGCGTTTAGGCAGGAAAGCGCCCGCGGAACGGCGGTGTAACCGAAACCATCATGGAGCGCGTGAAGTTCTCCCTCGAGGTTTTGGGGGTAGCGCTCGGACTCCACTCGCTGCCAAGTGGCGCCGTCCCACTCCATGGTTCCGACCCGCACCCGACCGTGGAGCACCTCGAGCTCTGGCATCACGCCCGAGGCGTCGAGCAGATCGCCCACCCGTTGCCATTGTGACCCGTCGTGGCGGCGAACCTCGACGGACATGGCCCCCCTCTGGGCGTGGCAGACGTACGCCGCGGCCCAGGGGGCGCCGTCGTGCATGACGTAGCTGTCGAAGGGAGCGCAGGACTCCCAGAGCCTGACCACCTCGACCCAGCGCTGGCCGGTGAAGCGGTAGATACCCGCCGGGCCTCGAACTCCGTGTCCGACCGGCTCGCCCGCCCCCACGGCGTGCGCCTCGCCATGGGTCCCGGCGAGCAGGCGGGTCAGCGGCGCTTCGGCGCTCGTCTCCGTCCACGTCGCGCCGTCGAGCCGCCAAGCGTGGCCGGCGTCGTCGATGACCCACGCGTCGTCTGCGCCCCGGACCCACGCCGACGTCAAGGTTCGATCGGTGGGAACCGGCCGCGCCTGCCAGCCGTCCTCGTCGGACCACCACAGGAATGTGCCTTCGGACCTGATGGCGTAGGCCGTCCCCCGGGCCCGGTCGCCGCCGACCTGAATCGGCCGGCCCCGCACCCAGCACCAGCCCTCCGGCGGACACTCGCTCACCGGCCGGCCGATGGACGGGCCCGATGACGGGGCGGGGTACGCCGACGCGGGCGAGCCGAGGTCGCTGGGCGTGACGGCATCGCAGCCGGCCAGGAGCAGCCATCCAAGCGCCCAAGGGGTCCGAGACCACGAACGAGAGACGAGGGGGGAAAGACCGCGGGCGGCGCACGAACCCATGGCCCCGTGTACCGGCTCCTGGGGTCTATCGGTAGGGCTTTTCACCGTGCACGCAAAAGAACTGAACGTAGGACCGCTGCCTGGGGGCGTCCCTTCTCCGGCCTCCGGTTTGGGGCTAGCGTTCGCTCATGCCGGTGCATCGCGTCTTTTTCCTCCTTGGGATCGCCGCCGTGTTCGCCGGCTGCGACGATGATTCGGCGGATCGGAGCGCGCCGGATGTAGGGATTTCGGACTTCGACGCTCAGGCCCCCGACGAGGGGCAGGTCGATGCCGGCGCCCCGGACTCTGGCGCTCCGGACTCTGGCGCTCCGGACTCTGGCGCTCCAGACGGCGACGCCGGCGAAAGCCTCGGGCGCCTCGAGGTCCGTCAGGGCAACAACCTCTTGGTTCGCGGAGGCGAGGTGCGCTTCGGGCGCATCCTGACCGAATCGGCAGGCGCGACCTTCGAGCTGCGGCTCGTCAACGCCGGGGCCGGCCCGCTCTTCATCGAAGCGCCGACGGTGACCGGTGCCAACGCTCCGGAGTTCACCCTCGGGGGCGCCTCCCCGCTCGAGCTCGCGCCGACCAGCTCGAGCGCGCTGTCCGTGACCTTTCGCCCCACCGCATCGAGCACGCGCAGCGCAACGCTTCGGATCAGGAGCGACGACCCGAACGCCCCGACGTTCGACGTCGCGCTCGAAGGGGTGGGCGTCGCGCTCGAGCAGCTCCCTGCCGACACGAACGGAGACTGGGGCGCGCCTGAGTACATCGCCTACGACACCCGGGAGGCTCGGATCGTGGTCCGCGTCGGTGACATCGACAACCTGGGCTTCGGCTGGCCGGCGGGCTTCGATCCATTTCTCGGTCAGAGCACGCCCCCGCACCGTTTTCCGTGGACGCCAGACCCCGGGGATCCCGCCGGAACGGACCGGATCATGGTCGTTTCGAGCTACTCGGGCTCCCCGCCCGCGGGCCAGGACGGGTACACCACCTCGACGTCGCGCCCCGAAAACCTCCCCGAGCCGGTGACCTTGAACTTCGACCTCCGCGGGAGCCGGCCCTCCTCTGCCGTGCTCCAGATGTTCGTCGATGACTTCCAGGCCCCGGTGTGGGGTGCGAGCTACCAGGTGCGGCTCGACGGGCAGCGGGCGCCGTTCATCGAAGACGTGCTCGCGACGCTCGTGCAGACCGGGCCCGTCGGCAAGCTCATCACCCTCCCCATGCCATCGGAGCAGCTGTCCCTGCTCGATGATGGCCGGCTCGAGATCGAGATCGACGATCCCACCACGGGCGCCGGTGATGGGTTCGCGATCGACTTCGTGAAGCTCTTCATCGACGTCTACGGATTCACGAACGTCGGCACCATCGAGGGCGTGGTCACCGACGCCACCGGCGGCCTTGGGCTCGAAGGGGTCGCGGTCAGCGCCTCCGGCATCGTCTCCGCGGTCAGCGATGCCGCCGGCGCCTTTCGACTCCAGAATGTTCCCGCTGGCTTCGTGTACCTTCGCGCCCTCCGCTCCGGCTACGCGCCGTTCGAAATCCTGCTCGACCTGCGGACGGGGCAGACGGTCACCCAGAACGTCTCCCTCACGCCCCAGTGAGCGCGACGAAGCCATCTTCGGGGTCGCTGTTCTCGAAAGAAGCGCTCGCCGGGCAAGAGCGCCTCTCCGTCGAAGCACCCGAAGCGCAAATGGGACGATCAGAGGCTAAAGCGTCCGAGTGGCCCGACCGCCGAACCCTGAGGGCAACGTCGCGGGGGCATGCTAGCCTTGCCTCCCGGAGGCAGATGGGGGCGTGCATGAGGGAGCCGACATAGCGTGGAGTGCGGCGGCGGCCGCCGTGGGCCCGAGCTCCCCAGCTTGGGTCTTCGACATCGAGCATGCGCGCATGTTGTGGGCGAACCAGCAGGGGCTCGAGTTCTGGGCGTCCCCCGATCTCGCCGCCCTCACGGCTCGGGACTTTTCGACCGACATGTCGGACGCCACCCGGGCCCGGCTTCGGGCCTGCCTCGACGCCATCGCGCGCGGCGAGGTCGTAGAGGAGCTGTGGACGCTCTACCCGCGGGGGGTCCCGCACGTCGCTCGCATGCACTGCTCGGGGGCGCCGCTTTCGGACGGGCGGGTCGGGATGCTCGCGGTCGTCATCCCCGGCGAACATGACCCGGGCGCGCTGCGGGCGGTCGAGGCCCTCCGTCACTCGAGGGCCATGATGACTCTATGGAGCTCGGCGGATGGCGAGCCGCTCTATCAGAGCCCGCAGGCGCTGAAAGCCTTCGGAACGGCCGGGACGCTCGCGCAGATCACCGAGCGATTCGCGGAGCCCGAGCTGGCGCGCGAAATTCGGGCCAGCGTCGAAGCTTCTCGGCCGTGGAGCGGAGCCGTCCCGGCTCGGACGCGCGCGGGCGTCCGTTGGCACCAGCTCGAGATCCTGCCCACGGTCGACCCGGTGAGCGGGATGCCTGCGGTCCTGCTCCACGAGGAGGACGTCCACCACGCGAAGGAGATCGAGGCGCAGCTTCGCGAGAGTCACGCGAGCCTCGAGCGGCGCGTTCGCGAGCGGACGGCGGAGCTGCAGCTCCAAGAGCGGATCGCGTCGGTCGGGACGCTCGCCGCGGGCGTCGCGCACGAGCTGAACAACCCCCTCGGCTACGTCATGAGCAACCTCGAGCTCGTGATCGAGAGCCTCGCGGACGACGCTCCGGGCGGGGGCGAAGACTTCGAGCCGCGGGTGCTGCTCGAGGAATGCCTCGTCGGAGCTCGGCGGATGGCGAGGATCATCTCGGAGCTCGCCAGCTTCGCTCGGCCGCCCACCGACGACTCGGCGGCGCTCGTCGCCCTCCCCGCGCTCCTGCGGTCCTCGATGCGGCTCGCGGCCCCCGAGCTGCGGCATCGCGCCCGCCTTATCGACGATGTTGCTCCGGACGCAGAGGGACGAGGGGTCGACGAGCGACTCGGGCAGGTCTTCCTGAACCTGATCATCAACGCGGCCCAAGCCATCCCCCTCGGCCAGGCCGCCGTTCATCACGTGCGCGTCGGCTGTCGCTTGGCCGAACGGGGCGCCGTCATCGAGGTCGAGGACACCGGCTGCGGCATCGACGAGGAGCAGCGGCTACGGATCTTCGAGCCGTTTTTCACCACCAAGGCGGTCGGGGCGAACTCGGGCCTCGGCCTGTTCGTCTGCCAGCGCATCGTCCACGAGGTCGGGGGCACGATCGAGCTGCTCCCGAGGCCGGGTGGCGGGACGATCGCCCGGGTCTGCGTGCCTACGAGGCCGCTCGGCGGAATCGAGCGCCGCCATGAGCCCATCGCCGCTGGCGTGCTCGGGCTGCGCATCCTGCTCGTGGACGACGAGCCACACGTCCGGCGCGCGCTCGCCCGCGTGCTCCGCGACCACGACGTCGTCGTGATGGACTCCGGCCTGCGCGCGCTCGAGGTCTTGGCCAGCGGCGAGCGCTTCGACGGGATCCTGTGCGACCTCGCGATGCCCGAGACGAGCGGCGTCGACGTCTACCGGGAGATCGAGACGCGGCATCCCGAGCTCCTCGGCCGCACCTTGCTCATGACCGGCGGCGCCTTCACCCCGCAGATGAGCGCGTTCATCGATGCCCACCGCGATCTCGTCCTGCCGAAACCCATCGCGCGGGCCGAGCTGCTGCGAGCGGTCCAGACCCGGTTCACACCGCGTCGTGGCACCGAGCACGTCCGTGCTGCCGAAGCGCCGAAACGGAGCGATTCGCACCGGACCGACAGACCACGGGCCGACGACGGCGGGGACCACGGCAGCGGCACCTGAGCGGCGAGGTCGAGGCGGCCAGCATCGGGTAGGCATCAGGCCGATGGTCCTCCGGACGCCCCTCTCGATCTACGTCGTGTTCCACCCCGGCTCCGAGGCCTCGCAGCGCCACGCGGACGTGATCCACGACTGGTTTCGGCTCGCGGAGGACGACGGCGACTCGACCGAGGCGGGCATTCCGGTCTGGTACCGGTGCGCGCTCGACGGCGACAAGCTGACGCCCGATATGAATTGGGATGACGCCAGTCTGAACGCGATCGTCGTGCTGGTGTCGGCCGAGATGCTCCTCGAAGACGGGTGGCGGCGGGCGGTGCGGACGATGATGGGTTCGGTCGCCGCGAATGCGAGCCACGAAAGGGTGCTCTTGTACTCGGTGGCCCTGTGCCCCGGGGCGAGCCACCTCACCTGGCTGTTCGATGCCCGGCAGGCTCTGCCCGGGACGTCGGCGAACGAAGGAACCGCCGTGATCGCCGACCATTGGACCTTGGCCGGCGTGCTCGACCAGTTGTCCCCGCCCGGGGGAACCGAAGCGGCGTCTTGGACGATCGCCTATCCGGGCCGCGGCCTCCGGCGCGCCGAACAGGACGAACGCCACGTGACGCCGCGAGACGGCTCGGCGGCAAAATCCGGCTCGTGCCCCAGGAGCGGCTCGACGACGGGGAGCCGGTCGACCTCAGGGACCTGCGCGTCGCGCTGTCGGGCGGCGGACGAAACGCGGACGTGGCCCAGGCGGGGCTCGGCATGCGCCACGTCCACGATGTTTTGTTCCGGTTGAGCCAGCGCCTCCTCGAGGCGGGCGCCAAGCTCGAGTTCGGGGGTTCGCTGTCCAACTATTCCGACGTCCTGACGAAGGGCATCATCGCGGCAGCGGCCGCTTGGGCGCTGTACGTCCAGCTCGCCACGCGAATCGCCACCCAGAAGCTCGACCCCGAGGGGTCCGCGCAGGAAGCGCTCAGGTCGCTCTACACCCTGTTCGGCTCGGTGAGGGAGACGCTCCTCGCCGTGGGGCCCGACGCGGTGGACGGTCCGGATTTCGTGGGCCCGCTCGCCGTCCGGCTCCTCAACGAGGGACTCCGCCCGTTCCTCACAACGTGGCACAACCGGCTCGCCGCCCACGAACACCGCGAGTCCATCCGGCTCTCCAAGGACCACGGCGATGCCGGCCCGCTCGCCAGCCCGACGGCCAGTGGCCGGACCGAACCGCGGAACCGAACCGCTGAACCGAACCGCTGAACCGAACCGCTGAACCGAACCGCTGAACCGAACCGCTGAA
>DAIQNR010000154.1:8716-10723 GCA_036788295.1 Myxococcota bacterium
AACCGCTGAACCGAACCGCTGAACTGAACCGCTGAACCGAACCGCTGAACCGAACGGGTCAACTGAACCGCTGAACCGAACCGCTGAACCGAAGTGGATGAGCGGACTCGAGGGAGACTGTGCAGACCGGCTTGGCCCGCATCTTGAAAGCGCCGCCACCGATGGAACCCGTGCGTCGCGTCGGCGCTCCGCCGCCGCCCCTGCCGCCCCCGGAGCCGCCTCTCGAGCGAGAGCGCGCTCGACTCCCAGCCCGTGAGGTGGATGAGGTCGTGCGCTGCCGGGGACCGGGGCTGGCCGCTGCATTCTCCGCAGAGGCCGGTGACGACCGGTCGCTGCCGTGTTTCGGGAGCCCAGCGAGAGATGTAGAGGCATCGACGGCGCTTCGGCTCGCGGGCGCGCCCTCCTCAGTCGTGGCCGCTGCCATCGACGCAGCGCTGCTCCATCTGGCCCGGGCCCAACTGGAGGCTTTTCAGCGCCACCTGCCGCCTGCGACAACGGCGGAGCTGCGGGAGAGCCTGCTTCGAGCCGAGCAAGCCCTGGCCACCTTCGAACGATTGCGGGCCCGCGGCGCTGGCGGGACCGAGGCGGCCGAGCGTGCCCTTCGGACGGCCGTCGTCTTCCTCGCCCTCGCCCCTCCGAAAGATGCACTGGGGCGTTCGGAACTATCGGCCTCGGCGCGCGAGCAGCTCGTTGAAACCCACCTCGGCGCCATCGAAGCCCTCGCCCAAACCCCCGAGCAGGTCGCGTCGGCGCGCGTCCATCGGCTCGCCGCCGAGGTGGAGCTCTCCGGCGAGAGCGGCGGGCCCGCCGCCGCCGAGGCCACGGCCCAGCGGGGCCTCGAGAGGCTCCTCGGTCTCGCTCCCGGGGCTCTCGCGCTCGATGGCCTCGGTCGCCTCCCGCCCGAACGTGCCAAGGCGGCCGCCGCGGCGCTCGACGCCATGGAGCCAGCGGCGCGGGCCGCCATCGTCCGGGCCTGGTCCGCCGAAGCCACCGGCGCGAAGGCGATGGGTCGCCCCAGCCTGCTCATCGCCGCGAGCGGGACTTTCGAAGAGAGCCGAGCGCCCGAGCTTCGGCTCGCTGCCTGCTCGGCCCGGGGCGAGCTCCACCTCGTCGCCGGTGCGTTCGAAAGGGCCCGCGAAGCCTTCGAGGAGCGGCTCGCGCTCGCCGATTCGCTCGAAGAGCCCGCACGCGAAGAGGAGCGGAGAGCGAGTCTTCTGTCCGCCGGGGAGGCGGCGCTCGCCGAGCTCCAGTTCGGGTCCCGCGCCGGTGCCCGAGACCAAGCGCTCTCATCTCTTCGCGAGCTTCGGGATCGGGCGCGCTCGCTCGGCATCGACACCCGGGACCTCGATCTGATGGTGATGACCGGAGCCGCCCTCGCTGGCCGAGGCAACGAGGCTCGGGCGATGCTCGGTCGGCTCCGGAGGCACGACGACCCCCGGCTGCAGCGCCAGCTCGATGTTTTCACCGCGACGTATCAGCAGAAGGGGTGGACGGCCGCGGCCGAGACGCTCATCGCCGAGCTCTGTAGCGCCTCGCTCGGGGAGACCGTCGCGTTTCAGGGGGGTTTTGCTGCGCTCGGGGCTTCCGTCGGATGGTTCGGGGGCCCGGTCAGCGTCGCCGCCGGCGCAGGGGTGGGTTACCTGCTTGGTCTCGGGCTGCTCCTCGCCAAGAAGGGCATCGAGGGGCGCCACCGGGTCGCCGAGGCCTGGACCTCCGGGATCGACGCCCACCGGGCCGCCGAGACCGCGCTCAACGCCGCGATTCTCGCCTTCGACGTCATCGAGCTCGGCGCTGCCGTTCGCGGAGCGAGCAAGCTGGCGAAGGGCAGCGTGCCCGGGGCCCTGCTCGGGCGGCGGGGGGGCGAAGCCGCCCGCCTCGCGCTCGACCACGCCAAGGACCGCATCACGCGAGAGCTCGCCGCCGCGAGCGCCGCGCCGATGAGCAGGGAGGCCCTGGACGCATGGGCCCAAAAGGCCCTTCTCGACGCCTGGCGCGACGCCGCGACGG
>DAIQNR010000155.1:0-10493 GCA_036788295.1 Myxococcota bacterium
CGATGCGTTCCGGCGTCACTGCGCCTACTGAAAGTAGGACAAGCATATTGGCGTCAAGCACAAGGTTTCTACTCACCGTGTTGCTCGGGCTCGTCCACTCCCAGAAGTTCGCCTCTAGCGGAAATATCCACTTTGGCTCTTCGGGAAACCCACTCCATGCCTGAGTTGTCGATGATGGAGCCAAGGGCTCGCTTGATGGCTATCTGCTGCGCTGTCGCATGCGGAATCGGCTTCGGCTCGGAGTAGGTGAAGACGAAGGTGTAGCCGCCGCCGGGTCTTTTGCTCATTCCGCGGACCACGACCTCTCGGTAGGACCCCTCGCTCCGAGTCAAGCGAAGGAAATCATTGAATTTTTCCTTGGCGGCATCGATAGCTTCCTGCATCCGCATCGGCATAGCGCTTTTGATTAGCAGTCGGGGCCGGCTCTGTCAGCCGCGCCTCGCCTCTTCGAGCAGGGTTGCGGCGAGCCTACGGCGAGGACTCAACCGGTGCAAATGCTTCCGAGGTCTCGGGAAGGCATAGCCCTCGGGTGTCTGGGTCCCGTCAGTGGAGGAAGGCGGGGAGGCGGAGCTCGAGGTCGGGCCGGGGTGGGGCTTTCTTGGCGGCGAAGCGGGCCCGCATCGCGTCGCTCACGATGGCCCGGCCGGCGCCGGATTCGCCCCGGCGCAGAAAGCGCCCCCGCTCGAGTCCGGCGTCGAGCAAGGTCTCGGTGATGGGGTCGAACCGAGCCTCGTGCTCCTTCATGAACGAAAAGCTCGCCATCTGGACGAGCTCGGCTTCGTTTTGGACGGGCCAGCCCAAGAAGGCGCCGATTCGGCGGACCGAGGTGGATAGATCTTCTCGGAGGTCTCCATAGGATAGGTACAAGATTCGTGGGTCACCTTGGAACTGCCGCCAACCCTCGACGTGCTTTCGCCAAGACCCGTACTGCACGTCGCCGCGCAGGTATCGCTCGAAGAACGCCTCGAAGTCTCCGTCGAAGCCGAGGTGGGAGCGGTACAGCTGGTGGTAGCTCACGGCGACGTCGAGCCCGTCCCGCTCGACGTGAATGAAGCGGCCGCGGGTGGGAAGCCACCGCCGGGGCAGGTGGCTCTTGAACACCCGGGGGCTCGGGAGATTCTCGAAGTCTTCGGCCCGGCGGGTGCCGAGGGCGAGGCTTCGTTCCCACCACGGAGAGATCTGGGAGATGTGGTCGAAGTCGAGCCCGCGGTCGGAGCGGAGCAGATACAAGATGAATTGCACCCAGGTGGTGCCGCTGCGGGGGTAGGTCACCACGAACACGTCGTCGTCCCTGGGCACGAACGCCTCTCGCCCGCGCAAGAAGCGGGTGGTGCGAAGCGCGTCCCCGGTCGCGGCGTGCGCCCGCTCGATCGCCCCTTCGAGCGTTCGTCCGATCCCACCCCCGAACGCAGCCCCCAACGTCCGGGAGACCCTTCCTCCGAAGGCCGCCGCTCCCACCGCGGATCCGACCACGTTCGTGACCGCTGTCCCGAGGCGCGACACGACCGGGGGCGGGCCCGATGTCACCTCGAGCCTCCAGCGACGGCGGCCACCGTCTTCGCAGCGCGGCGGCCGGGATGGAAGAAGGACAGGAGCAGCTCGAGCCGGCGCTCGAGCGGCCCCGGCGCCACCCCCGCCGCATCCGCGACCCGGCCGAGGTGCTCGCGGACGGCGGCGACGTTTCGCTTCGAAGCCAGCTGCGGCGCCCGCGCCAGCTTCGCTCGAACCGTCTCGCAGGCGTCGAGGTAGACCCGCCGGCTCCGGTCCACGCCCACGTACGGCGAGACCTTCGGGCGGCGGTCGTCGAACGCCCGTCCGGGGCGAACGTACGCAAACCGGGGCGAACGCCCGCTGTAGGGCCCCACTTTTTGGTCGAAGGCCACCTCATCCCGGTAGCCGCCGCCGGTGCCGTCCGGGTCCACCGTCCACCCGACCTTGAGCAGCCCGCCGAGCGCCTCGTCGAGAAAGGCGACGTCGGCGGTCTGCCTGGCCACGTAGGGGTCCTCGTTCGGGGCGGCGCTTCGAATTCGGTTGAGCGCGGCCACGTACCCCGGCTCGGCGGCGAGGCGCGACGCGGTGACCAGCACGAGCCGCTCGAGGCCGAGCGCGGCCCGCACCCGCCGAAGGCACAACGCCGCCGAGCGAGCCCGCGCCTCGACCTGCTCGGCGACGAACCCGTTGGCGCGGGCGTGGGCGTCGGCGATCAGCACGACGAGCTGCTCGGCCCCCACGGCGGCCCGCAGCCGCTCCGCCGGCAGCAACAGGCCGAGCACGTCCAGCGGGAGCCCGGCCGAGAGCCGGTGCCGGGTGCACAGCCCCACCCCGAGGTACACCGCGCGCGGTCGCCTGCCTCCGGCCGCGAGCCCCGCCTCGGTGGCCGCCGCCGCGAACAAGGGCTCGGCCGCGATCACTCGGTCGAGCCCGCTGCTCCAGCCCGCGCCGCGCGTGCCCGGCCTCCGGTCGGCTCCTTGCGCGCCCCGATTGCAGCCCGTCATGATGTGCACGCTTCGTACACAATTCGAAGCGGGTCAAAGGCCGTGCGCCCCAGTGGTTCGTTCGCGAATCATTCGCAGGCAAAGATTGACGACCCCGGTCCGGCCGGGGACTCTCGCGAGGCATGCCTTCCATGCTGCGAATGGTCCCTGTCGCTCTGTGCGCCGCTGGCCTCGGCGCCGGCCTGCTCTGGTACGCCGGCGCAGAGGCCGGCACCGGCTCCGGAGACGACGGCGCCGAGCAGCGAGCGATCCGGCTGAAGGCCCCGAGCCTCGACGACTGGCGGCCGGTTCGCCCGGCCAAGGCGCCATCCTGGTCCACGCAGCCGTCGGCGGGCTACGACCGGCTCGCCCTGCCCACCGGCTACTTCGTCCCGATCTTCGACCGGCTCGAGAAGCCCCGCCGCACGATCGGACGGGTTCGCCGGGGGGTCGCGCTCTCGGTCCGGAAGGTCGAACCGGAGCTCGGCTGCTACGACCTCGGCGCCAAGGGGCACTGGTACGAGATCGACGGGGGCGGCTTTCTCTGCTCCACGAGCGGCTACGAGCTGGTCGAGCAGGCCCCGCCGCTCGATCCGCCCCAGCCGTACCCAGCGACCGACGCGCCGATGCCGTTTCGGTACGCGCGGGTGGTGAAGGCGGGCGTGCCCCGATTGTCCCGGCGGCCGACGCTCGACGCGTACGAGGCGCTCGCGTCGGTGGGAGGCCCGGCCGACGACCCCACCGGGCTCATGGTGGAGCGCATGATCGGGGACTTCTTCTTGAGCCTCGACGCCGAGGAGGACATCGGGGGGGTGCGCTTCTATCGAACCGTTCACGGAGAGTACGTCGAGGCCGACGCGCTGAAGCCTAGGGAGGGTCCGAAGCTGCGGGGAGCGAGGCTCGGCCGGGGCATGACCTTGCCGCTCGCGTTCGTGCGAACGGAGACGAAGATCCTCTGCGACGACGGCGAGCGACCGTGCGGCGTCGCCGAAAAGTACGCCCGCTTCGCGCCCGGGGCCGAGATGAACGTCGGAGGAGCGGCGCACGTCGAAGGCCCGGAAGGGGTGCTCGTCCCCGCGGAGGCGCTTCGCTTCGCCCGGGCCAAGAGCCGCCCGGGGGGCGTCGGTCCGAGCGACAAGTGGGTCCACATCGATCTCGCCGAGCAGACGCTGGTCGCGTATGAAGGCGAGCGGCCGGTGTTCGCGACCTTGGTGGCGAGCGGAAAGCCGGGCCACTCCACCCCGACCGGGCTCTACCGGGTGCAGCGAAAATACCTGACCAAGACGATGCGGGCCATCGATCCGAACGACGGTCTCTACCACATCGAAGACATCCCTTACACCATGTACTATTACGGTTCCTACGCGGTGCACGGAGCGTTTTGGCACGACGACTTCGGTGACGTGCGCAGCCACGGCTGCGCGAACCTCGCTCCGGTCGACGCCCGCTGGCTGTACCACTGGGCAGCCCCCGAGCTGCCCGAGGCCTGGCACGCGGTGGAGAACATCGAGCGGGGCTTGGCCATCCATTTCACGGACGAAAAATGAGCCGTCGGCGAGGCCACCTCGACGCGCTCGAGGCGGAGGGGATCCACATCCTTCGTGAGGTGGGCGCCGAGTTCGAGCGCCCGGTGCTGCTCACGTCGATCGGCAAGGACTCGGCGGTGCTGCTGCGGCTCGCCGAGAAGGCGTTTTCGCCCGCCCCCCTGCCCTTCCCGCTGCTCCACGTGGACACGAAGTGGAAGTTTCGGGCGATGTACGCCATGCGGGACGAGCTCGCCGCCCGGCACCGGCTCATCGTCCACGTCAACGAAGACGGGGTCCGCCGCGGAGTGAACCCGTTTTCGAGCGGGAGCGAGGCCCACACCCGCATCATGAAGACGGAGGCGCTGCGGCAGGCGCTCGATCAGCACCGCTTCGACGCGGCGATCGGGGGGGCGCGGCGGGACGAGGAGCGGTCCCGGGCCAAAGAGCGGGTCTTCTCGGTCCGGTCCGAAGGCCACCGGTGGGATCCGAGGGCCCAGCGGCCGGAGCCTTGGCGGCTGTACAACCCTCGGCTCGGAAAGAACGAGACGATGCGGATCTTTCCCCTGTCCAACTGGACGGAGATCGACGTGTGGCGCTACGTCGAGCGCGAAGACATCCCGGTGGTCCCGCTGTACTTCGCCGACCTTCGCCCGGTCATCGAACGGGATGGCATGCTCATCGTGGTGGACGACGACCGCTGTCCGCTCGAGCATCCGCCTCGGCTCGAGCGGGTTCGGTTTCGCACCCTCGGGTGCTACCCGCTGACCGGCGCCGTCCGATCGGAGGCGGCGACGCTCCCCGAAGTCATCGAGGAGATCGAGAACGCGCCCTTCAGCGAGCGCCAGGGCCGGGCCATCGACCGCGACCCGGGGGCGTCGATGGAAAAGAAGAAGCGCGAGGGATACTTTTAGTATGAAGGACCTGCTTCGGGTGCTGGCTGCCGGCAGCGTGGACGACGGCAAGAGCACCCTGCTCGGCCGCTTGATGCTGGACGCCGGGCAAGTCCCCGAAGATCAGCTCGAATGGGCCCGGCGGGAGAGCCACCGGCGGGGGACGGAGCTCGACCCGTCGCTGCTGCTCGACGGGCTCGAGGACGAGCGGGCCCAGGGCATCACCATCGACGTCGCCTACCGCTACGTCAGCACCGACCGCCGGTTCTTCGTGCTCGCCGACGCCCCGGGCCACGCCCGCTACACCCGAAACATGGCCACCGGCGCCGCCGGGGCGGAGCTGCTCCTGCTCGTCGTGGACGCGAGCCGCGGGGTCGGCCCCCAAACCCGCCGCCACGCGTTCATCGCGTCGCTGATGGGGATTGGCCACGTCGTCGTGGCCGTGAACAAGATGGACCAAGTGGGTTTTTCCGAGGCCCACTTCGACCGGGTCCGAACCGACTTCGAGGACCTCATCGAGCGGCTCGAGATCCCCGACGTCGAATTCGTGCCCGTCTCGGCGCTCGACGGGGCCCACGTCGTCCACCCGGGCCCGGCGCTCGGTTGGCACCGAGGCCCGACGCTGCTCGAGCGGCTCGAGACCTGCCGCGTCGCCACCGGCAAGAACCTGGTCGATTTTCGGCTGCCGGTGCAGCTCGTCTTGCAGGGGGCAGAGCGCTGGATCGCGGGGACGGTGGCGAGCGGGGTCCTGCGCCGGGGGGAGACCGTCGCCGTGCTGCCGTCGGGCGAGCGGGCCTCGGTGGCCGCGATCTGCCTTCCGTCCGGTCCGGCCGACGAAGTTCACGCCGGGCACGCGGTGCGGCTCCTGCTCGACCGCGAGCTCGACGTGGCCCGAGGGGACGTTCTCGCCCGCCCCGACAACCGGCCGTCGGTGGGAACGGAGCTCGATGCGATGCTGGTGTGGATGGACGAGGCACCGCTCGACCCCAGCCGCCGTTACGAGCTGAGAATCGGACATCGATTCGTGCCCGCTCGGGTCACCGACCAGATCTATCGGCTCGATGTCGAGACCGGCCACCGGGTCGGCGCCGAGCTCGTGGCCCAAAATGACATCGCCCGGGTCCGCCTCGGCCTCGAAGCCCCGATCGTGTTCGACCCCTACCGGCGGGTTCGGGACCTCGGAGGATGCATCCTCCTGGACCGTGACACCCGGGCCACCGCCGCCGCCGGGGTGATCATCGAGAGAGGCCCCCGCGTCGGCTCCGCTCCCCCAGAGGGCAACATTCGCTGGCTCGGCTCCGACGACGCCGCCAGGCAGGAGGCAGCCCGGCTTGCCGCCGAGCTCGGCGCCGACGGCCGGCGGGTGCTCCGGCTCGACGCGGAGCTGCTCGACCCGGTGATCGGACCGGGGCCGGGCCGGGCCGACCGAGCGCTGGCCGCCGCCCGCCTGGTCGCCGCCGCCGGCGCGGTCCCGATCGTGCTCTTCGACGAGACCCCGGCGTCGGACCCAACCGACGAAGTGTCGGACGCGACCGACGCTTTGGGCCTCTGCAGCCCCGCAAAAGATCCTGGCCCCGAAGATGCTTCTCCTTCCCGGCCGTGACCAGCATCGGGGGCAATGTCGCCCGTACCCTCCCCCTCACCCGGCTCGACCCGCCGCCGGACGCACCGTCCGACAACCCTCGGACCCTCCCGGTGGCCCCGGCACCGGCCGACTGCTTCTGCGCCGGGGTCGAGCGCCATCTTTCGGAGCCACCGGCCAACTCCGGGGACATCGCGTGGCCTGAACCGACCCCCGAGGTGGGCGTCGAGCCGAACCCCAGCCCGTCCCCCGACCCGTCCACCCTCCGGAACGTGGACAGCGCCCCCGGCCTGAACGCAGGCCAGCTCGGCAACCTGAACCGCGTCATCGACGCAGTGCGAGACAGCGGCCTCGAAGGAGAAGACGCCGAGCGGGCTCTGGTGGCGCTGACCGCGGCCGCGCTGCCGGACAACGGGTTCAGCGCGCTGACCGGCGCCCGCCACCAGCTCCGAAACGGGACCACCGGGCTGTTCAACCTCCCGGAGACGAGTTCGCTCGGGCGCCTGACCGTCGGCCAGCGAAACGACGTCAGCACCGCCCTGGGGCTCCTGCTCGACAAGAACGAGGAGGGAAGCCTCGCCGGGATGGCCGAGCAGGGCCGCGGCTTCGGCGACATCGCCTCCGCGCTCGGCACCGGCGGCTCCCAGCGCAGCCGCTACGCCGAGAGCGTCGAGTTTTTGGCCGAGTCGGGAGCGATCAGCCCCGAGGCGGCCGAGCGGCTCCGCGCCACTGTCGCCGCCGACGAGACCCTGACCGACCGGAACTTCGGTGTGGCCTCCATGTCCACGACCCACAGCTTCGACGACCTGCTCGCCTACCGGCCGACCCCCGGCCAGAGCTTCGACGCCGGGCGCTCGGGGGGCCGGATTCACAACGGGGTGGACTTCGACTCGAGGGTGGGGCTGGGCAGCAACGCGCCCGTGCAGTCCGCGTTCGGCGAGGGCACCGTCGTCACCACGAGCGCGTGGGGCGGCGGCACCTGGGACCCGGGCAGCGGCTCGCCGAGCAACGCGATCCGGATCCGGCACGACCTCCCCGGCCGCGACGGCCTGACCTTCGACGTGGACTACGGCCACGTGCAGATCAACAGCACTCTCCAGGTCCAAAACGGCGACCGGATCGAGGCCGGGCAGCAGCTCGGCCGGCTCGCTTTCGACGACAACTGGAGCCAGGGCGGCCACCTCGACGTGAAGATCCGCATCCCCGCCTCCATCGCGGGCGAGTTCCCGCCCGGCACCACCCGCGCGACCGGCGACGGCCAGGCCTTCGTGGACCCACAGACGTTCATGCGCTGGTACCGCGAGCAAGCGGCCCAGGGCTGAAAACTGCGCGTGCCCACAAGCCCCTGAGGCCGAAGGGGGCGCGGTCGGCCCTCAGGGGCTCGACACCAAAGCCGAAGATCGGCGGCTTTCGCCGCGGTGCAGGAGGATCCAACATGCGGGGGTGAGCGGGTACGACACCGAGGGTTTCTACGATGAGATGTTCCACCGGGACGGCACCCCCCGCCCGGGCTGCGAAGCGCTCGCCGGCAAGCTCGCCGAGCTGACCCCCCAGGAGCTGATGCGCCGGCAGGCGCTCGCCGAGTCCGCGATGCTCAACCTCGGCATCACCTTCAACGTCTACGGCCACGAGCAGGGCACGGAGAAGATCTTCCCGTTCGACATCGTGCCCCGGGTGGTCTCCGCCACCGAATGGGACCGGATCGAAGCCGGGCTCGAGCAGCGGACCGAAGCCCTGAACCTGTTCGTGGACGACCTGTACCGGGACCAGCGCATTCTCGACGACGGGGTCGTGCCCAGGGACCTCATCGAGTCGAGCCCCGGCTACCTCGAGGCCTGCCGGGGCCTCTGCCCGCCACGGGGGGTATGGCTGCACGTCATCGGCACCGACCTGGTCCGGGACGACCATGGCCAGTGGTACGTGCTCGAAGACAATCTCCGTTGCCCGTCCGGCGTGTCCTACATGCTCGAGAACCGGGCCATCATGAAGAGGACCTTCCCCCAAGTCTTCGAGTCGGCCGGTGTCCGGCCGGTGAGCACCTACACCGCCCGCCTGCTCGAGAGCCTGCAGGCGATGACCCCGAACGGGGCCGACCCGACGGTGGTGCTGCTCACCCCCGGCATCCACAACTCCGCCTACTTCGAGCACTCCTTTCTCGCCCAGCAGATGGGGATCGAGCTGGTCGAGGGCCGGGACCTCGTCGTCGAAGACAACTGGGTGAAGGTCCGGACGACCCGCGGGCTCGAGCGGGTCGATGTCATCTATCGGAGGATCGACGACACCTTTTTGGACCCGAGCACGTTTCGGGAGGACTCGATGCTCGGGGTACCGGGCCTGATGGATGTGTACCGGGCCGGGCGGGTCGCGCTCGCCAACGCCCCCGGCACCGGGGTCGCAGACGACAAGGTGATCTACGCCTACACCCCGGAGATCATACGGTACTACCTGAAGCAGGACCCCATCTTGCCGATCGTCCCGACCTACTTGTGCCGGAGGGAGGAAGACCGCGCCTACACGCTCGCCCACCTCGACGAGCTGGTGGTGAAGGCGGCCAACGGCGCCGGAGGCTATGGGATGCTAGTGGGCCCCCACGCCACCGAGGCCGAGCGAAAGGAGTTCGCCCGGCTCATCCAGGACAACCCTCGCGGCTACATCGCGCAGCCCACCCTGCGGCTGTCGCGGGTGCCCACCTTGGTCGAAGGCCGGTTCGAGGGCCGGCACGTAGACCTTCGACCCTACATCCTGTACGGCGACCGCATCGAGGTCATCCCCGGGGGATTGACCCGAGTGGCGCTGCGAAAAGGTTCGCTCGTCGTCAACAGCTCGCAGGGCGGCGGATCGAAGGACACCTGGGTGCTCGCCCGCGGAGACGAACCATGCTGAGCCGAGTCGCCGACGCCGTCCTGTGGATGAGCCGATACATCGAGCGCGCGGAGAACATCGCGCGCTTCGTGAACGTGAACGAGAGCCTGACCTTGGACCTGCCCGGAGACGACGGGCGGCAGTGGCGGGCGCTCGTGACCGCGACGGGGGACGACGAGCTGTTCCTCGAGCACTACGGGAGGTTCAGCCGAGAGAACGTGCTCCGCTTTCTCACCCTGGACCCGAGCTACCCGAACTCGATCTGGTGCTGCCTTCGGGCAGCGAGGGAGAACGCGCGCAGCGTCCGGGAGATCATCTCGCGCGACGTGTGGGAGCAGACCAACCGGGCCTATTTGATGGTGCAGGAGGCGGCCGCGCGGCCAGCGGCGGTCGCGGCCGATCCCGAGCCGTTCCTCGAGCGGGTCAAGGACGCCTGCCACCGCATCCAGGGCAGCATTCACGTCACGATGACCCACAACGACGCGTGGCACTTCATGCAGATGGGGCGCCTTCTCGAGCGAGCGGACAAGACCTCGCGGATCCTCGATGTGAAGTATTTCCTCGTGCCTCCGGGGACCAACGGCACCCGCGCAGCCGAGGACGAGCTGCAGTGGTCGGCGCTCTTGCAGAGCGTGTCCGGGCTCGAGATGTACCGGCAGCGCCACGGCCGCATGCACCCGGCCCGGGTGGTCGAGTTCTTGCTCTTCGACCCGCAGTTTCCCCGAGCGATCCGGTACTGCGTGAACCTGGCCGAGCGGGGCCTGCTCAGCTTGAGCGGCACCGGCGGCCCGAGGCCCCGAAACGACGCCGAGCGCTGGCTGGGGCGCCTGCGGGCCGAGCTCGAGTTCGCCGAGGTCGCCGACGTGCTCGACCGGGGCCTGCACGAGTGGGTGGACGACTTCCAGAGCAAGCTCAACCGGGTCGGCGTCGCCATTCACGACACCTTCCTCGCCCTCTCGCCCCCCACCGGCCCGTCCCAGTCCCAGTCCCAAGGGGCCTGAGCACGAACAGGCCCCGGAAGAGGCCGCTGGCCCGCACTCGGCGCTTGACAGCCCCGAGGGCCCGTCCTATGACCCGGGGCTGCGCGCGGGAGTAACTCAGCTGGTAGAGTGCAACCTTCCCAAGGTTGAAGTCGCGGGTTCGAATCCCGTCTCCCGCT
>DAIQNR010000156.1:0-10318 GCA_036788295.1 Myxococcota bacterium
CCCGTCCCCCCGCCCCCCGAAGAGGAAGATGACGACGAATACGATGACGACTGAACGGGCGGCGTCGCGCGCACTTTCGTCGCGCCGGCAGGCCTGGGGCCGAACCGCGGTCTCGACGTCCATTGCTCTCAAAGGGAAGAACACGGCCAACGCGATGAGGGAAAACCTTCGGCACCAAGCGGGACCGTCTCGACACCGACTGGATGGACCGCCTCCAGAAGTGGCAAAGGGCGGCACCGGAAGGGCAACCGGTCCGGGTGGCCGAGGTCACCTCAGACACCGCCGAGTTCGCGGTGGAAACGATCCGTCGATGGTGGAACTCGATGGGCCATGACCGGTATCCCGGTGCACGGGAATTGCTCATCACGGCCGACTGTGGGGGGAGCAACGGCTACAGAATCCGTCTCTGGAAGCTCGAGCTACAGGGCCTCGCCGATGAAATCGGCATCCCAATCACCGTGGCCGTCGACACAGGGGCTCGGGAACGACCGGGACGCCGCCCGACTCGGCGGACTGCACCGCCGCATCGAGCAGGGATTGGGTCCACAAATAATCTTCGCCGCTGCTCTCGGCCATGGGTTTCCCGGCAAGCAGCTCGAGGAAATCATCGAGCGGACCGGGCGCGGGAAAGGACGAGGGATCCTCGTCGCCCCGACCACCATCGCCTTCCCAGCGCAGGCGACCGTTTTCGATCTCGAGGACGCCGGTTTCGCCTTCCATGCGCCAGCGGCCGAGCCATCCGGTGGGCGCGCCGCGGGTGGCGAGGCTGCCGGCGAAGGTGACGACGGCGCCGCCGCGCATCTTCATGGTCACGGTCGCCGCCGCCGGCCCCGGGTGCCAGCTCTGGGGCGGGGAGAAGCTGAGCGCCGCCACGCTCGCCGCCTCGTCGTCCATGAGGTACCGGGCGAGGTCGAACACATGCAGGACCACATCCTCCAAGAACGGGTGCCGCAGCTCGGACCAATACTTTTTGTCGGTACGGTAGGGCTCATACAAAAATCCATGCAGGGACACCGGCCGGCCGATGTTGCCCTCCTCGATGAGCCGCCGCGCCCGCCGCATCGCCGCTGAGCGCCGATGGTTTTCCGCGACCATGAACGGGACGCCGGCCGCTCGAGCCGCATCGACCACCGCCCGGCACTCTGCAAACGTCGGCGCGATGGGTTTTTCGCACAGGACCGGCACACCGCGCTGAAACGCAGCCCGGTTCAGGGCCGTGTGCGCATCAGGTGGCGCCGCGTTCAGTAGAAACCAGGGCCGAGCAACGGCCGAGAACGCCGGCTCGATGGCCGAAAACGCCCGGCTGTCGGGGTGCACCGAGCGCCGCGCCGCCTCGTCCGGGTCCACGACGACGACCCGCCCCGGCCCGAAGCGCTCGCACAGCGCCTCGTACCACCCCCGCCCGTACGACCCGACGCCGGCGATGAAAACCGCGTCCCCAACCACGCAGGAAGGAGTTCATGGAGTTCGCGCGAGAACAAGTGGCGCCTCTCCTCCGCACGAAGCCCAGCTTGGCGAGACCCGTTACCTGCTGGGCGACCGGCCCACCGCCGCCGACTGCATCGTGCTCGCCGGGCTTCGGGCTCACTTCGACTTCGACCCGGCGCGCCGACGGGCGAACCATGATCGCTACCCCCCGCACCAACGCTTGGTCCGAGCGCGGCGCCGACCAAACACACGCCAATGGTCGCGCCGCATAGATGGCTCAGACCAAGGTGAGATTGGCCTTGCTTGCCCCGACCACCGCGTCGATGGCGATTCGGGTATCGGTGGTGGCGAAGGTTCCCCCGCGTCTGGTCGCGAGCCCCAGGAGGTAGACGTCGGTGAGCTGCTTGGGACCGAGCAGGCGAGAGTGCCGAAACGACCGGGAATCGAGCAAAGAGATGTCGTCGGGCCAAAACTCGTGGGCGGAATGTGAGGTCGCCTCTGTCAGTCGCTCGATGATCGCGGCCGGCGACACCGGGTTCGGATACGAAGGTTGCGACATGATGCGAGCGCATCCGTTCTGGGTCAGCGGGCAGGAAGCCCACGTTCGCTCGGGGTCGGAGGCGAGCCAAGCCGTCGCTCGGCCGTGGCCCACATGGTCGGCGTCCAAAAGCGCAATGAGCACGTTGATGTCAAGAAGCGCCCGCATCAGTAGGGTCCTTCATCGCGGAGGGCTTCGACGATATCCTCGGTCACGACCCCGCCCCGGCGAGCGAAGGCCCGGAACCCGAGAACGCCCTCGTTTGCGGAATCCAGCTTCGGGGACGCGCTCAAGCTCCTCCTGGCGAGGTCGGATAGCACTTTGCCCGCTGTCTTCTTTTCGCGCTTCGCGATGGCCTTCACCGCAAGCAGGACATCATCTTCGATGTCGATTGTTGTCCTCATGCACTCGATGCTACCGCATCAGATGGTGCTCCGCAACACCAGCTGGTCGCTCCTACCCCGGCCGAGCTGCTCCTCTGCCGATGAACGTGAGCCACGATGCCCCATCAGCTGGTTCTCGAGACCCGGCTTTCGCCCTCGGTTCGGGCAGGGTTCGGACCGCGCTCCGCGCGGGGGGGCTCCGCCCTCAGACGCGCTCCGCGCGGGGGGGCTCCGCCCCTTGGCCTCCGGCCCCCGGACCGGGCGCACCCTGACCTCGGGAAAAACGAAAGCCCACGACGTCGAGGCGGAAGCCCGGCCGGTCCCAGAGCCGGAACGCCGCGCGCACGCCGCGCGCGACGAGGAACCAGCTCCCGCCCCGCAGCACGCGGAACGAGCCCTTGATGGGACCTATGGGGTCCATGGCATGGCCCATGCCATAGGACTCATACCCGTCTGCACACCACTCCCATACGTTGCCGAGCATGTCATGGAGCCCCCAAGGGTTCGGCCGGCGAAGGCCCACCCGGCGGGTCCCCGCTCGGGTGTGGGGGTACTGCTTTTCGGGCCAGTCCGAGCTGTCGTATCCGCCGGCCAAGTCGAACCCATGGCCGCTGTTGCCGCCGTACCAGGCGATGGCGTCGAGCACCGGGGCGTTGTTCGCCCCAACCAGCTCGAGGTCCCCGGCGTAGGTCGCGGCCGTCGTGCCCGCCCGGCAGGCGTACTCCCACTGGGCTTCGGTGGGCAGGCGAAGGTCGAGGCCAGGACGAAGCGCGTTGAGCTTGGCGATGCACGCCTCGGCCTCCTCCCAGCTCACCGTTTCGACCGGGCGGAGCGGGTCCTCGAACCGCGAGGGGTTCGTCCCCATCACCGCCGTCCATAGGGCCTGGGTGCACGGCGTCTGCCCGAGCCAGAACCCTTCGGTCAGGGTGACCGTATGCTGGCTTTCGTTGTCGCGCCTTCCTACCTCATTCTCGGGAGAGCCCATCTGGAACGTCCCCGGGGGAATCCACTGCATGCGGTATTCGACCGACCGCACCGAAAACGCGGCCCAGGGCCCGTAGCGGCTCTCGCCCCAGGCGCTGGCCCACGGGGGCGGGTGGCCGCTCGCGAGCGGATGGCTGAGCGGCGCGGTCATCGCGGCCTCCCGTCGGCCGGCGGCGGCTCAGGGCCGAGCCGGTCCCGTCGGACCGAAGCTGCGGGAAAAAGGCGGGCCACCGGCGCCCTTTTGTCCGGCTCCGCCGGAGGACTCACACGCCGGGGCCCTAATGGTTCGCCGCCCGAAGGCGGACAGGCACAGGTCCGGGTCAGTGAAGGCGAATCCACGCCCCCAGTGCGCTCGGGAAAAACGAAAGCCCACGTTGTCGTTGCGGTTGCCCGGCCGGTTCCCGTTCCGGTTCGCCGCGCGCACGTTGCGCGCGTCGTTGTTCCAGCTCCCGCCCCGCAGCACGCGGTTCGTGCCCTTGTGGCCCTGCTCCTTGGGCGAGGCATATCGGACTCCGCGGCCCCGGTCGAGCCCGGCTCAAAGCTTCGTCTCATGCGTCCACCGCCGGCCGCGCGGCGAGGTCGGCCGCCCGAAAGGAATGGGCATCGGCGTGCTGCAGCACCGCGACCGCGCCTTCCACCCCGCGCTGAAGCTGCGCCGGGGACACGAGGCCGAGCCGAAAGGCCCGCTCCCACGCCCACCGGGCGCGAAGGTAGCGCTTTCGCCGGCGCCGGGAGGGGCTGAGCCGACGGGGCTCGATTCTATAGCCGAGAAACCCGAGGCCCTGGTCGCTGCGCTGGATGAAGGGCGGGTGGAGCTCGAGCGAGAGCCGGTCGTGAACGAAAGCCAGCACGGCCGCGAGGCTGCTCTTCGCGCTCGGGCGGTCCACGCACCACCACGTGAGGTCATCCATGTACCGAACCATGCCGCCGACCCGGAGCTCTTCGAGGAGAAAGCGGTCGAGCGGCTCGAGGTACAGGTTGCCGAAGTGCTGCGAGGTCAGCGCCCCAATCGGGAGCCCCCGCCCCGGCGCGACCTCATAGCTGCCGAGGATGCGGCCGACGAGCCCAAGCAAGCCCCGGTCCCGAAACCTCCGCTCGAGGCGGCGAAGCAGGCGGTCGTGGGGGATGCTGTCGAAGTATCGCCGGACATCCACCTTGACGTAGATGGGATAACGCCGGGAAAACGCCTGCGCCCGGTGCACGGCGGCGAGGCATCCTTTGCCTTCGCGGCAAGCGAAGACATCGCCCTGCAGAACGGCCTCGAGGACCGGGCCCATCTTCGCGAGCAGGGCATGGTGCAGCACCCGCTCCTCGAAGCAGGGGGCGTGAATGCACCGGGGCTTCGGGTCGAAGACCCGAAACGACTGAAACCTCCCGAGCGCTGCCGTCCCGTCGCGAATCGCCATCCCGAGCCGTTCGAGTCGGCCGAGCAGGTCGGCCTCGAAGGCCCGCACCTCCGGACGCCGCCTTTTTCCTCGCGCCGCCCGCGCGAAGGCGAGCGAGAGGTTGTCGAACGCGGCGACGTCCTCGAGGCTCAAGCGGCTGCGCTTAGGCATCGGATTCTCCGGCCCGCCCGCTCCGCAGCGCGTCGAGAAACGCGTCGGCGTACTTCGTGACCCGCGCCTCGCCGATGCCGTCGAGTTTCGCGAGCGCGTCTTTGGTCGTCACGCGGTGGGTGACCATCGCCGCGAGCTGCTCGTTGGTGAAGAGGGTGTACGCAGGAACGCCCTGGGCTTCGGCCAAGGTCTTCCGCAGGTCCCGCAGCCGCGCGTACAGCCGGAAATCGGACTCCGAGAGCACCTCCCGGTAGTCGAGCCGGCCCTTCTTCGGGCTCGGCAGCTCACGCCCGGCCTCGGCCGCGGCCTGGTACCCGACGCACACCGCCCAAGCCGCCGCGTGCGGAGCCTGCACGAGCTGTCGCTCGACCGAGCACACCACGTGTTGCCCGAGGAACGCGTTGAGCTCGGCCTCCGCCGGCCCAGGGTCGAAAACGGGGATCGCGAAGAACCGAAACCGCATCTCATCACCTCGACGGCTCGCCCGTACCGGGGGGTTCTGCGCCCGTCACCGGATGAGCCCCAAGCGCTGCCGAAACCACCCGAGAACACCCGCTTCTTTGTCGTCCGCCGGCTCGGGGTCAACTTGAAGGACGCCCATGGCTTCGTCGAAGCTGAGCCGAAATCCCACCGAGCCGCTACGGGTGGACGGGCGTTTCGCGTCGCGGGCGGCCGCGCGCACGGCGTCGGCGCCGCGATCGAAGGCGCCGCCGCGCACCACGCGGGGCGTTCCTTGCGACATTGGACCCGTGGGGTCCGTGGCTTCGCCGTCGCCGTAGCTTCGCATGCCGTCGAGGCACCACTCGCCCACGTTGCCGAGCATGTCATACAGACCCCAGCGGTTGGCGGCCTTTTCGGCCACGGGTTGCGTGCGTTTGTTGGCGTTGCCGGCGTGCCACGCCGCCTCGTCGAGAGCGGGGGCTTCGTCGGTGCCGGCGCGGCACGCAAACTCCCACTGGGCTTCGGTGGGCAAGCTCGGATACAGGCCCGGAACCTTCTTCGCGAGCGCGGCGAGAAACCGCGGCACGTCGCCAAACGATACCTTCTCCACCGGGTGCGCCTCGCCCGCGAAGCGGCTCGGGTTCTTCCCCATGACCGCGACCCAGAGGGCTTGCGTGCAGGGAGTGTCCGCGAGCCAGAAGCCGCGGGACAGCGTGACGAGGTGGCGGCTCTCGTTGGGGCTGCGCCCCGGCTCGCCGGGCGACGAACCCATCCAGAACCGGCCCGGCGGCACCCAGCGCAGGCGAAAAACCACCGGCACGACGCCGCCGCCGTCCACCTCGACCTCGGTGAAGAGCCCGAAGCGGTCCCGGCCGATGTTCGCGGCCCACGCGGGCCGGTGCATGGGCTCGAGCCGAGCGCGGGCCCGGTCGGTCAGGAGCAGGACCGACGGCCGGGGGCCGCTCCGCGGCACGGGCTCCGCTCCGGCCTCGCTCGTCCCTCGCGGTCCGGGCTCCGCCCCTGGGCCTCCGCCCCCCGGACTGGGCGCACCCTGACCTCGGGAAAAACGAAAGCCCACGTCGTCGTTGCGGCCGCCCGGCGGGGAACCGAACCGGAACGCCGCGCGCACGAAGCGCGCGTCGAAGTACCAGCTCCCGCCCCGCAGCACGCGGTAAGTGCCCTTCATAGGACCCATGGGGTCCATGGCATGGCCCATGCCATAGGGCCCATACCAATCTGTACACCACTCCCAAACGTTGCCGAGCATGTCATGGAGCCCCCATCGGTTCGGCGCCTTCTGCTTCACCGGGTGGGTTCTGTTACCCGAGTTTCCGTCGTGCCAAGCGATGGCGTCGAGGGAGCCGTACCGCGGCTCGTCGGAGCCGGCCCGGCACGCGTACTCCCACTGGGCCTCGGTGGGCAGTCGCAGGCCGAGTCCGGGCCGGAGCGCCTCACAGCGCTCGAGAAACCGGACCGCATCCTCCCAGCTCACCCGCTCGACGGGCCGGTCCGGCGCCTCGCGTCCTTTCGAGAATTCACTCGGATTGTCCCCCATGACCACCGCCCAGAGGGCCTGGGTGCAGGGGGCATCCGCCATCCAGAACCCTTCGGTCAGGGTCACCGGGTGCCGCGGCTTCTCGTCGGAATGAGCCTCTTCGTCCGAATCGGGAGAGCCCATCCAGAACGTGCCCGCCGGCACCCACCGAAACCGAACCGTCACCCCCTCGATGTCCACCTCCGCCCAGTGCCCAAACCCATCCCGCCCAGCCCGGTCCGCCCAACCCACCTCCGGTGATGGCTGCGGCGCGCTGTGCCTTCCGGGGGGTTCGGGCAAAAAAATGGGTCCAGCCGCCCCCCCGAGGCGAAGCTCGACGTCCGGCCCAAGCCCTTGGACTCGGATCGAGGCATTGGGAAGGGAGGGCAGGGAGAGCAAGAGGCTCGCGCCGCCGCCCAGCTCGACGCCTCGGGGCCCAAAGCCGATCTCGACCGGAGCGGACGGTGCGCTCTCAACGATGGCTTCCGCGACGCCGTGGTAGATGCCGCCCTCCTGCAGCAGCTCGGGCGGCTCGAAGGCCTGGACCTGGCGAAGCCAGCGCTCGAAGTCGGCCTTGGAGTAGCGCCCGTGGCCGTAGGCGACGGCGCTCTGCATCCCTTTCAGAAACTTATCGTTATCCTCCGGCCAACCCTCGTCCTCGAGCCAGGCCGAGAGATGGTTTTCGTGGGCTTTTGGGAGATGCGGCAAGAGGCCCCGCCAGCTCCCGACCTCATCCTGCCACAGCGTCTCGTTCACCCACCAGGCTCGCTTCAGGTCGGCCGCGGCCTTGTCCGCCTGCTCGACCGCCCCCTTCCCGAACGGGATCCCTGCCGCCTCGGCGGGTGGTTCAGGAGGAGGAGCCCATCGATACCGTGCGACGGCGCGCATCGCCTCTTCGAGCAGGAGGGGATCGAACCTTTGGTCATTGAGGGTAGCCCGGATCAGCTTCTCCCGAGCCCGGCGAAACGCCTCCGGCTTCCATTGGGCTACGATGAGGGTGCCAAAGTCGAAGACGGCTTCCGAGAGCCACGCCTCTTGCTCGAGCCGCGCATCCGATGAGATGAGCACCCGCAGCTCGCGGAGCAGGTCTGCTTCCACTTGAAGGGCCAAGCTGGCGAGCGCGAGCAGCCGGTCAACCTCTTCCGCCGCGACGAGGGCGGCCGGCTGGGGCTCCGCGAAGACCCGCGACCAGCTACGCCTCTCGGAAGCGGGCAGGCGGTGCATCGTTCCAGTGAGCCATAGATAGGCTTCGCCTCCTTCTGCCCGCCACTGGGCCGCCCGCTTCGTCCATCGCCGGCCCGAATCCATCGCGACGACGGATGCTGGGGTTTGCTCGGTTCGCAGGCTCCGTTCGGTGCCGGCGTCGCTCACCACCACCGACCGCTCGCCGGGCCTTGGCGCTTCGCGCCCATTGGTGCGCAGGGCGCTAGGCAAGGTCTGCCCAACGAGCGCACGACGAAGCTGCTCGCCATCGACCCGAGAGGGCGCAAGCTGAGCATCTCGGTCGAGGTGCAGGTGCAGGACCGACACCGGGCGCCGGACGCGCTTCCGCGGAAGCGTGCCGAGGTGCCGGCCCTCAGCGAGGTGGCCAATCCAGCGCTCGATGTCAGGTTCGCCGTCGGCGACCACTCGGGTGGCGATCTCGTAGACTGCATTCTGCAGCGCGCCCGGCCTCCACCGGCCCTTCGCCTCGGGGAGAGGCTGCCCCAGCCACCGCGCTGGCGCGGGGCCGAAGGCCACCGGCGCGGCGTCCGGCCCGACCCTCTCGGGCTGGCCTAGGTACGTGACCTCAACCGACTGAAGAAGAGGCACGGGCTCCCATGAGAGCTTGGGACCGAGATGGATGGGAGGGGGCTCAGGTGACTTTGGCTCTGGAGGGCGGGGAGGAGGCGAAACCTCCACCCGGCCGAGTCGCGGCGAAGGGACGGGACGATACCCGAGTAGCTCGGCCACCGCGGCGCGGTCTTCTGGGCGGACAGAACCCCATGCCTCGATGAGGTCGGCCGGGCCCACGAGCGGCGAAGCCACGGAGCCCGGGCGGCGAAGCTCGGCGCCGAACCGAGATCGGCTGGCGCCGCCCTGGCTGCCCTTCATGCCCGGTCGCTTTCGGGGTGCTTCTCGAGAACGAAACCGGCGATGTCGTCGAGCAATTTCCCGCGCGCCTCGTCCGTCTTTTCCATCCTCCACAGCGCCTTCACCAACGCGAGGTATTCGTCCTGCCCCGGAGGCGCGAACCCCCTCCGAGAACAGTGGTCCCGCTCGTGGACGAGCATGTCGACGGCACGGGTCAGGATTTCGGGTCCAGGAGGGTCGTTGTCTTCCCGCTTCCGCCATACCTCCAGGTGCTGCTTTGCTCTGCGGAGGAGCAGGTCCGTCAGCTCGCCTTTGGCTTTGGGGAGCGCGAGCTCGAGCACGACGCACCGGCGCATGAACGCCGCCGAGAGTTCCCGCTCCTCGTTGGTGGTGATGACCACGAGCGGCGGGACCTTCGCGGAGACGGCGCGATCGCCAGGGGGCCCATCGAATCTCCCCGTCCCGAGCACCTCGAGCAGGGCGTTGGGGAGGACGGGGTCGGCTTTGTCGATCTCGTCGATGAGAACGACGGCCGGCGCGCTGTCGTGGGCCACCCACGACGCGCGGACGCGACCGGCAACTCCCCGGGTCGCTGCCTCCCGTTTACTGGCGTTCGCCCAGCCAAAGCCCCACCAGAATACTCCGGGCTCGACGAAGTTCCGGACATCGAGCCGCTCCCGCTCGCTCGCGGTCGCGATTTGGGCTTCGGCGAGCCGCCGCACCGCGTCCACCCGCCAGAAGAGATCCTGGATCTCGGTTCGCGCGTCGAGCGTCCGGTAGACGAAGTGCCGCTTCAGCTCCACCGCCGCCGCCCGCGCGAGCTGGGTTTTGCCGGTCCCCGGCTCGCCTCGGACGAGCAACGGCCGCCCGGTGGCGAGCGCGGTGTTGATCGCGAGCGCCTCCCGGCGCTCGAGGTCGTGCACCGCCTCCGGCCAACCCTCGAACTCGGGCAACCGGATCTCCCGGCTGGTTTCTGGCATCGCTATCGGTGATGAGTCATGCATGGTGGGAATATTCGGCGCCGAATCAGGAGTAGGCATCATGGTTGATTTCGGTAGCGGTCTATCGTCTCGAGACACTCCACCAAGACTGGCGTCAACTGCAAATCTGGTGCCCCAACCTCGTAGACCGAAGTCTCCCCGAGTTCGTCGCGCCACTTGCTGACGTCGAAGCTAGGGTCAGCGGCCTGTAGGACGATGAATGGTGGCTGCCCTACATCCGCTGCGAGCATTTCCCCTTTCGCAAACGCCCTTCTGGTGATCGCCTTGTATGTCTCTACCCTCTCCTGGAGGTAGCGCTTTACGTTTTCGAGAGTTGGCTTCTCGATTGGGTGCGGATCTTCTCCGGCGACGAGGTCTTTCCAAGTTTCGGGGGCTTGGGG
>DAIQNR010000157.1:159-10289 GCA_036788295.1 Myxococcota bacterium
GCCGTGCCTTCGAAGCCCAAAGAACCGAAGGCCGTGCCTTCGAAGGCCAAAGAACCGAAGGCCGTGCCTTCGAAGCCCAAAGAACCGAAGGCCGTGCCTTCGAAGGCCAAAGAACTGAAGGCCAGCTCGCCCGAAAGCGCTGGTGCAGCCCGATCGGCGCTCTAGTCCAGTCGCTCAGCCCTCGCCCGAGGGTCGCTCGAGCCAGGCGGCGACCCGATCCGCGATCGCGCTCGGGGTGAGCCCAAAATGCTCGTACAGGACCTCGGCCGGCGCGCTCTCGCCAAACCGGTCCAACCCGATGGCGAGCGTCTTGCCGCCGAGCACCGCCGCCCAGCCGAGCGTCGCGCCGGCCTCGACGGCCACCCTAGGCAGGTCCGGGGGGAGGATCTGCGCCTTGTACGGCTCGTCCTGGGCGAGGAAGCGCTCCACGCAGGGCATCGAGACCACCCGCACCGGCACGCCCCTCTCGTCGAGCAGCGCGGCCGCGGCCGCCGCGAGCCCCACCTCGGTCCCGGTGGCGACGAACACGGCCCGCGCGTTTTGCCGGTCCTCCGCGAGGTACGCGCCCCGCCAGACCTCTTTTGGGTCGAAACCAGGCCGGGTCGAAAACGCGGGGCTGCGCTGCCTACTGAATACGAGCGCGTGCGGGGCTTCGTCCCCTTCCCCCACCGCGTAGGCCCACGCCATCGCCGTCTCGACCCCATCCGCCGGCCGCCAGACCGACAGCCCGGGGATGAGCCGCAACGACCACAGGTGCTCCACCGCCTGGTGGGTGGGACCATCCTCCCCAAGGCCGATCGAGTCATGGGTGAACACCTGCAGGGCCCGGATCTTCATCAGCGCCGACAGCCGCAGGGAGTTTCTCATGTAATCGGAGAACGTGAGGAAGGTGGCGCCGAAGGGGACAAAACCTCCGTAGAGGGCGAGCCCGTTCACCGCCGCCGCCATCGCGTGCTCGCGAACCCCGAAGTGGATGTTTCGGCCCGAGAAGTCGCCCGCCTTCACCCGGAAGCTGCCTTCGATCTTCGACTTGTTCGAGCCGGTGAGGTCCGCGGAGCCGCCGACGAGCCTCGGGGTCTGCCTGGCGATGGCGTTGAGCGCTTTTCCGGACAGATTGCGGGTCGCGTCGGGGCCGGAGGCCACCTCCTTCAGCAGCGCGGCGAGGTCGAGCGCGGCTGGACCCTCGAAGTGCGCCCTCCAGGCCGCGTCGCGCTCGGGATCTTCCCGCCACTTCGCGAGGCCCTCTTGCCACCGCGCGTAGGCGGCCCGGCCCTCGTCGGCGCGGCGCCGAAACCCAGCCGCGGCCTCCGCGGGGATCTGAAACGGCGGGTGCGACCATCCGAGGCGGTCCTTGGCGAGCGCGGCCTCCTTCTCTCCGAGCGGCTCCCCGTGCGCCGAACCGGTTCCCTCGCGGTTTGGGCTCCCGTAGCCGATTCGGGTCTTGGCCAGAATCAGGCTGGGCCGCTGGGTCTCGGCGGCGGCGGCGGCGAGCGCGGCCCGGATCGAGACCGGATCGTGGCCATCGGCGGGGAGGATCTGCCAGCCCATCGAAGCGAAGCGGTCCCCGACGTTTTCGCTGAACGCGACGCCCACGTCCCCATCGATGGAGATCCCGTTGTCGTCGTAGATGAACACCAGCTCGCCGAGGCCGAGGTGCCCCGCGAGCGAGGCGGCTTCGCTGCTGATCCCCTCCATCACGCAGCCGTCGCCGAGGATCCCGTACACCCGGTGGGAGATCGGGGAGTAGCCGCCCGAAGCTGGGCACCGGGCGGCGGCGAGGCGGCGGCCGAGGGCGAACCCCAGCGCGTTGGCGAACCCTTGGCCAAGCGGGCCGGTCGTCGTCTCCACGCCTGGGGTGACCCCGAACTCGGGATGGCCCGGCGTCTTCGACCCGAGCTGACGAAACCGCCGGATCTCGTCCATCGACAGGTCGTAGCCGGCCAGATGCAGGCACGCGTACAAGAGCATCGAGGCGTGCCCGTTCGAGAGGACGAAGCGGTCCCGGTCGGGCCAATCCGGCGCCTCGGGACAGAAACGGAGGACCTCCGTGAACAGCACCACCGCCACGTCCGCGAGGCCCATGGGCGCCCCCGGGTGCCCGCTGTTCGCGGCGTTCACCGCGTCGATGGCGAGGACCCGGACGGCGTTGGCGGCCAGCGAATGGGCCTCTGGAGAGAGCGGCTCGGTCACGCCCGAATCGACCCACACGCTCCGGCCGCGGGCAAGCCAAGCCTGGATGGGCCGCTGGGGCCGCTCGCTTTTGCCGCGCAGCCGACCTCGGTGAAGATCCTCAGCGAGATCGAGGCTCGGAAGTCCGACCGGGTGCGCTTCGGCCAGGCCGTGCTAGTTTCCGCGGCGAGGGCAAACGTGATCGAGCTGTTTCAGTTTCTCGAGCGCAACAAGGACGACGTGGTCGCCGACCTGATGGAGCGGATCCCCGAAACGGTGCCCGCGTACCTGAAGGTCCCGAAGCCGGAGCTCAAGCAGACGCTCGAGCACCTGCTCGAGGCCTACGGCGATTTTCTCGTCACCGGCGAACCGGACACGCTCACGAGCGTGCTCCGCTACATCACGAAGGTCCGGGCCCAGCAGAGCTTCAAGATGTCCGACGTGCTCCGGTCGCTCCTGCTCGTACCGCCGGCGCTGCGGGAGCGCCTCCAGGCCGAGCTGAGGGCCGAAGCCGCACCCGATGGTCGTGAGCGGTTCAACGAGGCGATGGAGAAGATCGAAGAGACGACCTACGATGCCGTCTGCTTGTTCGTGGACATCTTCCAAGAGTACCTGATGAACATGCTGAACGAGCATCAGGACTACCTGAAGAAGACCAACCAGAAGTTCGGCGTGGACCTGTCGAAGTTCATCCTCTTCAAGGGCTGAGCCGGTGGGGATCGGGCAACGAGGCCGAGGCGCCGGCCGCGACATCGACGAAGGCCACGCCGAGCGGTTCCTCGAGAAGAGGCTGGCCGATGCCCTCGAGCGAGCTGCTCCGAGACGGCCGATACCGAGGCGCCCAGGAGCCGGCCCGAGCACCCCGCAAGAGGAGGACGAGCAGGCCGCCGACCCCGAGGCGAAGCCGGCGAAGCTGCCGGAGGAACCCGCGACCGCGGACGGGACCGGCCGCTCACCGCGGGACCAAAGCGGCGACGAATCGGAAGCGACCGCCGGTCAGCTCGCGTTCGCCGACGATCAGCGCCGGGCCCGCACCGCCCGGGTCATGGGTTTCGACCAGCGCCCCGGACCGGGCGACGCGGTGCTCGCGCTGCTCGCCGCCGACGATGCCCGCGCCGACGAAGACCTCGCCCCGCTGCTGCCCTCCGCAGCGGCCCGCGGGCACCCGGACCTGCCCGAGGCCGAGATCCGGCCCCCGGACTTCCTCTCCCCCAGAGAGGCGATGAAGGACATCTACCTCCGGGTGAAGGGCCGGGCCTCCCCTAGGACCCGGGAGCTGCTCGAAGGTCCCCGGCTCGAGGACCTCCTCGAGCTGCTCGCCCGTCCGTTCCAGGCTTCGGCGCCAAACCCCGAGGCGAAGATCGCACCCCCGCTTCGAAAGCAGCTCGGGGACGATCCGGGCCCCTTGCTCATCGGCTTTTGCGACCCTCGGCTGACCGAGCCATGGCGCCTGTGGCTCGAAGGGTGGGACCTTTGGGTCCCGGACGGGCACGACGACGGGATCGAGCTGTTCTGGGAGGGCGAAGCGGAGGACGACGACGGCGAGCCGATGGTCGTGCTGCAGACCCTCGGGTGGGTGGACGGGGAAGCGAGCCTGCGGACCCGCATCGGAGCGCTCGAGGACGACCTGACGTACGACGGCGAGGGCTTCTATCGGCTGAGGACCGAACGGCCGGTCCCGCGGAGGCGCCCCTGAGATGCGATGCCCGGCCTGCGGCGCGGCCGTCGATGCTGGGGCCTGGATTTGCCCCGCGTGCGACCACATCCTCGATCCCTCGGCGCTCGGCGGCGCGGTGCCCGAGCCGGAGGTCTTCGCCGAGCGGACCCGCACCGTGGCCTGGGACGACATCGCATCGGGGGAGCTGCCCGACGCGATGATCTTGGGCGACGTCACCGTGGACGGGGACGAATTCGCGGTGATTCCCGGGGCCGGCCAGCGGCCCGACGGCCGCACCTCGACCTTCATCTACTATTCGGCCGCTTCTCCCTCCCGGCTCGTGAACCCCGACGCGGTCGTGCGCCGGGGTCCGTCGGTGGACCGGGTGCTCGCCACCCCCTACGAACGATTCCTCCTGTCCTGCGTGGACGGACACCGCACCGTCCGAGACATTCGCAGGCTGTCGGGCCTCGCCGTGCAGGAGGTGGTGCTGACCTTGCTGACGCTGCTCGACCGGGGCGCAGTGCAGATCGGAAACCTCGCCCCGCACCACGGCGCATCCCACCCCGTCGCCGGTGACTTTGCCGAGGAAGAGCACACCCACGCCTTCTTCGCCGACCCGGCCGACCCCGAAGCGACCGTCGACGGCGGAGCCTCCCCGATGGGGGGAGCCTCCCCGATGGTCGGAGCCTCCCCGATGGGTGGAGCCTCCCCGGTGGGCGGCGCCGCCCCGAGCGGCTTCGAAGAGGAGGAGGCGACCGCGATGGTGGAGGTCGCCGCGCTCGGCCGGTGGCCGCGCGCCGAGTCGGTCCCTGCGGCCGATGCGGTCCTGGCTCCGTCCAGGCAGGACAGCCTGCCCGAGATCGACGCCGCGGAGGTCGAGGAGCTGAGACCGGCCCCATTTCGTCTCCCGACGGCGGTCGCGACCGTGGACGCGCCGGCGCCGGTGGGCTTTCTCGAAGAAGACTTCGGGAGCTTGGTGATGCCAAGCCCGCAGGTCCCGGCCCGGATGCCATCGATCGCGCCGCCCCCCCGGCAGCCGTCCGCCCAGATGCTGCCCGACGACGCGATCCTGGGTGGGTTCGACGACGCCGCGGCGCCGCCACCCCCGACCTCCTTCGGACTTCCCCCCCGCCCAGCGGAAGAGCGAAGAGCTGCTCCTGCCGAGCGGAGAGTCGCGGTCGGCCACCAGGCCGCATCGGGCGGGAGAGAAGAGCCGAAGGCCTCCGCCAAGAGAAAGGCTCCGGACGAGTGGAGGGCGCCGGTCGAGCCCCGCGCCCCCGCGCTCAGCGCCCCCCGTCCGGTCCACCCAGCCGACCCTCCGTCCGGCTCGGGCGACCGCGTCGACCCGGTTCGGGTCTCGAAGGGAGCCAAGCTGTTCGAGCAGGCCCTGCTCGACAAAGCCTCGGGGAACTTGGTGTCGGCCCGGATGAACATGAAGCTCGCCTTGACCTTCGATCCATCGAACGAGCTGTACGCCCGGGCCTTCGAGGAGCTGTCCGCCCACGCGCCGGCCCCGAACCGGGCCGCGGCGCCCACCCGCGACCGGGCGCGCGAACTGTACGACGCTGCCACGGAAGCCGAAAACGAAGGCAACTTCGACCGAGCGATCGAGCTGCTCGAGCAAGCGGTCGGGGTCTCCGAGCAGGCCGTGTTCTACAATCGGCTCGGCGTGCTGCTCGCGATGAAGAGGCACGAGTTCCCGAGAGCCCAGCGGCTCATCGAGCAGGCGATTCGAAAGTCCCCCGACAACCCCACCTACGAGAAAAACCTACGAAAGGTGCTGTCGATGGCGGCGACGAAGGGCCTCGAGAAGAAAAAGAAGTCCCGCCGTGGCCTGCTCGGCCTGCTCGGCCTCCGCCGCTGACGTGCTGTCTCGTCGGCGCGCGGGTCCTCGGGGGTTCAGGCTTCGGCTCGCGCCTGCGGCCCGCTGTCGAGGACCTCGGCGACCCGCTGCGCCAGCTCGGCCCGCGTGAACGGCTTTCGGAGCACCCGGGCCCCGGCCATGAGACCTCGCTCCGCTGCGGTGATCTCGGGGTACCCGGTCATGTACAGGACTCGGAGGTTGGGCCGAATCCGTTGTGCTTCGCGGAACACTGCCGGACCGCTGCTGCCGGGCAGCACGACGTCGGTGAGCATCAGCGCAAACGAAGGCGACCCGGCGCGGAGGCAATCGAGCGCCTCCGACCCCGACCCCACCGCGACCACCCGGTGGCCCATTCGCTGGAGCATCCGGCGGGCGAGCGCGCGGACCTGGTGGTCGTCCTCGACGACCAAAATCGCGGCGGCAGGTTGAGCGCGCACGACATCGACGGTGGCAAGATCGTTCGAAGCAAGCTCCGAGCTCGCCGCGAGCTCCACGGTGACGGTGGTGCCTCGCCCCAGCGCGCTGTCGAGCAGCACCCGGCCCCCATGCTGGTGGACGATGCCGTACACGGTGGACAGCCCAAGTCCCGTCCCCCGGTCGCCTTTGGTACTGAAGAATGGTTCGAACGCTCGGTTTCGGGTGGCCTCATCCATCCCGGTCCCCGTGTCCGATACTTGAAGCCGGACATTTGCCTCGACGGCCGCGGTGCCGATGCGCAGCGTGCCTCCCTCGGGCATGGCGTCGGCGCCGTTGACGGCCAAGTTCAAGAGCACCTGCTCGATCTGGCCGACGTCGGCGCGAACCGCCGGGAGCGATGGGGATAGGTTGAGCTGAAGGTGGATGTCTTCGGGGACGGTGCGCCGAAGCAGCGGCGCGAAGGCTTCGATCACCTCGTTCAGGGCGAGCGGCTGCAGCTCGAGGTCCTGGCGCCGCCCGAACGCGAGCAGTTGCCGGACCAGGCCTCGGGCCCTGCTCCCAGCGCCCAGGATCCCCTCGACGCATTCCTCCAAACCCTCCTGGTGCGGGGCGCCATCGAGCAACAGCTCCGCGTAGCCGAGTATGGGGGTCAGCAGGTTGTTGAGGTCGTGGGCCACCCCGCCCGCGAGCCGGCCCACCGATTCGAGCCGCTGGGCCTGCTCGATCTGCCGCTCGAGCGTCGCGCGGGCCTCCTCTTCGGCCTTCTGGGCCGAGATATCGGTCACCATGGCCAGGACGTGCCCCCGGCCCGCGATCTCGACCCTCGACAGGCGAACCTCGGCGTCGAACTCGGGGCCATTCAAGCGGCGGTGCCGCCACTCGAAGTGCTGCGGCGCGCCGGCGAGCGCGGCCTCGATGTAGGCGGTGGCGCCCTCCATCGAGGGGCGTCCGTCCGGCTGGCACGCAGGCGAAAAATCGGCCGGCATCGCCGCCGCCGCCTGCTCCGCGGTGCAAGCGAACAGCTCGAGCGCCCGGGGATTCAGGCGACCCACCGTGTTCGGTTCGGCCAGGACGACCGCCACCGGTGACGCCTCGAACAGGGCCCGGTGCAGGGCTTCGCTCTCCGCGAGCGCGGCCGCGGCGCGGTTTCGCTCGGTGACGTCCATGCCCGTGCCCACGATCAGGTTCCGATCCTCGAGCCGAACCCGGCGGCAGCTGAGTACGAACGTTCGCCCGCATCCTTCGAGGCGCGCCTCCGTCTGCGAGGCCCCCTCCTCGAGGCATCGGCGACGGGACCGCGCGACCGCTTCGCGGTCCGCCGTCGAAAAGAGGGATGCGAAATCGACCCCTTCGAGCGGCCGCTCCACCCAGGCCTCGAGCCCCGGGCTCCAGCGAAGAAGGCCGCCTTCTTCGTCGAGCACATAGAACAGCCCTGGCAAACCATCCACCAGGGCCTCGCTCAATCGCCGCTCCCGGACCGCCTCCGCCTTGGACCGCTCGAGCTCGCTGACGTCCGTCTGGGTCCCCCAGACCCGAAGCAGCTTTCCCCCCTCGACCACGCCCACCGCGTTGTTCGAGAAGGTCACCGGCCGCCCGTGCTGGTCGCGTTCGTGGGACAGATCCGACTGGATCCTGTACCCATCCTCGATGAAGCGCTCCAGGAACGCACGGTTGCTCGGAACCGCAGCGCTCCCGTGGAGCTGGGTCAGGGTGGCCCCGACGATCTGCTCCGCCGATGGGTAGCCGTACATGCGAGCGAAGGCGTCGTTGCACTCCACCACTTTGCTCTCATACAATCGGTCGATCTGGTCTTCGACCGAAATGTCCACCGAGATGGGTTCGGTGGGCTCGACGAGGTAGAATCCCTCTGCCGTGTGCTCCATCAGCGAGCGAAAGCGCTCGGCGTAGCGGCCGAGCTCCTCCGCCGCTTCGAGCTCCGCGGTCATGTCCACGACGACGCCGAGCAGGCGCAGAGGCCGCCCGCTCTCGTCCCGGACGGCCTCCCCGAAGGTCGAGACCCAAATCCACCGTCCGTCCGGCCTTCGCACCCGAAACTGCAGGCGATGCGGCTCTCCTCCCTCGAGGGAGGCCCAAACGGCCTTCTGCCACCGGGGGAGGTCCTCGCCGTGGATGAGCGCGACGGCCTCCTCGATGGTGGGCGATGGGCCGGACGGGTCGAGGCCGACGATGAGCTTCGCCTCCTCGGACCAGTAGAGTTCTCCGGTCTGTTGGTCCCAAGAAAAGGCGCCGGTTCGACCGACCCGGCGGGCCATGCGCTCCACCTCGGTCACCTCGTCGGGGACGCCCGGTTCCGGAATCGAGGCCGCGACCCGGGCGACGAGGCGGGCCGTGGCACAAAGCGCGACCCGCACCGCGTCGCTGGCCCCCGCCTCGAGCACGGCGCGAAGCCGACCGATCCCGATGTCCCACTCGGTCACGCCCGAAGCGCTGCCGAGCGGGCTCGCGGCGGCGCCTTCGGGTCCTAGACGAAGCTCGAAAGCGGCGACGCCAGGCAGGGAGCCAATGAGGGATGCGGCCCGCTCGGCCAGCACGGCCCGCGTCGGAGCAGCCTCGATCCACTGCCACCCCGCTTCCGCGTCCTCCCACACCTCGGCCATGCGGTTCCACCCTACCGGGGGTGGGGACTCTTTTCATCGGTCGGAGAGGAAAATTCACCCCAGCCGCGCGAGCTCCAGCACGCGCGCCCACTCGCCGGGGAGCACGGGCTGCACCGACAAGCGGGAGCCCTTCTGCACCACCCGCATGGCCGCCAGGGCGGGATCCGCCTTCATTTCCGCGAGCGAGACCGGTCGGGCGAGCCGCTCCTTGGCCTTCACGTCCACCGCGAACCAGCGCGGCGCCGCCGGATCGGACTTCGGATCGAAGTACTTCGCCGATGGGTCGTGCTGTGTGGGATCGGGGTAGCCGGCCCGGGTCACCTCCACGAGCCCGACGATGTGGGGTGGATCGGTCCGAGAATGATAGAAAAAACCAAGATCACCCATCTGGATTTCGTCGCGCAGGAGGTTTCGGGCCTGGTAGTTGCGCACCCCGTCCCAGGGGCTCGTTTGGTTGGGCAGCGCGAGCAGGTGGTCCCAGCCGAAGACGTCGGGCTCGCTCTTGAACAGCCAATGTCGGGGCACGCCGCGGTGCTACCCGGGCGCAGCGTCCGGCTCAAGTCGGAGGCATCACCAGCGCGAGCCCAGCGGGCAGAACGAGGAGCGCCGCCGCGGCCCCGGCCGCGATCGCCCCCGAGACGAGCGCGCTCGCCCGCGGGTCGTGGCCATACTTCTCCACCAGCGCGAAGTTCATGACCGCCGGAGGCAGGAGGCCGGAGACGAAGACGACCGCCGCCACCACCCCCTCATTGCCGAGCATGGCGTTGACGCCAGCGGCGATGAGCCCCCCGCCGCCCATTCGGAGCAGCACGAGCCAGAGGATCGGCGGCCACGGGAGCTCGCTCAGTCGCCGGTCGAGGACGAGGTCGCGAAGCCGGGCCCCGAGCGCGAGCAGCATCATCGGCACCACCGTGCGCCCGAGCAGCCCCACCGGGACGGCGACGATCCGCGGCACCTCGAGCCCGAGCTGGTTCACGACCAGCCCAGCCACCGCCGCGTGGAGCAAGGGCAGCCTCAGAACCTGCCCCATCCCCTGCCGTCCGGCCATCACCGCGACCCCGAGCGAATACATGAGCAAGACCATGGTCACGAACACCAGAGTCGCCTGCTCGAGGCCCACCTGGCCAAACGCGAGCTCCGCGAGAGGGAGCCCCAGGTTGCCCGCGTTCATGAAGCAGGTGGGCAGAACCACGGCACCGAGCGGCAGCGACCGAAGCGAGGGGATGATCCGCCGGGCCAGCACCGCGAGCACCGCCGTGCCGAGCATGCCGAGCGCCGCCGATGCCGGCGTCCGCAGGGTGTCGAGGCCGAAGCGATCGGCCCGGCTCAGCGCGTCGAACACCAAGCAGGCCCCGGTCAGGTGAATGATGAGGTCGGTGGCGGCCGCCACCGGGAACGGCCG
>DAIQNR010000158.1:0-3026 GCA_036788295.1 Myxococcota bacterium
CGCGCCGAGAAGTCGAAGACGCGCCGGCACCTCACCGAGTTCTGGATGGTGGAGCCGGAGGTGGCCTACCTCGACCTCGACGGGGACATGGATCTGGCCGAAGACTTCCTGTGCGCGATCGTGGCCCGGGTGCTCGAGAAGCACGAAAAAGACCTCGAGAGCCTCGGGCGCGACGTCGCCGCGCTTCACCGGGTCCAGAAGCCCTTCCCCCGGCTCAGCCACGCCGAGGCGGTGCGGCTCGTCAACGAGGCGATCGACGCCGGGACGGCCGACGGCCGGCCGGCCGGGGCCGAGAGCAAGCACAACGACGAGTCGGACGAGGCCGCGCCAGAAGCCCTGCGCACGAGCGAGCACCGGGCGAGCCCCGAAGACGATTTCGGCGCCGAGCACGAGACCATTCTATCCCGGATGTTCGACCGGCCGGTTCTGGTCCACCGCTATCCCTACCAGGTGAAGGCGTTTTACATGAAGCGGGACCCGCAGGATCCCACCCGCGCCCTGTGCGTGGACGTGCTCGCGCCCGAAGGGTACGGAGAGATCGTGGGCGGCGGGCAGCGGGAGGACGACCTCGACGTGCTCCTGTCCCGCATCGACAAGCACGGGCTCCCCCGGTCCGCATTCTCTTGGTTCACCGACTTGCGGCGCTACGGCAGCGTCCCCCACGCCGGCTTCGGGCTCGGAGTGGAGCGCACCCTGGCGTGGATCTGCGGGCTTCACCATGTCCGAGAGACCATCCCGTTCCCCCGAATGATGGAGCGTTTGTCCCCCTGAACCCCGGGCCGTCTCGGCCGACGCTCGCCCCGGCCGTCTCGGGCCGGGTCAATCGCCGTGGCCATCGACGCGAGCGGGCTCAGGTTCGCCGGCCAACCGTCGATCCTCCGGGCATGACCGCGCTCAGCTTGCTGCTCGCCGGCGGGATCGGGGCCCTGCTCGGCTGGATCGCGCACACCGTGGTCACCGAACCGGAGCGAAGCATCCGCGAGCAGCACCTGGTGGACGCCTACTCCCAGGGCTGGCACGCCCGCGAGCGCTTCGGCGGCGACGACGACGCATCCCGCTCGATCCACCTGTAGGCGTCGAGGGCATGGCCCCCACCGCGTAGGGCCGGTGACCCCTCCCGTCGACGTGGTAGGCTACCGGCGTGGCCGCCGACCGTCGCGCTAAGTTCCGAGACTACATGCGCCGGATGAACCCGGTCGAGGACCCAAAAGCGCCGCTCGGTGATGGGCGGTACGTGCCCCCCCCCACGACACCGGGGCGCGGATCGCCCAGCGCCTCGAGATCGACCCCCAAAGCACCCATTTGCTGCTCGGTGGCGTAGGATCGGGCAAAACAACCGAGATCCTGGAGGCCCAGCGTCGGCTCGTGGCTTCTGGCGACATGGTCGCCCTGTTCGCTGACGTACCGTCCATGGAGCGCGTGGACGAGCTCTCACGCCTCTTGATTCCGCTCGCTGCAGCGCGTGTCTTGCTCCAGCACTTCGAGCCGCAGAAGTCTGAACTGGAGATGGCTCTCGCCGGCGCGCTCCGGTGCCTGAAAGAGACAGTCGTGGGTACCTATGTACATCGTTGGCAACTCATGCCCGAACAGGATCAGGATCCGGATCTAGAGCTCGTCAAGCTAGGGGGCCTCAGCACGCCAGTAGAAGAGGAAGAGGGCCAAAGCGAGCTGGAGCACCGCCTCCTGGCCGTTCGAAAGGCGGCGTCGTTCGACCTCGTGGTCCTTCTCGATGGGCTCGACCGAATGGCGGAGCCGTCGACGCTCGCGCCGGTGCTCGCCAAAGGCGTGCTGCTCCTTCAGCGATGCGGGATCGGCGTGGTCGTCGCCGGGCCGCAGCAGCTGAGGTACCGGCACCTCCGAGCCCTTCGGGACCGATTCACGAACGTGCACGTCCACGGCGCCATCGACACCGCCGATTCGAGCGGCGCCAGGTTTCTCGAGCAGGTGCTCGCTCAGCGATCCGACGACGAGATGCTCCCTTCCGCCTCGCGGGCGCGGCTCGTCGAGCTGTCGGCGGGGCTCATCAGAGACCTGGTCGCTCTGGCTCGAAATGCCGGCGAGGAAGCTTACGCCGCCGGAGCCCAGGTCATCACACCGGAGCACGTCGCGCTCGCCGCCGACCGGTTCGGGCGGGGAAGAATCCAGGGCATCACGAGCGAGATGGCCCGCCGGCTCACCGAGCTGTCGCCCCGCCCGGGGCGGCCACTCGAGCTCGCCTTCACGCCCGCCACCGACGTCGACATCGAGCTTCTTTTGCACGGGCTTCTGGTCGAACTGTCGAGCACGCCGCCTCGTTATGTGGTGCACCCCACCATCGAACCCCTGGTCCCCGGGTTGAGGAAATCAGCGTGATTGACCTGAGCTCGAGCCAAGCTGGCGCCATCGCCGATGCGATCCTGATGGGCGGCGGCGTGGCCGTCGTCGAGCACGATGACCCGGGTGCCGCCTCTGAGTTCCGAGAGGAGCTCGAGCTCCTCGATGAGACCACCCCCGTCGAGACCGTCGAGGGTGTAGCAAGCGCCGAGCAGGTTTGGAACGCGGTCGAGCGTCACCCGCGGTCGACCGTGGTCATTTCTGGTCTCGTGAAAATGGACGACGCCGAGCTCGTTCGCCTCGACCTCCATCGAAATCGAATGCTCCGCACCGAAGCGTTGGTGTTCTTGCTCGGCCCAACGGACGCCGTACGCCTCCGGCAACGAGCCCCAAATATGGCCAGCTGGGTAGGCGGACATTGGTTTCGACTCGAGCAGGCTTCGGCTGAGTCGTTGCGCGAAGAACGCCTCGGATCGCTCCGCGAGGAGCGCGGTTTGTCCGATGAAAAGTTGGTCGACGGTGTGGAGACCGGGCGCATCGACGTGGACCCACCCGTCGCCGAGTGGCTCGCGCTTTTGGGAAGAGGCGACCTCATCTCTCGTGGTTGATGTCCCCACAGAAGCATTTCTCTCGCGCCGGCGAGCGATGCAGACCCGAACCGAGAACGTCGATGTCCTGCGGCACCGCGGAACGACCGCAAGGAAGCTCTTCCT
>DAIQNR010000158.1:3126-10250 GCA_036788295.1 Myxococcota bacterium
GCACGCCAACGACGGGCGCGGCCTCCGGTCCCATCTCCATCTCGGGACCGACGACGACGGATTCTCGGTTCCAGCGCCGATCATGAGCCCCATCGAGCTGCTCGACCTCTGCGTGCACGGAATCGGTGCGTCACGCCGTTCGCGGCTCTGAAGCGCCGGGGTGCAGGCGACCTGGCTGTGGTGGCTGGTGATGGGGACTGAGGGTGGAGGGAATCGAACCCACAACCTATGGATTAAGAGTCCATTGCTCTGCCAATTGAGCTACACCCCCGGGATTCGCGCTGGCTGACTGACGGGATTTGAACCCGCGACCTACGGAGTCACAGTCCGTCGCTCTAACCAACTGAGCTACAATCAGCGCTCCCCGTGTCGGGGGACGGGATTTAGCGAATCGACGCCGCCCCGTCCACCCCTTTTCCACACCGAATCGTCGGCCGCACCCCGGGGAAAGCCGTCGGCCAGAAATTCGATGAGGCGCCGCTCGAGCCAGAATTCGCAAGCGAAGCGCGCAGAGAGGCGAAGCCCCATCTCCGGTCGCGTCCGGCTCCGCCAGCGCGGGAACGGGAAGAATTCCCCGGCCACGAAGCCCACGTGCCCGCCGGTCCTCGACAGCTCCAGCGTCACCAAGGGCGACAGCTCCGACGGTCCAGGGAGGACCAACTCGGTCAAGAATGGGTCGTCCCGGGCCTGCACGATGAGCGTCGGGCACGCGATCTGGCGGAGGCGGGGCCGGGCGCTGGCCCGGGCGTAGTAGTCGTCCGCCCCCGAAAAGCCGTGCAGCGGGGCGGTCACCGCGTCGTCGAAGGCCCGGACCGAGGACAGGCGCCGCACATCCACCCCCGGCGTCAGCTCGGGCCGGTGCGCGGCCCGGAGCCCCTGGAGCAGGTAGCGGTCGTACACCCGCGAAAAGCCCCGCTCGAGCCGATCCGCGCACGGCGCGAGCATCAACGGAACCGACGCCGCCGCGGCCCGATCCACCGGCGTCGCCGCCCCGTCCTCCCCGAGCATCGACAGCAGCACGTTCCCCCCGAGCGAAAACCCGGCCGCAAACAGGGGCGCGTTCGGCCACCGGCGCCGAAGCTCGAAGAAGACCTCCCGCGGATCCTCGGTCGCCCCCGCGTGGTAGCTCCTCCGGTGCGAGCCCGAACCCATCGGGGCCCGAAAGGCCCGGTCTTCGGCCGGGCGCACCGCCGACGTCCCCCGAAAGTGCAGGAGCGCCGCACGCCAGCCCCGGGCCCCCGCCGCCAAGAGCAGCCCGCGGCCGTACTTCGAGTCGATCGATCCGCCGAGCCCAGGGAGGACGACCAGCACCGGGGCGTCCGGCGAGAGGTCCCCGTCCACCCGCCAAGCGAGGTCCACCTGCCCGCCGTCGGAGAGCCCGAGCCGCTCCACCCGGGTCGAAACTTCGGGGAGCGGCCGCAGCAGCACCGGGGCCATGGTCTGAAGGTGCGGCCCGGGCAGCCACCACGCCGCCCGAAATTGGCTCTCGATGATGGGCACCGGGGTCAGGCCCCGGTGGGCCAACCCTCGAGCGCGGCGACGAAGGCGGCCAAGAACCGGTTGGTGTGGGAGGCGTCGATCGCGCGGTGGTCGATGGTCAGGCTCACGTACAGCCGGGGCCGAACCTCCACGCCGCCGTTGTCCTCGGCCACCACCCGCTGCTCGAGCTTGCCGATGCCCACGATCGCGACCTCCGGCGGCCGGAGAATGATCGGCGAAGCGAACAGCGATCCCATCACCCCGTGGTTCGACACGGTGAGCGTCGAACCCTTCATCTCGGCCGCGGAGAGCCGTTGCGCCCTCGCCTTCGTGGTCAAATCGAAGAGCGCCCGAGCCGTGCCCTCGAGATCGAGGTCCTGCACGTCGCGCACGACCGGCACCACGATGCCCCCGTCGTCGGTGGCGGTCCCCACCCCGACGTGCACCGACTCGAAGATCTCGAGACCGTCCTCGTGAAACCGCGCGTTCACTTCCGGAGCCGCCTTCACCCCCCGCACCATCGCCTGAAGGAAATAGGCGCTGAACGTGAGCGGGACGCCCCGGGCGGAAAACCCATCCTTGTGCCGGTCCCGGTGCTCGACGACCTGCTTCAGATCGCAGTCGAACACGGCCGTCACGTGGGGGGCCGTGCGCACGCTCTCGGCCATGGTTCGGGCGATGGCCCGGCGCATCGGATCGTGCCGAACCCACCGGGTCGGCCCGAGGCCGGTCTCCTTTGGCAGCGGCGCAGCGGAGGGAGAGGGATGGGAGGCGCCAAGGTCGCGCGCGGTGACCCGCCCGCCGTCCCCGGTGCCTTGCACTCGGGACAGTTCGATGCCTCGGGCGGCCGCGAATCGAACCACCGCCGGATGGGGCGGGGGCCGGTCGCTTCTTTGGTCTTTTGCCTCGACCGGAGGGTTCGCCGGGGCGGGAGGCGGAGGCGAGGGTTCCGTGGACGGCGCCGGTGCATCGGTTCGGGCCGCTTCGTCGGAGTCGATGCGCCCGAGCACGGCGCCGAGCTCTTCGATCCGGGTCGATTCCGGGACGAGGATCTCGACCAAGATGCCCGCGACCGGGGCGGCGAGCTCCACGACGGCCTTGTCGGTGACGAGCTCGGCCACCGGCTCATCCTTTTCGACCCGGTCGCCCACCAACTTCAGCCATGTCCCGAGCTCGAGCTCGGTCCCCTCGCGCTGCGACTCGGGAATGAGGATGTCCACCTTCGTCATCCGAACTCCACCAGCTCCCGGATTTTGGTCCCGATTTCAGCCACCGACGGCAACACCGATTCGAGCAGCACCGGGTGGTACGGAAGCGGAATGTCCTCGACCGCGAGGCGATCCACCGGGGCCTTCAAGAACAGAAAGCATTCGCTCGCGACCCGCGCCGCCACCTCGGCGCCAAAACCGGCGGTGCGCACGTCCTCGTGCACGATGAGGCATCGGCCCGTCCGCTCCACCGAGCCGAGCACCAGGGCCTCGTCCCACGGGCTGAGCGTGCGAAGGTCGATGAGCTCGGCGTCGATGCCGGTCTCGGTGATCGCCTGCTCTGCCCTCTGCACCATCGCCCCCCAGCTCACCACCGTGATGCGCCCGCCCTTTCGCAGCATTCGGCCTCGGCCAAACGGGACCACGAAGCCGTCGCCAGGGTACGGCCTGCGGGCCCACCGATCGTCGAGAAGCGCTCGATGTTCGAAGAACAAGGTGGGATCGTTTCCGCGCAGCGCAGTCCTCAAGAGCCCCACCGCGTCCTCCGCGTTGCTCGGCACGGCCACCCGCCAACCCACCGCGTGCGCAAACGAAGTCTCATCGGACTGGCTGTGCCAAGGATCGCCCACCCGCGAGAATCCCCCGGGAAGGCGGACCACGATCGGCGCGGCGAACCGGTTCGCGGTCCGCCACCGCACGGTTCCGGCGTCGTTGAGCTGCTCCTGGGCCGGGTCCGCATACTTCCGGAACTGGATCTCGGCCACCGGCAAGAGCCCGGCGTAGGCCATTCCCACCGCCCGACCGATGATGCCTTCCTCGGACAGGCTCGTGTCGAACACCCTCGCCGCCCCGAACCGATCCTGCAGCCCGAGCGTCGCCCCGTGCACCCCTCCCTTGGGGCCGACGTCCTCCCCGAATAGGACGAGCTTCGGGTTCGAATCGAGCTCCACCTCGAGGGTGCGGCGGATCGCCGTCAGGAGGTTTATCCGAGGCCCTTCGGGATGGGCCTGCTCGGTGGAGGGCGGGTAGCGATGTCCCGCCGGCCACAGGCCGCCCACCTGCTGCAGCACCGGAGCCCCGTCCGGGCCCAGCTCGGTATGGATGTACTTATAGATGTTCGCGGGGTCGGGCAGCGGCCGAGCGAGCGCTCGGTCGAGCGCGGCGCGGACCTCGGCCTCGACCGAACGAACGAGCTCGGACCACTCCGCCGGCCGAAACCGGGCCGGAACCAGGTACCGCTCGAGCTTCGTGAGCGGGTCGCGGGCGTGCTCCGCCGCCACCACCTCGGGCGCCTTGTAGGCTTGGGTGTCCTGCGCCGAGTGGCCGGCGAGCCGGGGGACGGCCAGCCTGCACAGCACCGGGCCCTGGCCTTCGCGGGTCGCAAGCACCGCCCGCTGGACGAGCAGCGCCGTCGCCTCCGGGTCGGTGCCGTCGCCGTCGAGCACGAGCAAATTCCGAAAGCTGGCGAGGTTCTTCGCGATGTTGCCGCCCGGGGTCTGAGCGGTGGACGGGACCGAGAGACCGAAGCCGTTGTCCTCGATGAAAAACAGGAGCGGGAGCCGCTCGGTCGTCGCCACCCCGAGCGCCGCCCAAAAGCCGTTGGTGGCCACGGAGCCGTCGCCGCCGAGCGCCACCGCGATCGCGCGCTCCGCCGCCCGCTCCCCGAGCACCCGGGCCCGGTACCTCAGCGCCGCCGCCCAGCCCGCGGCCGGCGTATATTGCGTGCCCACCCCGCCGGCCATCGGGAGCATCTTCGGCCCCGGCTCCTGCGGGAAGTTGCAGACCACGCCGATGTCCCGTCCGTCCGAATAGCCGCCCGAATGCCCGAGCGGCCCGGCGAGCGCGTCCTCGAAATCGAGGCCCAGGGCGAGCAGAAACGGCCGGGATCGGTAGTAGCCGGCCGCCGCGTCGAGCGGCTGCTGCACGAGGCACCCGAGCAGCACCTGGGCAAGGTCGTGCCCCCGGGCCGAAAACTGGTAGTGGACGCGCTTCGAGGGCACGAGCTCGCGCTCCTCGATCTCGTCCATCGCCCGCGAGGCGAGCACCAGGCGGGCCACGCGGGCCCAGTCGAACGGTTCCGGAAGGGTCGAAGGCATCGCACCGCCCGCCTCCCCGCGGGCGACCCGGGTCTACACAAGTTGGGCCCCGGGCACCACCCGGTCGAGCCCTGCCCCACCTCGTCGACTCGAAACGCCCCCACCCGTGGTGCGACCTCGACGATCCCGAGACGGCCAGAAGGGACGCCCGAAGGCCTTGACCCGAGCCCCGCATCCAGTGAGCTCCAGCCTGCGGGATCCAAATGAGGGTTTTCGTTCGACCCAGTGCGCGGCCCCGTCGGTGCTCGCCGCGGGCTTGCATTTCGATCGTTCGCCGAAGCGCAACCCACCATCGCTACCCCTCCGGGGCCACCGAGCTCGCACGCGAGCACCGGGTCAACGGCGAGGCCCTCGGCCCACCGGCTTGGAACAACAACCTTCGAATACGACCAGTGCGGGTGTTCGAAAGATGCGGGATTCACGATCCGGATTCCACAGCAAGCGGGGCCTCGAACCCTCGGGGCGCAGGTTGGCGTCGAAAGAGGGAGCGTTCGGTCGCCTCCGCTGCGCCCTCGGGAGGGACGGTCTGGGGAACGGGACGCGGACGATCCCACCGGCGCCGAAATGGAACCCGGCTTGCGTCCGTTGAGGCACGTTCCGAATGCTTCGGGAACTGGAGCACCCGAGTCCCATGTTGAGGGTCGTGGGCTTGGGGTTGTTCGCTACGGGGAAGCCGACCCCCCTCCGCCTTCAAGCGCTCGGCGGCGAGCACTGCGTCGCTGAGCGACAGGAACCCGCGGTCGAGGTCCCAGACCACGAGGAGTCGGGACCGTGCTCGACGTCGACTCGACGGTTGGCCTGGCTGGGCTGCTCCTCCGCGCGATCCTCCCGCACGAGCTGGTCTCTGAGATAGAATGGTCGACGTTGAAGGTGGAGCCTGGGACTTTTATAGATGTGGCGCTCACCAGCCAGTTCACGGACCTCCTCTTCAGCGCCGCCGCTGAAGGCGAGCTGGCCCTCCTCTACCTCATCGTCGAGCACCAGAGCACCGTCGACTCGATGATGGCCTTCCGGCTTCTCCACTACCTCACCCGGTTGTGGGCACGATGGCTACGAGCGCACCCCACGGCCAAGCGCCTGCCGCGGGTCGTCCCGATCGTGATCTACGCGGGCGAGAAGCCTTGGGACGCCGCCACGGCCGTCGAGGACCTCGTCGACGGGCCGATGACCTCCTGGACGCCTCGAATGACCTTCCTACTGGAGGATCTCAGCGGGGTCTCCGACGATGCGCTCGGTCAGCGCGGGCTCGGGTTGGCGGGTCAGATCACGCTCCGGTGCCTCCTGAGGCTGCCCCGCAGCTCGGATCCGATCGGTGAGCTGCGCCGGCTCAGTCACCTGCTCCGGCAGCTCCTGGCCGGTCCCCATGGCCTACAGCGCTTCGTGACGGTGCTGGAATACCTGAGCCGCGTTGCCAACGTGGCCCTCTCGGACGTACGAACACTGGTGCGGGACGTGAGCCCGCGCGACGAGGAGACGACGATGACGACGCTCGCAGAACGCATGGGACAGGAGGCCCGACATCAGACGGCCGTGGAGATCACTCTTCGACAGCTACGCCTGAAGTTTGCGCGGGAGCAGCCGCTTCCGGAAGCGGTTGTGGCTCGGGTAGAAGCCGGAACAGAGGCCGAGCTGGAGCGGTGGTCGGAGCCCTTCGTATTCGCCACCACCCTCGACCAGGTCTTCGACGACTCGCCCCTCACCTGAGCCCAATCCGACGTCCGCCGACCCACCCACCAGCTCGGTCCCGACGCTGCGTGGGCGCCTCCTTTCCGGCCTCCGCACGAAACCCCAACCATGCAAGTACCCAGAACGAAAAGACTATCCGCTCGTCCTAACGCCGACGTCATGACGAGAACGGGCAAGTTCGAACGTGGCTTTTCGAGGCAGGGGTGCCGAAATGGAAGGTGATTCGATGACGAAAGTGTATGTACCCAGCTTTCTAGGGATAGGCGAGGAACTAGAGGCTGAATCACCTAGTGATATGGTTATGCTTCTTCAGCGCGTAGAGCAAGTGGGTCGTCATGGACTATCGCTCAAGGTCTAACCCCAAGTGGCAATTGGGAAGAGCAATCTATTCTTGCACGTCGGTCTTGGTGAGGAGGGATGGTTCCTGCATAGCCAGGATCTTTAGATATTACATTCGAGCGCTCGCAAGGCCACGTGGGTTTCGCTCAGTTCCAAACGGTGGGATCGGTCCTGCGCGCGGGGGAGGCATCGGTCGCAGCTCGAAGTAGTTGGTCCTCGACGCGACGTTTGCTCCTCTCGAGCCATGCGAGACGCGGAAGCCTCCAGGCCATGGCGCCGTCAAGAGGCTCCCAAGGAATGAGGTTGATGATGATGA
>DAIQNR010000159.1:0-10074 GCA_036788295.1 Myxococcota bacterium
CAGTTCGAGCGCACGCAGCGCGACGGCCGCAACGTCGTCGTCCCAGGCTCGTACCAGCGGATCGAGCCGGACGGTCCGCTCGCACCGGGCAACAGCCAGCGGCCGACCCCGCAGGGCCTCTTCGACGTGCTTCGCGCGCCCATAAGAGGCTTCGTCCAGGCGGCGGAGATCATCGTCTTCATCCTCTTGGTCGGAGGCGCCTTCAAGGTGATGGAGGCGACGGGCGCCGTCCGCGCCGCGATCGCCCGCGTGATCGGCACGCTGCGAGGCAAAGAGGCGCTCTTCGTGCCGCTGAACATGACGCTCTTCTCCCTCGGGGGCGCGGTCTTCGGGATGAGTGAGGAGACGATCCCCTTCGTGATGCTCCTGGTGCCAATCTCGCTCGCCCTGGGCTACGACTCGCTCACGGGAACGGCGATCCCGTTCGTCGGCGCGGGCGTGGGCTTCGCCGCTGCCTTCATCAACCCCTTCACCCTCGGGATCGCCCAGGGCATCGCAGAGCTACCGCCGCTCTCGGGCCTCGGCTATCGCGTCGCCGTCTGGGTGATCATCACAGGGATCGCGATCGGCTTCGTCATGTGGCATGCGGCGCGCGTGCGCGAGGACCCGACCCGCTCACCGACCTTCGCTGCCGATCAGGCGAGGCGCGAGGCGGAGGGGCTCGGCGGCGCGAGCGAAGCCTGGAAGACGCTCGACGTCACTCTGACGACAACCCATCGGCTCGTCCTCGGTGTGTTCGCGCTTGCCCTGGCGATCCTGATCTACGGCGTCCTTGGGCACGGCTGGTACATCGAGGAGCTCGGCGCCGTCTTCCTCGGATTCGCCATCGCCGCTGCCGTCCTCGCGCGGCTACCCGGCAACCAGGCCGTCGAAGCCTTCCTCGCGGGCAGTGCCGAGCTGGTGGGCGCTGCGCTCGTCGTCGGCCTCGCCCGCGGCGTGCTGGTCATCGCCACCGACGGCGGCATCGTCGACCCGATGCTGCACTTCGTCGTGAGCCAGATCGGGGGGCTGCCCGCGGTAGTGAGCGCCGAGGTGATGTTCTTGACCCAGACGCTCCTAAACTCTCTCGTCCCCTCGGGGAGCGGACAAGCCGCGCTCTCGATGCCGGTGATGGCGCCGCTCGCCGATCTCGTGGGCGTGACGAGGCAGACGGCCGTGCTCGCCTTTCAGTTCGGCGACGGATTCTCGAACCTGATCATCCCGACCAGCGGCGTTCTGCTCGCGGTCCTCGGCGCCGCGCGCATCTCTTGGGTAGCGTGGGCGAGATGGATGCTCCCGCTCCAGGTCATCCTGCTCCTGGCCGGGATGCTACTCCTCGTGCCGCCCGTGCTCTTCGCCTGGGGCCCGGCCTGAGCCGTCGCGAGGCCTGAACGCCCTAGAGCACCGATCGGGCTCTACCAACGCCCCAGGCTCGTTTCCTGCGTCCCTGGCCGTCCGGTCGCCTGCGGCGACCCTCGAGGGGCGGCTCCGTCGGTTACGGGGAGTAGCCTCGGTCCGCCGCCGGACGGCCAAGAACACAGGATCCTTCGCCTGGAGGCGCCGCTGAAACCCGTTCGGTGCTCGAGCCCAGCCCGAGCGCACCTCGCCCATCGTGCCCGTTGACGACCGTCTCCGGTTCCGATCTCGCCGTTCGGGAGCATGAGCTGGTACCGCGAATGCCCCCGGAAGACGGAGCGCGAGCCGCTGCGCGACCTTTTGGAAGAGCACATCTTCGGTGACCCTCCGTCCGCCGCCGGCTGCACCACCGGCGGACGGCTACCGCCGCTTTCGAAAGGACGACCTGATTGAGCGACGGAGTCGTAGTGCACCGGCCACTCAACCCATATGGTGGTGGCTACTCGCGCATCGATCTTCCTCGTCGCCGTTTGCCTTGGGTGCGATGCGGCCCCGACCGACCTCGGGCCCCCCGCGCTTGCCCCTCCCCTGCGGCCCATCCCGCCGGCCATCACCATCTCGCCGGTCGTCGAGCTCAACGGACCGATCGCGCCAGCCCGGGACCTCGAGGACGTCGGCTTTGGGCCGGTTGCCCTCGGGGCGAGCGCCTCGGTGTCGCTCCGCCTCGACCACCCGGTAGACTTCGCCCCGCCCGCCTGCCCAGCCAGCCCGTTTTGCTGGGACGGCTCGGCGGTCCACTTTTCCCCGACCGAGCTTGGCTCCGCGACGACCGCGATTTTTGCCGGTCCGCTCGAGGTGCCGGTCCACGGCTTCGGCCAGCCCCGTCCGCTCGCCTGCTTCGACCTCGAGCACCGCCTCCGGTCGCTCGGCCCCGTGGGCTGCGTGGACGCCGAGATCGTGTGCGTCCACCTCGGGATGGGCGAAGCGGCGACGGTCCCCCTCGAGGCGACGGCAATGGACCCGGGGGGCTCGGGGGCCCCAGCGGTGACGGTTCAGGCCCTCGGGAGCCTCGAGGCGGAAGGCGACCGCGCCGTGCTCCCGATTCGGGTGTGCCCCCGGACGGCCGGGCCGTTCGAGATCCGCTTTTCGACCCCGGCCGGGACCGAGCCCGCTGCGTCGAGCGTCGTCGGGGGCGAGGTGAAGCTCGCCGACGAGGCACTCGGTGCGCCGGCCGAGCTCCCGGTGGGCCTCGCCTCCGAGCTGGTCCTGCTTCTCGAGCGGATCCCGCCCGGCGTGCAGGCCCGGTTGACCGCCGAGCCGAGGCCGCACCCCGGGCTCCGGGTCGTCCGCACCAAGATCGAAGAGCTCTTTGCGACCACCGCCCGGGTGTTGGTTGAGGTCGTCCCCCTCGCGGCCACCTCGGCCCCCGACGCGCTCGAGGTGGAGCTCGGCTACGGGGAGGCCTTCCCGGCGGTGCACCGCCTCCCGTTTTTGGCCTTCGACGCCGAGTGCCGGCTCGCCGTCGAGCCGAGCACGGTCGACTTCGGGACGCTGCCCCTCCTCTTCGAACCCTTCCCGACCGCTGTACGCCTCACCCAGCGCGGCCCTGGCACCTGCCCGATCCGCCTGCCCGCGGAGGCCGGAGAGAATCTCCGGTACGGGCCCGGCTTTGCCCCCGACCGCCTCCAATCCATCGATCCTGGGCAGACCCTGGTTGTGCCTCTTCTTCCTGAAGCCGGAGCAAGAAGCGAGATCCGGCAGGCCAGCTTTCGTTTCGAAGTGCCCGGCGTCGGGGGCCCACAGGAGGCCTCGGTCTCGACCCGGGTCGAATTCCTAGACGCAAACCTATCGATCCAGGCGGCGAGCGAGCGATGCCGCCCCGACCGGCCGCGACGGCTACGGCTCGAGGCCGGGCCCTCGCCCACCCGGATCGAGCGGCTCGAGCTGGCCGGCGACCCCGGCTTCTCGCTCATGGGCCCCGAGCTGCCGTTCACCCTCGAGCCCGGAGCCACCGCCGAAGTCCGCGTCGAGTACGACGGCCGCGCTGCGCACGCCCGGACCGAGCTGCGGCTCGAGGCCCGGAGCGGCCCTTCCTCCGAGGTCGCCCGGATAGGGCTCGACTACGGCGGGATCGAGACCCTGCCCCGGCGGGTCGACCGCTTCCGGACCCCCGGCCGACCGCAAGTCGACCTGCTGCTCGTCCTCGACGGCTCGGCGTCCTTCGAGCGGACGGAGCACTTCTGGTCCAACCTGGGCCGCTTCTGGCGGTTCGTCCGGGCGCAGCGGCTCTCGGCCCAGCTCGCGCTGCTGCGCTCGGACCCCGCCGACCCCGGCGAGCTTGGACAGATCCCGGCGGGGCTCTCGAGAAACCTCGTCCCCGGCTTCGAGGACGACGACGAGCCGGCGTTGCTCGCCGCCGTGGAGGCCACGCTCGCCAGCCCGAGCGGCCAACTCGAGCAGCCGCTGGCCGCCGCCCTCGCCGCCATCGGGCGCGCGGACTGGCTGAGGCCCGGCGCCGTCTTGGGCCTCATCATTGTGACCGATGAGGACGAGCAGTCCCCGTTCACCCTCGAGGAGGCGCAAAGCAGCCTGCGCCGGGTGAAGGGGCTCAGGAATACGAACCTGTTTTCGGCGAGCACCATCTCGGGAGGCCCGATGGGTTGCCGGGACCACGGGGTCACCGCCTCCCCGAGCCCGCGCCTCTTCGACTGGGCCTACCGGGCGGGGGTGTTCGAGGCGGTGTGCACCCCCGACTGGGCCCGAAGCCTCGAGGGTCATGGCGACACCAATTGGTTTAAATCTCCGCGGTACTCCGTGACCGCTCCTCCCATCGAGGCGACCATCGAGGTGTGGGTGGACGGCGTTTTGCTCCCCGCGCGCTCGGAGGACGGGGCCGTCAACTGGGCTTACCATTCCGTGGCTCGCCCGATGGGCGATCACCGCATCGTTTTTGCACCCTCCGCACTGCCCCCCGCCGGGGCCGAGGTGGAGGTCCGCTACGCAGCGGACTGCCGCTGAAACCGAGGTTCCATCGGCCCGACGGGTTCCGGGCCCGGCGAAGGGCCAGGGCTCAGCGGGCGCGCACGGTGAATCCGCGCCGGGCGAGCAGGCTGCCTTCGGCCCGAAACAGCTGCACGTTCGCGATCCGGTACTCGACGGCCGCACGCAGCTCGGCGAGCTCGCTCTCGAGCAGGTCGCGCAGGGCCCGCGCGAGCTGCAGCGAAGTGCCCGAACCCACCTCGAGGCGGGCGCGCTCGGCGTCGACGGCGCGGGCTCGCGCGGCGCGGGTCGCGGCGATGGCCCCGATTTGGGCCCGCGCCCGCTCGAGCTCCACCGCGGCGAGCCGGACCTCGAGCCCGACCTGCACCTCGAGGTTTTCGACGGCGAGGCGAGCCTGCTCCGCCGTCACCCGGGCCGCGACATGGACCGCCCGCGCGGCGCGGTGGCCGATGAACCAATCCATGCTGAGCCCGGCCTGAAGATCGTAGGTAGGCTCGTCCAGGCGCTGAAACGCGCCTGCGAACCCCCGGTCGAAGCCGGTCTTGTTGAACGCGACGAACGCGTCGAGCCGAGGGAGGAGCCCGTGCTCGGTGCGGACGACTTGCAGCTGATCCCGGGCAAGAAGGGCCCGCGCCTGCCCGAGCTCGGGGCGGCGGACGAGCGCCAGGGCGCAGCGTGCCTCCACCTCCTGCACCGGCGCCGGCCGGGGGGACAGCGGGCTCACCGCGCGCACCTCGGCGTCGAGCGCGCCGTCCGGGCTCGGGGTGAGGATCCGGAGCAGGCGCAGGCGCGCCGTGGAGAGACGGCTCTGCGCGTCGATGAGCGCCTGCTTGCGGAGGGCCACCTCCGCCTCGGCAGCGGCGGTCTCGAGCGGCGGCAAAAGACCCACCTCCACCCGAGCCTCGACCTCCTCCGCTTCCCGCTCGGCCACCTCGAGCGCGCGTGCCACCGTCTCGACCTCTTCTTCGGCCAGCGCCTGCGTCCAGTAGGCGATCTCGGCGCTCGCCACGAGCGCCTCCACGAACGCGCCGAGCTCGAAGAGCGTCGCCTCCGCCGCCAAGCCGGCCTGCTGAAGTGCGGCGAGGTTGACCATCGGGCCGAAGCCCTGAAGGAGAGATTGCGTCACCGTGATCCCGACTCGGGCCTCGTTCTGCAGCGGCGTTCGGTCCGAGACGTCGAGCCGGTGCCGGAGGACCGCCTCGAGCGTCGTCCCGGTGGGGAGCCGCTGCCGGACGCCGATGCGCTCGTCGGTGGCGCGGCCGGAGACGTCGAAGCGCTCGCCGGTCGCCCGCGCGGTCTGCGAAGCGGTCTCTTCGAAGTAGGTTGCGTCGACGAACAGCTCGGGATCGTAGGTGCCGCGCTCGATCGCCTCGAAGGTCCCGGCGAGCACCGGCGCGAGCGTCTGGACCTCGAGATCGCGGTTGTTCTCGAGCGTGAGCACGATCGCCCGCTCCACCGTGAGGTCCCCGAGCGTGACCTTCGGGAGGGACGACCGGGGCCGGGCTGGCGGCTCGAGCACCAGCGGGGCCTCGACCGGAGAGAGCCGAGGGGCCATGGGGATCGGCGCGGCGCATGCCGCAATTGCGCTGGCGATGGCCATCCAGGTTGCGCCGTAAGCCGCTCTCATCCGCGCCTCATGCCCGCCTCATGCGGCTCGTTCGGAGGCGCGCGAACGCGAGCGGCACGACGACCAGGGTCACCGGGGTCGAGCCGAGCAGCCCGCCGATCACGGCGCGGGCGAGCGGCGCCTGGGCGTCCGCGCCTTCGCCGAGCCCGAGCGCGAGCGGCACGAGCCCGAGCACGGTCGTGAGCGTCGTCATCAAGATCGGCCGCAGCCGCCGCCGGCCGGCCTCGATCGCCGCCGCCGTCGGCGCCATGCCCTCCCGCTCGAGCGCGCTCGCTTGGTCCACGAGGAGGATCGCGTTGTTGACCAGGATGCCCCCGAGCATGATGCACCCGATGTACGACTGCACGTTGAGCGTCGTGCCGGTCAGGTAGAGCGTGAGCAGGACGCCGATCGCCCCGAGCGGCACCGAGAGCATGACCACCAGCGGGCTCCGGAGCGACTCGTACTGCGAAGCGAGCACCATGTAGACGAGCAGCAGCGCGAGCAGCAGCGCGCCGAGCAGCTCCCGAAAGGCGTCTTGCTGCTCCTCGAAGGCCCCCGAGAGCCGGACCTCGTACCGCGGCGGCCGAGGCAGCTCGTCGAGGCGCAACTCCACCTCCGCCGCCACCGAGCCGAGATCGCGGCCGGCCACGTTCGCGGACACCTTGACCAACCGCCGCTGGTCCTTGCGCTCGATGAGCACCGGACCGGAGCCGAGCTCGGTCCGAACGAGGTTCTGCAAGGCCACCGGCTCGCCGGCGCGGGTGGTCAGCGTGAGACCGAGCACCTGCTCGAGATCGAGATCCCGCACGTCCGCGAGCTGCACGAAGATGCGGTGGGAGGTCCCAGCGTCCCGAAACTCGCCGGCCTCCGCCCCCGCCACCGCGATCTCCAGGGTCCGCGCGACGTCCCTCGGCGTGAGGCCCAGGTCGGCCAGCTTGTCCCGGTCGATGTCGATCCGGGCCTGCGGCACGCCCTCCCGGCGGCCGATTTCGACGTCCGTGATCCCAGGGACGGACCGGATCGCGTCGGCGGCGGCAGCGGCGAGGGCGTCGAGCCGCTCGAGCTCCTCCCCGTAGATCTCGACGGTCAAGCCGTCTTCCGTTTGAAGGAGGCGCTCGAGAATGAAGCTGCCCTGCGGGGCCCGGATGCGGACATCCATGCCGGGGACGCGGCCCTCGAGCTCGCGTCGAAGCGCCTGGGCGACCTCGATGTTCGACCGCGCGCGCCCCTTGGTGGGGCCGAGGGTGAGCTCGATCTCCCCCTGCGCGGCGTCTTGGGGCCGGCGGCCGGACGCCCCGACCGTCGTCACCCACGCCTCGGCCTCGGGCACGGCGGGGACGACGAGCGCCTCCATGCGCCGGGTCTGCGCATCCACGAGGCCGATGCGGGTGCCGACCTCCATCTCCCCCCGAACGCGGACCTGGCCCTCATCGCTCGGGGGAAGAAGCTCGGTGCCGATCGCGGGCACGAGCAGCAGGCTCGCGAGGAGCAGGCTCGAAGCCACGGCCGCGGTGGCGACGGGGTGGGCGAAGGCGCCGCGGACGGCGCGCAGGTAGGATTGCACCAACCGCTCGGTGCTCGCCCGGGCCCACGACGACCACCGGCCTCGATCCTCGGTCGCTCGCGCCTGCGAAAGCAGCCGCGAAGCGAGCACCGGGAGCAGAGTCAGCGACACGAGCAGCGAGCACGCGAGGGAGAACACGATGACGTAGGCGAGCTCGCGAAACAGGATCCCGGAGACCCCGCGCGCGAACGCGACCGGGAGGAACACGACGGTGGTCGTCAGGGTGCTCGCGACGAGCGCTGGGGCCACCTCCACCGCGCCCCGAACCGAAGCCTCGAGGGCCGACTCGCCGAGCTCGTCGCGGCGTCGAAACACGTTCTCGAGCACCACGATCGAGCTGTCCACCATCATGCCCACGCCGAGCGCGAGCCCGCCCAGGGTGGTCAGGTTCACGGTGAGCCCGGCCAGGTACATGACCGCGAAGGTGGCGACGATCGAGACGGGGATGGCGACCGCGACCACGAGCGTGCTTCGCAGGCTGAGCAGGAAGAACAGCAGCACCCCCACCGCGAGCCCGCCCCCGTAGAGCACCGAGCGGGCCACGTTCTGAATCGAGCGCTGGATGAAGTTCCCCTGGTTCAGGACCGAGACGAGCTGGATCTGGGGGTAGTCTCGCCGGATCGCCTCGACCTCTTCGAGGATCTGCCGGGACACCTCGACCGTGTTCGCGCTGGACTGCTTGCGGATCGCGAGCCGGATCCCCGGGTCCCCGTTGACCCGGATGATCCGGGCCAAGCGGCGAAAGGTGTCCTTCACCACCGCGATCTGGCCGAGCCGAACGACCCCTCCGTCGTCGGTCGGGATCGCGACCGCCTCGATCGCGACGACGCTCCCGAGCTCCGCCGGAGCCCGGAGGGTGACCTCGAAGCGCCCGGCGTCGATCTGTCCGGCCGGGAGGTCGAGGTTTGCGTCCCGGATGGCCTGCCGCACCCGCTCGAGCGGGATCCGGTGCGCCTTCAGCCGTTCGACGTCGACCTCGACCCGGACCTCGCGGTCGAAGCCGCCCCACAGATCGACCTGCGCGACGTCGGACAGCCGGGAGAAGCGACCCCGCAAGCGCTCTTCCACCAAGGTGGTGAGCTCCACGGGGTCCATCTGGCTCGACACCCCGAGCAGGACGACCGGGAAGCTCCCGATGTCGAACTTGCGAACCCTCGGAAAGACGATGTCCTCCGGGAGCTCGTTGACCTCGTCCTGCAGCTTCGATTGCACGTCCATCGCGGCGACGTCGATGTTCGTCCCCCAGCCGAAGGTCACCCGCACTTGCGAGCTCCCTTGGGCGGACTGGGACTGAAGCTCCACCACCCCGGGGACGGTCGCGAGGATCTCCTCCACGATCTGCGTGACCCGCCGCTCCATCACCTCCGGGCTCGCGCCCTCCCATTCGGTCTGGACGCTCAGGGTCGGCAGCTCGATCTCGGGGAGGAGATCCACCTGGATGCGGCGCATCGAGACCAAGCCCACCAGCACCGCGATGAGCGTCACCATCGAGGTGAGAACGGGCCGGCCGACGCTGAAGCGGGAGAGGCTCATCGCGTCGGGGGGCTTCCCTGGGGCTTCGGGACCACGACCGCCGAGCCGTCGTCCAGGAGCTGCTGGCCGAGCGTGACCACCGGCCCCTCGAGCTCGGGCTCGAGGATCTCGAGCCGCTCGCCGTCGCGAATGCCCGGCCGCACCTCGATGAATCGAGCCTTGCCCTCCGCGACGATGAACACGCCCTCGCGCTCGGCCCGGCGGGTGAGCGCGGCGTACGGCACCACGAGCGCGTCCTCCACCGAGCGCGCGGTCACCTCGACCCGGGCGAACATGCCCGGCGCGAGCGCACCCTCCGGGTTCGGCACGATGAGCTCGACCCGGGCCTGCCTGGTCCCGGGCTCGTAGCGGGGCGCGACCCGCGAGACCTCGGCCGAAAAGCGGCGGCCGGGGGGTAGGCGTCCACCATGAGCTCCGCCGCGAGGCCGGCCTCGAGCAGCGCGTCGTCCTTCTCCGGGGCGAGGACGACCGCTCGGAGCGGGTCGAGCCCGACGACCTCCAGCAGGGGCGCGTTGGCCTCGACGAGCGCCCCTGGCTCGGCAAGGCGCGCGGCAACGAACCGGACGTCGGCGCCGCCGGACCAGTCCGCCGTGAGCGTGGCGTAGCCGAGGCGCACCCGCGCCGCCTCGAGCGCGGCCCGCGCCCGGGTCACCTCCGCTTTGGCGACGTCCTCGGCGGCGGACTGGCTCTCGGCCTCGGCCCGGGCCTGGTCGATCTGCGCCGGTGAGGTCACGCCCCGACCCTGCAGGGCCTCGAGGCGCTCGAGCTCCCGCCGGGCGAGCCGGGCCGTGCTCGCCGCCGCCTGCGCTCGCGCCGCTGCGACCCGGAGCTCCGCCCTGGCCGCTGCCGCCTGCTGCCGAAGCTCCGCGTCTTCGAGCCGTGCGACCACCTGGCCCCGCTGGACCGGATCGCCGAGGTCCACCGTGAGATCGACGAGCTGGCCGAGCACCCGCGGCGCCACCACCAGCCGGGCCGGGGCCTCGAGCGAGCCCCCGTAGCTGCGCCGAAGCGCCACCCTTCCCCGCGCCACCGG
>DAIQNR010000160.1:0-9999 GCA_036788295.1 Myxococcota bacterium
GGGAGAAGGAGGGCCTCGTCGGCGGCGGACAGGCACTCTCCGAAGAAGCGGATGTAGATTTCGAGGGCGGCTCGCCCGATCTGAACCATGCGCTCGAGGGCCTCCGGTCTTCTCTCGAGGAGCCGGGTCATGAGCTTCTCGTTGAGGAGGGTGTGGCCCACGTCGATCTCGACGTGCTCCTTGATGAAGGTCAGGAGGTCCAGGGTCTCACGGCCGAGAAGCGCCTCCACCCGCGCCATGAGCGGCGGCCCGAAGCGCACCGAGAGGCCCTCGATCTCGAGCTCGATCGCCACCTGCCCGTACGGTTCCGAAGACGCGATCGTCGCCTCGTGAAGGTCGATGTACGCCTGGGTTGCGGGCGACGCGGGGGCGGACAGAAGCGCCTCCACGTCCACCGCCGGCCCGTCGCCGCGGTCGTTCCAGCGGGCCCCGAGGGTGCGGGCGTCGTCGATGAGCATCAGGTGATGACCGGCCTCGTGCTTGGCGTGGGCCTCGAGCTGAGCGCCGAGCTCTTCGAGCCCGGCCGCTCGCGTCCTGGCTCCCGCTCGGCGGATCCAGCCATCGACGGGCTCGGTCAGCTTCACCGCCCGCGCGGTGTACTCGATGAGAAAGCGGCCGAGGCGCTGCTTCGTCATGGCCGGTCCGAGCACGGTCTGGCAGACCGGGTGGGTCTCGAGGAGCGCGCGGGTCGGCTCGAGGGCGGGAACGTACTGGGTGAGATAGAGCGTCATGGTTGCCTTTCAGCGGGTTCGGTCCGGCGTCGATGCCGGCCGAAGTTGTACTCGATGAAGTTTTCGTACTGGCGGAGCCCCGCGGCCGACCAGGCCATGAGGCCCATCGTCTCCACGAGGTGATAGATACCGCCTTCGCACCCAGCGAGCGCGCCCGGAAGCGAGACCAGGATGGGATTTCGGATACCCCGAGCCGCGTACCGCTCGGTCGTTTGGTGCAGCAGCGAGGCCCGAAGCTCGGGCGTGGTGCGCGGGTCGAAGAAGAAGAACGCCATGTTGAACAAGTTGAACAGGGACAGATGGCTGGCCGAGATCTCGAGGAGCGCCGCTCCCATCACCCGACCGTCTTGGCGCGCGATGAGCGCTTCGCGTTCCCGCGGGATCCCGACGGCTCGATAGGCGTCGTGAAGATACAGGCTGCGGGGATCCCCACCGTCGAGATCGAGCGCTCGCCGAGTCAACCCCGGGAGATGGCGGACGAGGTGTCGGCGGATCCAGCGCAGCGCCCCCTCATCGATCGGGCCGATTCGAGGGTCGGACCCGCTGCGTCCAAGGTTTTGCCTCGGCGCGTCCAGTGCGGGCTCCCATCGATCCCATGCGGTCATGATCGCATGCTCCGGGTTGTTCATCCACCGAACGAAGTCCTCACACAGGACCCGGTGCCACTTCTTGTCCCGGTTGACGTAGGCGATCATCAAGGCGCGGTGGTCGTCCACGAGCGTCGGCACGGTGCTCAACAGACGATAACAAGCGAGCCGAGCCTCGAAGCGGTCGGGATGATCGTGGAGGCTCGCGAGCTGGTGGGTGACCCACGTGTGGCTGTAGGCTCGGGCGCTCGAGATGTGCGCTACGGGGCGCTCGTCACCGTCCACCCAGACAAAGTCGAGCCCTAGGGTCGGGTCGTCGGCCTCGAGCCACCGAGGGTTCATCGGCTCTTCCCCTTTGAGGGCGAGATACCCCGAGTTCTTCATCAGCTCGGTGATCTCCTCCCCCGGGATCTCCCCACGAAAGCGCCACGCGCCGAAGCGATGGCGGAGAAGAGCCCGCGCGAGATGGATCGGATCGTCCTCGAGCTCGAGCTCGAGCCCGGATCGATCGCCGAGCCGCGGCGCTCGTGCGCAGGCGCGAAAGCGCCTCCCAGCGACGAGGAGCTCGGCGTCGAGCTCGGGGGGGCCGTCGTACGGCGCGTGGAGCCCAACGCCTCGGGCCGAGACGTCCTTTAAGGGGATCTCGAGGTCGCCGGTGATGAGCGCGTCCTCGTCGCTCGCCGGGAAGCGCCGCGCGCGGCGGCGATTGACGCTGAAGACGCGCGGGCGGGGGCCGGCCCGCTCGAACGCGAATTCGGCTTCGAACGCTTGGAACCGGCCGCTCGGGGCGCGGTGAACGCGGGCGCTTCGCTCGATGTCCGCGAGGAGCTCCGCGGTGTGGTTGGCAGCGGTCAGCAGAATGCTCGACAGAGGGTATTCACGAGTCACGGGGCAGTCCTTTTACGGGCGGCGCGTCTCAACTTCGCGCTCGAAGCTCGAGCGCGGACGGCGGCCGGTCCCCATCCTCATCTTTCTGTCCGTTCGGCCGAACCGAACCATGGCCATGGCGCGATCGGAAGACGGGGAGGTCGCGGCGGACGCCCTATCAGCCTTTCGGAGCTTCTCCATTCGGTACGCCGGGAGCCCCACCCGGGTGTTCGAGCCCGAGGTCGAGTATTTCGCGGAGGGGCGTCTTCGCTACCCTTGGACGAAAATCGTTCGCCTCTACCAGAACGTCGAGCGGCTCTTGCCTCCCGGTGTGCCGATCGAGGTCTGCAGTGAGTTCATCTTCGAGGGCCCCACGCTGGGTCGCCTCATGCGGGGCCTGTCCGTTCTGGCGAGCCCCGCCCGACTCATCTACCTAGGCAATCGCTTCGGGCTCGAGCGGACCTTTTCGCACCTGAAGGTCGAGCAGCGCCTGAGGCCGGACGGGATCATCGACCTCGAGATCGCCATTCCGCCCGAACATGAGGACTGCCCCCAGTTCTTTCGGGTCACGGCCGGCGTGCTCGAGGCGTTCCCGAGGCTGCTCGGCCTCCCCGACGCCGAGGTCTCGGTCCGCATCGAGCCCCGAAAGGCCGTGTACCGGGTCGTTCCTCCTCCCAGCCGGACGGTCTTCGCCCTCGCCTCATCCTGGGTCCGCCGCATGATGGGAGCCGAGACCCTGGTGGAGGAGCTCACCGCGCAGCGGCTCGAGCTCAACGCCCGGATCCGGGAGCTCAAGACCCTCAACCGCGAGCTCGAGACCGCGCTCGCCGCCCGGGACCGCTTCCTCGAGATTGTCCGGCACGAGCTTCTGACCCCTCTCAACGGTCTCGAAGGGAGTCTCGATACCCTCGAGTCGCCGTCCGAGGCCCCGGTGGGGGAGGCGCTTCAGGATCTGCGGGCCTCGGCCCGCCGCCTGCAGCTCGTCGTCGCGGATCTCCTCGAGCACGCTCGAGCCCGAAGCGGTCCCATCGTCCCGAGCCTCGAGCCGACGGCCCTCCCCGACCTGCTCAGGGGCGCGGTGGAGGCGTACCGAGCCCGCGCGGACCGCAAAGGGCTCGAGCTCATCTATGACGAAGATCCCCGGCTCCCGCTGCGGGTTCGCACCGACGGGCCCCGCCTCGCCCGGGCCTTGGGCCACCTCATCGACAACGCGGTGAAGTTCACCGATGCGGGGTGGGTCAGGGTCGAGGCTCGGCTCGATGAGCGCGCGCTCCTCGTGACCGTCACCGACAGCGGCCCGGGAATCGCGAAGGAGGTGCGGGAGACCATCTTCGACGCATTCTCCCAGGCCGACGGCGACCGTCGGCGTCGGCACGGGGGCCTCGGGCTCCGCCTGACGCTCGCCCGGCTGACGACCGAGGCCCTCGGGGGCCGACTGTGGCTCGACGAAAGGACCGAACGCGGCGCCCGCTTTCATCTGCGAGCTCCGCTCGAGGTCCTCGAAGGGGTCGCTCCTGCCGCCGCCCTCGACCGGCGTCGCGCGGTCCTCGTCGTGGACGACGACGAAGTGAACCGCCGCGTGCTCGCGCGCGGTCTCGAGAAGCTCGGGCTCGTCACCCTCCTCGCGAAGGATGGGCTCGAGGGCGCAAAGCTCGCCCTCCGAGAGGACGTCTCCCTCGTCATCATGGACTACGAGATGCCAAAGCTCGACGGCGTCGAGGCCACCCGGCGGATCCTCGCCGAGAAGCCGGACCTGCTCGTCCTCGGCTGGAGCGCCTCGGCTCGCGCGGAGGTCCGAAGCCAGATGCTCGACGCGGGGGTGCGCGCCTTCCTCGACAAACCCATCAGCGCCCAGCGGCTCGAAGCCTGTCTGCGCGACCACGGTCTTTGAGAAAGGTTCGAGCGAAGAAGGCGTACAGGCTCGGGAGGATGAGCAGCGTGAGCAGGGTCGAGGTCACGAGCCCGCCGACGACGACGGTCGCGAGCGGGCGCTGCACCTCGGAGCCGACCCCGCGCGCGAGCATCATCGGGACGAAGCCGAGCGCGGCCACCAGCGCGGTCATCATCACCGGCCGCAGCCGCGATTTTGCCGCCTCGACCGCCGCCTCCCACGGGGCGAATCCTTCGGCTTCGAGCTCGAGCAGGCGGTGGATGAGGACCACGCCGTTGAGGACCGCGATGCCGCTCAGCGCGATGAAGCCGACCCCGGCCGAGATCGACACCGGCATCCCCCTCGCCGCGAGCAGGGCCATGCCCCCAACCCCCGCGAAGGGGACGTTGGCGAGGATGAGGAGGCTCGGCCCGATCCGGCCGAAGGTCACGAGCAGCAGCACGAGCACTCCGATGAGCGCCGCCGGGGCGATGACCGCCATCCGCTCTCGCGCTTCGGCCAGCGTCTCGTACTGCCCGCCCCACTCGAGCCGGTAGCCGCTCGGCCGCTCGAACTGCGACTGCAGACGCATCTCTGCGTCCTCAACGACCTCCCCGAGGCTCTCTCCCCGCACGTTGAACCCAACGACGATGCGGCGAAGCCCGTCCCGATGGTTGATGAGCGCGGTCGTCCTCGTCTCCTCGATGTCGCCGAGGCGCTCGAGCGCGGCGACCCGACCCCCCGGGACGGGCACGTTGAGCCGAGGCAGGGACGCTGCGTCGAGGCTTCCATCGAGGCGGAGGCGGACAGGGATGCGGAGCCGACCCTCATAGGTATCCGCGATGGGGACCCCGGCCTGAAGCGCGGTCACCGCGGTCAATACCTCTTCTATCCCGATCCCGTGGGCGGCGACGTCGAGCGGCCGGGGCATCACGTCGATGAGCGGGATCTCGGGGGGCGCGATCACACGGACGTCGACCGCGCCCGCCACCGTCTCGATGATGGCCGCCGCCCGCTCCGCGAGCTGACGCAAGGTCCCGAGCTCGGGTCCGAAGATGCTGAGCGCCACGTCGGTGGTCTCTCCGCCCACGAGCTCGTTGAACCGCATTTGGATGGGCTGGGTGAACGCCGCCTCCGCGTCCGGGTCATGCTCGGCGAGCACCGCCGACATCTCTTCGACCAGCGCCTGCTTGTCGAGACCCGGGCGCCAGCGGGAAGGGGGATGGAGGTTCACGAAGACGTCCGCCTGCTCGAGCCCCATGATGTCGGTGGCGATGGCCGGGCTGCCGATCCGGGAAGCGACCTGATGAACCTCGGGGATGTGGTCGAGCAAAGCCCGCTCCATCCGGGTCGCGCCCGCGGCCGCACCGCCGATCGATATGTCGGGCGCGCGCGTGGTCTGAATGACCAGATCGCCCTCGTCGAGCTGGGGGACGAACGTGGTCCCGGCCCGAAGGAACAGCCCGAGGCCTAGGGCGAGCAGCGCGAGGCCGCCGGCGGCGACGATCTTCGGGTGGCCCACCGACCACAAGAGCGCCGGCTCGTAGAGCCGTCGAAAGATCCGGACGAGCAGCGGCTCCCGGGAGGGCACGTCTTCGGGCCGAAGAAACACCACGCTCGCGGCGGGTACGAACGTCAAGACGAGCAGAAGCGACGTCGTGAGGGCCAGGATGACCGTCGCCGCCATCGGCCTGAACATCTTTCCGTCCACCCCGGTCAACGTCACCACCGGGACATAGACGAGGAGGATGATCAGCACCGAAAAGAAGACCGGCCGGGCGACCGCGGCGGCGCTCACGCGAATCCGCGCGGCGAACGCCTCTCGGTCTTCGCCCTGCCCGCCGTGAAAGAAGCTCTCCGTCATCACCACCGCGCCGTCCACCAGGAGGCCGAAGTCGATGGCGCCGAGGCTCATGAGGTTGCCCGGGATCCCGAGAAGGACCATCCCGCTCACCGCGCCGAGCATCGACAGCGGAATGCTGAGCGCGACCAGCAGGCCCGCCCTCGCGCTCCCCAGCATCGAAAACAGAACGACCACCACGAGAATCCCACCCTCGAGCAGGTTCGAAAACACGGTCCTGAGGGTGGCGTTCACGAGCTTCGACCGATCGTAGACGACCTCCACCCGGACATCGGGCGGCAGCGCAGAAGTCACCGCCTCCATTCGGGTCGCGATCGCGCCCGTCACCTCGAGCGCGTTGCCCCCTCGAACCATCTGGACCATCACGTACACCGTCTGCCCGCCGCCGTTTTGGGTGGCGGTGCCGAGCTGGGTGAGCTGTCCCTCCTCGATGCGGGCTACCTCCGACAGCCGAACCGGCGATGCGCCCGGGGGGCTCACGATCCGGTCCCCGAGGTCCGCCGCCGAATCGGGGAGCGCCCGGGTCCGCAAGAAGGACTGCGCATCACCTCGGAGCAGGCTCGCGCCGGGGCTGGTCTTCACCGCGCCCTCGAGCCCGGCCAAGACGTCGGAGAGGGTGAGGCCTCTGCCCGCGAGCCGGGTCGCGTCGGCGATCACGTCGAGCGTCCGAACGGCGCCGCCCCAAGTGTTGACCTCGACCACGCCGCGCACCGTCTTCAGCAGCGGAGCCACTTGGAGCTCGGCGATCTCGTACAGCTCGGCCTGGGTTCGGACGGGGGAGCCGAGCGTGAACTGAAAGATCTCTCCGAGGCCCCCCGTGTACGGACCGAGCGACGGGGCGGCGGCGCCCGCCGGGAGCTCCGAACCGAGGCCCGTCAACCTTTCCTGCACGAGCTGCCGCGCGAGAAATGGATCCATCGCGTCGTCGAACACCGCCACCACCGACGAGATCCCGTACCGCGACAGGCTCCGCTGCTCGATGACCCCGGGGACGCCGCCGAGCGCGGCCTCGACCGGACGGGTGACCAGGCGCTCGACCTCCACCGGGCTGAACCCCGGGGCTGGGGTGAGCACCGTGACGAGGTTCCCGGTCACGTCGGGGAGCGCGTCGAGCTCGAGCATCGTGGCGGCCCAAACCCCGGCCCCCGCGGCGGCGAGAACGAGCGCGAGCACGACCTTCGGGCGCCGAAGCGAGGCGGCGACGAGCCACGCGATCAAGGCGAGATCCCCTCCGCGTCGGCGGCGACCTTGTCGAGGGGCCCGAGCGGACCCTGGATGACGGCCGAAGTCCCGGAGTCCGCGAGCACCTTCACGGTGACCCACCGGTGGTCTTCGCCGGCGAGCACCGCCACTTGGGCTCTTCCGCCTTCGCGTCGGACCGCCGCGCTCGGGACCTCCACCGCGTCGCTCGGCAGCGACGTCCGCACCGCGCCGGGGAGGCCGTCGGGGAGGAGCAAGTCCTCCTCCACGGGGAGAAACCACGCGGTCAGACGACCGGACCGGCCGTCCCGCAGCGACGCCATCGGCTCGCGCGAAAGCGGCACCTCCACCCCGTCCTGCCCTCGAAAGACCGGCTTCGACCCCTCGGGCAGCGGTTCGATGAGGGACACTTCGATCCGGGCCGGACCGAGTCGCGACACCACCAAGACCGGGGGTCCGCCCGGTTCCACGCTCCCTCCGACCATCTCGGCTCGAGAAACGACGACGCCCTCGACCGGACTCTTCAGTACGAGGCGCCCGGTGCGGGCGAGTCGGGCCACGTCGGCTCCTTCGAGGCCGTAGCCGGCCACGAGCGCCCGGGCGGCGGCGAGCTCGGCGGAGAGGCCGGCCACCTGCTCCCGCAGCGAAAACAGGGGCTCGGTCCGGGACAGCCCTTCGCTTCGGAGCCCCTCGAGCTCGGTGATCCGCGCCCGAATGGCCCGGACCTGCTCGCCGAGGCCGCCCAGCCTCGCCGCCGCCTCCGCGAGCTCGGGGATCATGAGCTCGGCGAGGGGCGAGCCGGGCTCGACCCGATCGCCGGGAGCGGCGAAGAATCGAAGGACGCGCCCCCCGTGCGCCGCGGACAGCGCCACCGAACCGGGGTGGAGGCCCACCACCCGGGCCGGCGCCTCGAGCAGCGCGCGGGAGCGAGGGGCGATCGCGCGGACGAAGCGGGCGCTCGAGCTCATCGGCCGGTTCGGGTCCGCCGCCTCGACCGGGGGTTCGGCGGGGCACGCGAACGCGAAGGGCAGGACAAAAAGGAGGCGGTTCATGGTTCGGGGACCTCGGAGGTCTCCGAGAGCGTCGCGAACAGCAACCAGGCTTTCACTTCGGACCAGACCCGGTCTTCGGTGGCGGCCACCCGAGCCGCCCGGGCCTCGGCGAGGCGGCCCCGGGCTCGAAGCGCGGGGAAGACGTCGGACTGCCCGCGCTCGAAGAGCGTCGTCGAGCGCTCCGCCCACCGCTCGGCGGTCGGGACGGCCTGATCTTCGGCGAGCGCCTCGAGCTCTCGGGTGTGCTCTACCTCGTGAAGGGCCACGCGGAGCGCGAGCCGGGCCTCGATGGCCGCCTTCTCGGCCCGCACGAGGGACGACCGCGCCTCCGCCCCCGCGAGGGACCGAGCCCGGTCGTTGCCGTCGAACAGGGGCAGCTGAACGCCGAGCCCCGCGAACAGGATGACGTCCTTTGGGCGCTCGAGCTGCGCGGCGAGCGTGGGCGTCAGGCGGGCCGAGCCGTGCGCGTCGGCCTCCGCCGCCCGGGCCGAGGCCGTCCGGGCCGACATCGCGGCGACCCTCGCCGAAGGGAGCGAGTCCGCGCGCGCCACCCATTGCGGCCAGGCGGAGGGCGCCGGGAGTCCGGGCTCGGGGAGCGGCCCCTCGGCCAGCGGCAGCGGCGCCCCGTCCTGGCCCAGCGCCGACGCGAGCGCGACCGCCTCTTCGTAGTCGATGCCCTCGGCGTCGATCCGGCGGCGCTCGGCGAGGACGCGGTAGCTCTCGGCCTCGAGCAGCTCGGTCTCGAGCGCCGCGCCGAGCTCGACCGCGCGCCGCGCCCGGTCCACGAGCTCCCGGGCCGCCGCGAGCTCTTCCTCCACGATGCGAAGGACCGCCTGCGCCCGCCACGACGCGAGCCACGCCCGCGCCGCGCCGAGCCGCCGCTCGAGCGCCTCGAGCCGCCGTCGGCTCCAAAGCTCGCTCTGCTCCGCCGTCGCCGCAGCCTGGGCCCGCTGTCCGGGCCCGCCGAGCGTGATCGTCTGGGTGAGCTGGGCCTGGATCTCGAATCCCGGGCTCTCGGCGCCAGGCAGCCGCCACCCGGGCAGCACCAAGACAGAGGGGTTGTTCGAGACCGCGGAGATGCTCCGGTCGAGCGCGAGGCGGGCTTCGATCTCGGCGTCCTTGACTCGAACGCCGGGATGCTCGGCCGCGAGCCCCACGGCTTCATCGAAGGTGACGGGCTCGCGCCCGGCGAGAGCGAGGGCGAGCAGCGCGCCGAAAACGACGGTGGGCACCCCCGGAGCATGCGCCTCGCGACCCGGGAATTCGTCCCCAATCTCTTCATGAGCGGCGGCTGCGGTTTGGCCCGACGCGCCCCGAAGAGGGCCGCGCCTACACGGTCGGCCCGTTCACGGAGGCGCGTCCGGTTCCATGGACGACAGGCTCGTTCCACGGCGCAGCCTCCACCGGCGGGGGACGACGCCGTACGCTGGGCGCATGTCCAACCCACGCCCCCCTGTGTCCGCCTCCACGCCGACGGCTCGGGGCCGACCGGTCGCCCTCCTGATCGCGGCGGCGTCGTGGGCCCTCGCCGCCGCGCTCGCGGCGGACGGGGCGATGACGGGGTTTCCGGACGGCCACCGGACGGCCTACGAGCGGGCCAGCGCGACGCCCCTCATGATCCTGGCCGCGGCCTTCGCAGCGACCGGCGGCTTCGCCGCCCTGCTCGCCCTTCACCGACCGCCGATCCATCGCACGAGCGGGCGCCTCGCCGCGACGGCAGCGGTGGTCGGGGCCCTGTTCCTGGTCGCCTACCTCGGCGTACCCTGGTACTTCCGGGGCTTGCTCGGCCTCGACCACGGCGGGGGCGGCTGAGTTGGCCGAGCGGTGGCGA
>DAIQNR010000161.1:0-9969 GCA_036788295.1 Myxococcota bacterium
GGGACGCAGGAAACGAGCCTGGGGCGTTGGTAGAGCCCGATCGGTGCTCTAGAGCTAGGTCGCGCCATCGTTGCGCCGGCCTCGTTCGCGCCCTCGTTCAACCGAGGAAAACCGGGTATGGCCGGACCATGAACGGCGAGGCACCCCGCACGATCCGGCCGGTCCCGAAGACCGGGGTCATCTTCGTGATGGCGGAAGCCCGGGCCGCCGGGTTCGGACAGGATGGAGGCACGTGGTGCAACCTCGGCCAGGGCCAGCCCGAGACCGGCCCGTTGCCTGGCGCCCCCCCCCGGGTGCAGCACGTCGAGTTCGAAGAGGATGACCACGAATACGCCCCGGTCGCCGGCCTGTGGGCGCTGCGCGAGCAGGTCGCGAGCCTCTACAACCACCTCTACCGACGGGGCATGCCTTCTCGGTACTCGGCCGAGAACGTCTGCATCTGCGGGGGCGGGAGGGCTTCGCTCACCCGGGTGGCGGCCGCCCTGGGCCGGGTGAACCTCGGGCACTTCCTCCCCGACTACACCGCATACGAAGAGATGCTCGACCTGTTTCGGGTCTTTCACCCCATCCCGATCCCTCTGGACCCCCGCCAGGGGTACAACTTCTCCCGGGAGCGGCTCGAAGAGGAGATCCTCGGCAAAGGGTTGTCCGCGCTGCTGCTGTCCAACCCTTGCAATCCCACCGGGAAGACCTTGCGGGAGGAGGAGCTCGGCCAGTGGATCGACACCGCCCGCCGGCTCGACTGCACGCTGTTGTTCGACGAGTTCTACAGCCACTATGTATGGGATCGGCCGACGCTCGGCGGCGGACCTCCGCTGTCGAGCGCCGCCGCCCACGTCGAGGACGTGGACCGCGACCCGGTCGTGCTGTTCGACGGGCTGACCAAAGGTTGGCGCTACCCGGGGTGGCGGGTGTCGTGGACGGTGGGCCCGAAGGAGGTCATCGAGGCCGCGGGCAGCGCGGGGAGCTTTCTCGACGGCGGGGCGAACCACCCCTTGCAGCGAGCGGCGATCCCGCTGCTCGAGCCGCAGCACGTCCTGGCCGAGGCGGCGGCGCTGCAGGCTCGGTTTCGAACGAAGCGAGCGATGGTGCTCGACGCCCTCGAGCGGATCGGGGTGCGGGTCGATGCGCGCCCCGGCGGGACCTTCTATGCGTGGGGCGACCTGTCCCGGCTGCCGCCGCCGCTCGACGAAGGCATGGGATTTTTCCGAGCCGCGCTCGGTCAGCGGGTCATCGTCGTTCCCGGTGAGTTCTTCGACATCAACCCCGGGCGCCGCCGCCCTGGGCGAGGGTCGCGGTTTCGCACCTACGCCCGCTTCAGCTTCGGGCCCGCGCTCGAGCAGGTCGAGGAGGGGCTCGGACGCCTCGAGCGAATGGTTCGCGAGCGATGACTCAGGGAGCCTCCACCCGAACCCGCAGCAAGTATTCGGACACCGAATCCGAGAATACTTCCACCAGGTGGTCGCCGGGCTCGAAGACCCGCTCGAAGACGGACAGGACCTGGTTTTGGCCGGCCAATAGGAAGATGTCCCTGCCTTCGGAGGACCACCGATAGGTCTCGAAGCAGCCCGGTTCGTGCCACCGGACCTCGGTATCCACCCCCGCCGCGGTCTGGTCGGTGAAGAACAGCTCGAGGTGAATGAGCGAGTCGGCCGGCGCGGGCACGATGACCTGGCGCTGCCCGGGGAAGCGCCCCTCGAGGTACCGGCCGGCGCCGAGAACGCAGCCGGCGGTCGTCTCGCACACCGGGAAGGTCCCCTCGCAGCGCTCGACGGTCCGGCCGCTGGTGAAGTTCGCGAAGCTCCCCGGTCCGCACGCGGACAGCAGGAGCAGCCAGACCGTTCTCATGGAGCCTCCGCGCCGAGCTCGAAGCGCCACGCCGAGCTGGCCTCGACGACGACGGCGGCGCCGGGGGGCGTCGTCAGCGCCGTCCGCTCCCGGCGCAGGGTGGCGACGAAGCGGTCGCTGCTCGCCCGGAGGAACCCGGTGACGCTCTCCGGCAGGCGGTGGCAGCCGTCGTCGGCCACCCTGCAGAACACCTGGCCGCCGGTGGCCGGCGCTCCGGAGGGTCCAAGCGGCGCGATCTCGATCACGACGGCATCTGAATCGCCCCGAACCCAAGCCAAGTCGAGCGGCCCGAGACCGAGCACCGCCCCGCCCATCGGGTCGGGGCCGAGCACGGACATCGCCGCGACCGGCTCGATCCGCTCGGCGAAGGCGGGGAACTCGAGCTGCTCCCCCTCGACCGAGAGCGTGGTCGCGCCGAGCAGCGGGGCGCCCAGGTACGAAAAGCGCCCGCCGCCGAGGCTCGGGACGTCGATGGGGCCGCTCGCCGTCCCGTTCACCGAGAGGCGGGCCACCTCGAGGGGCTCCGCCGAGCCGAGCCGAGGCCTCGAGACGAGGCCCACGCAAAAATCGCCGAGGTCGAGCGCGTCGGCCGGGGTGCTGGTCGCGGTGGTCCGACCGAAGCTCGCCGTGATCCGGCCTCGAAAGAGGCCGAGCGGCGCCCCATCTGGCCCGAGAGTCGTGTCTCGCTCGTCTCGTATCCGAACCGTGCCGAGCCGTTCGGAGTCCGGCGACGGCCGGGCCAGGCCCGGCCCCGCTTCGCACACCGGTGCAGGATCGACGTCGCCCCCCGCACAACCCGCCGGGATGGCGAGGGCGACACCAAGGAACCGTCCGGCCGCATGCCTTCCCACGGCTCCGATGATAGCGTGCCCGCCGTGCACGGGGACAACTCGTGGGCCGTCGCCCTGCTGCTCGCGGCATCTTGCGGCGCTGACCCACGGCTCAGAGTGGACGAGGGCGTGCTCGACCGGCTCGGGATCGAGAACAAGCTTCTGCTGTTCGACGCCGAAAACGAGCTCGATATCGCCGTAGACGACCGGGACCAGGTGCTCGACGCGCTCGCGTCGCTCACAAGCGAGCGGCAGGCGGCCGAGGCCGAGCGTTCGGTCGCAGAGCGCGACGTCGGGGTTTTTCGGGACAAGGGCGACCAGAGCCGGGCCCGGATCGCTGCGCTCCGGATCGAGGCGGCAAAAGCCCGCATCGACCACATCGACGCGAAGAGGCAGGTCGAGCTGGTGCGGCTCGAGCAGCAGGAGCGTGCGCTCGTGGTCGCTCGGGCTGGCTTCGAGCTGGCCAAGGCCCGCCTCGTGAAGCGAACGAACGTGCCCGGGGCGGAGGGGCTGAAGCTCGAGGATTTCGAAGCGCAGCTCGAGCGCACCCAGGAACGAATGTCGGAGCTCGACGAACGGGTCGCCGCGGCCGAGGCCGAGGCGGCCCAGCGGGAGCTGGCGTGGAGCCGAGCGTCAGCGGCGCTGCGTGACCAGAGCGGGGGCGCCTTCGGGTCTCGATGGTTGGACTGAGGTGCATCGCCATCGCGCTCGCGGTGGCCGCGTTGCCGTTTTCGGCCGCCGCCGAGGACGGGCTCGGACCGGACGCCCGGCATCGCGGGGTGGACCGGGAGGCGCTCCTCGCCGCCCGTCCCGAGCTCGAGCGCAAGCTCGAGGCGGGCGAGGCGAGCCCGGCGGAGCGGCGGCGGCTCGCGGCTGCTCGATTTCACGGGGGGGAGCAGGAGCAGGCGCTGGCGCTCGTCGCCGGGGAGCTGGAGGCCCGGCCGGACGACGCCGACTTGCGCTACATGTACGCGACCCTGCTCGAGCTGTCCGGCGAGCTCGCACGAGCGACCGAGCAGTACGGTCAGGTCGCGGCGGCGAGGCCGAAGGATCCGCTCGTGTTCCTCGACCTCGGCATCGCCCATCGAAAGAAGGGCGAACTCTCCCAAGCCGTCGAATACTACGACCGCGCGATCGCGCTCGATCCGAAGCTCGCGGTGGCCCACTTCGATCGTGGCGAGGCCCTGCTCGCCGCCGGCCGCCCGGACGACGCCATCGCCCCGCTCAAGCGAGCCATCGAGCTTCTGCCCGACTACGCCCGGCCCCACGTCGCCCTCGCGAAGGCCTACGCCGATCTTCATTTTCTTCGGCGGGCGGAGCAGTCGCTGCTCACCGCGGTGCGGCTCGATCCGGGCGACGCCGACGCCCACTACGACCTCGGCGTGCTCCGGTTTCGGCAGCGGCGCTACCGTGAGGCGGTCGAATCCTACCGGGCCGCTCTGGCGATCTCGCCCGGCCACGCGGAGGCGGAGAACAACCTCGGCGTGGCGCTCGACCGGCTGGGCGAGGAGGCGGAGGCGCTCGAGGCGTTCGAGCGGGCGGTGAAGGCTCGGCCCGGGTACGTGGACGCCCGGTTCAACCTGGGCCTCGCCCATTTCCGCCGGGGCGAGCTGCCGGCGGCGCAGACCCAGTTCGAAGAGGTGCTGAAGTTGAAGCCGGACCTACCCGACGCCCAGTTCCACCTGGGCGAGGTCTATCTGCAGCGGGGACGGAGCACCCGGGCCCTTCGGCTGTACAAGCAGGCGCTCTTCACCCGCCCCGACGACATCCGAACGTTCGAGCGCCTGGTGGAGGCCCACCTCGAGCGGGGCGAGCCGAAGCTCGCGCTCGAGTACCTCGACAGATGGATCCGCCTCTCACCGGACAGCGCGGCCGCCTACGCTGCCCGGGCCCGGGCCGAGGCCCGGCTCTCGGAGCCAGACGCGCTGACCCGCGCCGCCGCGTCGGTGGCCAAGGCTCGGGCTCTCGACCCCGAGGATCCGGCGGTGCTGGTCCTGCTCGCCGACATCGAGCGCAAACGGAACCGGATCGCCGCCGCCGAAGAGGCGCTGAAGGCGGCGCTCGGGCTCGACCCGTCTCACCGCGGCGCTTCGCTCGCCCTGGGCGAGCTGCTCGAGGCCACCGAGCGCGACCCGGCGGCAGAGGTGGTCTACCTCGAGGCGCTCGAGCGCCGCCCGACGCTGTCCGAGGCGGCCTACCGGCTCGGGCGGATCGAGCGCCGGCGAGGCGATGTGAAGGGTGAGATGGCGAGGTACCGTCAGGCGCTCGAGGTAGACCCCAACCACACCCGGGCCCGGATCGAGCTCGGCGGGGTTTTGTTTCAGCAGGGAGAGGCGGAGGCCGCGGCGACCGAGCTCGAGCGGGCGGTCGAAGCCGATCCCACCCAGCCCCTCGCCCACCACTACCTGGCTGGAGCGCTGCTCGGCCTCGGTCGAGTCGAGAAGGCGCTGATGGCCGCCCGCCGGGCGACCGAGCTCGACCCCGAGCTCGGCCCCGCCTTCGCGACGCTCGGCGCGCTCGAGCGACGGGCCGGCTACATCGAGCGGGCGCTCGCCGCCTACCGCCGGGCCCTGGTGCTCGATCCTTCGAACTCGGAGCTCGCGTTCGCGGTGAAGGACCTCGAGACGGCCTCGCTGGGGCGATGAGCACCGGTTCCGCGCCGATAGAGCCCCGAAAGCACCGCCGGTCGGATCCCGGTTTGGTCCCGTTTGGCCGGGGAGGCGCCGGTTGATCAAATACCTCGGGTCGAAGCGGACCTTGCTCCCGCTCATCCTCGAGACCGTGGCGAAGCTCGGTCCGGTCCGGTCGGTCATGGACCTCTTTTCGGGCACGTCGCGGGTCGGTCACGCGCTCAAGGCGGCGGGCTACCGGGTGCTGGCCAACGACCACAACCGGTACGCGGAGGCGCTCGCCCGGTGCTACGTGGAGGCCGACGCGGAGGATGTCGCCGAGGACGCCCAGCGACTCATTCGGGAGCTCAATGGGCTGAAGGGACAGCCAGGATACTTCACGGAGACGTTTTGCGAGAAGTCCCGCTTCTTTCAGTCAAAAAACGGGGCCCGCATCGACGCCATCCGCGAGAACATCGCGAAGAGAGGTCTCGAGCCCGAGCTCGAGGCGGTGCTGCTCGTCTCGCTGATGGAGGCCGCCGACCGGGTCGATTCGACCACCGGCGTGCAGATGGCCTACCTCAAGACCTGGGCCCCGCGCGCGCACAACGACCTCGCCCTGAGGCTGCCCGCGGTGCTCCCCCGGGCCGCGCACGGCAAAGGGAAGGCCGCGGGCCTCGACGCTTTCGACGCGGCGGAGCTCTTCGAGGCCGACGTCGCCTACCTCGACCCTCCCTACAACCAGCACTCCTACCTCGGGAACTATCACGTCTGGGAGTCCCTGGCGCGCTGGGACAAGCCAGAGGTCTACGGCGTCGCCTGCAAGCGCACCGACGTGCGCGAGCGCCAGAGCCCGTTCAACTCGAAGCGCCGGGCGCTCGCCGCCTTCGAGCAGCTCCTGCCCGCCGTCCGCGCTCGGGTCCTCATCGTCTCGTTCAGCGACGAGGGCTACCTGTCCCGGGAGGACGTCGAGGCCGCGCTCCAATCGGCCTGGGGCGGCACCGGGCAAGTGGTGACCCTCGCCCGAGACTTCAAGCGCTACGTCGGAGCCCAGATCGGCATCCACAACCCGAAAGGACAGAAGGTGGGCACCATCAGCCACCTCCGCAACACCGAATACTTGTACGTCGCCGCCCCCCAGGAGCTATCGCCCAAGCTCTCCAATCTCCTTCCGCACGAAAACCGCTCCTCCTGAGCGACCGCCAACGGTCAGGCGAGGCGGAGCAAGGAGGGGTCGAAACCTTCGGGGGGCTCGAAGCCCAGGGCCTCGAGGGCGGTGGCGGCGAGGTGGGTGAGCCCGGCGCCGTCTTTGGGCTCGAGGATTCGCCGGCCCGATGGGTCAAAGAGGATGAACGGCACCGGGTTCAGGGTGTGGCTCGTCTTCGGGGTGATGCGGCCACCGGGGGCCGTCTTGGGGTTGCCGTGGCTGTCGGTCATGTACATCTCGTCGGCGTTTCCGTGGTCCGCGGTCACGAAGAGGACGCCCTTCTTGGCCTCCACGGCGGCGGCGATGCGGCCCACCTGAAGGTCCACCGCCTCGACCGCGATCACCGCCGCGTCCCGAAATCCGGTGTGGCCGACCATGTCCCCGTTCGGGAAGTTCAGGCGGAGAAAGCGGTACCGATCTTCCTCGATCGCGGCGATCGTCGCGTCGGCGATCTCGGCTGCTTTCATCCATGGGCGCTCCTCGAACGGCAGCCGGTCCGAGGGGATCTCGACATAGGTCTCGAGCTGCTCGTCGAACTTCCCGCTCCGGTTGCCGTTCCAGAAGTAGGTGACGTGCCCGAACTTCTGGGTTTCGGAGCAGGCCCACTGCGCGACGCCGGATCGGGCCAAGTATTCACCCATCGTATTGTCGATGGTGGGCGGGGATACCAAGTAGTTCTTCGGGATCTTGGCGTCGCCATCGTACTCCATCATCCCGGCGAAGAAGACGTTTTTGCTCGGGCCTCGGTCGAAATGCTCGAAGGATGGGTCGTCGAAGGCGAGGCTCATCTCGATGGCGCGGTCTCCTCGGAAGTTGAAGAACAGCACCGCGTCGCCGTCCTCGACCGGTCCGACCGCGGCATCCTCTCCGATCACGAACCCGGGTAGGTTTTGGTCACCGATCCCGGGCTGGGCGGCCCGGAAGGCCTCGATCGCGGCTCGGGCCGATGGATATCGCTCCCCTTCTCCGCGCACGTGGGTCTTCCAGCCCCGCTCGACCATGGCCCAGTCCGCGCCGTAGCGGTCCATGGTCAGCTTCATCCGGCCGCCGCCGGAGGCGATGCGGTAGGTCTTGTCGCCGCCGCCGCAGCGGGCGAGGCAGGCTTCGAGGCGGTCCACGTATTCGAGGGCGGACGTCTCGCCGACGTCCCGTCCGTCGAGCAGGGCGTGAACGAAGACCCGCGGCTGCCCGGCCTCCGCGGCCCGCTCGATCATCGATTCGAGGTGCTCGATATGGGAGTGCACGTTGCCGTCCGAGAGCAGCCCCATGAAATGAAGGGCGCCGCCATGCTCGCGGCAATGGCCGAGCGCCTCTTTCCATGTCGCGCCCTCGAAGAGCGCGCCGGTCTCGATGGCTAGGTTCACGAGCTTTGCGCCTTGCGCGAACACCCGGCCGGCTCCGAGGGCGTTGTGGCCCACTTCGCTGTTGCCCATGTCGTCGTCGGAGGGCAGGCCCACGGCGGTCCCGTGCGCAAAAACGGTGGTGAAGCTGCCCCGCTCCCGGAGCCGCGCGAGGTTCGGGGTGCGGGCGAGCGAGACGGCGTTGCCTTCGCCGGGCGGCGCTTCTCCGACCCCGTCCATCACGACAAACACCACCGGGCCCTCAGGCTCGGGGAACTTCGCGCTTCGCTTCAGTCGCATGGGGGAACCATGTCGGATCGCCAGCCGGGCGTCGACCCCCGCCGTCCGGCTTCGGCCGAGGCCTTTGTGCGGCCCGCGTCCGTCAGCGGAGGCTTCGGCGGCGCTCGAGCCATTCGAGCCACCCGCGCAAGCCCTCCCCGGAGCGGGCGGACACCTCGAGCACGGCGACGCCCGGATTCACCCGCCGCGCCGCGCTGACCAGCGCGGGCAGATCGAAGTCGAGGTGGGGGAGGAGGTCCACCTTGTTCACGACGACGAGGTCGGCGCGGGCAAACATGTCCGGGTACTTGAGCGGCTTGTCCTCGCCCTCGGTGACCGACACCACCACCACCCGGGCCGCCTCACCGAGGTCGAATCCCGCCGGGCACACCAGGTTTCCGACGTTCTCGATGAACAAGAAGCCCCCGCCCGGGGGGTCGAGCGCCCCGAAAGCCTCGGTGATCATGCTCGCGTCGAGGTGGCAGACCTTCCCGGTGTTGATCTGAACGGCCGCCGCGCCGGTGGCCCGGATCCGGTCGGCGTCGAACGATGTCTGCTGGTCGCCTTCGATCACCGCGACGGGGACCTCGCCGATGAGCTCTTTCAGGGTCTCGACGAGCAGCGTCGTCTTCCCCGACCCTGGAGAGGACATCAGATTCACGGCGGTCACGCCGGACGCGGCAAACAGCCGGCGGTTGGCGGCGGCGAAGCGCTGGTTCTTCTCGAGCAGGTCGCGCTCCACCTGCACCACTCGGGGGGTGGGTCCGATCTCGGCACGGCCGGGGGACGGCGGATGGTCATGGGAGTGAGAGTGGGAGTGAGGGTGGTCGTGATCATGCTCATGGGTATGGTCATGGTCATTCCCGTGGTGGTGATCGTGGTCATGGTGGTGCGTCCGCAAACCCACCTGGGGATGGTTCGAGAACGTCCCGTCCCGGTTTTCGATCGCGATCGAGCTGCCGTCGCCGCAGCCGCAGGTCCCACACATGTCAATCGACCTCCAAATCGATCACCCGCAGCTCCTCGCCCTCGAGCATCAGCCACTGGTGGGCCCCGCACCGGGGGCACTCGTCCTCGCGCGCGGCGAGGCCAAAAGGGGCCCCGCAGGGCACGCAGTACGCCTTTCCCGGACCTCTCTCGATCACGAGCTTCGCGCCTTCGGCCCTCGAACCGGCGCTCGCCGCCTCGAAGCCAAAGGCGAGCGCCCCTGGATCGACGTGGGCGAGCGCGCCCACCAGGACCCGCACCGTCCGCACCCGCGCCGCCCGCTCGCGGACCGCGGTCTCTTCGACGATGTCCACGACGCTCCGGGCGAGCGCCATCTCATGCACGGCGCCGTCCCCCAGCGCCGCGGGAAAACTCGCGCCGCGCGCCCTCGTCGGGGACGGTTTCGACATTCAGCGCACCATCGTCCACCGCGAGCCTCCCCATGATCGGCTTCCGCCGTCGCCCGAACACCCGGAACTTCCGTCAGGATCGCCGACGCCGAACCCAGGAAAGCACGGTTTGACCGTTATCGGGACCGCCCCGCTTCGAGAACGGTACCGGAGCCGGTCCCCGAATCCACCTGACGAACCCGACTTGGCCCCCGATGTCGAAGACTTTCCCCCACGCCCCGCATCCCGTGCGCGAAACCGCCGGGGAATGTAGGCATCGGTCGGCCGCCCGGTGGAGCCCGGTACGACGCCCGCGCCGAGGATCCCGACGGGGACCAGCTTCGCTTCGAGCTGATGGAGGCTCCCGCTGGCGCGTCGCTCGAGGGCGCGACGCTCGTCTGGGAAGCGCCCCAGGTCCCGCCTCCCTCTAGAGCACCGATCGGGCTCTACCAACGCCCCAGGCTCGTTTCCTGCGTCCCT
>DAIQNR010000162.1:0-9629 GCA_036788295.1 Myxococcota bacterium
CCCCTATGCTAAATACCTGGAATCACATATCCATGTACGTGATCGGCGCTCTAGGTCCGCGCTCTGCATCAGGTCATAGGCTGCGCCCCATCCGCCGGCCATGAAGATCACGTCGTAGTCAAGGGGGTTGATGTCACTGACCTTCTTGGAGTTCTTCAGCTTCGCCAAGGCGTCCTTGTCCCTCATGAACCGGCGATCGTCTTCGCAGGCGAGCGGCCACGACCAAGACAGCGGCTGGATCGGGATGACACCTCCCTTGGGGGATGCCAGGTCCACTTCCATACCGGCGTTCAGGAACGCATAGTAGGGAACGGTAAACTCCGAGCCGAAGGCGCCGGTGTCTCTCTTCAGAGGATCGAGCCGGTTGTGGTTCGTACACACGACGAGCGCGCGCCGACCCTTCAGATCGAACTGCGGGATGGTGTAGTGGCGGTGAAGACCCATCGCCCTCAAGGCGGGGGGAAGGCTAAAGTATACGACGATCGCGAGAACGGCGATGGTTATGGGAGGATAGATCAACCAAGACATGGTTTGGCTCGCTTTCAGGTTGTCGTGAGACGTTGATACGTCATGCGCGCTCCTCGATACGCGCCATAGAGAAGGGCCAGCACGCCGATCAGCGCGGCCAATAGCAGATGCCAGCAGTTGCCCCAGATCTTCCACAGCGAGTTCTTCGTGAGCTGCTTGCGGGCGCTCTGGCCCTGGGGGAGCTCGTAGACGCCGACTCGCTCGGCATAGGCCTCGTACTCGGCGACCAGTTCCCTGAAGAGCTCTGGGTGTTGGGCTTGCACGTCGGTGGTCTCCCCAGGGTCGGCGGAGATGTCGAAGAGGTGCCAGCCATCGTCTCCGTAGGGCTGCAGGGTACGTGTGATCTTCCATCGGCCGCGAAACAGCGCCGCCGTCCCGCTGGTCTCGAAGGCAAAGGAGTCCGCGTCCCCGTAGACCTCTGGTGTGTCGCCTCGAAGCAGGGGCATGGGGCTGCGGCCGTGGAAGTCGCTGGGCTCGTAGGCCACCCCGGCGGCTTCAAGGAGGGTTGGCGCGATGTCCGAGACCTGCGCACGGCTGTCGACGAAGCCGAGCGTCTCGACACCCCGACCGGAGACCACCATGGGGACCCTCAGCCCCCCCTCGGTCGCGTTGAACTTGTAGAGGTCGAAGGGGGCCGCGGATACGGTCGCCCACTCGGGTCCAATGGCCGCCAAGCTCCCGGGCTGGCCAAGTTTGTCGTACTCGAGGTTCCAGCCCTCGACCGCCATCCAGGCGCGCTCGATGGCAAGAAGGGCGCCCTCGGACGTCATCCCGATCGTGTTGTAATCGGGGCCATTGTCGGAGGCGACGACCACGATCGTGTTGTCGAGCTTGCCCTTCGCCTCGAGATGGTCGAGGAGTCGTCCGAGATGATGGTCGGCCGCCTCCATCATTCCGGCGCTCACCTGCATCGCGCGAGCCCAATACTTCTGTTCGTCCGCGCCGAGGTCGTTCAATTTTCGGTGGTTGTAGGCGGGGGGCGACAGCCGGGTCCCTCGAGGAACGAGGCCGAGGGCGATGGCCTTCTGCAGGCGCTCTTGCCGCATGACGTCCCAGCCCCGGTCGAAGACGCCATCGTACTTGTCGACGTACTCGCGCGCCACCTGGACGGGGACGTGGATGGCCTGAAAGGCGAGGTAGCTGAAGAAGGGCCTTTGGGGGTCGGCGCCGTCGATGTACTGGATCATCTTGTCCACGATGTCGCGTGACGAGTAGAAGTCGGACGGAAGCTGGATCCGCTCGCCGTCTTCAAACCAAAACACCTCCGTGTAGACGGGCACGTAGGGTTTGGCGGCGTAATTGTCGGAGCCGGTCGCGTCGAGGATGTAGGAGCGGTCGAAGCCGAACCGATGCGGCAGGTTGGCCCCTACTTTGCCGATGCCCCACTTGCCGGTGACGAAGGTTTGGTAACCCGCTGCCTTGAGACGGGAGGCGATGGTCTCCTGGTCGTGGGACCAGGTCATGCTGTAGGCCGGGAGTTTCTCCATCTCTGGCGTGAGGACCTCGCCGAGGGTGCCCGCACCGACGAGGTGGTTGTCCTGCCCCGTCATGAGGGATGCGCGGGTGGGTCCACAGAGCGGGTGCGTGTAGTAGCGCGTGAACATGGCGCCGGCTTGGGCCAAGCGATCGATGCGCGGCGTGGCGGTGTCGCTGCCGTATGCGCCGAAGTCCATGAAACCGGCGTCGTCGAGCAGCACGAGGAGAATGTTCGGTCGCGAGTCCTGCGCCACGGCGGGAGCAGCGCCCGCGAGGCCGAGTGTCACGAGGCCTGCCCGGGCGACGACCCCCAGTGCTGTTCGCGCCGAGCTCGCGTTTTGAACGTGGCGTTTCGACATGGACCCCTCAGCAACGACGCTCGGCACCGCTGCCGGAATCGGGCCGTCGGCGGCGCATACTCCATCAGAGTCGGGGGGCCGGGTAGAAGCTCCGGCTCGGCCAAATGCTATTCAGTTTTGGCCAAGGGGGCCGGCGCTGACGGGGCCGTCGGGCTGCGCAGGCGCGGGAGCGGTTCGAGGCTCTGCGAGCGAGCGAGCGTCGGACGGCCCGGTCGGTGGGCTTTGGCCTTGGGACCGACGCGCGCCTCGATGGGGTAGGGCGGCCCTATGGCGATCATGGACGTTTCGACGCAGCTCGGAGCCTCCCCGTTTGCCTCGGGCTCGCGGCCCATCCGAACTTGGGGCCTCGTGTCGCAGGGTCGGGCGAACGCATCGCGTATGCAGACGTCCAGTCCGGGGCCTGCGAGCAGCGTGGGGCGCAATGTCAGCGCCTTGAGCAGCTTTTCATGGCGTTCGCGGGCCGGGGGTAGCGGTTTCGGCTACCCGAACGCCGCGATTTGGAGCTCCGCCTTGAGCCCATCCAACCCGGGGATGGCTCGCTCGGGCTGCCAGTTCTCGAGCGTCCGCTCGAAGAAGACCCGGAGCGCCCCGATCAGCTCGCGTGGTCAAGGTGGACTCTGGCCTCGAGGCGACGCCCGGAGCAGGGCCTCCGCGAGCTTGGCGTAGGCCTTTCCGAGATGGGGGAGCTTCTCTCCGATCGCCAGCTCATCACGGAGGAGAGGGGCTCGGGGATCGTAGAAGATGCCGTGAACGAGGTCGCTCTCTTGGATGTCCTTGAAGTATTTGCGGGCTTCCTGGAATGCAGCCGCGATGCGGTGAACCCCTTGGGCGGCTTCGTAGAGTGAGCCGAGGAGCTCGTTGTTCGCGGCGGCGGGCGGGGGCGGATCCCAGAGCGGACGGCTGAAGGGATCGGTCTCGAGGTTGAAGTACTCGGCGGGGGGGACCGGCGAGAAGACGACGAGCGGGAGCCAACGCTTCGGCCGGGCCGGGTGGTCCTCGAGGTCTGCAAAGGCATTCGCGGTCCCTCGAAGGCTCTGCTCGTTCAGCCCGGTGACGAAGACGGCCACCTCGCATAGATAGAGAAGGCCCACGCTCGCGCTGTCCGTACGCCCCGTTCGGCTGTCGAAGAAGACGAAGTCGGGCTGTAGCTCATCCCGAACCTGCTCGAGGAAGACCTCGAAGGGGTCACCGCCGCCCGGCTGCGCGAGCCTAGCAATGCTCTTGGCGAGCTCCGCGCCGCGGGTGCCGCAGCGAATGAACCAGATTCCGGCTCGCTCGTAGGCGATGTTCTCGAGCAGAACTTGCGTACCTTCTTCGAGGCCGAGGAGGTAATCCGAAATGCCGAGTTCGTGGTCGAGACGCTCCGGTTGGGTAGACTTCGTGAGGCCGATGCCGGGCGCCTCGAGGTCGAGGTCCACCACGACGACGCGCTTGCCGCATCTGCGAAGCTCGGCGGCTACGTTGAGCAACGTGAGGGATCTCCCGAGGCCGCCCTTGTAGCTGTAGAAGGTTACCCGCAGCATCACGCGGCCTCACGCCACAGCGGCGGCTCCGAGAGCACCGGGAGGACCCTGTTCGTCTCGGGCTTCCTTGGCCGCAGACGGCCGAGTGCTGCTTCGAGCTCCGACTCGAGTTCTTCCGGGCTCGCCGGCCTTCCCGCGTCCCGGCGCCGGCGGACGTACAGTTCGAGGCGTTCGCGTCGTTCGTCTCCGACCTTGCTCTCGACCATGACCGCCATCGTGCGCGGGTCGTCCGGCAGCGTCCAGCGCATCAGCCGGGCGATCCTCGCCCGGGCGGGGCTCGAACCGTCCTCTCGAAGGAAGCGGCGGCCGGCCAGCTCGACCCAGCCCTGGAGGGCTGCGTACACCGCGCGGGGCGGGCCGAGGTAGAACCGGCCCTTCTCGCGCACTTCGTGCGTACTTGGGATTCGCACGCCGAAGAGGGCCGGGCGGCGCAACGGATCGAGGCCGAGCGCGCGTGCATCCTCAATCCAGCTCCGCCCCAGCCAGCCGGCACACAGGTCGGCGTCGGGCTCCAGCATCTCGAGCTCGATCGGATAGCAGCGACCCTCTAGAGCAAGCTCTGCCTCCGCCTCCTCGATTTTCCGCGGCCCGCCATTGGCCAGCCCGAGGACGCGGTAGCCATCCGGGCTGCGAACGAGAAGTGGCGCCATCCCGAAGCTCCGCGGACTCGGGCGATCGAGGATCGCGACGATCTTGGCGCTCACAGCTCAGCCTCTCCTGCGAGGCAGGCCCGCGCATCCGTTTGATGGAAAGCGACCCGGGTCACGTCCGTATCTGTACCGACGTCGGACGCACTGCCGCGAATCACGCGGATGCGCTCGGGCCAAGAGATCTGCTCATCGGGATCATCGAGTTTCGCGAGCTCGGCAGGCAAGATGACCGCTTCGAGATCGTCGGGATCCGGCGACTCGACCAGCCGGACCTCCCATGTCCAGAGCCGGCGGTCTCGGTCGCCCGGGAGTTCGGCGAGGGCGGAAGCCCGCTCGCAGCTCCACGACGTCGGGTTGGGTCGAGCGCCATCGACGTAGGCGCGCGGGCTCGCATACGACTCTTCGATCTCGCTCCGGAACGCCGCTTCCCACCGGTCAGGTAGACAGGTGTTGGGCGTCGAGAGGTTCTGGAGGGCCATCTGCCGATCGGAGTCCGAGCCAAAGCTCCGGAAGTCGCCCCGTCCGCCATAGAGCCCCCCGGAGTCGCACCGGGTCAGCCCCGGGGTCTCTCGTCTCGCCCAGCGCCTCGAGAAGACGAGCCCAAGCTCCCCCAGCGACGGGTGCAGGTCGCCCAGGAACAAGTAGATGGGGCGCTTCGATGGGGAGTAGCCGAGGAGCCCTTCGGCGCCGGTGACGACCGTGGTCTCGGAGGGCGCTCGGGCGATCAGCGAAGCCTCTCCCCGCGCGATCTTGTTTGCCTGTGCCAGCAAAGCCTCGTCTCCTCTGTCGCCCCGGAGTGCGTGCCCGAGTCGAATCCCATCAGCCTCCACACGGCCGGGCTAACATCGGCCAAACCCCCGCTCGAGAGGGAGCGCCGGTCGGCCGATCGGCTGACCGGGAAGAAAGCCCCTCCGACGCGCGACCGATGAGAATACCAAACGGCCCATAGGGCAATAGGCGCGCGAGGCCGGCCGTGCGCCGGACCGGCTTGACCCCGGCCGCATCGAGCCGGCCGGTGCCCGCCAACGACGCTCGAAGGAGGTCGACCACGGTGACGCGCATCCGCCAGTCCCCGGTCCTACGCGCGAGAACCGGAGGGCAAGCACCTCACCCATAAAGCGAGCGAGGACGCCGTGCCCGAGCCCGCTTCGGGTGGCGGGGCTCGCGTCCCCGGCGTTCGGCGTTCAGCGTTCGGTCGTTCGGCGTTCGGTCGTTCGGCGTTCGGTTCGATAGGAGCGCCCGTCAGGAATGGACGTCGGTCCCTCTGGCCTGAGCTTTGCTGGGTATTGGGTCAATGCCCGAACCCGTTCGACGCGAGGACCGGCCGCCGGTTCTTCTTCCGCCTCCCCCTCGCCCGGTCGAGCCGCCGGTCGCGCCCCCGAAGAAGAGCTCCATCTCCACGGTTTCAGCGACCACCGTTGCTGCGGAGAAGCTGTCGCTCCTGTCCGAAGCCCTCCGGGAGGCATGTGCGGTTCCCGGCGCGCCGGGGCGAAGCCTCGGGTGGGCGGCTCGCCCGCTCCCCCACGAGCCGGCGGCGCTCGGGGAGCGGCTGCTCGCCGAGGTGGCGCGGCGGGGATTGGCCGAAACCGAGCGGTCGGTCGCCCAGCACGAAGCCGGGCTTCCCTGGCTGAACCGACACGAGGGCGAGCAACACCCTTGCGACGGCGCCACCGTCGCGTTCGCCAAAGCCTATCTCGGCCGGCTCCGGGCTCGCCAGAAGGTCGTCCGCGCCGAGATGACCCCTCATCTCGTCGCCCTGGCCACCGCCTCGATCAACGAGAGCGAGGCCCGAATTCGAGGCTTTGCATCCCACTACGGGGTCGAGATGGGCGACCGAGTCCCGCCGCCGGCGGGGTCCACGGCGGCGGAGCGGCAGGCGAGCCTGCAGTCCGCGTCGAGGCGTCTGCTCGCCGCGCACGAGGCGCTGACGGACGCTTCGGACCCACGGAGCGAGCAGGAGAAGCATCTCGCCTTCGAGCTTCTCCACGCCGAACTTTCTCTCGAGCATTCGATGCTCTCCGGGTTCGGCCCCGGCGCGAACCTCGATTTGCTCGTCTCGCTCACGAAGGCGAGCGCCCCCCGAACCCTCCAGCGCGTGCTCGCGGAGCACCTCGTCAACGCCGCGGCGCTGAAACAGAAGGTCGAGGACGACCCCCAGGTCGTCTGGCAGATGGCGCCGCTCGTCGAGGGACTTCTCAACGCGCGAGGGTTGCCCAAGGGGCATCCGGACCGGCTCGTCGCTCGGGAGAGCATAGCCGAAGAGCTCGGCGGGCCCGACACCCAGCGATCGTTCATCTCCCTCATTTCGCTCGGTCTGGTCGCCGCGGGCGTCGTCGTCCAGGGCCCCATCGGCTTGGGGCTCGCGGCCGCCGGGGCCGTGCTCGATCTGGCGGACTTCGCGATCTTCGCCAGCCGACATGCGCTCCACGAGACCGCAAACCGCGTGGACCTCGACCCTCGCCGGAACCTGAGTGCGGTCCCGACGAGCCGAGGGGAGTTGGTCTTCGAGAGCCTCATCCTATCGGTGAGCGTCGCGGGATTCGCGGGCTCCGAGCTGAGCCGCCTGACCCAGGCGGCCGACGCCCACGCCGGGAGCCGCTTTCTCGGGGCCGTGGGCCGCGAGCACGGCGAAGCGACCCGGCTCGCGGTCTACGCGGTGCTCGAAGAGCATGGCTTGCTCGGCGACCTCCACCGCCTGAGCGACGGGGCCGCGGACTTTGCCGCCCAGCATCCGGGCCGTTTTGCCGCGCTCGTCGCCGAGAACCCTCGAGCCCTGTTCGGGTCGGAATCCGAGCTCGGTCGGTCCCTGCTCGAGTCGCGCATGACGCGCCTGCTCGCCCTCGGTGAGGACGGGCGGCGGGCGCTTCGACCGAGGGAACTGGATGCGCTCATCGACTTCCCCCCCGAACTCCTCCTTCACCTCGACGCTCCGCAGGCCCGTGGGATCGTCGAGCTCGTCCAGCGCGTGGGTACCGAGCAGGGCGAGGCGCTGGCCAGAGCCTTCGGGCCGAAGAACGTGGCGCCCCTCGTCCGGCATCTCGACCCCGCCCGGCTCCGCCTCGATGGTTCGAGGGTCACGGTGGATGGCCGCCTCTCGCTCCACCCGCAGGAACTGGCCCCGCTCGCTCACAAGGGTGAGCTCCCCAACCTGCTCGCTCGGCTCGAGCGGCTGCAGGACGCGGAACTCGGCGCCCTCGGAAACGCGACGCTCAACCGAGATCAACTCAAGGGGATGGAAGAGGCCGCCCGAAAGCTCGCGGCGAACGAGCCGCTCAGTGAGAAGACGCTGCGGACTCTGGCCGGCTCGATCGGGGCAGACCCGGTGGTGCTCCGGCAGGTCATCGAGCGGATGGCCCATGTGGACCAAAAGCTGTCCGCGGAGGCAGCCCAGCTCGTCGAGGCCGCGCCGGCGCTCCGGAGCGCGCTCCTGCACCTCGAATCGCTCACCGAGATCCCGGACGCCCTCAAAGTGAGGGTCCTCAGCACCCTCGAGCGAGCGGTCGGGCCAAACCGGAGCAGCTTCGATCTTGAAAACCTCAGCACCCATGTCTTCGAGGCGCTAAAGTCCGGGCCACGGCGGCTCGAGACCGCCATCGACGAACTGGAGCACGGGCTTCGCGTTGCCGAGAAGCCAGGAGAGATCATGGAAGGATCGAGAGTGTGGCTGGGACTCAAACCGGGTGAGGGAGCGCAGCTCAGCGACGGCGTGAAGGTCGAGCTCCCGCCACCCGAGAAGGGCAAGCTCCAGGACATCGACGTGCTGTACCTCCGCCCAGACGGGACGGTGCAGGCGGTGGAGGTCAAGCGCCAGGACGTGACGCTCGCCGAGGCGCTCGCGAAGGATGATGAGTACCTCGAGAAGTACAGATTCTGGCGCGACAAGGACAACCCCGGTCAGCGTCGAGCCGTCGCTTTCGCGTTTTCGAACCCCTGGACCGAAGCGCTGGAGAGAGCGCCTCGCGGACGGGAAGGGACTTTGGGAGCATGGCTCGAAGAGAACGCATTCGAAGTGAGGGAGGTGAACTGGTGAACTCCTTGGATCGATGCTGGCCGACCATCGGGCAGGTACTGGCCATCTGTCGCTCTGCCCCTGGACGATTTCTAACCTCCTCACAGCGCCGGTTGATGCTCGAGGTTGAAGCGACGCTCGACGAGGTGCGGCTCGGGCTCGACGCGGTGGAGCAGGCCATCTTGACCTTGGGACCTCCGGAAACGGACGAGCCCAGCTCTTCCCAGTTTCTGAAGATGACGCCGCTAGCGGACGAGCTCAACGCGGAGCTCTTCGAAGGGGAGAATCCGGACCCCAAGAAGTGGCGACAAGTATTCGACCGATGGTCATCCCGGCATCCCTCAGATGACATCCTGCCCGGGGCAGGGGTGAGCTGGGGTGGGCTCGCCCGGCTATGGACCCGCGCTCGAGTGGGCCATGTCACGGCCTATGTCATTCGCTCCATCCCTCGGGTCCGGCCCGAGCCTGGCAGCGCCGGGAGCCATGCGATCGACCGAACTCCAGAGATAATTTGGCTGCTGGAAGACTCCTCCCGCGCGGCCTGGATCGGGTTCTATATTTCGGTTCTCCAGGACGCCTGCATGCCGCTCACCACCGAGGTGTACCACCACCCGACCTCCGGAGAGAGGACCCGAAGCACGATCGAGAGCAACGTCTTTCCGGAAGACATGGAGTACATTCTCGCCCACCCCCCTAAAACCCACCGGGTACCACCATGGCGCCCCCCACGGTGACTCTGCCGCCGCCCGCAAATCCCTTCGGATGCGGGCTCGCAGATACCATCAGCGAGTCTCCGAACGGGATGGTCGAGGCGCTCCGGCAGGTCATCGAGCGGATGGCCCATGTGGACCGAAAGCTGTCGGCGGAGGCAGCCCAGTTCGTCGAGGCCGCACCGGTGCTCCGGAGCGCGCTCGTCCACCTCGAATCGCTCACCGAGATCCCGGACGCCCTCAAAGCGAGGGTCGTCGGCGCCCTCGAGCGAGCGGTCGGCCCAAACCGGAGCAGCTTCGATCTTGAAAACCTCAGCAACCATGTCTTCGAGGCGCTAAAGTCCGGGCCACGGCGGCTCGAGACCGCCATCGAC
>DAIQNR010000163.1:0-9549 GCA_036788295.1 Myxococcota bacterium
GGGTCGGCCCTCGCCCACGCCTCCGAATCCTCCGAATCGGCGGAAAGCCGCGTCCCGGACGCCCCCCCAGGCTTCGAGGTGCGAATCTTCGCCCGGGTACCGGACGCCCGCTCCCTGGCCCGAGGTCCAGACGGGACCATCTACGTCGGAACGAGAAAGGACCGGGTCTACGGGGTCAGGGACCGCGATGGCGACTTCGTAGCGGACGAGGTCCACGTCCTCGCGTCCGGACTCGAGATGCCCAACGGGGTCGCCGTGCGCGGGGACGACCTCTACGTGGCCGAGGTCGGGAGGATTCTGCTGTGGAAGAACATAGGGAAGAGGCTCGACAAGCCGGGGAAACCTGATGTTCTGACCGATCGCTTCCCTAAGGATCGCCACCACGGGTGGAAGTTCATTCGGTTCGGCCCCGACGGCTGGCTCTACGTTCCCGTCGGCGCTCCTTGCAACATCTGCGATCCGGACAAACCCATCTACGCGTCGATCACCCGGATTCGAGCGGACGGCACCGGGCTCGAGATCTACGCCCACGGGGTCCGCAACTCGGTGGGTTTCGACTGGCATCCGGAGACGAAGCAGCTGTGGTTCTCCGACAACGGCCGGGACCACATGGGGGACGACGTCCCCCCGTGCGAGCTGAACGTCGCGACCAAAGCCGGGCAGCATTTTGGCTACCCATACTGCCACGGCGCGGACGTCCCCGACCCAGAGCACGGAGGCAAGCGCCCCTGCTCCGAGTTTCGAGCGCCCGCGCTCGAGCTTCAGGCCCACGTCGCGCCGCTCGGACTGAGATTCTATCGGGGCGAGCAGTTTCCGGCCGAATACCGAGGGGACATCCTGATGGCCGAGCACGGCTCGTGGAACCGCAGCAAAAAGGTGGGTTACCGGGTGATGCGGGCCCGACTCGGCAAAAGCGGCGAGGTCGAGTCCTACACCCCGTTTCTCACCGGCTGGCTCGACGAGGCCACGCAGAAGGCGTGGGGCCGGCCGGTGGACGTGCTCGAGCTTCCCGACGGCTCCGTGCTCGTTTCGGACGACGGCGCGGGCGTGATCTACCGAGTGGAGCACAGGCCCTGACGGGCCCGAAGGCTCACGCTGCCGAGCGAGGGGGCGCGTCGAGCGGGCGCTCGAGGTCGCCGAAGACGCGGCCCTCCTTCCAGCCCCGCAGGTCGGCGGTGGGGGCCGGCCGCCCGAGCAGAAAGCCCTGGATGACGTCGCAGCCGTAGTCCCCCAGGACTTCGAGCTGCGCCCTCGTCTCGATCCCCTCCCCGATGACGACGAGGCCGAGCTCGTGGCCGAGCCGAATGATCGCCCGGCAGATGGCCTGGTCGCTCCGGTCCCGCTCGAGGTCCTGGATGAAGCTGCGGTCGATCTTCACCGCGTCCACGGGAAACCGCTTCAGGTAGCTGAGCGAGCTGTACCCGGTGCCAAAGTCATCCACGGCGATCCGAACCCCGAGCTGCTTGAGCTCCCGCAGCGTCCGGGCGCTCTCGTCGACGTCGGTCATGAGCAGGCTCTCGGTGAGCTCGAGCTCGAGCCGCTCCGGGTCGAGGCCGGTGGCGGCGAGGCAGCGCCGGACGGTGCCGAGCAGGGTCCCCCGGCGAAACTGCCGCGCCGAGAGGTTCACCGAGACCCGAGCCGGGTGGGCCCAGGACGCCGCCTCCCGGCAGCCAGCGCCGAGCGCCCACGCCCCCACCGGCGCGATGAGCCCGGTCGCCTCCAGAATCGGGACGAACTCGCCCGGACCGATCGGACCCTGCTCGGGGCAGGTCCACCGAAGGAGCGCCTCCGCCCCGACCACCTCGAGGCTCCCGATGTCGAACTGCGGCTGGTAGTGGAGCGAAAACTCCTGCTCCCTGGCCGCCCGCCGCACCGCACCGGCGCGCTCGAGCTGCTCGCTCGGGCCCTGGCTGCTCGGGCTCTGGCGGCCCCGGCGGCTCGGGCCCTGGCGGCTCGGGCGCTCGTGAATGCGGAGGCTGCCCTGCCCGCAGGTCTTCGCCTCGGCGAGCGCGGCCTCCGCGTCGAGCATGAGGCGCTCCGGGTCGGTGCCGTCCCCGAGGTAGAGCGCGGCCCCGAAGCTCACCCCGAGCCGAAGGCTTCGCCCGGCGACGTCGAGCGGCCTCTCGATGGACTCGGCCAGCCGGTCGGCGATGGCGCCGACGTCCTCCGGACGTTCGAGCCCGTCGAGCAGGATCGCGAGCTCGTCGGCGCCGTGCCTGGCTACGACGTCCGCGTCCCGCAGCGCCGAGCCGAGCCGGCTCGCGACCTCGGCGAGGACCTCGGCGGCGCCGTCGGGACCGAGCGACCGGCCGATGTCACCCAGGCCGTGGATGTCGAGGAGCAGCACCGCGGCGAGCATGCCTTCGTGCTCGAGGCGGTCGAGCGCGCATCCGAGCTGGCCCTGAAACCGCGCTCGGTCGAGCCATCGCACGGTCGGCGGCGCCGTCGAGGGTTCCCGCTCTCGCAGCTCCCGCTGCAGCCGCTCGATCTCGGCTGCCGTCTCGCCGAGCCGCTGCTCGGCCCGGAAGAGCTCCGAGAGGTCCCGCGCCTGAACGAGGCACCCGGCCGGGTGCAGGGGCACGACATCGATCTCGAGCGGAAGATCGCGCGACCCGCGCAGCGCCGAAGAGATGCACCCCGCGAGCCCGAGATCGACCGCGTCCCGCACGGCGAGCTCGATCTCCTCGGCGAGGTCCCCAGGGAAAAACGCGGCCACGGTCACCTCGGTGAAGTCGTGGGCGGGCAGCAGGCGGCGCAGCGGCGCGTTGGCCCAGCGAACCCGAAGGTCCGGCCCCACCCAAGCGGTGGGGGTGGGCAGCGCTTCCAGCAGATCGGCCTCCGTCCGGCGCATCACATCTCCCCGACCGCCGCTGGCTCGAAGCGGCTGCAAATGCGCTCGACCGACGCGCGCGAGAGCTCCCAGCTGACGGTCGCGTCCCCGGAGAAGCGGCCGAACCGCACGCTCACCGCGGCGAACAGCGACATCCCCACCGCCGGAGCGAACCCGGCCGCGTCGCCCTCCCGGACGATGGGGACACCGGTGCCCACCTCGAGCCCGAGCGAGGTGGCGATCCCGCCGGCGGCGGCGTTCAGGAAGCTCGACCCCACCTCCCGCAGCGCGGACGCGTCGAGGCTCTCGATGGAACCCAAGCGCTCCTTTCGCGCCCGCACCCGCCGGATGAATTCGAGCACGGTCGGCTGGGATCCAACGAGGGCCATGCGCCCCGGGAGCGCCTTGGTCGTCTCCTGGAACACCCCCGCGAGCGGGCTGCCGAGCGCGGCCCACCGCTCGCGCAGAACGGCCGGCTCGAGCCACGCCGCCTCACCGCACGACAGATCGAGCCCAGGGCCGAGCCGACGGGACATCCGGGCCTCCGACCGTCGAGCCGCCAGCTGCAGCACGTCGCCGATCCGCCGGTGGTCGGTCGGTCCAGTGGGGCGCACGGGTCGCACAGGTCTCCGCGGGACCGCGGTCCCTTTGCCCCCCTTCGGCCGGCCCGTCCGGCCTTTCATGCGCCACAGGAGGCGCGGCGGGAAAATCTTGCGAGTATGGCCAAAATGGAGACGCACGCTCGATCCGGCGGCTCCATTTTCGAAGGAGAGGCCGGCCGGAGAGCTCAGCGGCAGGGGTCGTCGAGGCGGGCAGGGGCGAGGAGCGACGGGGCCGGGCCGGCGCCGACCCCGGCGAGAAAGCAGGTGTACTGAAAGCGCGCCCCCTCCTGGTTGAAGACGACGTAGTGGCCGTTCACGTTCGGCGCCTCGTAGTGGAGCACGGCCGCGGTGCGGCCGGCGAGGTTGCCGGACAAAGGCAGAGAGACCGGCTCCTGGCCGGCGAGCCGCAGCGTGGCTGGCAACACCGGCTCGACCGTCGTTCCCGCGAGCGGCACCCCGAGCGCGACCGCCATCGCCGCCTGCGAGGTGGGAGCGAAGTATCCGTCGAGGTAGCCCGCCGTCATCAGGACGTGCTTCGGGGGCACGCCAGGAAACGGGTCGAGCACGACACGAGACGCCTTCGCGACCGGATCGACGAGGTCCCACAGGTTCTGCGCCGCGTGCAGCGCGGGGTGAAAGAGGTGGATCTCCTCGCCCGGCTCGAGCCGCAGCGCGAGCTCGGCCACCCCTTTGACCGGGACCGGCTCGATGGCGTGGGTGGCGATGTCCACCAAAATCCCGCCCGCTCCGGACAGGACGATGCCGGCGAGCCGGGGGTCCACCGTCGCCCACGGGGTCCCGATGGTGCTGCCCATCGACTGGCCCATCGCGGTGAGCCGAGCCGGGTCGAACCGCACCACCCCGGTCCCCCACGGCGCCGCCGCGGTCGAGGTGGCGACCTCGGCCCGGTCGATCTCGAGGCCGACGGCGAGCCGAGAGACGAGCGTCAGCTCCATCGCCGACACGAGGAAGTTGTCGATCGTCGCCCCGATGTTCCCGAACAGGTTGTAGAGGAGCAGGCCGCTCGTGTCCGCGGGCCGGTGGCGAATCCCGTGCAGCGGGAAGTCCACGCCGAGGGACGCGACCCCCCGGCGAGCGAGCCAGTGGGCCGGCCCCGTCCCCGGAGCGGGCCGGGGCTGCTGGTTTCGGGGCCGGTCCTCGAGCAGCGGGCCCCGATCGAACGAGTCCTCGGCGTCCCCGCCCGAGCCGTGGAGGTGAAGGGTGAGGGGAAAGCCCGCATCAGGGGGCACCTGCTTCGGCAGCGACAGCAGCAGCCGGGTGGACTGGGTCTCGACGACCCGCGGTTGTCCGCGCTCGTCCCGGAGGATTCGCCCCTCCCCGGGGCCGGTGTAGGGACGGTTCCCGCTCTGGATGACTGGGACCAAGAAGCGGGCCTCGAGCACCTGAAAGCTCGGATGGTCCTGAACGACGGTCCACGGCTCGTCCAGCGTCGGTGCGGGGAGCCGCTCGGCCCACGCCGCCAGGTCGCGCAGCGCCTTCTCGTGGTCGAGGGTGGTGAACAGGGCCGCCGCCGCCACCTCGCCGAGGTCGAAGTCCTCGGCCTCGAGCGTCTCGGTGAGCGGGGCGAACTCCCCCGCTTCGAAGGCGTCGTGAAACGGGCGGCTTCGGCCCACCGGGGCCCCGGCGTCGTCGCGCACCCCGGTGGTCACCACCAGCGCGTAGGTGGTGGCCGGGCGCCGCACGAACCCGAACACCGGGACCGCGGCGAGCAGGTGGGGAGGCGTGTAGCGGTCGAGCCGGTCGTCGAGCGTCTTCACCCACAGCGGAAACCGGCGGCCTCGCTCCGGGGAGCGCCTATCCACGTCGAGCAGGAACACCGGCGACGAGGGCTCGAGGCTCGCCTCGGGGCTCGCGGGCAAGCTGGCCGGGTCGAGCGGTCCAGTGAACCGGTGAAACACCCCGGAGCTCACCCCCCAGCCGTCGAGCCGCGCGTCCGCCACCGAAAACCAGTCCTCGAGCAGGTCGGACGCGTCGGCCCCAGGGTAGCGGCGGAGGTCGAAGCGGCCGCTCGGGCCCCTTCGCCGATCGCTCGGCAGCGGCCGGTCCCAAAAGTCGGGGCCGTCCGGGTCCCAGACCCCGCGGGTCGCCCGCTCCACGAACGGAGGCGGGCCGCAGGCGGCAAGGGCGAGCAGCGCGAGCGCGACGAGGCGGACCACGACCACCCTTCCCCACACCGGACGATGTACGGTCAATCCGCTTGATCTCGGGGCCCGAGTGGGGCCCGATACTGAACATATGATCCTGTCGGTCACCGACCCGCGGGACGAGCGCTTCCTCCTGTTCTACCGGGAGGCCACCGCGGCGGCGACCGCCTCCGTCGCCATTCCGGTGCGGATCGACCGGCTGGCGGCGGCGTCGGTGGCCGCGCTCGAGGCGGTCGAGGGGCGGGCCCCGGCGGAGTGGGTGGCAAGCGGCGCGCTCGACCTCGCCGGGTGGGCGGTGTCCCCGGATCCGGCCGCGCTCGAGCCGTGGGCGCTCGACGCTCTCCACCGGCTGCGCCGAGACCGAGTGCGGGCCAGGAACGTGGCCAGGGGGGTCGTCGATTGGGTCGCGGGCCACCTCCGGTCTCAGGTCACCGAGCTGCGCGCGTCCTGGCAGGCGCTGCACGACAGCGGCCTCGGCTACCCGGTGGACCCGGACCGCCCGCTGACCCACCCCGCGCTCGCCTCCGCCAACGTGGCCGTGTGGAGCTACGCGCTCGTTCGGGCGGTCGTCGCCCAGCGCCACCGCGGGCTGCCCGAGGTCCCGACCACGCTCGCCGCCGCCGCCCGGTGGCGGCCGCGCTGACCGATGCGACCCTTCGAGCCGAAACCTTGGCAACTCGAGCGCCCACACGGAAGACCGCTGCGGTCTTGGCGAGCCAGCGATCGGGCTCGTTCGTCAGCCGAACGGGTCGATCCCGAGCGCGCGGAGTCGAGCCTCGAGCGCGTCGGCTCGCGCCTTCTCCTCCTCCGCGCGCACTCTCTCCCCCTCCGCCCGCTTCGTCGCGTCGTCCGCGCGGGCCTTCTCTTCGTCGGCGCGGGCCCTCTCCTCGTCGGCGCGGGCCCTCTCTTCGTCGGCACGCGCGCCCTGCCGTTCGGCCCGCTCTTCACCCGTCTCGAGCAGCGCGCCGGCCGAATCCACGAAGCGAAGCCACCGAGCGTGCGTCCCCTCGAAGTCGCCTTCCCAGACCCTCACCCCGAGGCCGAGCGTCTCGAAGAGCACCTGGTCGCCGACGACGGGCACCGGCTGCAGGAGGTCCCCCCGCAGCTCGAATGCGCTCAGGACACCACCTCCTAGCTTCTTGCCCGGGTCGTAGACGACGTAGGCGGACACGTGAATCTGACCGTATCGACGCCGCTTGCCCACGAGCTCGTCGCCTTCGAGGTTCGAGACGATCTCGATCACGAGCTCTGGGGGCTTGCCCATCTCCCAGGTCAGGTAGGCTCGAGGCTCGTCGTCGGCCCAGGTCATCGACTCGAGCGCGACGTCGGTGCTCAGGAGAACGTCCGGCACGATCGCCGCCGACCTCGGCGTCGCGTACAGCCCCACGTTCGCGGCGGCGAGGAACTTCCGCCTCACCCCGGCGGGCAGGGTCTCGTCCCCGAGCTCGTGCGGCGGCGGCCCGCCCCAGCTCGAAAAGAGCGCCCCCACCAGGAGCCGCTGGTTCTTCTCCGACGGAAAGTTGTCCACTGGCGCATCATCCTCGGTGATGAGCCGCGACACGTCGGGAGCGGCTGCTCGCTCGTCTGCTGGGCTCGCCATACCCTCCCACCGTGCCGTCCCGAGCGACGGTCGCCAAGCGCAAAGCGTCGATTTTCGTTGCGTTCGTCTCAGCCTCTCGTTTGGAGCGCGAGCCGCATGAACCTCACATCGTCTCCGGCTGTCATGCTCGACTCGAATATCTTTTGGTTGGTTGGGTACATGACGGAAGGAGCGCGGATGTGGAGACTCACCATCCATTCTCTACGACGCAGGCGGTTGCGCGATCAGATGGCCGGTGAAGCATCCTCTCATGTTCCTTACCGAACGCGACAAGAGAGGCCGAGAAACGCCAAGGGAAAGGGACGGCCCGTCTCCACCCAGTTCAATCGTACGATCCGCGGTCACGGGGTGACTTCGGCGTCGTCGGGGTCGAGCTCGGTGAGGCCGTGGCGGCGGAGCAGGCGCCCCAAGGACTTGGGGTGAAGACCGGCTTCGGCGGCTGCGGATTGGCGGTTTCGGCCGTGGCGACGGACCAGGGCGACGAGGTAGCCCCGCTCGAAGCCGCGTTTTGCGTCCTCGAGGCCCTCGGGGATCGCCTCTCGCCGGCGGTCGAGCGCCGCGCTCGCCCGGACGGCCTCGGCGAGCCGGCCGGCCCGCGCGTCGTCCAGGTTGCAGAGCACGACCGCCCGCTTCACCAGGTTTCGGAGCTCGCGCACGTTGCCCTCGAGCGGGAGCCGCTCGAGCACCCGGAGCGTCGCCGCGTCGGGCGGCGCCACCCGCCCGTCGACCAAGCCGCCGAGCACCTGCTCGAGAAAATGCCGGGTCAAGAGCGCGATGTCGTCCCGCCGCGCCCGCAACGGGGGGATCTCGACCGGGAACACCGCCAGGCGGAAATACAGGTCTTCGCGAAAGCTCCCCTCGTTCACCATCGACGCGAGGTCGCGGTGGGTGGCGGAGACGACCCGGACATCGACGGCGACATCGGTGTCGGACCCGAGCGGCCGCACCCGCCGGGTCTCGAGCACCCGGAGCAGCTTCGGCTGCAGCGCCAGGGGCAGCTCCCCGATCTCGTCGAGGAACAGGGTGCCGTCCTGGGCCTCGACGAAACGCGCCCTTGCGATCGCTCTCTGCGCCGGTGAAGGCGCCCTTGCGGTGGCCGAACAGATCGCTCTCGAGGAGGTTCGGAGCGAGACGCGACCCTGACCAACTTCTACGTCACGCCCGCCGACCTCGGCCGGCTGGACTGCAGCGGGCCCGCGGTCGAGTTCTCGCCTTCGGGACGCCTCCCGCTCGGAGACAACCTCATCGTCGCCCGGGAACTGGGCGCGATGGAGGTCTGCACCGCCACCGTGACCGTCGTGGACACCGAGGCCCCGGTGGTGGTCGGTCACACCGTCGAGCTGTGGCCCCCGAACCACCGCTGGGTCGAGATCGCGCCCTCGGACTGCGCGAGCTGGACCGAAGCCTGCTCCGACGTCACGTTCCGATTCGTCGAGGTCCTGGTGGACGATCCGGCCAACGGCCGGGGCGACGGAAACACCGAGCCGGACGTGGACCTCGCGTGCGATCGCCTCCGCCTGCGGGCCGAGCGGCAGGGTCCGGCCGACGGGCGGTGTACCGGGTCGCCTTCGAGGTCGAGGACGAGGCCGGGAACGTCGCGAGCGGGACGTGCGACGTCACCGTCCCCCACGACCGCTCTCGGCCCGCGGTGTGGAGCGGGGAAGTGGAGCGGTACACGGCCACCGTCGCCGGCGATTGCGGGTCCCAAAACCCGTCGGGCCCCGGTGAATGCGAGCCGACCGCCCCCTGGACCCGGTCGATCAACACCGGACCGCTCCCCGCGGAGTGCTCGAAGATCGAAGGCGGCCAAATCGGAGCCGAGGGACTCCAGCTCGGATTCGGCAGCCCGACCTCGACCGCGACCTTCACCAACTGGAGGCCAAAGCGGGGCAGCCGGGGGGAGTTCATCGGGTTCGAGATCACCGTGACCAGCACCCCAGCGTGGGTGAGCGTGAAGGCGGGCACGGACGTGTTCGGCGCCCCGCTGACCGGCGGGCTCTCCCATACCTGGGTCCACCCCGAGGGCGACTCTGGCCCTAAGGCCAAAGGCATCTCGAACGTGGTGGTCTGCGAGCTCGAGCCATGCCCGAGCCCCAGCCCCAGCGGACCGGACGGCGGCGTGGGACCGGACGGCGGCGTGGGACCAGACGGCGGCGTGGGGCCAGACGCCGGCGCCCGTGCCGACGCGGGCGGCGAAGACTCCGGGGGAACGCCGGACGCCGGCGCGCACGACGTCGGCTACGGCGGAGGGTTCTGACCGACCTCGACGCGATCGCGAAGCAAGGGTCCGACCCTTCCCACTGCAACTGATCGGTTGCACTCAGAAGGGTCCGACCCTTCCCACTGCAACTC
>DAIQNR010000164.1:0-9496 GCA_036788295.1 Myxococcota bacterium
GCCCCGCCGCTTCGGTCCCCGACGACGCTCGGGGAGCTCGCCGCAGACCCGGACGAGACCCTCGAACCGTCCCGGCCGCTGGACCCGTCCACCCGAGGAGCGGAATGGGGCGGCCGAGCGCGGCTCGACTCGCTCGAGCCGATCGACCCATTCACCTCGGCCAGCCTGACCTCCGCCGGGGCGCTCGGGGACGAGGGGGCCTCGGGCTTGTTCGGCGTGCTCTCGGTGCTCGACGACGACGAGGCGAGCGCGTCCTCGTTCTCGGCGGAGGAGGTGACCGGAGACACCCTGTCTCGGAGCCTGGACGTGACCCTCGACCCGTCGGTCGAGGACGATCCTTCGGTCGAGTATGGAGAGACGAGGCTCGGCGCGCTGACCGGCGAAGATCGGGCCTTCGTGGGCGGTCCGCGGGTGGTGAGGGAGAAGACGCCGACCGCCCAGATCGGCGACAGCCAGGTCGAGTCCATCGCGAGCGCCTCGAGGGTGGACCTCGGCCTCGTAGACCCCTCGGAGCGGGCCCGAGACCCGGACGCGGGCGAGACCATGGACGAGGACAACAGCCTCTCCGGCCTGTTCGGCTTCGCCATGGCGTCGCAGGACCCCACGACGGAGGGGCCCGACCTGCCCTCGGTCGACCGCCTGGTCTCCGGTCGCTTCGACCGGCTGGACGAAGCGGCGCCCGACGCGGCCGACCGTCAGCGAGACGCCCTCCGGCGAGCGGCTCTCCGGGGCCGGCCGGTCAAGGAGACGAACCGAGCGCAGCACCTCGTCGCTCGAGAACAGGGCGTCTTGGAGCCGGCGGCGACCCCAACCCGGCCGGCGGCGCGAAGCCCGGTGACCCACTGGCGGTGGGTGGCCGGCGCGGTGGGCCTCCTCGCCTTCGCCGTCGCGGCGGGCACGGCGCCGTGGTGGTCGCCCGCTCCCCGAGGTGACCCTGCCCTGGCCCCGCTGCCGGATTCTCCGGAAGTCCCCTCGCTCGAAGCCCCGGTGCCTTCTCCCACCGCCACCGCCCGGCCCCTTGGCCCGGCGTCCGCCGATCCGCCGGCGAACACCTCGGCGCTCGAGCGAGCGACGAGCCCCGAGCCGGCGAAGGACCCGACGGCGCCGAAGCCGGAGGTTTCGGCCCGGCCGCCGCGAGCGACGCGTCCAACCGCCAACCGACCGGAGCCGGCGCGGGCGAAGAAGACGGGGGCCGAGGGGACGATTCGCCTGTCGTGCACCGACGCCTCCGAGCTGCACGTCAGCACCGTCGGTCGATTCGCGGTGACCCCGGGTCGATTCGAGAAGCGCCTTCCCCCCGGCGGATACGTGGTGACCCTGGTTCGGGATGGTCGGATCCTCGATCGGCGCTCGGTGCGGTTGCTGGCGGGGAGCCGCGTCGACTTCGCCTGTCCATGACGGTCGCGTTCTTCGGGCTTCCCGGTCGCTTCGCGGAGCGACCGCTCCGAGCGCTGGCCGGGGCAGGCCTACTGCCCAGCTTGGTCGTCGAGGGGGCCGAGAACGGTCGAGTCGCCCGTTTCCCCGTCCGCCCGGGCTGGTGGCAGCTGAGCCGGCCCCCACCGGCGGGCAGCCTTATCGCGGCGGCCCATACGCTCGGCGTGGACGGGATGCGAGTCCAGGACCCGAACCATCCCGATGTGCTTCGCGCGGTGGGGCGCCTTCGCCCCGACGCCCTCGTGGTCGCCGGTTTTCACCAGCCGCTCGGGTCGCTCCTGATTGGGCTGGCTGCCCGCGGCGGACTGAAGCTCCATCCCGGGCGCCTCCCCGAAGACCGCGGTCCAGCCCCGGTGTTCTGGGCCCTGAAGGCGGGGCGAACCGAGCTCGGCTGGACGGTGCACATGCTCGAAGACCCCGATGATGGCGGTGACATCGTGGCCAGCGGTGCCGTGTCGTTCACGCCCGGGGCGCGGGCCGCCGACGTCCTGGCCGCCATGGCCGACGCGGCTACGCCCGCCCTGGTTCGAGCGGTCCGGGCCCTGCTCGATGGGGATCTGGTGCGGGTCCCGCAGGCGAAACCCACCGGTCTTCGCGGCCCGCGGCCAGGATTTCGGGACAATCGCATCGACCCGGGTCGGCCGGCGGAGGCGGTGTACACGTTTGTCGCTGGCTGCGCCGGGCGGTATCCGCTGTTCGTGGAGTCGGCGGGTGACCGGTTCTTCATCGCCGACGCGCTCTCGTTCGACCCGACCGGCCGGCTCGGTTTCGAATATGCGCTGACCGGCGACCGGCTGTTGCTCCGCTGCCACCCCGGAGTGGTGGAGCTCCTGCTGCGGGAAGGGGGCGCGGTGTTCGCGCCCGACTATTGACGGCTCAGCTGGTGAGGGCCGGAGGCAGGGGCAGATCGGACGTCCGGGACGGGGTCGACCCGACGACGTGGAGGCGGACCGAGTTGGTGTGGCCCTGCTCGCCCACCGGCGCCCCAAAGACGATGACGAGCCGATCGCCGGCGCGGACCAGCCCGTGGCCGATGAGCCGCTCCTCCACCCGCCGAACCATCTGCTCGACCTCTCCGGTGCCGTCCATCGCGTCGGTTCGAACCCCCCAGTACACGGACAGACGCCGCCGGGTGGCGTCGTTCGAGCAAAACGCGATGATCGGGGCCACCGGCCTGTACTTGGCGACGAGGCGGGCGGTCCGACCGGACTCGGTGAAGCAGGCGATGAGCTTCGCCTGGGTCTGGGCTGCGGCGTGGCACGCGATGCGCGCCGTCGTGTGGGCGAACCCGGCCCGCACCGATGGATCGGTGGGGTGAACCCGGCGAAATGGCACCCCCTCCCGCTCGGTCTCCCCGATGATCCGGGCCATCATCGCCACCGATTCCGAGGGATATTGGCCGATCGCGGTCTCTGCGCTCAGCAGGACCCCATCGGCGCCGTCGGCGACCGCGTTGGAGACGTCGGAGGCCTCGGCCCTCGTCGGGCGCGGGCTGTCCACCATCGAGCTGAGCATCTGGGTGGCGATGATCGCAGGCACGCCGGCGTCTCCAGCCCGGCGGAGGATTTGCTTTTGCACCATCGGGACCCGGGTGATCTCGATCTGGGCCCCGAGGTCCCCGCGGCGGACCATGACCGCATCGGCCCGGCGAAGGATCCCGTCGAGCCGGCTGAACGCCTCGCTTCGCTCGATTTTGGCGATGATCGGGATGTCTCGGCCGAGCTCCGCGAACCGCTCCCTCGCCTCTACGACGTCCATGGCATCGCCGACGTAGGTGACCGCGCAGTAGTCGAGCTCTTCGTCCACCGCCATCTTCATGAAGGGTATGTCGCGCTCGGTGATGGCGCTGCCGGACAGCAGCATGCCCGGGGCGTGCAACCCCGTGTGCGCAGGGACGACCCCGCCGTAGACGACTTGGGCCTCGACCGTCTCGGCGGTGGCATGGGCGACCCGCAGCTCCACGACCCCGTCCGACAGCAGGATCGCGTCCCCGCGCATGAGGCCATCGTGAAAAAAGCCCAAATCCACGGGCATCTCGTTCGCGTTGCCGACCTGCCCGTGATCCCGGACCAGCCGCACCGTCGCCCCCGTGATCAGCTCCGCCGAGCCGCCCTCGAGGGCGCGAACCCGCACCTTTCGACCGGGTAGATCGGCGACGATCGCCACCGGCCGGCCCCGCACCTGCTTCGCCGCCGCCCGGAGGCGGGCGACCCGCCCGAGGTGCTCCTCGACCGATCCGAAGCTGAAATTCAGGCGAGCGACGTCCATGCCTCCTTGGATGAGGCCCTCGATCGCCCCGGGCCGGTCGGTGGCCGGACCAAGGGTGCACATGATCTTCGCCCGGCGACCGCTCGACAGGTCTCGGGGCTTGGTTGGCGTCATCGGCGTAACTCTGGCACGAGGCGCGGGTAGGAGAAAGCGAAGGTTCCCGCCGGTTCGGGGCATCCGGGTGGGCGACCGGTGTCGGTCCCGGGCGCGCTCCGGCCTTTGCCCGCGGTCGCGGCCGTGCTAGCGCCGTGGGGATGGCGCGCGTCACCGTCGAAGACTGCCTCGAAAACGTCGAGAACCGGTTTGCCCTCGTCCTGCTGGCCACCCGGCGGACCCGTCAGCTCCTCAAAGGAGCGACTCCGCTCGTGGACCACGCCAAGAACAAGGCCCCGGTGCTCGCCCTGCGAGAGATCGCGGCCGACCGGGTGCGGTTCGACCGCGACCTCCGCGAGGTGATGGGCTCGACCCCGGCCGAGCTCAAGGCGAAGTACGGCGAGCCGGTCCGGGATCGGAGCGACCGCCCCGCCGCCCCGGTCTCCGGCGCCCCCAATCGGTTCTTTTGACGAGCCGAAGGGGGCGAAGATGCGGCGTCCATGGGTCGCCGCCCCCGAACTGATCGATGCTGAACGCGGTCCTGCTCGCCGCCCTGCTGGGCGCGCCACCGGTGGTCTTGCTGCACGGGCTCGGGGACACCCCGGAGGGCATTTCGCCCCTGCTCGACGGCGTGAAGGCCCGCACCTGGGTGCCGAAGGCCCCGCTGCCGTGGGGCCAAGGAGCAGCGTGGTTCCCGCTCCGCGCCGCCTCCTCCACCGAAGACGCCATCGCCGCGGCGATCGCCGAGGCCACCGACGCGCTGGCCGCGCGGCTCGAAGCCGAGCTCGGCGGGGAGCCGGCGGTGGTCGTGGGCTTCTCGCAAGGGGGCATGCTCGCCTTTGGCCTCGCCGCCCGGCACCCCCACCTCGTCCACGCAGCGATCCCCATCGCGGGCATGCTTCCGCCGTCGCTGCTCGCCGAGGGCACCGAGCGGGCGAGGTCCCCCCCGATCTTCGCTCTGCACGGCCTCGACGATCGGGCGGTGCCGTTTCGATGGGGAGAGCGGACGGCCAACGCCTTTGCCTCCGCCGGCTACCCGGTCGAGCTCATCCGATTTCCCGGCGTCGGCCACGCGATCCCCTCAGCGATGCGAGACCGACTCCATCGCGTTCTGTCCACCCTCCTCGTCCCTGGGCCAAAACTCTCCTCTTCGACGTCGAGCGGCTCGAAGCGCCGAACGGCCCCCGAGCCTCGATGACCGAGATCATCGGAGGCGCGGTCCTCTGCGGCGCCGCCGGAAGAGCAGCCCGAGCAGGGCCCACGGGCCGAAGCTTCGAGCGGCGACGCAGCTCTCGGGCGCCGGCCGCACCTCGAGCGAGAGCGGAAACGCGCGGAGCGCGCCCGCTTGATCCGAGAGCTCCACCCCGAACGAATACAGACCCGCTTCGGCGGGCGCCCCCACGAGCCGCCCCTCGCCGGTGAGCTCCACCCCCGGCGGCAGCGCCCCCAGGGTGAGCGCGAACCGGTACGGCGGCTCCCCTCCGGCCGGCAGCAGGGCGAGGTCGAGCGCCGAGCCCACCGAAACCGGTGGCCACCCCACCGTCTGGAGCACGAGCTGCGACGCGGCGACGACGTCGATGGGCAGCTCCGCACGGTCGATTTGCTGGGCCGCGTCCGACAGCTCCACCTCGATCACGAATCGGCCTCGCTCGGTCGGGGTCCCGCACAGCCGACCGTCGGGGGACAGCAGGAAGCCGGGTGGAAGCTCCCTCGCCGACCACTCGAGGGGGGCAAGACCACCTACCGCGGACAGCTCCACCAGCGCTTCGTCGCAGTACCCGCGGCCGAGCAGCGCGTCCGGGAGCGGCGGGGCGAGGATGCGCAGCTTTCGTTCGGGGTGGAGCACCGCGAAGCGGATCCGCGCTTCGGCCACTTCGCCATCGGCGTCGCTCACCCGTACGTCGAGCGGCCGGGTGGACAGGATCAACGGGATCCCAGAAATCCGGCCGGTCGCCTCGTCGAGCGACAAGCCCGCGGGCAGGCCGGAAGCGGTGAAGCGCAGCGGGGGCAGACCGCCGAGCGCCACCAGCTGCGCCGTGTAGGGGCGCTCGATCCAGGCCGGCTCGAGCGGCGCGGGGGACAGGGCGAGCGGGGCGCCGAGCGTGCGCACCAGCAGCTCGTAGCTGCGCTCGGCCCTCGCGTTGCCCGCCTCCGCTCGGGCGGTGACCGAGAACCGACCGGCCTCGGTGGGGGTCCCCTCGATGAGCCCGCTCGCCCGTAGCGCGAGCCCCGGCGGCCCCAACCCGACCAGAGACCACCGCTCGGGGTCCCCCGTCGCCCGAAGCCACTGGCGGTAGGTCCGACCCACCGCGGCCGGCTCGAGCGCCTCGGTTCGAATCCGCAAGCTGGCCGGCAGAACCTCGAGCCTGGGCCCCGGGTCGCGGTCGAGGCCGAGCCGCACCTCGGTGCCGTAGAGTCCGGGCGCGAGGTCCGACGGCAGCTCGGCCGCGGTCCACCCGAGCTGGATCTCCCCTGGCTCGAGCCGGACGTCGGTTCGCCCCACCGGGATCGGGGCTCGCCCCTCGGGGAGGAGCGACACCTCGACCGAGCCTCGACCGGCCTCGACGCCCTCGTTCGCGGCCACCCAGCTCACCCCCCACGGCTCCCCGGCGGCGGCGACCGTCGCCGCGCGGGCCCCTTCGATCCGAAAGAGGGCTCGACGGGGTTCGACCACGATCGGGCGGCTCGCCCGGTTGTTCCCCCGGTCGAGCTCTTCGGCGAGGGAATCGATGAGCACGACGAGCTCGCCCTGGCCCGACTCGGGCGGGAGGCGCGCCGTGGTCTGAACCGGCAGGACGGCCCCGGGACCGATTTGCACCGGTCCATCGACCTCGAGCTCCCGAGGCACCGAGCCGGACACCGCGAGCGCGAGCCGCCAGGTCACCCCGGCGGCGGCCGCGTCCCCGAGGTTCTCGATCTCGAAGGACACCGGGACCGCGGTCCCGGCCACGGCGGACGCCGGGGCGAGCAGCGAGCGGGGCGAGAGGTCCGGCCCTCGAACCCGGAGGGTGCCGAATCCAGATCGGCTGTTGTTGTCCTCGTTGCTCTCTTCGATGAGGCCCTCCGGGTCGAGCTCCACGAACACCCGCCACGGTCCCGGTTCGGTCGGGGCCCGCCCGATGGCCCCGGTCACCGTCTCCCTCGTCCCGGCGAAGGCGACGGTCCCGGTTCCGACCGTCGGGTCCCCGGGCAAGAGCGAAGTGCTTCGACCGAGCGCGATCCGATACGGGACCGGACCGAAATAGGGGCCTGGGCTGCTGAGGGCGACGAAATCGACGGTGAAGGCTTCGCCGATGTCCACCGCCGCCGGCGCGGACACGACGGAGCTGAGCCGAAGGTCGATCTCGGCATCGGCGGTCCGGGTGGAGGCCCCGAAGTTGTCGGTCTCGTCGGCCTCCGCGATCGCGTTCGGAAAATCGGCGACGACCAGGACGTACCAGCGCCGTCGAGCGAGGCCAGCGGGCAGGGTCGTGGACGGGCTCGCGGTGCGCTCGGCCTCGGCCGCGAACACGACATCGAAGTCGCCGAGAACCAGGTCGGAGGGGTCGAGCGCCGGGTCCTCGGACAGAAACCAGCGGCACCGCACCGGACCGCTGTACGGCAGCGCGTCGCTCGAGATCCGCACCGTGGCGGAGAACGGCTGCCCCGGGGTGGCGGTGGACGGCGGGGTCACCGCCGCGACCCGGAGGTTCGGCGCGGTGGCGAAGGTCTGGGCCGAGACCCCAACGTTGTCGGCGAAGCTGAGCTCGGGCACCGAGCGGTCCGGGTTGACCCGAGCGATGGCGTGCCACCGGCCGGGGGGCAGCGCCGGCACCGTCAGCGAGACGGAGGACGGGGCCCCGAGGGGCACGGTCGCCGAGCCGAGCGGCGGGTCGGAGGCGTCGAGCACCGGATCGGTCGATGCGTACAAGGCCACCGGGACCGGCCCGGCAATGGGCGGCCCGAGCTGGGCGACTTCGACCTCCACGGCGAGCAGAGCGCCGGGGAGGGCCCCCGCCCCCACCGGGCGGATGCTCGCCACCTGCAGGTTCGGGACGGTCAGGACTGGGGTTGGGCCCGCCCGGCCGTCGTTCGCGCGGTCGAAGTCGGGCAGGCGGCGTCCGGGATCGACGACCGCGAGCGGCCAAAACCGACCGGGCGCGTTGGCCGGGATCGTCCCTGCCACCGAGATCGTCGGCGCGGCGGCCACGTTCACGCGCGCGATGACCGGGTCGGATGGGTTTGGCACTTGGTTCGGGGAGGCATACACCGCGATCTCGACCGGCCCGGCGTAGGGCAAGCCCAGTTGCTCGACCTGGACCATGACCGAAAACGGCGCCCCGACCGGCGCCGCCGCGAGCGCCTGGACCGCCGCCACCGCGAGGTCGTGGCCGACGAAAAACGGCTGCGCCCCCACCGCCACGTCGTTGCTCGGATCCGGGTCGGGCACGGCGCCCGCCGGGTCGGCGCGGGCGACCAATCGGTAGCGCCCGAGCGCCACCGACGCCGCGACGGCGAGCGTCGCGGTGCGGGTGCGGGCGCTTCGAGCGGGCAGAGGATCGAAGGACAGGCGGCCGAGCTCCGGATCGGACGGGCCCGGCCCGGTGAGCGGGGCGAGCTCGACGACGACCTCGAACGGCGGCGTCGCCTGCGTCCCCACATTGGCGATGGTGATGGGAAGCGCCGCGCCCCCGCCGGGGAGCGCGCCTGGCGGCAGCGCGCCGAGGCTCACCGCGAGGTCGGGCCCGGGCGCGCGCCCGACCTCGACGGTGCGGCCCGAGAGCCCGGCGTGGTCGGCAGGTCCGCAGGTGCCGATCGCCCCGCACGGCCGAAAGGACGACCGAGGGCGCCCGCCCGGACCCACATAGCCGGCCGTGGCGCGGTAAGGTTCGGTCGCCGCGCCGTTCCAGCTCAGCTCGAAGCGACCCTCGAGCCCCTCGTGAAGGCGCAATTGCCAACCGATCTCGCGCCGACCGTCGAACGGGAACCGTTCGAGGTCCCGCACTTCGATGACGAACACCCGGTTCGGCGCCCGCCCGAGCACCGCGGTGCCGGCGTGCCCCGACGCCGCGGGCAGGATGAGGTCATCCCACCATGGGGCGAGCAGCCGGTCCGGTACGCCCGAATCGTCGATGCCGACGTTGAAGAGGCTCGTCGCCGCCGCCCCGCCGAACCGAACCTGGCCGTTGACGCCCACCCGGATGGAGGTGACCGGCTCGTCGAAGAACCAAAACGAGAACGGCAACGAGACGAGCGCGTCCCCATCGTCCCGGTTCGAGAACACGAGCGGGCTCTGCGCCGCGCCCTCCGCCGCGAGCGACGAGAGAGCCCCCGCCCGCTCGGTGCTCACCCAGGGCTGCGCGCTCGCTCCGCTCGCCGCCGAGGCCGCCGCGAACGCCACCCAAGCTCCGTGTCGCGCCACGGGCGCAGCCTACGCGGACGAAACCGCGCGCTCCATCCGCTCCCGAAAAAAGGGGACCGCGCCGGTGGCCGCCCCGCGCAACGAGGGCCCTGGGTGACGAGGGCATGGTGAGCGCTTGTCTCTGAAGAGACTCGGGTCCATCGTATTCAACGATGAGCACCCTTCTAGCGACGCGGCCGGGTGACGGGCCAAGCCTGCTCATCCGGGTCCTTCCCGGAACGCGCGCGACAGGCGTCCCGGAAGAGGCGTATCGCGACCTGGTGGACGAGCTGAGGGCGCACCAGCTCGTCAACGGCCTAG
>DAIQNR010000165.1:0-9351 GCA_036788295.1 Myxococcota bacterium
TCTTTTCCTGTAAAAACGGATATTTACGGCATGTTGGGGTTCGAACTTCAGTCTAAAGAGGCGTCGAGACGACGGGGGCGTCTCGACCCTCGCGGGCGCCGTTTCTCCGTCTCTTGCCCGTCTTTTCCTCGCCTGGACCCCCGCGTACGGTCTGCCGGTGCTGCGCGTGGCCCTCGTTTTCGTCTTTTTTGCCTGCCTCGGGGGGGACGCCTTCGCCGAGACCGATCCGAGCGCGAGGGCCCCGCTCGAGGTGACGAGCACTTGGGGCGAGCGGGCGCGCAGCGGGTTTGGCCTCTTCGCGATGCTCGGGATCGCGTGGCTTCTGTCCGCGGACCGGCGCCGGGTGGACTTTCGCCTGGTCGCCGTGGGCGTGGGCCTGCAGGTGCTGCTCGGGCTCGTGACCCGCACCGCCCCGGGGGCCTGGTTCTTCTCCGGCTTCAACGACGTGGTCACCGCGCTGCTCGCCTACACCGCCAAGGGCTCGAGCTTCCTGTTCGGGGATCTCACGAAGCCGGGTACCACGGCCTACGTCGCGTTCGGGGTGCTGCCGACCATCATCTTCTTTTCGTCGCTGATGGCGCTCCTGTACCACGCTGGGGTGATGCAGCGGCTGGTGGGGTGGATCGCGTTCGTCGTGCAGAAGTCCATGCGCACGAGCGGGGCCGAAACCCTCTCGGCGGCCGGGAACATCTTCGTGGGCCAGACGGAAGCCCCTCTGCTCGTGCGGCCTTTTCTGAAGTCGATGACGAAATCCGAGCTGATGGCGGTCATGACCGGAGGGTTCGCGACCGTCGCCGGAGGGGTGATGATCGCCTATGTCGGCTTGCTCGACAAAATCTTTCCAGACATCGCCGGGCACCTCTTGTCGGCGTCGATCATGAGCGCCCCGGCCGCCTTGGTCGTGGCCAAGATCATGGTCCCGGAGACCGAGACCCCGGCGACCGCGGGCGGGGCCAGGATCGATCTGCCCCGCACCGACGCCAACGCGCTCGACGCCGCCGCGCGGGGGGCGAGCGAGGGCCTGTCGCTCGCCCTCAACGTGGGGGCGATGCTGATCGCGTTCATCGCGCTGGTCGCGACCTTCAACGGCGTTCTCGGCGCAGCGAGCGGCGCGGTGGGCCTCGAGACTCCGCTGACCCTCGAGCGCATGCTCGGGTGGGTTTTGGCTCCGCTCGCGTACCTCATGGGAATTCGGTGGGCCGACGCCCAGGTGGTCGGCTCCCTGCTCGGGGTCAAGACGATCCTGAACGAGTTCGTGGCCTACATTCAACTCTCCCAGATCGGCGGCGAGCTGAGCCCCCGCTCGCTCGTCATCGCTTCCTATGCCCTGTGCGGGTTTGCGAACCTCGGCTCCATCGGAATCCAGATCGGCGGCATCGCCCCGCTCGCCCCCGAGCGCCGCCCGGACCTCGCCCGCCTGGCGCTCAGGGCCCTCGTCGGGGGCACGCTGGCCGCGTTCATGACCGCCTGCGTCATCGGGACCCTCATTTGACCGCAAAACCGGAGCGACCCACCGCCGGGAGAGCCGAAGCCCAGACGATCGGTCCGCCGAGGCAACCCTTTGCGGATGGCGACCGTACCCGGTACGCGGGTGACCTTCGCGTGTCGGCTGGGCTATCGCCATTTCTCATGGGGGAGGGGGAGGCCGGGCTCATCGAGCGCGCGCGCCGGGGGGACCGGGCCGCCTTCGGCGCGCTCTACGACCTCCACGCTCCGGCGATGCTGGGGCGGGCGGTGCGCATGCTCGGCCAGCGGGCGGCCGCGGAGGACCTCGTGCACGACGTATTCCTGGAGGCGTGGAGAAAACTCGAGGCCTTCGATCCCGACCGGGGGGCCTTCTCGGCGTGGCTGGGGGCACGCCTGCGGAGCCGCGCCATCGACCGCCTCCGCGCGTTGCGCCCGCCGTCCGAGCTGGTGAGCCCGGCGGAGGACCCAGCCGACCCCGCCGCGGACCGGCTCGACCCCGGCGACCGAGTCGACGCCGGTCGGGTTCACGGCTGGCTCGAGTCGCTCGCCGGCGAGCAGCGGGAGGCGATCGAGCTCGCGTATTTTTCCGGCCTCACGATCCAGGAGATCGCGGCGAAGCAAGGCGTCCCGGAGGGCACGGTCAAGGCCCGCATCCACCGCGGGATCGCGAAGCTTCGGTTGCAGAAGGAGCGTTCATGACCCAGCTCGACGACGACACGGCGGAGGCGCTGTCCTTGCTCGCCCTCGACGCGCTGCCCCCGGCCGAAGCGGCGAAGTGGCGGGCGCGCGTGTTGGGCTCGACCGATCTGCAGGCCGAGCTGCGCGCGCTCGTCGAGGCCGTAGAAGGCGCCGTCCACAGCGGGATCGTGCCGGTGGACCCGGGCCCCCGCCAGCGGGCGAGGCTCCTCGACGCCCTCGAGACTTCCGGTGAGCGATTTTCGCCGTTTCTCGAGCGCCTCGCCGCTCGAATGGACCTCGCGGTGCATGAGATGCGGGCCCGGGTCGAAGCGGCGCTCGACCCGAGCACCCCGTGGACCGAGACCGGCGTGCCCGGCGTGCGCTTCGTGCATTTCGAGGCCGGTCGCGCGCTCGCTGGTGCCGACACCGGCTTCGTGCGCTTCGATGAAGGCGCGTCGTTCCCGCGCCATCGGCATCACGGACGGGAGCTCACGTTCGTGCTCGAGGGGCGGGTGTGGTTCAGCAGTGGCGAGGTATTGGGCCCCGGCGACGAGCATGTCGCCGAGGCCGGCAGCGGGCACGAGGTGGTCGCGGACTCGGCACGAGGGTGCCTGTACGTGACCTCCCACGAGGGATTCGAGATCGGTTAGCGGAGCGCCAGCGCGGGCTCGGAGGCGGACATGTAATGCTCGCGGAGCGCCGTCCGTTCGCCGAAATGGGTCGCGGTGATTCGGGCGAGAAAGTCCGTGAACCGCCAGCGCGCGGACGCCGTTCGGTATCGGTGCGCGCGAACGAAGTCCGCGTTCGCTTCGCCGGACCACTCGGCCGGTCCGAGCGACGCGCTCAGCGTGGACGCGATCGCGTCGAGCGCTTCGACCGCCGCCTCCGCCGATAGATGCCCGCGGTGGGTGGTCACGGTCACGAGGCGGCTGTCCTCAGGAGAGAAGGCGAAGTCGAGGCGGTCGGCGGGGAGCCCGCCGGGGAGGGCGGATGCGGGCACATTCTGGCAAAAGAGCACCGTGCCCGCCCGCTTTGCCGTGCAGTCCACCCCGGAGCGCGACGCCCAGGCTTCGACCTCGGCCCTGGTCGTCTCGTCGAGCGAAAAGCCGAGGGCCGGGCGGGCCGGCGCCGGCCGGTCTCCCCTCGCCGCGCGGGCGGCCGACAGCCGCGCCGCCTCCACCGCGTCGGGCGGGGCTACCGCCGGGCAGCCCACGCCGAGCCGCGCGAGCAGCGCGAAGCCCGCGGGGGTGTGAAGCGCGAAGGCGACGCCCACGAGCGCCGCCGCCGACAGGGAAGCAGAGAGAAGCAGCCTTCGAACCGTCATCAGTTGCCCTCCACGATGTCGGGCCTCGTCGAGTTCAGGACGGTCCCGATGGTCTCGACGTCGGCCTGGCGGACGCCGGCGTCGAGCAGCACGCCGGCGGCGATCATGACGAAGCGGTCGAAGACGTCGCCGCCGATGCCGAGCCCGCGGTGGGAGCTCGCCATGTCCCGGCAGGTGTAGTTGCCGGTGACCGTGGTGGGGTAGGTCTGCCTGCCCCCCGCGACGGAAGACAGCTGGGCGACGAGGCAAGCCTCGATCTGGGCCGGGCTCGGGACGGCGCCGGGCTGGGTGTTCGGGGCGAAGAACGCGGCGATTTCGGGGTCCATCAGCTCCGCGGCGACGATGTTGGTCACCGCCTGGGCGATGCCCCGTTCGGCGCCGAGCCGGGCGTACAAGGTGTCCTCGACGATCGCGCCGCGGGTGCCGTTCAGGACGGACCCGACGACCTCGACGTCGGCCTGGGCGACTCCGGCGTCGATCAGCACGCCGGCCGCGATCATGACGAACTTGTCGAAGACGTCGCCGCTGATCCCGAGCCCCTCGTGGGAGCTCGCCATGTCCCGGCAGGTGTAGCCGCCGCTCACCGTGGTCGGGTACGTCTGGGGGCCGCCGGCGGCGGCGCCGAGCTGGGCGACCAGGCATTCTTGGATCTGGGCGACGTTCGGGACGGCGCCGGGCTCGGTGTTCGGGGCGAAAAACGCGGCGATCTCGGGGTCCATGACCTCCGCGGCCACGATCGCGTCGACCGCGCTGGCGATCCCGGCCTCTTCGCCGAGCCGCTGGTAGAGGGTGCTCGGCATGCCGAGGTCCCGGGACCCGGCGTCCGGCATCCCGCCGGCGTCCGCCATGGAATCGGAGGCCTCGTCGCCGCAGCCCATGGGGAGGGCGAGCGCGAGGAGCGTCAACGGGATCATCGAGTTCAAGGGGGTTGTCGTGTGCATGGTCTCTCCTCGAGGCGATTGCCTCGGGAGCCCTACGAGCGCGGGGCCGACCGAGTTGCGAGGCTCCCGAGAAAATCTCGACAAAATTTGGACCCGCGTTTCGCGCCCGCCGAACGGTCGTCCTCGGGACTGGCTCGAGTCGAGACGGCTCGCTCAGCGCTCGACCGCGACCACGTTGTCGTCCGAGTTGCGGTCCACATACTTGTTGTATGGATCGATGCCGGCGTACGCTGGCCTCTCGTCGGTGACGGCGAGAAGGGTCGTCACGCCGTCCTTCACCGGGCGCCGCTCGAGCAACAGAACATCGGCGCCGCTGAAAGCGCCGTGGCCGGGGCGCTTCAGGAACAATCCAACGTCGATCTCGTCCTGAAGCGGAGCCGGCGTCTCCACCCCGAAACCATCCGCGTAGGCCTTGCTCAGTTCCACCTCGAGCGAGGTCTCGAACCGTCCGTCGGGCAGAACCCGGGTGCGCGCCGACTGGGCCTTCAGATCATAGAGGGTGATGCGCTCGAGCAGGTCCTCGAGCAGCTCGAGCTCCGCGTCGCTTCGGGCCAGCGCCTTCAGCCCGTCCACGAGCACGGTCGACCGCGGGTAGGGGGGGCCCTTGAAGCGCCACTCTTCGAGCAGCCGAGCGAGCAGCGCGTTCACCCGGTCCTCCCCGAGCCTGTCGGCAACGAGATACATGACGAGCGAGCCCTTCCGGTAATGAACGTAGGGTTGGTTTTCGACGCGGACCAGCGGCAACTCTTCGAGGGGTTCGCCGCCACGGGAGCGCAAGTAGTTGTCGAGCTCGTACTTGAGAAAACGGCGGATCTGGTCTGGGCCGAAGAGCTCCTTCATCACCATGAGCGCCGAGTACTGGGCCAGGGTCTCCGAGAGTAGGGTCGCGCCCTGCATGTCTGCACCGACGATCTGGTGGGCCCAGTATTGGTGGGCGAGCTCGTGGGCAGTGATATATGTGGGGTAGTCGATCGCGTCCGGATCCGAGGTATCGGCGAGAAAGCCGATGGATTCCGAATAGGGCATCGTTCCCGCGAAGGCCTGGGCGAAGCTCGCATAACCGGGGAACTCGACGATGCGTGCGTGGTCCAGAGGATAGGGGCCGAACTCGCGACGATAGTAGTCGAGCGAGGCCCGCATCGTCTTCAGCATGCGCTCGATGTTCCAGGGGTGGCGGCGGTCGTGAAACACGGAAAGGCTCACGCCGTCGGCCTCGGCGGTGGCCTCCGCGTAGTCGGCGGACTGCACGGAGAAGAAGCTCAGGATTGGGCCCTTCGAGACGAAGACCGAGGTCCGGCGGCCGTCGGTCGTCTCGTCTTTCACCCGGACCCCGGGCGCGAGGGGCACCTGGGAGGCATCGGTGGAGACGGTGATCCGTGCTGAAACCCAGCTCGCGTTGCCAACGTAGGAGCGCGCCGTCGCGGAGGGATCCTCGAGCTTGGCCGGCCGAAGCTCGGCGGGTAGCCCGTATCTGCGGCGCTTCACCCGGTCGCTGAGGAGGGTGGAGCGGTCCATTCCGATGACCGGTGCGAAGTCGCCGTTGTTGAGAAAGATGCCGTTGGCGACGAGGCCGGTGTCTTCGCGGCGGGCGGGGAATCCGGCCTGGCCCCGGCGGCTCACGAAGCCGATCTCGATCGTGCCGCCGGGGGGCAGGGGCTCCCCGAGCTCATAGATCCAATAGCCGAGCCGCTTGTCATCGAGAGCAAGTCGCGCGCCCGGGACATCGACCGACACGAGATCGATGCGGGGATCTCGCGTTCTCAGGTGCAGCTCCGTCACCGGCTCGATGGAACGGTTGATGAGCAACGTCGTGCCTGCCGCCTCGAGCCGTCGCTCCAAGGGAAATAGATCAAGCCGAAGCGAGACCTCAGCGGCCACCGGCTGAGGAACGCTTTCGTACTTCAGGTAGGTCTTCTCGAGCTCGGCCAGGGTCCGCTCGATGTCCTGCTCGGTGACGTAGCGATTGAGAACGTTCGTGTTGTAGAACACCACCGCCCCGCTGAGCGCCGCTCCCACCACCCCCAGTCCGAGCAGCGCGCCGGCTCGGCTCCGGAGCGAAGCTGGCAATCGCAAGAGTCGCGGGGCGAGGCGCACCTCGTTTCCCCGCCGCCACAGAAGATGGGCGACTACGCCCAGTACCAGCGCGACGAAGCCCCAATAGACCCGCAGCCACCGGCCAGCGAGCCGACCCACCTCGTCGCCATTCATGTCCGAGAAGCGAGCCTGGCCAGCGTCCCCGAAGGTGTAGAGCGGGTGCTCGTAGCCGAGGTTCGACAGCGTGATCTGGGCGACGAGATAGACCACCATCACTGCCCACCCTATGTACTTGTTCGGCGCCAGCGCCTGAACGAAGACGGCGAGAACGGCAAGCAGGAGCATGTCCGCGAGGCCAGGAAGAATGTACCAAGTTGCCCAGGCTGCGGGGCGGACGTCCATGAAGCCGCGGGAGAGTTGCACGAAGACGCCAGCGAGCATGCCGGCAGCGAGCGTGACCCCGAGGACGCTGGACAGAGCGAGCACTTTCGGGAGGAGATAGGCCCATCCGGGGAGGGCGGTCGAGTCGATGAGCTCGTGCATTCGGCGATCCCGGTCTCGCCAGACCAGCTCACCGGCGTAGAAGATGGCGATGATGACGGGTATGATGCTGAAGCTGCTCTTCACGACGTCTACGAGCGCGAAGGTGGCGGGGCGCGCCGGCGTCCCATAGATTTCGTTGGCGAACCAGAGCGCACCGCCCGCATTGAACAGGCCCGCCGCTACCAAGACGATGAAGGCCGGGCTGCGAATCAGAAACTTCGCCTCGAACTTCGCGCGCTCGAGGAGGCGCGGCCACGCCGCTCGACCGGGGTTTGGCGAGGGCAGCCTCTCTACCGTCCGCGGCGACCGGGCGGCGATCTTCGCCTCCCTCTTCGCGGCACGGCGCAGCGCGCGGGCCGAGGTGGGCCGCTCTCCGGGGCGAAATCGGGCCACGGCCAACGCCACAAAAGCCGCCCCCACCGACAGCCAGAGCACCCGGTTCATCAGCAGGGCCCCGGTGACCGGAGGCGGCAGGCTGTTTCGCTCCGCTGGCGTCCAATATCGAGTGACATGGGAGTGGGCGGCGATGCCGAAGGGTTCGAAGACGATGCTTGCCGTTCCTCGCAGTTCGGGCCTCGCCGCGATCATCGATATCGCCACGAGGTACGCGATCAAGAAGACGATGACCCCGAGATATGCGTACAGAGTCGAGCGGGTGAGGGTCGCGACCGCGAAGAAGAGGCAAGCGGTCAGGATGACGTTCGGGACCGCCAAGAGCCCGTAGGCGAGCGCGTAGTCGATGAGGCGATTCGGCCCGAGCGTCTCGGGATCGATCCAGGGCATCATCGAGCCGAGGAAGATGGCGAGCGGCACCACCAGGAAGGCTAGGGATGACGCGGCTACGGCCCCAGCGAGTCGCCCGAGGAGATAGTCGCGCTTTTTGACCTGCGTGGTGCGCACGATGGGCGCAAAGCCGCTTTCGTCGTCACGGACCACGACGTTGGCGGCGAAGGCGGTGGTCACGAACATGAAGAAGATCGAGAGAATCAGATGGATTTGGACGATGGCATACGGGCTGTTGACGTGCACGTTGCCGCCGCTGCCGATGCTGATTTGCTCTACCGTGACGGCGCCAAAGGTAAGGAGGAAGAACAGAAGCGCCACCCCCCCGAAGACTGGGTTGCGAATCTGGTAGCGCAGCTCGAATGCGGTGATGGCGAGAAACATGGCGTGGTCGATGATTGCGTTCGGTTCGGGCCGTGACGGCGACGGAAAGGGTGGGTCACGCGGCGCGAGCGCGGCCCAGGGTGGCGAAGTAGACGTCCTCGAGCCCGCCGTCTACGGATTCGAAGCCTTCGCCCGGGTCTGTCTCGGACAGAACATGAACTCTGGTCTGGCCAGCGACGAGCCGGGTGGAGATGACATGGTGGCGGGCGGAGATGCTTGGGAGATCCGGGCGCGGTACCACCTTCCTCCAGATGCGGCCCCGGCTCTCCTCGATGAGGGCCCGCGGCGCGCCTTCGAGCTGGATGCGCCCCGCCGCGAGCACGGCCATCCGCGGGCACAGATCGGCCACGTCCTCCACGATGTGTGTGGATAGAATGACCACCACCTTCTCCCCGATCTCGGCCAGGAGGTTCAAGAAGCGGTTCCGCTCCTCCGGATCGAGGCCGGCCGTGGGTTCGTCGACGATGATGAGCTCCGGGTTCCCGATCAAGGCCTGGGCAATGCCGAAGCGCTGGCGCATCCCGCCCGAGAACCCGGCTATCGCCTCTTTCCGGACCGACCAGAGGTTGACCTTGGCGAGCAGGGTCTCGACGGTCGCCTTGCGATCGGCTCGGCTCGCGATGCCCTTGAGCACCGCCATGTGGTCGAGCATCGCCTCGGCGCTGACCCGGGGATAGACCCCGAAGTCTTGGGGAAGGTATCCGAGCCGCTCCCGCAGTTGCTCCGGATGGGCGAGGACATCGATGTCCCCAAAGTGGATCCGACCCGAACTGGGCGTCTGCAGCGTGGCGACGTCCCTCATCAGGGTGGACTTGCCGGCGCCATTTGGGCCGAGCAAGCCGAACATCCCGCGGCCGATCGTGAGGTTTACGCCGTCGAGCGCTCGGGTTCCGCTGGGATAGGTGTGGGTGACCTCAGTGAGACTCAGCATTCGTAGGCCCGGCACGCAGCTGGTACATCAGCCCGCTCGGGAGGGCAACGGGGCCCCCGACGCTCGCCGGCTCTGGTCGTCGAAGCTAGCGTTCTTCTCCAGCACCGACGGATCGGGCTCTATCAACGCCCCAGGCTCGTTCCCTGCGTCCTTGGCCGTCCGGTCGCCTGCGGCGACCCTCCAGGGGCGGCTCCGTCGGTTACGGGGAGTCGCCTCGGTCCGCCGCCGGACGGCCAAGAACACAGGATCCTTCGCCTGGAGGCGCC
>DAIQNR010000166.1:0-8786 GCA_036788295.1 Myxococcota bacterium
GCTCCGATTGGTGTTTGCAATCCCGAAACCGGCACCCCTCGGCGAGACTCGCGACGTCGCCGAAGGCGTCGAGCAGCGCCGACGGGTGGGTCCACAGGCCGAGCGCCCGCATGCCCGGTGTGTCCACGAGAAACCCTCGATCCTCCCCGGCCGGGCCCGCTGGCAGCCACAGGAGCTCTCGGTGGGTCGTGGTGTGCCTCCCCTTGTCGTCGGTGGCCCGAACCGCCGCCACCCGCTGCCGCTCCTCTCCGAGCAGCGCGTTGGTCAGGCTCGATTTTCCCACCCCCGAGGAGCCGACGAGGGCGACCGTCGTCCCCGGCCCGAGCAGCGCCGTGAGCTGGTCGAGTCCGGCCCGGTCGGTCGCGCTCGTGGCGAGCACCGGGGCGTCGAGCGCCACGGTCCGGGCCGCCTCCAGCCACGGGCCGACGTCCGCGACCAGGTCCGCCTTGTTGAGCACCACCGCCGGTTTTGCCCCGGAGGCGTGAATGGCGGTGAGGTATCGCTCGAGCCGACGGGGCTCGAAGTCGTCGTTCGGGCTCGTGACCACCACGACGAGGTCCACGTTCGCGGCGACGACCTGGGGCTCGAGCCGCCGGTGGCTCGCCTGGCGAACGAAGCGGGTGCGACGGGGCAACAGCGCCTCGACCCGCCAGCGCCCGTCCCCGGGTGGAGGCCGCGCGGCCACGAAGTCGCCCACCGCCGGGCGAGAGAGCCGGTCTTCGGCCCGAGCGGCCCGCATCCGCCCCGACAGCTCCCCCCACTCGAGGCGGCCGTCGGGGTGGAGCAGGCTCAGCTGGTCCTGGGCCTCGACCGCCACCCGAAGGGGGCGCAGGTCCGGGTCCCCGAGCGCGGCGATCGCGTCTGCCTGCGCCTCATCGAGCCCGAGGCCCATCGCCCCTCCTTGGGTGCCCGGACCAAGACCGGACGGCGCGACGGCGGGACCCTCGACGTTCATCCGTCGTCGTCCCCGAAGCCCGCTTCCCGGGCACGGGAGGCCGGCGTGCGCCCAACCTCGGCGTCGCTCGCGGTGTCGAGCAGCTCGTCCAGGAGCGGGCCTCCGTCGTCCCACGTCTTCTCCACCGGGTCCTCCAGGGTGTCGGCCACCCGGCTCCCCACCCCGAGGCCCCGGCCGTACCGGGCGGGCATGGGCTCGGCGGCGGGGAGCGGGGCGAGGTCCCCGATCCGGCGGCGCAGCGACTCGGCCTCGGCGTGCCGCCCCGAGGCCGCGAGCAGCCCAGCGGCGATCCGCAGCGGCTCCGGGTCGCTCGGCGCCGCCCGCAAGAGCTGGAGGATGGCGTGGTCTCGCTGCTGGGCGCGGCCGGCCTCGTGGTGGGCCGCCGCGAGCCGAGCCCACTCGCGAGCCCCCTCTGGGAGCAGCTCCGCGGGCGGATCCAGCGGGGCGAGCGCGGCGAGCTGCTCCAGCGCGTACGCGTGGCGCCGGTCCCCGGGCGCGGTGGAGGCCTGCTTCAGCCGCTCGAGCACCGTCGTCCGTCGGTCGCGGTCGGTGGACGACTCGAGCGCGCGCGCGAGCCGAAACAGGATCTCCGGCTCGCCGGGGACGAGCTCGTCGGCGCGGGTCCACAGGTCGGCGGCCAGCCCGTCCCTCCCCATTGCCGCCAAGGAGCGAGCGGCTTGGTCGAAGTGATGAAACGCGCGATCCTGGTTGCCAGCGAGCCGGTACGCCTCAGCGAGCCGGGCTCGGAGCATGGGGTCGCCGGGGCTGCCGGCGAGCTGCGCGCGCAAGGCAGCGACCGCCCGATCGAAGTCCCCCTGCTCGAGGGCGCTCTCGGCTTCGTCCCCCTTCACTCCCCCGAGCCTACCAGCCGAGCTCCCGCCTCGGCCACGAGCGAAGCAAGCTCAGCCATCGGCCTTGCGCACCTGGATCCGCCGGCCCTCGAAATCGGCCACGACCTTCAGCCGGGCACCGGGCGGGGCTTCGAGCTCGAGGGACAGGCGGCGGCGCTTCGGCTCGAGCGTGCCCGGTGCCTCGTCGAGCGGGCAGCCATCGGCGACCATCACCAGCCGGTGCCGGCCAGCGGGCAGCGGGTGATCGAAGATCGGGGTCGTGTGACCGAGCAAGCGCCCGTCGAGGCTGACCCGGGCCGGGCAGGGGCGGGCTCCGAAGTCGGCCACCGCGGCCGCGCTCGGCGGGGCGGGGCTCTGGCCTTGGGGTCGAGGTTCGCGCAGCGGATCGACGACCGGGACAACGCTCGGCGCTTCGATGGCCGCCTCCGCCTCGGGGCTCGGCTCCGCTTCCGAAGGGGGCGGGTTTTGGCTCGGGGTGGGCACCTCGGGCGGGGCCTCGGTCCGCTCCTTCTCGGTCACCGCGAGCGCCAGCGCCACCGCCGAGGCGGCGATCGCGGCCAGCAGGGCGAGGACCAGCCACCCCAACCGGCGAGGACGGACATCGGCGAGCCCGCTCACCGGGCGCCGGGCTCGGTGCTCGGCGGTCGGCTCCGGAGGCCACGGGGTGGCATCCGGGTTCGGCCCGCGGGTGAGCGGGGCGTTGTCGGCGACCGCGGCCGGCGCCACCGGCGCGGGCGTGCTCCCCATGGGGGTGACGTCGCCGGTGATCGTGCGGGCATCGAGCGGCTGCGACCCGGTCGTCGGCCGCCGAGGGAGCACGAACTGTCCGCTCGGGGCCCGGGTCGCGATCGTCTCGAACCGGCCGGTGATCGACTGCTCGATCGCCTGCGAGATGACCTCCGAGAAGTCGGCGGTGGCGGGGATGTCGTCTTCGAGGGCGCGGGCCGCCGCCCGGTCTCGGTCGAGCAGCCGACAGACCCACGTCCCCAGCTCGGCGTGGCGGGCCCCGGGGTACCGAATCGCCCGGACCCGTGCCACCGCCGCCGCCAGCTCTCCCGCCGACTGGAACCGCTCCTCCGGTCGCACCCGGAGCGAGGTCAGGACGAGATCGTCGACCTCCGGCGGCAACCGAGGGACCTTGCGGGAAGGAGGAACGATCTCGTGCCGCCGCATCAGCTCTCGGGTGAGGTGGTCCTCTGGCCGCCAGAACAGGGGCCGACTGGTCAGGCACTCGTAGAGCAGCAGCCCAGCCTGGTACAAGTCGGTGCGCAGGTCGATCGCCTGGCCGGTCGCTTGCTCGGGCGACATGTATCCGGTCGTGCCCTTCACCACGCCCGCCCGGGTCTTGGGCATCGCTGCGCTCTTCGAGGCGGTCTTCGCGATGCCGAAGTCGAGGATCTTCACGTCGCCTTCCCGCGAGACGAGCACGTTCCTCGGGTTGAGATCCCGGTGGACGAGGCCGAGGGGCAGGCCGTCGGGGCCGAGCTTTCGATGGGCGTAGTCGAGCCCGCGGGCCACCTCCTCGACGATCAAGAGGGCGAGGCCGGGCTCGAGCGGGTCGTCCTGGCGGCGGGAGGCGTCGAGCAGCGCAAAGACGTCCTGCCCGTCCACGAACTCCATCGCGATGAAGTAGGTGCCGTCCACGCGGCCCAGCTCGTAGATGGAGACCACGTTGGCGTGGGTGAGGCTGACCGCGATCTTCGCCTCGGCCACGAAGCTCTGCACGAACTCGGGGTCGTTGGCGTATTGGGGGAGGATCTGCTTGATGACGAGATCTTTTTCGAAGCCATCTGCCCCGTACAGCTTGGCCCCGAACACCTCTGCCATGCCTCCCACCGCGATGCGCCGGGTGAGAAAGTACTTTCCAAACGTCGTGGGGTGGAACACGTGTCACTCGCACGCCGGTCGGGTTCGCGGGTTACGGCCCCTAGCGGCGCGCCGCGACGGATGATGCCGGTCCCCTGGTCCCACCGCAACCCGAGGCTTCGGGCTGGGGTGGTGCTTTGCGCCGCGTCCCTTTCTTGCGTGCCGTCGGTGGATCTTCGGGTCGAGCTCGTCGCGGCGCGGTCGCCGGACCCGTTCGCCGAGGTCGCGTCGCTCGTGCTGGTCGGCCAGGTCGACGGCGAGGCCCGGTCGCTCGGGTCGGTGCGCTGGGACCAGGGGCCCCTGCTCTTGCCCGAGCGGCTGCCCATCGGGATCGAGCGGCTGTGGGTGGAGGGCCTCGACGGGCTCGGCGCCCTGCGCTCGGCCGCGGTCAGCCCCCCGCTCGATCTCGTCCAAGATCCGCAGGATCGCCTGCGGCTCCTGTTCGCGCGGGTCGGCGCGCTGTCCAGGCTCGAACGAGGGATCCCGGCTCGCTCCGGGTACCGGGCGGTCACGAGCGCGGACGGGGTCCTCCTGCTCGCCGGCGACGACGAGCAGGCGCTCTCGCTCGGTACCTCTGGGGAGCCCGAGCCGGGGCCCCGGATCCCAGGGGGCCTCGCCGCGGCTGCTCTCGTCTCGATGGGGGACCGGATCGTCGCCTTCGGTCCGGACGGCTTCGTCGTCCTCGAGCCCGGAGGGCTGGTCGTCCCCATCCCCGTTGCCAACGTCCTCGGCCCGGTCGACCTCGTAGACCTCGACGGACGCCGCGCCATCGGCGTGGACCTCTCCACCGGGCGGCTGACGGAGCTCGATTTGGTGGACCTGCGCGCGCGCGCCATCGGCGGACTCGGTGGGGCCGCGGAGGCGGCCGCCGGCCTCGGCCCCACCGGTCTCGTGGTGGCGACGGCCGCGCACGCGTTCGTGTTCGACGTTCGGTCCGGGTCTACGGCCTCCGTTCGCCTCGACCTGCCCGGCCGGGGCCCTGGCTCCGACCTCGTCGTCACCGCCGCCGGCGCGGTCGTGGTCGCGGGCGGCGCCGGCCCGGTGGAGACGCTCCGGTTTTCGACGTCGCCGGCTGAGACCAGCACCCGGGCCGCGCTCGCCTCGCTGCCGCCGCTCGGACCGGCGCAGGTGTTCGATGCGGGCGGGGGCCAGCTCGTCGTCGCCTCGAGGGATGGCCACGCGGCGTGGGGGCTCGACCTGCTCGGCCGCTCGGCGCCGCTCGAGGCCCCCGGCTCGCCGTTCGCGCTCGCCCGCCACCCCGACGGCACCCTCCGCGGGGTGACCGAGCAGGGCACCTTGCTCGCCTTCGCGCCCGGCCCGGAGCTCCCCGAGCTCGACTCGGGTCGCGGCCTCGTGCCCCGCGATCCCGGGCTCTGGCGCACCACGGACGGCGGGCTCGAAGGCTCCGCCGAGCGCTCGAGCGGCCCGCCGGCTCCGCTCGCGCTCGGCGACAGCCAGTACGGGGACTTCGACCTCGAAGTGACCGTGGCTCCAGTCGGCCGGGGGCAGGCGGTGCTGCTGTTCGATCTCGACGAGCTGGGCCACCACCGGGTCACCCTGCAGCGCTCGGCCCGGGTCCAGGCGAGCGTCGGACGGCAGCGGCCGGACTGCCCGGTAGCCGACGCCTCCGAGCTCGACGAGGGCGCCGGCCCGGTCCCGGTCCGCCTGGTGCGGGAGGATTCGCGGCTGGCCTTCTTCGTGAACGGCCAAGAGGCCTGGTCGTGCCGCCTCCTTCCCCGCGGGGGCCGGCTCGGGCTCGGGGTCACCTCGGGGACGGTGCGCTTCTTGGGCCTCCGGCTCACCGGACGGCCGCCCGAATGACTCCTCCTCGCCAAGTTTACGCTCTCGAACATCGAGTGCCGATGAAGGCTCGACGGAGAAGAGTTGCGGCCGAAAGGACGAACGATGGCGAACGGGAGTGAGGAACCATCCGCGGACGACGCGCTGCAGCGCGCGGTCGCCCGCTTCGAGCTCGTGAACCGAGCTTCGGCCGACGGCCTGTGGGACATGAGCGTGATCGCCGGCGACCCGGTGAACCCGAACAACGAGTTTTGGTGGTCGGACCGGTTTCGACAGATGCTCGGGTACCGGGACGAGCGAGACTTCCCGAATGTCCTCAGCAGCTGGTCGTCGCTCCTTCACCCGGAGGACCACGACTGGGTGATCCAGGCGTTCGGCGCCCACCTGAGCGATCTTTCGGGAGAGACCCCCTATGACGTCGAGTACCGGCTGAAGCTGAAGACGGGACAGTACCGGTGGTTTCGCGCGACCGGCGCGACCCTTCGAGCCGAGGACGGAACGCCGCTGCGGGTGGCCGGCTCGCTGCGGGACATCACCGAGGAGCGGGATCACAAGGCCAGGGTCCAGCGCGCGGTGGACCGCTTCGAGCTCGTGAACCGAGCCTCCTCCGACGGTCTCTGGGACATGACCGTGGTGGCCGGCGACCCGGTGAACCCGAGCAACGAGTTTTGGTGGTCGGACCGGTTTCGACAGATGCTCGGGTACCAGGACGAGCGAGACTTCCCGAATGTCCTCAGCAGCTGGTCGTCGCTTCTTCATCCGGAGGACCACGACTGGGTGATCGAGGCTTTCGTTGCCCATCTCATCGACCGCTCGGGCCAGACCCCGTACGACGTCGAGTACCGGCTTCAGCTGAAGACGGGACAGTACCGGTGGTTTCGCGCCACCGGCGCGACGCTCCGGGACGAGGACGGAACCCCTCTGCGCGTGGCCGGCTCCCTGAAGGACGTCCACGAGATGATCAGCCTCCGAGACCGGACGGCGGAAGGCATCGAGCGGCTCGAAGCCTCGACGACCGAGCTGTCCACCATCAGCGCCGCCGCCAACGAAGGGGCCCGGGCGACCGCCGAACAGCTGAAGCGGGCGACGGCGCTCGGCGCCTCGACCGCGAGCGCGGTGGAGGGGATCGCGCGGGCCAACGAGGAGCTGCTCGCCACCGTGCACGACATCGCAAAGCACGCCGCCGAGGCGAGCCGCGTGGCTTGCGCCGCCGCGGACCAGACGAAGACCACGGCCGGCACCATCGAGAAGCTGCGGTCGAGCAGCGCGGCGATCGGCAAGGTCTTGAAGATCATCACCGACATCGCCGCGCAGACGAACCTTCTCGCCCTGAACGCGACCATCGAGGCCGCTCGCGCCGGGGAATCGGGGAAGGGCTTCGCGGTCGTCGCGACCGAGGTCAAAGAGCTCGCGAAGGAGACGGCGCGGTCCACCGAAGAGATCTCGGACCGGGTCGCCGCCATCCAGGGCGACGCGCACGAGGCGGTCGAGGCCGCTGCCGCGATCCAGGCCGTCATCGACACCATCAACCAGATGCAGGTCAGCATCGCCGCCGCCGTCGAGCAGCAGGGAGCGACCTGCAACGAGATCGTTCGGCTCGCCAAGAACTCCGAAACCGAGATGCGGCAGTTCCAGGAGTCGCTGTCCCGCGTATCGGAGCAGGCGACGGACAGCATCACCCAGGGCGGACGCACCCACGCCGCCGCGCAGTCCATCGCCGAGGTCGCCCACTTCCTGAGCGATCTGGCTCAGCACCGCGCCCGCGCGCCTTGACGCGAAAAAGGCTCGGCTGGGCTCTTTTGGCCTCGGGTCCCGAGCTGTCGTTCGCTGGGCGCCTCGACGGAGCGCCTCTGGGGCTCTTTCGGCGCCGGCGGGTTGACGGGGCCCGGGGGCCGGGCCCACATTGCTCGGCGGTGGATCCGATCGCGCTCGCCATCCCCGCGTTCTTCGGCCTCATGGGCCTCGAGTGGCTCGTGGCCAGGGTGAAGGGCCGCTCGGTGTACCGGTTCGCCGACTGGGTCGGCAACCTGGGCTGCGGCATCATCCAGCAGACCTTCAAGCTGGTGCTCGCGACCTTCACGTTCATCGCCTACGCCTACCTCTTTTCGAACCATCGGCTGTTCGAACTCGACGCCGGCGCGTGGTGGGTTTGGGCGCTGTGTTTTCTCGGGGTCGATTTCTGCTACTATTGGTTTCACCGGATGAGCCACGAGCTCAACTTCATGTGGGCCGCGCACGTCGTCCACCACCAGTCCGAAGAGTACAACCTCGGGGTGGCCCTGCGGCAGTCGGCATTTCAGGGCGGGTTCTCCTGGGCCTTCTATCTGCCGCTCGCGATCCTCGGGTTCCCGCCGCTCGTGTTCGGGGTGGTGGCCGCGCTCAACACGCTGTACCAGTTTTGGATCCATACCCAGCTCATCGGGCGCATGGGGCCGCTCGAGTGGGTGATCAACACCCCGAGCCACCACCGGGTCCACCACGGGCAGAACCCCCAATACATCGACAAGAACCACGCCGGCACGCTCATCATCTGGGACCGCCTGTTTGGGACCTTTGCGCCCGAAGAGGAAGAAGTCATCTATGGGGTGACCGAGCCGCCGAACCGCTGGAACCCGGTGTTCGCGAACTTTCACCACGTCGCTCTCAGCTTCCGGAGGAGCCTGTCCGCAAAAACCTGGTCCGACCGGCTCGCGGTGTGGTGGCGGCGGCCCGGCTTCGTCCCGGAGGGGGTCGCCGACGACGCGAAGCGCACCGACCCGCTGTCGAAGTACGACACCCTTGTCAGCCGGCCGCTGGTGGCCTACGTGGCGGTGCATTTCGGCCTACTCGCCGCCGCGACGACGTGGCTGCTCTTCGTGCGCTCCGGGCTCGAGCCGGTGACCATCGCCGCGGTGGGAGCGCTCATCATCGCCACCGCGGGCAACCTCGGCGCCGTTCTCGACGGGGCGCCGTGGGCCCGAGCGGTGGAGCGGATCCGGCCGCTCGCCGTCGCCGCCACCGCGATCGCCCTGTGGCCCGAAGCCTTGCTGCCGCTCCCCGCGGTTGGGCTGCTCGCCGCCGCCGCCGGCTCCGCTTTCGCGTTCGAGAGGGCGGTAGGCGCCGGCCGAGAGATTCCCGCGCTCACCTCCCCCGCGGCGAGCGGCTCCATCCTCTCCGCGCCGTCGCCGCGTTCCCGCGGCTGAGCGACCATCCACTCGCTCGTGACTCAAGGCCGCTGACCTGGACGTGGTGACCTCCTCGGTCCGCCGCCGGACGGCCAAGAACACAGGATCCTTGGCCTGGAGGCGCCGCTGCACCCCGTTCGGTGCTCTAGA
>DAIQNR010000167.1:0-8760 GCA_036788295.1 Myxococcota bacterium
GACGCGGAGGCCCCGGACACGGGGGCGCCCGACGCGGCGGCCCCGGACATGGGGGCGCCGGACGGCGGCTTTCCTTTCCCGGTTCGGAACGTGGATCCGGGGTTCTTTCCGCCGAGGGGCGACCTCACGGTGCAGAGCAACCGGACCTGCGTTTTCGACACCGGATCGCTGTCGTTCTCTGGCGACTGCGATGACGTCCCGTCCTCGGTCGGCACCGCCACCACGGCAGACGGCCTCCCGGTCGCGGTCGTCGCCGTTCATGAGATCGATGTGGAAGGAACCCTCGAAATTCGGGGGCGGCGGGGCGTCATCTTCCTCGTGTCGGGCGATGCCGAGATCGAGGGTCGCATCGTCGCTGACGCCGATGGCGACCAGCCCGGGCCGGGCGGCAACTGGGCCTGCGGCCCGAGGACCGGGACGCCGTCGACGGACGCGAGCGGCGCCGGGGGCGGCGGAGCCTCGTCCGCCGGCGGCGACGGCGGGAATGGATCCGGCAACGAATCGGGGAGAGCGGGGGGCGCGGCGTTCGCAGGCACCGGACTCATCGGCGGGTGCGCGGGTGGCAGCGGCTCCGGCCCGGGCGGGGGCGGAGGCGGCATCGTCCAAATATCGTCGGCCCAGAAGGTCGAGATCGAAGGCTCGATTGGCGCCTCCGGCGGGGGGGGGGCCGGCGGCACGCGGGTCACCGGAAACAACCGCGGCGGCGCCGGAGGGGGCTCTGGAGGAACGCTGTTCATCGAGGCCTGGGAGATCGACCTTCAGGGCGGGTCTTTTCTCGGCGCCGGAGGCGGAGGCGGAGGCGGAGGCAGCCGAGACGGGCAAGACGGCCAGGATGGTGACGATGGCTCCGACCGCCGTGGTGCCGCCTCCGGCGGCGCCGGCGGTAGGACCGGCCCAAACAGAGGCGGAGCCGGCGGCGATGGCGGAGGCGCCGGCCCCCCCCGCCCGGGCCAAGCCCCGACCGGTTCCGCGTCAGCCGGCGGCGGTGGCGGAGGAGGCGCGTCCGGGTGGATTTGGCTCACCGGCCACCAGAGCTGCGTGATCGACGGCAACGCCACCAGCACGCCTCCCTGGAACCTGACCTGCCCCCCTTGATGGGGTCGTTCGGGTTCGACGACCGGTGGACGGGGCTCGGACCTGCCCTCGAGTGGGTTTTGGCTCCGTGCGGAGGGCCGATGGACGGGCTCGCACCCGCCCTCGAGCGGTTCCTGTCCTGTGCGGAGGGCCGATGGACGGGGCTCGCAGGGGCTGAAATGGGTGGGGAATGTGGCGCTCTGGATGCACCGCCCTCTTCCTGAGCCTGCCGACGAGCGCGCTCGCCATTCCCGGCCCCGACACCACCGCGGTGCTCGCCCACGGCCGGATCCCCGAGAGCGTCGCGCTCGCCGAGCGGTACGTCGCCGCCCGCTCCATCCCACTGTCGCAGCTGTGCTTGGTGGACCCCGAGGCGGGCGACACCATCGACCACGAGATGTACCTCACGGCGATCGAGCGGCCGCTCATCGACTGCCTGGGCCCCGTCGTGGAGCGGATCGAGGCCGTCGTGCTCGTTCGGGGCCTCCCCCTTCGGGTGCGGTTTCCCGACCGCGGCGACGGAGCGCAGCGGGCGTCGCTCGCCGCAGTGCTCGGGGTGGCCCGCTCCGTCGGGCCGGACGGGCAGCCGCTGAGCGCGACGGGTTCCCCCGGGCGCCGGGCGATGTGCGGCAACACGCCCTGCACGGTCGCGCGGTGGTCGAACCCGTACCGGGAGGGGCGCTTCTCCTCCGATTTCGCAGGGCAAACGCAAGGAATCCTGCACCGACCGTGGCTGGTCACTGCGCTCGAAGGCCGCAGCTACGAAGACGCGGCCCGGCTCGTCGCGAGCGCCACCACGGCCGAATCGAGCGGGCCGAACCGGGCGCGCCGCTTCCTGCTGATGGAGGGCGCCGACCGGGCCCGAGGCGTGCTCGACGTCGAGTACCCCATCGTCGCCTCCGGTCTCGACGCCCGGGGGTTCGAGGCGGATGTGGTGGCTTTCGACCGGGACCGGGCGGGCGAGACGCTCGCCGGGTTCGTGACCGGCGCCGCCTCCCTCGGTCGGGTCATCGAGGACAACGACTTTGCCCCCGGCGCCCTGGTGGACAACCTGACGAGCTTCGGCGCCGTGCCCGAGAACTTTCTGGAGAGCGGTCAGCGGCAGGTGTCGATCGCCCGGTGGGTGGCCAAGGGGGTCGCCGGGGTGCACGGGACCACCGATGAACCGCTCAACAACAGCTTCCCGAGCCGCCGGTTCCTCATCGATTGGGCGGATGGCCTGAGCCTCGCCGAGGCGTACCACCGAAACCTGCCTTTCGTCTTTTGGCACAACCTGGTGCTCGGCGACCCGATGGCAGCGGCGTGGGCCCGGCGGCCGGAGGTGTCGCTCGACGGTCCAGCCGAGGTCCGGGGATCGGCCCGGTTCTCGGTCCGGGCCGAGGGCGAGATCCGGCTGTACCTCGACGGCCTCGAGATCGCCCGAGGCCCCTCCCCGCTCGACCCCTGCGTGGACCTCGAGCGCCCGGCGACGCTGCTCGCGGTAGCCCGAACCGACGCCGCGGTCGGCTGGACCGCCCTCGAGCTTGCTGGCGAACCGGGCCCTCCCGGCTGCCCTCCCCCGGCGATGGACGCCGGCGTCGAAATCGACGCCGGCCTCGGGAACGACGCCGGCCTCGACGCCGGAGGTCCCGACATCGGGCACGCCGAGCCGGATCGGCCGATCGGGGACGGCGGATGCAGAGGTCTCGGCGGCCGGCCGGTGGACCCCCTCTGGCTCGCCCTGCTGGCGCTCGTGCGGTTCACACGCCGGCAGCCGCTCGCGAGGCATGCCGGTCGAGAGGACGCCGACCGCTCGCTGTAAACCGCGCGCCACCGCCCCCGGACGAGCCGTCCCAACCCCGGCCCAAGCTCGCCGGAAGCCGAACCCGGCGCGACGCTTGGGTCGGAGGCAAGGCCCGGCGCAGGGCCCCACATGAACGCGGAGCGCTCCCGGCGCCGCCCGAGCGGCTGCTCGACCCCGGCGTGGCTACACGTCAGAAATCACTGACGAAATTGCGCCAGAGCGCGGACGACGAGGGTCCGTGGTAGCATCGAGGGGTGGCTGGATGAGGGGGAGGAGGCCAGAGCAGAGGAACTGGCCCACGTGGTGGGACTGGGAGCTTGAGATGACTCCGCACGTAGAGCGAAGGATGGAAGACCGCAACTTCTCTGAGGTCGAGCTCCGCGATATGCTGAGCGTGCCGCTGAGTTGCGAGAGGACGTGGTGGATGGCCGGTTCGTGGCAACCTCGAGACTCCGCAAGCAGAATTGGGAGATCATTCTGGAGCCGATCGGCGAAGAAGAGATAACTGTCGTCATCACGGCGTATCCATTAGAAAAAGTCATGAAAGGACGTTACCTTGAGGTCACCTATCGGCGCGGACGCGCGCTTTCGGCCTATCTCTACCTTCCACGCCCGGCCGGTGTGAAGAGCGTTCGGACAGAGCGTCGCGACCACGGCGTGTTGGTGGACTTCGGTCCGAACGGCACGCCGATCGGGCTTGAGATAACCAGCCCGGTGACTACGACCTCCAAGGATATCAACCAGGTGCTCCAGGACCTTGGGGTCGAGGTCATGGAGCCAGCGGAACTCAGCCCGATCCGAGCGGCGTAGCCAGGACGGCCATCCAACCGGCGCTTGCGCCTGATGGAGCCGGGCCCGGTCAGGGGACAATCGAAGATTGGGAAGGGCCGGCCCCGAAGGTGAAGTCCAGGTTGGATGGGCAACGGAGGAGTGCTCGCGTGAACCGCCTCCAATCGGAGCCAGAGGGCGATCCATTGATATGGCAATATCCATACGCACCGCGATGCCGGCAGATATCGACGTCATGTTCGCCTTGGACTCCGTCGCCGCCGCCCAAGGAAAGCATCGTCTCGAGATTCAATCATGGGTCACCACCGACATTGCCGTGATCGCGGGTGGTGGTTCCTGTGTGTAGCGGGCTACGCGGTGCTCGAGTACTCGTTCTTCGGACAAGGCCAGCGGTTGGTCTGCTTGGGATCGCAGCTAGGCGCTCTCATGTTCTACGAGAGAATCTCCGGGAGGATTCGTGCAGAAGATTGACCTCAAGAAGGAGCTGAAGCATCTCTACCAGCCATCGGCGAAGGCAGTGGTTCAGGTCGACGTGCCCGCCTTTCCGTTCCTGATGATTGACGGCGAAGGCGACCCCAACACGTCGCGAGAGTATACCCAAGCGGTGGAGGCACTATTCTCCGTCTCCTACACGGCCAAGTTCATGCTGAAGAGGGGTGCACAGGCGATCGACTATGCCGTCATGCCACTCGAGGGCCTCTGGTGGGCTGACGACATGTCCACTTTCGTCACCAACGATAGGTCCAAGTGGAAATGGACAATGATGATCATGCAGCCCCATTTCGTGGAGGCCGAAATTGTCCACGCTGCCATCGCCGAGGTGAAGAGGAAGAAGTCCATAGCCGCGGCCGATGCGCTCCGGTTGGAGACTCTTGAAGAGGGGTCGTGTGCCCAGGTGCTTCACATTGGCCCGTTCACTGACGAGGGACCAACCATTCGGCGAGTGCATGATTTCATCGAAGCGACGTCGGGTCTCTCCGGGAAGCATCACGAGATCTACCTCAGCGACGTACGTCGCTGCAATCCAGCCAAGTGGAAGACAATCATCCGCCAACCAATGATCTGATGGACGAGATGAGCGAGCGGGGGTCGGTCAGGACGCCGGTCCGGGCGGTGGCGGCGGCGACGGCGGGGCTGACCAGGTAGACCGGGCCGGGCGCGCCCATTCGCCCGTCGAAATTTCGGTTGGTCGTAGAGGCGGTCGTCTCGCCCGGCTCGGGGATCCCGGGTCCGTTGCCGATGCACGCTCCGCACCCCGGAGAGGTCACGAGGGCGCCGGCGGCCCGAAAGACTTCGAGCAAGCCCATCCGCTCCGCGTCGGCCTCGACCTCGGCCGACGCCGGGGTCACGGTCAGGCGCACCCCCGGGGCCACTTGGCGCCCTTCGAGCAGCCGGGCGGCGGCCTGAAGATCGGATAGGCTCGCCCCGGTGCAGGAGGCGATGACGACGTTGTGGACCGGCTCGCCAACGTGGTTTTCGAGCGAGGACCGGTTTCGGGGGTCGCCGGGCGTGGCCACGGTGAGCGGCACCTCGGCGAGGTCGATGCGGAGCCGGCGAGCGTAGCTGGCCCCTTCATCGGGGCCGACTGGGGCAAAATCGCTGCGGCCTCGGTGGGCGGAAAGAAAGGCGGCCGCTGGAGCGGAAGGGATGACGATCCCGCTCATCAGCCCCCCCTCCACCGTCATGTTGGTGAGCACCGACAGCTCGTCCACGTCCCAGCGCTCGAGCGCGGGGCCGCCCCACTCGAGCACGCACGTATCGGCTGGGTGATTCCGCCACCGCTCCTCGCGAAACCATGGGTCGCCGAGCACGTGGAGCATCAGATCCTTCGGAGCGACAAAATCGCCCGGCTCGCCGAAGACGTCGATGCGCACCGTCCGAGGCACGGTGACCGGGATGAGCCCGGTGCGAAGGGCAAACGCCATCGCGGTCGAACCCACGCCGAAGCCGAACGCGCCGATCGCGCCGGCGGTCGGGCTGTGGGAGTCGGTGAGAATCACGATCTCACCGGGCTCGGCGTAGCGCTCGAGCACGATCCGGTGGCAGATGCCGGCTGGGTGGTCGCGGCCCGGGCCAAAAAGCCGGATCCCATAGGTCTTGCACGCGGCGACCATCTCGGCGGCGAGCTTCCTTGCCGGATCGAGGCGAGCCGATCGGACAGGCAGAGGCACGGTCTCGTCGCCGAGCAGGACAAAATGATCCTCGAAACAAGCCACCGAATCGGGGTCATCGATCGGAGCCCGGTCGAATCCCTCCTGGAAGAGATGCATGACCATGCCTGCCGTGTATTCGTGCAGGCCCCGAAACCCGGCCCGGACGAGCAGCTGGTCCCCAGGGGCCACCGACGGCACCCCGAGCGGGGCGTCGGCCCCTTGGTATACACGGCGGGCGATGATCTTCTCGACCGCGGTGCTCGGGCCGCTCGCCGCCTCGGTCCTCGGCGGCGCGACCCGTCCGGCGAGCAGGTCCTGGGCGTACTGGAGCAGCCCGCCGCGCTCGGCGACGCTCTGAAAGAACGGGGGCAGGTCGGCGGAGATCGCTTCGAGGTCGATGTCCTCGCCAGCGAGGATTCGGTCCACCACGGTGAGATCGGTGGTGAACGGCAGCCCGGCGTAGACCATGTTCTCCTGAAAGATGCGCTGGAGGCTCTTGGCGACCACCAGCTCGATGCCTGCCCCTCGATGGGCGGTGACGGCGACCTCGCGGCTCGACCCAGAGCCGTACGCTTCGCCGCCAACGAGCACGGTGAAGCCGCCGCTGCTCACCCCAGGCGCGAGCCGGGCCAGAAAGTGGGGCCCGAGGATCGCCTCGGAGTAGCCGAGCGTGCAGGCGGCGCCGGAGATCATGTCGTCGGTGCTGACCCCGAACCGGAGCGGAGGATGGGGGTCGATGTCCTGCCCAGCGACCTGGGCCGCGAGCAGGGCGGGGTCGTCGGCGACCCAGAAGATCCTTCCGTCGATTCTCATGGGAGGTCGGCCGAGGCCCCTTCCGGGTTCGTCGCGGGGATGATCGGGCCATCCTTTCCCACCTCGCGGTAGCGCTCGAGCGCCCAGCGCACGGTCGGGAACGCGAGCTCGGTCCAGGGGATCTCGTCCCAGCCGAACAACTGGACCTCTGCGCTCTCGGGGCCGGCCGAAAAGCCGGGCGCGGCGAGCCGGGCCCGGTACATCAACTGCACCTGTCCAATCCGGGCCACGGAGTACACCGCGAGCAATCCGGTCAGCTCGAGCTGGGCCCGGGCCTCTTCCCACGCCTCCCGCCGCGCCCCCTCTTCCGGGGTCTCACCGAGCTCGAGAAACCCGGCGGGAACGGTCCAAAAGCCTCGGCGAGGCTCGATGGCCCGCCGGCACATCAGGATGCGACCGGACTCCTCGACGACCGAGCCGACCACCACTTTTGGGTTCTCGTAAGCGATGAAACCGCATTCAGGGCACAGCAGCCGGGGGCGATCATCCCCCGGCGGCACCCGGCGCTCGCGAGGTCCCGCTTCGTTCATGACCCCGTTTTACCCCGGCGGCGGCGGCGGCGCAGCCCGCGCCGCTCGAGATCAACCGAGCGCCGGGTGCAGAGCACACCCTTTGCGGGCCAGCCGACGCGTCCTCAGAGGAGCGGCGCGATGACCAGCGCGACCACCGACATCAGCTTCACGAGGATGTTCAGCGAGGGGCCCGCCGTGTCCTTGAAGGGGTCGCCCACGGTGTCCCCGGTGACGGCGGCGGCGTGCTTGTCCGAGCCCTTGCCGGTGTTCTTCTCCTTGTCCCGCGGCTCTTCTTCGACCTGCTTCTTCGCGTTGTCCCAGGCGCCGCCCGCGTTGGACATGAAGATGGCCATGGCCACCCCGGAGACGGTCACTCCGGCGAGCATGCCGGCGAGCCCCTCCTTGCTGGCGAAGCCGACGACGACGGGGAGCACCACCGCCATGAGGCCAGGGAGCACCATCATCTTGAGAGCGGCGGCGGTCGAGATGTCCACGCACTTTGCGTAGTCGGCCCGCCCCGTCCCCTCCATCAGGCCAGGGATCTCTCGGAACTGCCGGCGCACCTCCACGATCATCTCGTTGGCGGCGCTGCCCACCGCCCGCATGGCCATCGACGAGAACAAGAACGGGAGCATCGCCCCGAAGAAGAGGCCAGCCATGACGATCGGCTTCGTCAGGTCGATGACGTCGATGTTGGCCTGGGCGCGAAACGCGGCGAACAGGGCGAGCGCGGTGAGCGCGGCGCTCGCGATCGCGAACCCCTTGCCGATGGCAGCGGTGGTGTTGCCGACCGCGTCGAGGTTGTCGGTGCGCTCCCGCACCTCGGGCGGCAGCCCGCTCATCTCCGCGATCCCGCCCGCGTTGTCGGCGATCGGCCCGTAGGCGTCCACCGCGAGCTGGATCCCGGTGGTGCTGAGCATGCCGAGCGCGGCCATCGCGATCCCGTAGAGGCCGGCGGCCTGGTAGGCGGCGACGGTGGCGGCGGCGATGAGGATGATCGGGGCGGCGGTGGACTGCATGCCGACCGCGAGCCCGGAGATGATGTTCGTGGCCGGTCCCGTGACCGAGTCGGCGACGATGCGGTTCACCGGCGGGCGGTGCTTGGCGCAATAGTACTCGGTGATGACGCCGACCAGGACCCCGGCGACGAGGCCGGCGAGCGTGGCGAAGAACACCCGGAGGGCGTCTACGCTGGTGCCGTCGGCGAAGGTCATCGGCTCGGGCAGCACCCAGAGGGCCAGCGGGTAGGTCGCGACGAGCATCGCGAAGGCGGCGGCGAAGGTGCCGGTGTTGAGGGCGGTCTGGGGGTTTCCTCCCTCTTTGGTGCGAACGAGAAAGGTCCCGGCGATGGAGACGACGATGCCCGCGGAGGCGAGCACCATCGGCAGCAGGACCCCGCGCAGCTCGTTGCTGGCGGCGGAGGCGGCGATCACCATCGCGCCGATGATGGCGCCGACGTAGGACTCGAAGAGGTCGGCGCCCATGCCAGCGACGTCGCCTACGTTGTCGCCTACGTTGTCGGCGATGGTGGCCGGGTTTCGAGGGTCGTCCTCGGGGATGCCTTGCTCGACTTTGCCGACCAGGTCGGCGCCGACGTCGGCGGCCTTGGTGTAGATGCCGCCGCCGACCCGGGCGA
>DAIQNR010000168.1:0-8728 GCA_036788295.1 Myxococcota bacterium
GACATCGAGCTCACCTGCGACCGCGTGACCATCGTCGATAGGGGGGAGACCAGGCGCACCGGCCGCCTCGACGAGATCCTGACCGAGACCACCCGCGGGCTGACGTTCACCCTCGGGGGCCTCGAACCGAGCACCCGCGCCGAGCTCGAGCAGCGTTTCGGGTCGGCCAGGATGACCGCCGATACCGCGACCTTCGAGACCACCGACGTGGCCGCCGCAGCCGAGACCGTCGAGGCCATCCTCGCCGCGAAGACGGGACGGCTCGTTCGCTTCGAGCCGCACCGGGACGACCTCGAGTCGATCTTCGTTCGGGCCCTGGCCGAACAAGGAGAGTCCGCCCCATGAACCGCGCACCCCTCGTCGCGATTGCCAGCAACACCCTTCGAGAGGTCATTCGCCAGCGTTTGTTCGTAAACCTCGCCGTGTTCGGCGCCGCATTGCTCCTGCTCGCAGTGGTGGTCAGCAACATCACCTACGGGTTTCCGGATCGAGTCGTCCGCAGCATTGGCCTCGGCGCGACCTCCGTCGTGACCAATATGCTCTCGCTGCTGGTGGGCATCTCGCTCATCCACCAGGAAATCGACCGCAAGAGCTTGTTCGTCATCCTCACCCGGCCGGTGGGCCGCGGCACCTACGTGCACGGCCGTTTCTTGGGGTTGGTCGCTGTCGTTTGGGCCGCGCTCCTCGGTTTTGCCCTGCTCTTCCTGCTTTCGCTGGTGATGGTGGGCGGCCATGTGCAGCCCAGCGACGCGCTCGCGCTCTTCATGGTCGGGGTCGAGGCGACGGTTCTCGGCGCTTTTGCGCTCCTCCTGTCCTCTTTTTCCACCCCGATGGTCGCGGCAGGCATCGGCCTCGGTTTCTGGATCGCCTGCGCCAGCGTGGACGACTTGGTGTCGTTGACCCGAGGCGATGACATGCTCCCGCAGCTGCTCGCGACGGTGCTCGCCTGGGTGCTCCCGAACTTCGCCCGGTTCAACTTTCGGGAAGCGGCCGTGTACCAGGATCCAGCGTCCTTTGGACTCGTGGCCTGGACCTTGGGCTACGCCCTCCTGTTCATCATCGCCCTGCAGCTGGCCACGATCGCGGTCATGCGCCGCCGCGAGATGATCTGAGAGCCTTCAACGGAAGTGGCGTTGGCGAGCGATGTCGTCGGTTCCCACCGCGACCGGCTCGTAGACCACCGCCCTGCTCTCACGGGTCGCCCCACCCCGCGCGACGCTCGCGCGGGCGCGGACTTCGTACGCGGCCACAGCGAATCGAAGGCTCGTGTTCTCCCGCGGAACCACCCGGAGCAGGGTAATGTCCGACTCGTAGCCGGTCTCGGCCGACGTCCCCACGTTGGCGAGCACCACCGACGTGTCCTCGTCCACCGACTGCGGACTCCCGTCCGGGTCTAGGGTGTAGGCCCCAGCCTGCCTGGTCATGAGCCTGGTCCGAAGCGTCGGGGTATCGATGTTGGGCAAGCGCTGCCTCAGGTTCGGGTCGGCCAGAGTCTCCAGGACCCCTGCCGTAGCCGCGCCTTCGGCCTCCTGCACGTTCCGCATCTCGCCGACGATTCCGATGTCGACGTTCACGATGTCGAGCAGCGCGGCGGCGCCGATGCCTACCAGCGACACGATCAGCATCACCACGAGCAGCGCAAACCCACGTCTTTTGGCCTTTGTTCTCATCATCCCTTCATCGTCCCCTCGAGATCCCAGAGTTGAGAACCTCGACGCTCGTTCGAAAGCTGAGTCGCGCGTAGCCGTCGGGATCCTCATCGCAACCCTCGGGCAGGCACAGTTCCGGTCCAGCGAGCCTCGTGACCACGTTCTGCCGCGTCCCTTCCCTGGCTTGTCGCTCGCTCCTGACGACCAGCTCTAGGTCGACTCGGATCCTCGCCTCCGGATCTGGCGGCGGAAGCTCCTGGCCCTGTGGGGCCCACTGACCCGTAGCTCGGTTCCACCGCCAGACCTGGACGAACAGCGCGTCCGCGAAATCGACGGCCACATCGCCGCAGGTTTCGAAGTCCATGCAGGGCGCCTGCGTGACATCGGCGCGTCGGAGCACGCCGCCGCGGGGCCCTCCCAAGACGAACCACAAGATGTCCCGGAGGCCCCCCTGCACTTCCCCGAAACCGTACCCCACCGTGGTGGCCCCAGGCCCCGTCGTCAGGTGGTCGGTGGGGACGAACACGAAGGGTAGACACCCGCCGAGACACGGGCAGCCGGCCCCGGTCTCCATGCCCCCGAGCTCGAGGCGACCGGAGCGCGCAGAGATGCCGACGGCATCCCTGATCATGACCACTTCCTCTTCTTCGAAGCTTATCCCTGGACCGGCGCAAAGCCGGCCGACGAGCATCCGTTCCTCGACGACCGTGGCATACGACCCGGCCGCATAGCGGACGCGCAGGTCGTGGGTAGGAGCGTCGTAGCTGTCTAGGCCCGTGTTGGGGCGACCGATCTGGTTGACGCGATGGCTCCCGAGCTCGAGCGTACCCTCCGCAGAATCGGCGCCTTCGCTGTTGAACGGGATTCCGTCCACATCGAACGCCCCTACGCTGAGACCCAGGAAGGTTCCGTCCTCCGCATATCCCACCCCGGCGCCGGCACGACGGACGTCTTCGGCGATGAGCGACAACGCCGTTCGCCCCGAACGGGCCAGATGGATTCGATCCTGGCTGACCTCCATCAAGCGCACCTCCTGCGTCGCGAAGGTGACCGCGCCGGCGGTCAGGATGAGGGCGATGGTCGTCCCGATGAGCGTCTCGACGAGGGTCAGGCCGCGAGCCGAGCGGCGGGCCGAGCCGGGCGCCGACATCACCATAGATCCTCCACGCGCACCCGCGAGCTGTACACTTCTTGGAGGGTTCCATCCGCCCTTCGCCAGCAGACCCAGACGTGAAGCATGGAGACCCCGTCACCGCCGGAGGGATGGGCGGAGAGCCAGCGGTCGATCCGAAATGCCCGACCAGAATCGAACGCGTCTTGTGTGCTCTCCGGGAAATCCCCGCTGGCATCGTTCGAGGTCGCGTCCCCGTCGACGTACATCGTGCATGGCCACCCCTTCTCGTCCCCAGGATCGATTCTTCCCTCCATGCAGCCGCCCTCCCCGAGCGGGAGGGAAGCGTCCCCACACCCGAGGTCGGCGGTGGGGATGGCGAACCGGTCCGCCATCTGCCGAGACAGCTCCCAGCCGCGAGCGACTTCGTCGGTGCGCGCCGCGCCCCGGATGGACGTGGTGTGCATTTGCACGAGGCCCATGAGCGCGATGCCCAGGACCCCGGCGGACACCATCGCTTCGATGAGCGAGAATCCTCGTTCGGCCCTCCGATGTCTTCGAACCACGACGGACGAGCATGCACGGTTCACGCCGGCCGGGACGAAAACGATTTCGCCGGGAATCACGCAGGGCGCCGCGAACCCGATGCAGGCGCCGTCCGTGGTAGACGGGGACCGCGATGCTTCGGTTTCCCCGGACCTGGCTGTCCGTCGTCGCCCTGCTGCTCGCTTTCCCTGTCGAGGGCCGCGCATCGGACCCCGACCCGGTGAACGCCGTGCTGCTCGGCGCCGCGGCCACAGCGCTGCCGATCGCGGCCGGCGCCGGTCTGCTCGCCGGGGGCCGAGGCCCAAACGACGGCCGGCGGCTCGCCGGCGCGTTGGCTCTGATGACCGGGGGCGCGGTGCTGGGGCCGTCCGCCGGGCGCCTCTACGCCGGCGCCAACACCGACGCCGCCGTCACGCTCTCGCTCCGGGCGCTCACCGGGGCCCTCGCCACGACGGGCGCGGCGCTGGCCTACCGCGGGACCGACGAGCAGGAGACCACCGCCATCGCCCTCCTCATCCTCGGCGGCCTACCCACCGCGCTGCTCGCTGTCGCCGACATCGTCGGATCCGCGGACGCCGCCCGGGAGTCGAGGCTTCGGCTCGTCGGCCAGCTCGCCGCCGAGCTTCGGACCTGCGGGCCCATCGGCTGCCCGGTGGGCGGGTTCATTTCAAGCCGAGCGCCTTGAGCTTCTTGTGAAAGTTCGAGCGCTCCACGCCGAGCGCGCGGGCTGCCTCGGCGACGCTGTCGCCGTGGGCAGCGAGCGCTTCGGCGACGATCGCGCGCTCCGCCTCGTGAACCAGGTCGAACAGCTTTTTGCCCGGCCGCCACCCCGGACCGAGAGCCGCTGGCCGACCGGGCAGCACCGCCTCCACGTCGGCGGCCTCGATGCGGTCGGGGGGTCCGAGGATCACGAGCCGCTCGACGAGGTTTCGCAGCTCCCGGACGTTCCCGGGGAAGTCGTGGGCGGCGAGGCGAGCCTTGGCCCCGTCCGAGAGGACCGGAGGAGCTCTTCGACGGTTTCTCTGGGCCGCCTCGGCCACGAACCGGTCCGACAGCAGCGCGATGTCCTCCCGGCGCTCCCGCAGCGCCGGTGTCGTGAGCACCACGACGGCGAGGCGATAGTAGAGGTCTTCCCGAAACGCTCCCCGCTCGATCTCGGTCTGGAGGTTTTTGTTGGTGGCTGCCACCACCCGGACGTCGACCCGGATCCGGGCCTCCCCGCCCACCCGCTCGAGCTCTCCGTTCTGGAGCACGCGGAGCAACTTAGCCTGCATCGCCGAAGGCATGTCGCCGACCTCGTCGAGAAACAGGGTGCCGCGATGGGCCCGCTCGAACTTGCCCAGCTTGCGTCCGTGCGCCCCCGTGAAGGCGCCCTTCTCGTGGCCGAACAGCTCCGACTCGATGAGCTCGGCGGGAACGGCGGCGCAGTTCAGCGAGATGAATGGGCGGTCTTTGCGAGCGGAGCGGTCGTGGACCGCGCGGGCGACCAGCTCTTTTCCGGTGCCGTTCTCCCCGGTGACGAGCACCCACGCTTCGCTGGCCGCGACCCGGTCGACCAGGTCGAGCAGGCGGCGCATCGCCAAGGACCGGCCCAAGATCTCGGTCGGGCCGCGATCGGCGCGCAGCTCCTCCACTTCGGCCTCGAGGCGCTGGCGGGACAGCGCGTGTTCTACGGTGCGCAGCAAGCGCTCCGCCTCCGGCGGCTTTTCGAGGTAGGTCTCGGCGCCGAGCTGCAGCGCGCGGACCGCGTCGTCGACGGACGCGTTCCCGCTGATCACCACCACGGGGACCACCGGACGCCCCCCACCGGTCAGCTCCTCGAGCCAATCGAGGCCCGAGCCATCGGGGAGCCGGACGTCGAGCACCACGAGGTCGGGCCGACGGGCGGCGAACGCGGCCCGGGCCTCGGCGAGGGAGCCCGAGCCCTCGACCTCGTACCCTTCGAGCTCGAGCGCGCGGCCCAGCGTCCGGACGATGTTCGGCTCGTCGTCCACGACGAGGACCCGCGACGGCATCGAAGCGCTCAAGAAGCGAGCCGGGCCGTCTGCGCGCCGAGGTACGCGACGACCCGCTCCCCCATCCGGTCGGCGTCCGCGACGCAGGCGAGCACCGCCACCCCTCGAAACGCGTTGCCGCCCATGAAGCACCCGGGGAGCGCGGCCTCGATGCGGTCGGCCGCCTCCACCCGCCGGTGGTGGCCCACGTCGTACTGCGGGATGGCCTTCGGCCACGGGATCACCCGCTCGAGCAGCGGCTCCGCGTTCGGATCGAGCCCCATCAAGTCTTCGAGCTCGAGCCGAGCCCGCTTCGCCAGCTCTTCTCGGGAAGCGGCCCCGAGCTCCGGCCGGCGCGCCCCGCCCAGCATCGACCGGAACATCACCGTGCCGTCGGGGGCATGATCCGGAAAGACGGTCGAAGCCCAAATCGTGCCGAGCACGTCCCGCCGCTCGCCGCCGGGGACCAGAAAGCCGAAGCCGTCCACCGACCGCCGAACCTGGTCCTTGCGGAACGCCTGCACCACCACGGAGCAGGGCACATAGGGTATGCCCTCGATTTGGGCCGCGTCCGCCGGGGCGTGGGCCGCAAAGAGGGGGGCGGCCACGAACGAGGGCACGGTGCTGATGACCGCGTCGGCCTCGATGGCGCCGTCCGTCGTCTTCACCCGCCAGCCCGGGCCGAAGCGCTCGATTTGCTCCGCCCTCACGTCGCACCGGACCTCTGTTCGGGCGGCGAGGGCGTCGGTCAGGGTCGAGAGCCCGTCCCGAAACGAGTGGAGCGTGCCGGTAGGCGCCCCCGCCCCCGCTTGGGCGGGGACCAGCGCGCCGGAGTCGAGCGCTCGCTGCCGCTTGCGCTCCTTGGCCACCGCGAACTGGGCCCGCACCAGGCTCCCGTGGTCCCGCTCCAGCTCGAACATCCGGGGAAACGCGGCCCGCAGCCCGAGGCGGTTCGGGTCGCCCCCGTAGATCCCGGTCACCATCGCGTCCACGAGCACATCGGCGGCCTGCGGTCCGATTCTGCGGGCCGCGAACTGCCGGACGCTCTCCTCTTCGACCGAGGGACCGGGCATGAACGGCTCGAACAAGAGCCTCAGCTTTCCCGTCCACGGGAGGATGTCCGAGGTGAGGAACGACGGCGGGGACATCGGGACCTCCCGCAGCCGCCCGCCGCGGAGGATGAAGCGCCGCGCCGAATGGGTGTTGGCGGAGACCAAGCGGTCCCGAAGCCCGAGCCGGTCGATGAGGGCGAACATCTTCGGCTCCTTGTCGAGAAAGCCGTGCGGACCGGTCTCGACCACGAAGCCGGCCTCCTTCGCCGACCGGACCTTGCCCCCCGGGACCGGCTCCGCCTCGAGCACCAGGACCCGCGTGGGCGTCCCGGCCGCTTCGGCGTGCCTGGCCACCGCCTCCGCTGAGGCGAGGCCGGAGACCCCGCCGCCGAGGATCACGACCCGCCGCTCGCTCACCGACCCTCTCCGGCCGCCCGGGCCAAATCGGCCCGGCGGATCCCGAGGCGCTTCACCGCCTCCACGAGCACCCCCATGTTCTCGGGCGGCGTCGGGGGCAAAATCCCGTGCCCGAGGTTGAAGACGTGCCCCTTCAGCCCTTGGGCCTCGGTCAGCACCCGCTGCACCCCCCGCTCGATGCGCTCCGGCGGTCCGAGCAGCTCGCAGGGGTCGAGGTTGCCCTGAAGGGCCACCCGGTGCCCGGTTCGCTCCCCGGCGACGTCGAGCGGCAGGGTCCAGTCCACGCCGAGCACGTCGGCGCCGATTTGGGACAGCTCCTCGAGCGCGGCGTGCGCCCCTTTGGCAAAGACGATGATCGGGACGCCCCGGGGCGCGAGCCGCTCCACCAGCTCGGCCGTCGAGGGGAGCGCGAAGTCGAGGTAGTCGTCCCTCGAGAGCTGCCCCGCCCAGGAGTCGAAGATCTGGATCGCGCAGCATCCGGCGTCGATCTGGGCCTCGAGATGGGCGGCTACGGTATCGGTGAGCTTGCGCAGCAGGTCTCGGGCGACCTTCGGGTAGGTGTAGAGAAACCGCTTGGTGCCGGCAAAGTTTCGCGATCCGCCGCCTTCGATGGCGTAGGCGGCGAGCGTGAACGGAGCCCCGGCGAAACCGATGAGCGGGACCTCGGGCATCGCGGTCCGAAACGCCCGGATTCCGGCGGCGACGAACGGCATGTCCACTGCCGGGTCCGGGACCTTGAGGCGGGCGACGTCCTCGGCGCTCTGTACCTTCGCGCCGAGCACCGGGGCCGGGTCGAAGTCGAGCGGGAGCCCCATCGCCTCGACCGGAACGAGGATGTCGCTGAAGATGATCGCTGCGTCCAACCCGTAGCGGCGGATCGGCTGCATCGTCACTTCCGCCGCCAGCTCTGGGGTCTTGCACAGCTCGAGAAAGCTCACCCGAGCCCGGACCTCTCGGTATTCGGGTAGGTAGCGACCGGCCTGGCGCATCACCCAAACCGGCGTGCGAGGCACCGGCTCGGCCAGGCAGGCCTTCACGAACAGCGAGTCCCGGTGGGGGGTTGGCAGCGGCATCGTCGGGATACGAGCACGCTTCGGCCGGTCTGTCCCACCCGAAGCGGCGAGGAATCCCTGGTCAGGGCCGAACAGCGGTGCCAACATGCGCAAGCGATGCCCGTGGTCTTCATGTACGGCCCCGATACCGTTCAAGGCCGAATGTTCGACCGTGTCGGCCCTACGGAGGTCTTGGGTCCTGCCGTCCTGCCCGGCTACGCGCTTCGCTTCGACAAACCGAACCTCAAGAACAAGTCGGAGGGCTTTCCGAACCTGCACGAGGACGGGGCCGGGGAGGCCTTCGGGGTCCTGTTCGAGCTGTCGGCGGCCCAAGTGGCGCAGCTCGACGGGTTCTTCGGCGGGTACGAGCAGCGCTCGGTCAAGGTCCAGCCGCTGGGCGAGACCGACGCTCCGGTGGTGGCGAAGACCTGGATCGCCCGGCGGGCTGCCGGCGGCCTGCAGCCGAGCGCCGCGACGGTGTCGGCGACCGCGCACGGGATGAGAGAAAACGACGCGCCGGAGCGGTTCGTTTCGAAGCTGAAAGAGGTGGAGCCCTTGCCAAGCGAGAAGGTGGAATTGATGGTGCAGTTCACTCGGGGGTTCTCCGAGGAGGACGCGAGGGCCCTGCTGGCGCTGTCCGGAGGGCGGATTCGACGCCGCATGCGGACCGATCACGCGGACCAGGTCATGTTGCTGCTCGAGCTGCCGAAGGAGCGGGCCGATGCGGTCCAGGGCGACCTGAAGGCCCACCCGCAGGTCACGCTGGTCGAGCGAAACTCGGGCGACTACCAAGCCCTCTGATTTGGCCCATCTAGAGCACCGATCGGGCTCTACCAACGCCCCAGGCTCGTCTCCTGCGTCCCTGGCCGTCCGGATCCTTCGCCTGGAGGCGCTGCTTTCACCCGTT
>DAIQNR010000169.1:0-8672 GCA_036788295.1 Myxococcota bacterium
TGTCAACAAGAAAGCACGTCGAGTCCTACCCCGGGGTCCGTCGATCAGTTACGCAGCTCTGGACGCCAAGCGGAGACGTAAAGCAGGTGCTGTGCCATGCCTGCGCCGTCTCGAGGATGGGAAGGACCCCCGGTCCGTCGGAGGCAAGAAAGACGTCCTTCTTCCGCAGTCGCCCCTCGAGCGGGAAGTCGGTGTGGTATTCGGTGCGGGTGCGGAGATCGTTCGCGGTGTCGCCGGGGACGCGTTCGACCTCGTGAATCGCCTCGAAGGCTTGAAAGCCGCGGCCATGGGCGTTCCACCAGCCGTTTTCGTACTGATAGCAGGTGCTGACCTCTCCGCCGAGGCCGTCAGGGCGCTCGACGCGAGCGACGACGACCATGCTGGCATCCACGAGGTGCCGCCCGTTGGTGACCGACCCCGGAGCGACCTGGGCGGTGTAGAGCGGCCCTGGGCACGCCGTCCCATGACTCTGGGAGAGAGCGCGATACTCGATTGTCTCGCTCAGACCCGCGCCACGGTCCACGCTCAGCAACCGATCGACGGTGGCTGCGTCGCTCTTCAACAGAAAGGAGCCGTAGCCGATGTTGTAGGCTCCAGGCGCGACGTAGTTGCCGACCCGCCAACTGGGGTATGGTTGGGCTGGCCCCGACCACAGCGGCTGAATGAAGGAGAAGCCATCCAGCGATCCAGCACCGGAGGCGTTGAAGTGAAACGAGAGGTTGTTCCCGGGCGCCTCGATGGTCGTGGAGCGGTGCCGGACGGACAGAGCGCCTCCGGCTTGCATGACGAAATCGATGGCCCTCCACGAGTACACGGAGCGGTCGAAGGCCCCGTAGCTGTTCGAAATGTTGTATTGCGGCGCGGCAAATCCATCGGTGTAGTATTCGATGGGCTCTGTCGCGTTGGGGTTGGGAAAGTAGGACCAGGGCGCAGATCGCGCGAAATCCACCGGGGCCCATGGGGTCAAGAATTCGTCTCGCCCATCACCATTTGAGTCGGCAACCACGTAAGCATAGCCCTTTGCGCTGAAGATGCCCGTACGGTCGGGAATGACACCAGCCGCAACACTGCGGAAAGCGCCAGCCGTGTTCGACCACACGGCAGACCCGTTGTCACTCGAGTCAACGTCTGGGTCATTCCTGACCAGACCAGCGAGACCCTGTTCTCGGACGACATCACGCAGACCATCCCCGTTGATGTCGAGGAACTTGATCTTCGCAGTGCCCAGGTAGCGGGGGAGCCCGAGGCTCGCCGGCATCACGCGCGAGAAGGTCGGGGGACTGCCCGAAGACCCAGGGTTGGACATGAGGATGAAGTCCGACGCGGCGCAGGGGAAGTGGCTAGCGTCCGTCACGACGATGTCTGCCGTCCCGTCGCCGTTCAAGTCACTCACGAGCTTGACCGTCTGGCAGGAGCTCACGGGCTCGATATGGTCGATGCGGAAGGTCGTGCCGTCGTAGGGGCTGACCTGGCGGCGAAGCTCGACGTGGCCGTTCGAGACCGTGACCGCGTCGATGTATCCATCGGTATCAAGAGATATGAAATTGTAATAGACGTCTTCGGGTATGTTCGTCAGCGTGCGCGGACGCATCCTCCGTGTCGCAGGATCGAAGCTGGTGAAGGCGACGAATCCGCCCGACCTCCCCTCGACGTCGACCCGCCCGTCCAGGTCGAGATCGCGGCTCCGCTCGCTGAGCGTCAAGCCGGGGGACCACCTCGGGTTCAGCCCGAGCGTGGCAAGGTCTACGGAGGTGCCGCTGCTGGAGAGCTCGAGGTGGTTCGCGAGAGGCGTTCCGCCGGAATCGTGCGGGTACTCGGAGCGGAGGCGGTCGTTGATGCCGTCCCCGTCAACATCCCCGAGAAACGCATAACGCTCCCGGAGGTGGTTCGCGGCCGGGAGCCGCTCCACGGTGTACGTGCGGACAGCGTCGTCGTAGGTGAAGGTGGTGGGCAACGTACTCGCCGAGGGCAGGCAGGCGAGGCTGCCGTCGACCTGTGTGCAGGCGCGAACCGAGACGAGCAGGCTTCGCCTCGAGGCCTCGCTCTGCGCATAGGTGAGCTCGTACTTGCGCGCAAGCGAGCCATGGACCTGGGTGCGGATGCTCACGAGCCGAGCTACGTTTTCGAGCGTTGCGCCACGGATGTAGCGCCACGTGACATCGGGCCGCTCTGCGTAGTCGAACAAGACCTCCCGCGTCCCAGGGGTCTGGGTGCCGCGATGGTGGGTGTAGGACACACGGGAGAGGACCTGCTGGGTCATGAAATACGAGTACCCATAATCGATCTCGTTGCCCTGGAGGTCGCTCTCGCGTCGGAGGGCCCAGCTCCATGGGGCGCTCTGCCCAATGAGAAGCTCGGCGGCGTTCGGATCGCTGCAGCCCCCGAACTCGAGCGTCCGACCGTCTCGGCGGGTCGCCATGAAGCAGGTGGAGACATCATCGAGCGCGCCCTGCTGCTCGATGCGGGTCCAATCGTCGTGCTCCAGCCGATACGCGGCGCCCGGCTGCCCATAGGTGTGAACGGCCGAATCGAGCACCAGGCGGTCTCCGTTCAGGCACAGCTTGTCGTCCTGGTCGAACATCACCGGGCGGGATGACCGATCCCGCGCGAAGGTGCTCGAGCATCGGTGAATCCGCTGCTCACCGGACAGAGACCATCCGAAGCCGAGCGTGCTCGCAGCGCCGTGACTCGAGTAGGTGAGCGCGAAGCTCGGCGTCATCTTTCGCCCGGGCGGCACCACGATCGGGATCGTGTAGGTCGCCGCTCCTTGAGAAACCCCGAGCTCGCCTTCGAGCGGAAGAACCGCGGTGGCCGACAGCGGTGGCGTGGGCAGCGGGGTGCGGGGCCGGTCGGGTAGGACCGTCGGCATGTCCGGGACGAGGCGCGGCCGGTTCGTGGCCGGGTCGAGGACGGGGGCACAGGACGGCGGGGGCGGCGGCGCCGCTCTCGCCGCGAGCGGGAGCGCGACCGTGGCGAGGAGGCCGACGGACACGAGGCTCTGGAGCAGCTTGGGATTCATGATGCTCGGGCCTCCTGAGCCGCACGGGCCTCCCGGGGGCGGAGGCACGCAAAGGTGCTTCCGGCCCGGCTGGGGATGGCGCAGGCCGTCTCGAGGTACGGCCCGCACTCGGTCGGAAGCAGCGGAGCCATGCACGCGCCGGGCTGGCGGCACAGCCAGAATGGGTCCTCGAGACCGTCGGCGATTCGGATGCGACCGCACCCGCTCGGCGCGAACGTTGGATTCATGCAAGCGGCGAGGGTCGGTTCAGGGCAACCATCTACCGGAAATGGCTGATGCACCGTCTGCGCCGCTATCTCCGGCGGTCGGAAGAGAAGAGAAGAGAAGAGAAGAGTGGATGCATCTTCCGCATGGCGACCGGACACTCGCCTCGGCTCGGGGTGGCCGTCAATGGGGACGGCGTCGGATGAACGTCCGGTCGGTCGGATGGCGTCGATGGTCTTGCCATCGACCTCGTAGGCGCATCTCACACCCGGCTCCTTCTTCGCCCCGACCGGCCCGATGGCGGTTGCGGTCTCGATCTCGGCTCCGTACCTACATCGTCGCCGCGGACGCGCCGATGCCGAAAGGCTTGGGCGCGTGTTTTGGATCTTGGCCTCCACCAACACCGCCTCCGCGCGGTCCCTGTACGCGCCCCCGCGCGCCCTCGCCATACGACCCACCGAATAGATCGCGTCCCGCCGGACATCGAGGTCGGGATCGCCTATCATCCGGACGGCCCGGTCGAAGTAGTCGCCGTTCTCCATCCAGTAGACGAGGGAGCTGAGGGCGGCGCCCCGCACGTGCGCGTCCGGGTGCTCGAGATGGGCCGCGATGGCCTCGACCAGGCTCTCGTCCTTGGCTCGTCCGGCGTCGCACAGGGCATTGGCGAGCACCGCGGGGTCTTCTGAACCCTCTCGGATGATTCGGGTGTAGGTTTTTTTGATCCATCATTCCTTCAGCTCCAAGAAAGCTATGGTGCGAGCTTCGATCTCATCGACCGCTGCCAGGAGCTGACCGAGCTCGCCCGGCGGCTGACCCCCTCGACCCCGATGGACGACGGCCGCGGTCAGCCGGTCGCGCAGCCTCTCCATCGAGTTCAGCATGGAAATCTCCGAGGACCGCGCTTTCGAGGAATGCGCGCCATCCTTCCCCGGAGCCGGGGGTCGGTGGGTTCGGGGGGCTCTCGGCCGACCGGCGGGAGAGCCTCATGCCCGGGCGGTCGACCGCCCGCCTCGAGGCCACGGGTGACGATCAGCACCCCGTCGTCGCTCCGCACGAACGCGACGGGCGCGCTCGCTGCGGGCGCTGAAGCCTCGAGCCGAGTCGAGCTCGAGCCGATACTTGGCCCGCCCCTCCGCCGCGATATTCGCCTCGAGACGCCGGGAGCCGTCCGGGGTGTCGAGCCGAAGCCGGACGCCGGCGCTCCCGAAGGGGTCGAAGGCGCTGGTGGGTCGCGCCGGGCCGCCCCGGGATTTGCCGTAGACGTGGGCGGCGGGAGAAGGACCGGAGGCCGCTGGAGTGGCGGCGACCTTCTGGCGCCCGTTCGGAGTTCTGTCATGCAGGCGCATCGCTGAAGCCGTGCCGGCGGTTCAGCGAACGGGAAGTACACCAGAATCCCTCCCCACGACGTTCGGTGTTCGGCGTTCGGCGTTCGGCGTTCGGTTCGCCGAACGACCGAACGCGCCCTGGAGCCGGCGCGACCGGCCGGCCTCGGTCACGCCGACGCGTAGCGAGGCAGGGGGACCCGAGCGTGGTGCCTCTCCTGGCGGCTTCGAGTCCGCCGGACGGCGGCGACGGCGAACAACGCGGCCTCTTCCACGTCCCGGCGACACAGGAGGAGCAGGGCCGGCCCGGTGGAGCTCGGGATCTCGAGCCGGCTCGAGCCCGGGCTGAGCCAGAGGCCCGAAATGTCCATGCGCACGGCCACCTTTCGGGGGCGGAGGCGAACGTAGGCGAGCGCCCGCCCATCGCAGTCGAGGCGCCGGTACGGCGGGGGGCCCACGGTCTGCACGACGCCCTCCCGGACCGAAGGCTCGAGGTCGATCACTCGGCGTAGCAAGTCGTCGGTGAGCTGGTCGAGCCGGAGGCGCAGGCGATCATCGCGGAGGTCTTCGTAGTTCATGACCTGATGGCTATGCATGGTGTGGGCCAACGTGGGTAACTAACGGCAAAGGTCGGTTTTGTTCGAAATGTCCGATTTTCGGATGGAGTCCGCCGGACCCGGACCGGTTTTCGGACCGAGCGCGGAAAGCAGCGCGCCGCTGGTACGGAGCTTCGCTGCCGAAAACACGGACCATTCCCCCATGGGGGGCCGGCCTTCTTGGCCTTCCCCACCCTCTCGAGGCCGTTGGCACGCTCGCTGCTGGAGGGCTCCACATGGACACCCTGCTCAACTCGATCCGGGAGCGGCTCCGATCGCTCCCGGCGCCCGTTCTCCACCTCGACCTGCTCGTGTTTCGGCGGGCGGAGCTGCTCGCGCCCAGCGACTGGCCCGTGCTCGCTGACCACGCCCTCGCGCTGCTCTCCGCAGTCGAGACCCTGAGGGGAGCGACTCTGACCCGGATCGAGGGTTCGCGTCCCGCCGCGGCTCGCCTCGACGACCCCCCGTTTCGGGATCTCGCCGTCGAGTCCATCCTCGACCTCGGCGAGGCCGAGCTCGCCGCGGGGCTGACGTGGGCCCACGGGCGCCGTTCGGGCAGGGGCCTTCACGGCCCAAGACCCGCCTCGAGGGCGGAACAACCTCCGGTCGGTCCTCTCGAGCTTCCCGAGTCGAGCGCCGCTGCGGTTCAGCTCGCGGCGCTGCTCGAGGAGCGCCTGCTCGACGTGCTGCTCGAGACGCAGGCCGCCCTCCGCCGCCTTCGTCGCATCCCCCAAATCCCTCCGGAGGACAACCGGCTGCTCGCGGCGCTGCCCATCGCGCGCAGGCACCTCACGAAGGAGGTCGCAAACGCGCTCGAGAGCACGGCGAGGCGCCTTCGCTCGCCCGAGTGGTGGAACGGCCTGACGGCTACGAGATGACGACCGAACCGGCGCGCGTCGGCGTGAGGTCCGAGGCCGGCGGTGGACATTCGCCGGTCCTCGGGCAGACTGAAGGCATGGTCATCCCTGCCCGCGAGCGGCCTGAGCGGCGCATCGAGCTTCGCCTCCATGAGCCGAGCCCGTGCAACCACGCCTGGTACGACGCGGAGCTGGACATGCCGCACAGCCCGGCCCACATGGCGATGGTGTTCGCGCTCGGCTCCGTCTTTCGGGTGTTGGCCGAAGAGCTCGAACTTTCGTTTCTCTGCGACAATCCCATGTGGGTGCTCGACCTCGAGCGCGAGGCCCCGAAGGTGGTCTACCCAGACCTCGTCCTGCTCGGACCCGGGTCCGACGTTGCCCGGGCGAGCGCCGAAGACGCTCTGTGGGTGGCGGAAGTGGTCTCGATCGAGCGAAAGGTCAAGGAACTGAAGGACAGCGTGCTGCAGCGGGCGCGCTGCGAGCTCGCCGGAGTGCCCGAGTTCGCGCTGTTCTATCCGGAGCCGAGCGACGGGCGGGCCCTCAGCTTCTCCCGCCTCGTGAACGGTACGTACGAAACCCTCGAGATCTCCCCCGGCGCTTCGGTGGCTTCGACCTCGATCCCAGGGCTGGAGCTCCGGGTCCGGCCCAAAGAGACGTGGCGCCCAGGGCAGAAGATCGACATCTTGTTTCGGGGCGAGCCGCGCCTTCCCCTCTCCCGCGAACGGGCCCGGGCCGAAGCCGAACGCCAACGCGCCGAAGACGAGCGCCAGCGGGCCGAGGCCGCGGAGGTGCGGGCGGCGGCCGAGGCAGGCAAGGCGGCCGCGCTCGCGTCGCGCCTCGACGAGGCCAGGAGGCAGCAGCAGGCCTTGCTCGCCAAGCTTCGGGCCCGAGGGATCGACCCCGACGGGCTCTGACTGCGGTCGCCACCGGCGGCTTCGAACGTTCGCGACGGCCTTCCGCGCCAGTTGGCGGTGAGTTGGTACTTTGGGTGACCATCATGATGGACGGCACTTCCGTGAGCGAGCGTCCCGCCACGCCCGTAGCCGCGGAGCGGCATCGTCGACACCTCATCCCGAACCCCATCGTCGTCGCCGACGAGAACTATTCGGTCGCAGATTTCATTGGGCTGACCGGTACCCCTCGGCTCCTCGGCCTGAACCCACACCTGACCGCGGCTGAGCGTGATCCCGTGAACAGCGTGCGGCGCCACGCCGAGTAAGCCGCCCTTACCACCCAGGACGGTCCTCGCGCTTGGAGATCCTTTGGGCTCATGCTCGCGCCGACTCTCTCTCTGGCGGGAGCCGGTGCTGCCGTCGACGCTCGCACTCGCAAAAGGGAGCCTCTCGTTCCGCCGCTCGCCGGCAACCTCTCCGGCCGGACGGCGGCGGTGCTCCGATGGCCAGAGCGATGGTGTAGGCCGTCGTCCTGAGTGGGGACCGTCGCAGCGCTTGGGTCTTCGAACAGCCTCCAGCTGCCGCCCCCCTCACGCGAGCAGCCGCTCCGCGCCGAGACTCGAGTCGGAGTGCCGCTCCACGCCCGCAACGGGCCCATCCCCTCCCGCTGAATGCGGGCCGCGAACCGCTGATGGTCGGCCGCTTTCAGGGCACCCCGACGAGAACCGCAACGAGGGTGCCATCGTTGGTCCCGTTGGGCGGACGGAACGCGTAGCTCGAGACCCCGGAGAGGGTGCCATCCGGTTCGCCGGTAAGGAACACTGGGCCCGGGAGATCGAAGCGCGAGGGCGTAGAGAAGGTGGTCTCGAGGGCCATCGAGGTCGCGACCGAAGGAACATCGGTTCGCCCCCCACAGCCCGTCCGCGGTAGCTGAGGCCCGCTGTGCCCCTATTGTCGACCGCCGGCGCGCCCCAAGAACCGTCATTCGCGCCGAGCGCAAGCCGGCCTCCGACCACCACGAGCGCATACTCGGGTTCCGTGACCGCGAGCCCGGCGGCGCGGGCGCCGGCCACGCTGCCGCCGCCCGTCGTCGACCGCGCGACCGGCGTGGTTCGCTGGATGCAGCCCCCGCAGCCTTCGAAGCACAGGGCCCCGCAACACGGTGCACCGCTCACGCCGAAGGGGAGGCATTGCTGGCCGCTCGGGCAGCTCGGCTCGCAGAGGCGGCCGGAGCCCACCACGTAGGTGTCTCCCGGTGGGGCCGCCGGGCTGCTCTGCCGAAGAGTCCCGCTCCCGTCGAAGCGCGTGGTCACGCAGGGGCCTCCCGCGCTCAGGCTGATCCCGAGGCACTCGAACTCGGCGACGAAGGAGGCCTCGTCGAGGAACGCGCTGGGGCGGAACATCGGCTCATGGACGGCGCCGTAGAACTCGGCCAGGCCCTGGACCAGTTTGTCTTCGACACACGAGATACCGATGGGCCGGGTCTTGCCTCGGCCCTTCGGGATGTTCACCCTGAGGATGGGTTGGTGCCGCCAGCGGCCCTCACGCAGCCTCGCGTTAAGCTCCGTGAGACGCGCACCGATCGCCTCCCCATATTGCGCCTTCGTCACGCCGTCCACTCCCTCCGCAGAACGCCCGTCCAGTCGACGAAGGCCCGCTCGAGAGCGCCCTCATCGATGAGGTGCGCAAGGGAGTTGAACCGATAGCTCGGGTTCTTCGCTCACTCCATTACCCCGAGAAGTCTCGGTGACATGTTCTTCGCGGTCGACGCCGCAGTC
>DAIQNR010000170.1:0-8476 GCA_036788295.1 Myxococcota bacterium
GGTCCCAGCCCGCCCAGCCGTAGAGCGGGCTCGGGTCGTCGTCGCTCTCGCAGCCGGGGTAGCTGATGAAGCGCTCCTTCGGGACGTTGAGCGGCCCCCGATTTCTGTAGATGGCCCCCGAGCTATAGTCCTCAGGCTTGAACTTGGGTGGCACGTCGATATTCGGGTCCTCGCCCCCGTCCTGCCTTCGCTGCTTATCCCAGACAGCCAGCCACAGAGCGTGCTTCTTCAGCCCGGTTGGCGCGAACGTCAGCTTCGAAGCGAAGGGGACCGAGGCTGATCCAGCGACCGCTTCCATCACCGCTTCTGTGGCGAGGTCCGATAGCCGGCCGAGTGTTTCGAGCACCACGGAGAACCCCGGCGTCATGCCGCTCGCCTCCATGACTCGTCTCAGCGACATCAGGGCGACCTCAGAGCTCCCGAAAGCCGATTCCATCGCGGCAGAAACGAAGGATTCCAGCAGCGAGACGTCGACCTTCCGCCTGAAGGTAAACTCGTCGATGTTCTCGTCCGTGTCTCGCCACTGCCGCTTGAACAAGGGTTGCTCGAGGAGACGAAGTTCTTTGGAACTCTCGATGGCCAACCGCCTTGTGGACCAGACTTCTTCGAGTTCCCCTGAAAGAGGCTGAACTGGAGAGGCTTCCGCCTCAGCCAAGGGGACGAGATGGTCGCGCGCGCGTACGAACGACTTTCTCGCGGTGAGCTGCTCGAATGGCCGAGCGCCTCTCGGGCAGCATAAGAACCTATCGAGCAGGAGCGTTGTCGGGATTGCCGTGCCCGCAGCCATACCGAACAGCTCGTACACGCGCCAGTCGATCTCCTCCTGAAGAACGAGCATCCGTTCCCGGAGGACGTCCGTCTCGACCCACCGTTCCGCGAGAGTGTCGATGAGCTCAGCGGCGGAAGTGGCGGACTGGATTCGCTGGGTGACATCCCGGATTCGCGTTTGTCGTTCGGATGCCAGCTCGCCCAGTGCTCGGGCCAGCGGAGCGAGCTGAGCGATGACCTCCGGGGTGGGTATGTGGCCGAGGCCCGTACCCGTGTGCTCGTAGCGATTCCGCTCAGGCTCTGGATGGGTCTTGTGTTCCGCCGAGTGCTTTGGTTGGAAGACCTGCTTCATCCAGAAGCAGGCGGTGGAGCTGTTGAGGTAGGCGAGGAGGGCGAGGTGGTCGTCCTCGGTGGCGCCTTCGGGGAGCTTGATGATGGGGGCCGACTGTTTGAAGACCTTGCCGCCGCGGTCGAGGACGAAGTGGTTGTGGGTCGCCACGAACGCGAAGGCGATGGAGAGGGGTGTCCTGAACCTCTCACGCTGAAAGCGGCTCCACTCGAACCACGTCATCCCGAGCTCACGATGGTCTCCGTTGGGCTCTCTTCTCCGCCAGAGGATCTCCTTGTACGGCCACAGAAACTGGTGGACGCGACTGCCATCCACCTCGGGTTGCGGGCGAAGTTCGTCGTCATAGGGGAACAAGGTCTCGTTCGGTTGGTCGATGCTCCAATCCCGAACCTTCTCGCCCTCGACGTTGAGAATCACGTTCTGCTTGGGGATACCGAAGCGCTCGAAGGTCCCTGGCGGTGCAAAGAAGATGTCATCCGCACGGGTCATGCACATGAAGCCGATAACGGAGACAATATCTCCCAGCCGGTTTTCGGCTCGGGCCTCCAGCAGCGTCTTCAGCTCGGCCGCGCCGCCGCCGCCAAGGCTCCACGGGTGGCTGTCGAAGCGCTCGCGCGGCATCTCGGCGACTGAGACGTAATCGTTCTCGAAGCCGACGGTGTCGAAGTGGTCTCGAATCGACGACCAGACGAGTCCCTGCGCCGGGTCGTCGGGGGTCGAGGGCTCGCCTCGCTTTCCGAGCACGGCCATGACGGGTGCGTCGGTTCGAGCTTGGTTGCGGCCGAAGACGAGGACGGTGGGCGTCCCGTGCCCGGGGATGAAGGCGCCCGAGGAATCGACCACGCGCCTCAGCTCGTAGCGGCGGAGGACGGTCTCGATGAGGCGCTTCCCGAACTCGCGCTTCATGAAGCCGTTTCCGACGATCGCGCCCACGTAGCCGTCAGGGGCGGCGCGCTTGAAGAAGCGCTCCACGAAGGGCGAGACGAGCTGATACTCCCGGTAGCAGGCTTCGTGGTCCTCCCGGTACTTCTCGCGGAGCCTTTTGTCTTTGACGGTGATGTAGGGCGGGTTGCCGACGACGGCCGTGTAGGTGCGGCCGAGGAGGCGGTCGGTTTCGGCGGGGTCCTCGAAGAGGAAGCGCTCCGCCGCCCAGCCCTCGCGGCTCGTTTCGGAGGCGCGCTCGGCGAAGTCGCGCTGCCCCACCCCGGCGAGCAGGCTGTCCGCGACCACCACCCGGATGTCGAGCTCGGGGGCGTCGGCGAGCTTCGCGTAGCCGGCGCGCTCCAGGAACGCGAGGGTGAGCCGGAAGCGGGCGATGGCGGCGGCGTAGGGGTTGATGTCGGCGCCGGTCACCCGCTCGAGCGCGCGGCGGGCGACCTCCGTCGGCGACAGGCTCGGCTCGGCCTCGGCCCACCGGTTGCACAGGCGCTCGAAGGCGCCGAGCAGGAAGTGCCCCGAGCCGCAGGTGGGGTCGATGAGGCTCACCCCGTCGAGGCCAAAGCCCGCGATGGCCGGGTCGAGGGTTTGTTCCAAAATGAAGCGCTCGACGAAGTCCGGGGTCTGAAGCAGCGCGTAGCGCTCGCGAATGTCCTCGTCGAGGTCCTGGTAGAGGTCGCCAAGAAAGCGGGTGTCGCTGCCCCCGAAGGTGAAGCGCAGCTCGCCCTGCGCATCGGTCTCACGAAAGAAGTCGATGAGCTCGCGCGCCATCGCCCCGGACGGGGCCAAGGTCCACACCGGGTTGATGGCGCCAAAGACGCCTTTTGCCCCCGGCAGCCGGGCCAGCTCGGTGAAGACGGTGAGCAGGTAGTCCCGCGCGGTGAGATGCGGCGCGAGCGTGACCATCTGGTCTTCGCTGTCGGCCGCGCCCTCCCCGGCGATGCGGCGCCGCTCGAGCAGGCCGCGATCCTCCAGGGTTCGCACGAACACCATCGACAGCGCCCATGCCGCCGCGATCTGGCCCGAGCGCTCGTCGGCCCAGATCTCGTAGGCGTCGGCCGTCCGCTCGTCCTTCTGCATCGCCGCGTGGGCGGCGCGGAGCGCGCTGTTTACGGCGGGGGCCTCGGCCCGCGCCTTCAGGTCGGCGCGAAGGCGCACGAGCAGCGGCCTCAGCGCCAAGAGAAAGTCTTTCGTAGGGACGTTCATGGGGCGGCCTCAGGCACCGTCGCTCGCGTTCGGCTCGCGGCGAGCTTCGCTCGAGGCCAGGCCGTAGCCGGTGGGTAGGCTCGCCGGGCGGGGGGCGCGGTGCTCGTTTTGCAGCCACGCCTCGGGGAGGCGGAGGCGCTGCGCGGGCAGGGTGGGGACGGGGAGCAGGTTGTTGATGCTCGGGGCCTGGCCGTCGCGGTGGGCGGGGAGCAGGAGCAGAACGCTCGCGCCCTCGTCCTGGTCGCTCCGCTCCACCAGGTGCTGAAGCGGCTCTGCGAGCCCGAAGCGGGCGAGCGCCCCGGCGTGAAGCACGAGCTTCGGCTTCGTTCGCTCGGCCAGGATCCGGTCGATGACGGTCCGGGCCGCCTCTTCGACCACGCCCCGGAGCTGCGTCCAGTCCTCGCTCTGTTCGGGGCCGGCGCGGTCCGCGTGGATCACCACGTCGGGGTGAAAGCCGTCGCGGGCGGCGATCGCCTGGATGGCCGCCCACATCTGGTGGTCCAAGGAGACCCGCTCCGCGCCGAGCCCGTCCTCGAACGCGCAGATCGCCTCTTCGAGGCGGTCGCTGTCGGTCTGGATGACGCGAAAGCGCCCCCGCTCCATCGCGCTGCGGAGGGCGTCGTCGAACTTTCGCGCCTCCTGGGCGGCCGGGGTCTGGCGCAGCTCCTGGTGCTGATGGGCGGTGTCGAAGCGAGGGACCGGCTTCGCGGTGGCGCTGGTCGAGGGCTCGAGCGCCTCCCGGCGCCGGTAGACCTTCCCGTCCTCCACGAAGACGAGCCCCAGCCGCTCGACGACGACGTCGAGGTCGGGCCGCGGGGGGAGGGGCTGCGCCTCCGGGTAGCGGGCGGCTACCCGGCGCACGAGCTCGTCGGGCGCGAGCTCGGTGAGGGCGAGGCCCGACGACGCGAGCTCCAGGGCGCGGTCCGCGGGCATGCCCCTCGGGTAGATCTCGAGCCGGGACGACGCCGCGGCCGCCTCGCTCGCGCGCACCGCGAGCTGCACGAGCGGGGCCGAGGGCAGGCGAGCGAGCGCGGTGCCCGCCGCGAGCTCGGCGAGCCGCGCCTGCACCGTCTCCGAGCTCGGGAGCGGGCGCTCGTTCGCGAGCTGGTCGGCGGCCGCCCCGAGCGCCCGGACGCGGGCGAGCGTCTCGTCCGAATGGGCGAGCCAGGGCTCGCCCTGGACCCGGCCGAGCACGAAGCCGCCGGTCTCGTCGCTGTCGAGCTCGGTCACGATGCGGAGCAGCGCGGCCGCGGCCGGCCGCCGCGGGTCGGAGGCGGCGCCGTCCAAGAGCCGGCTGGCCGCTTCGCCGAGCGGGAGGGCGCCCCCGGCCGTCTGCAGGAGGTCCTTCGCGGCGCGCACGAGGGCGGGCACGCTCGCGGAGGCCGCCCACTCGGCGGACGCGAGCGCCACGCTGCGAAGCACGGTCGCCCGCGTCACCCCGAACGCCGCCGCCACTTCGCCGGCGGTGGGCACACGCAGCGCGCCGTCCTCTTGGGGCCGCTCGTCCCGGCCGGGCAGCGGGCCGAGCCCGAGGTAGGCACGGACCTGCCTTTCGGGCTTCGAGAGGCGGCCCTGCGGCGTGCCGAGCAGCTCCGCCGCCCACTCCGAGACGGTGGCCGGCGCGTCCCCGAAGCGCTCCGACAGCAGCCGCTCGGCCAGGGCGGAGGCCAGCTCGGCGCCGAGCAGGCGCTCGACGCGGGCGCGCGGGGCCTCGGCGAGCGCGCGGTGGTGGTTGATCCCCGCGTCCTCGAGCGTGAGCACCTGCCGAGCGTCGAGGCCGAGCGGGCCGCCCTCGCCGAGCGCGACCGCCGGCCCATCGTAGCGGGGCTGAAGCGGCTCGAAGTGGCCCACATCGGTCGAAAAGTGGGTGCGGAGGGCGTCCGCGGCGCCCTGGATCTCCTGGGCGACCAACTTTCCGACCCCGCGAACGGCGGACAGATGGTTTCGAGGGAGCTGGATGAGATCCGCCACCGTGAGCACGCCCGCGCGGTCGAGCGCGCTTCGCGCCCGGGCGGTGAGGGCGAGCGCGTCGACCGGGGTCGCCGCCGTGACCCCTTCGGGGAAAAAGGTCGCAGGCCCGCTGGGGGGCTCGGGCTCGTCCGGGCGCCCGTCGAAGAGCGTGGACCAGCTCCCCGCGCCGAGGCGCATGTCCTCCGCGGTCGCGAAGCGATCCTTCGACTCGGGCGCGAAGGCCCGCTCGAAGAAGGCGCGAAACCGGTCTCGAAGGGCAGGGTCGAAGCGGTCGGCGTGGAGCCGCACGCTCTTGTCGCCCGTCTTCGGGTCCTCCTCCACGAGGGGGAGCGCCCCGGTGAGCATCTCGTAGAGGGTCACCGCAACGGACCACCGGTCGGCCGCGGCGTCCCAGCGGCCCCGGCGCCGGAGGAAGGGGTCCCGGTAGGCGGGCGTCCCCGCCATGACCTGGCTCGCGTCGAGGTCCGCGAGCGAGAAGTCAAAGAGGATGAGATGCTTGGCCCGCTTGTCGCTCGGGGTGAAGCCGATGTTCGCGGGCTTCACGTCGCGGTGCTGAAGCCCGCGCTCCTCGAGGTATTGGATGGCCTGCAGGAGGTCGTCGCCGTAGCGCTTGGCGTAGTCGAGCCCGATGAGCCCCACGGAGCGGATCTGGGCGGCGAGCGTCGTCTCGGCCGCGAAGTCGAGGAGCAGGCACTCGCGCCCGCCGATCGTCCGCATCCCGTGGCACTCGACGATGTGGGGGTGGCGGAGCGGCCCGAGCAGCCCGGCCTCGGCGCGGAGCCGCTCGACGTGGCTCTCGTCGTGCGGGACTTTGAGCGCGTACGACTTGCCCTCGAGCTCGACTTCGAGCACCCGCGCGGAGCTGCCCGAGCCGAGCTGCTTCTTGACGAGGTACACATCGTCGAGCATGTCCCCCCGCTGCGCGAAGTACGGATCCTTCGCGGGGTGGCCCGTCTCCTCGGGGGCCGCGGTGGCGATGTCGAGGACGAGATTGAACCACACGATGGCGTCGTCCGCCCGGTTCGCGACCACGAGCTCGGTCGCAAAACCCACCCGTTCGGCCAGCTCCTTCTCGAAGTCGTCGCGCACGGCGCGCAGCTCGAGGTGCCCGTGGCGGCCAAGGTGCAGCTCGCGCTCGGGGAGCGTGGCCGCGGGCGGCTGTCCCGTGAGCACGAAGTAGGCGAGGCAGCCCAGGCCGAAGACGTCGCTGGCGGGGGAGGCGAGGCTTGGGTCATCGAGCACCTCCGGGGCCTGGTAGAGGGCAGAAGTCAGGTCGAGGTACGCGGCCAGATGCTGGGTCCCGCCGTGCGCCTCGGCGTGGGCGAGGTGAAAGCGGTGGAGGCGAAGCTCGATCTTGTCTTCCGTCCTTCGGACGAGCACCGAGCTCGGGCATAGGTTTCGGTGGAGGACGCCCTTTTTGTGGCAGAAGCCCACCGCGTCGGCCATGAGCCGGATGATCTCGAGGCGCTGGTCGAAGGAGAGGTTCGGGTGCGCCCGAAGAAAGCTGTCGAGCGGCAGCGCGTCCGAGAAGCGCTCGAAGAGGAGCGCCGGCCCGAGCGGCGCGTCCTCGTGAAAGTCTGTGCAGGACAGGATCCCCGGATGGTCGCCCAGGGTGATGAGGATCTGGGCCTCGCGCTTGGCCGCCCGGCGGAGCTGCTCCTGGCGGTCCGTCGTGGTCGCGCGGGGGACGAGGTAGCTCCGGACGCGGGCCGCCTTCTCGAGCGTGCGGTGCTGGGCCTGGTGCTCTTGGTAGCCCTCGCCCTCGCTGAGCAGCGGGCCGAGCTCGTACTGTCCGACGACGCGGCTCGCTTTGCTCGGCCGAAACCCCAGCCGCTGAAGGCTCTGCACCACCGCCTTCATCAGCGGTTTGTTCACGGGGAAGCGCCGCTGCCCCTCGGGCAGCCCGCGCGCGTCGCTCCTCCCCCACTGGCCGTGGGTGATCGCGCGGCGGACGTCCTCTGTCGTGACGACGTGCTCGTTGCCGTAGAGATCGCTCGCCTTCGGGTCCCAGCTCGCGTGGGACACGAACACGAGCGGCTCGACGCGGAAGCGGTTGTCCGGGAGGTGCCGCTCGAGGAGCGACTTGAGGGCCTTTGCCTTCTTGTTGGTGAGCGAATATGGGTTTTCGATGACCTTGAGCCGGCCAGCCTCATCCGTGATGTACCAGTCGGTGGGGTCGGTCCGGAGGGTGCCGGGGTGCGACTTGATCTCGATGAGATACAGCGCATGTTTCCCGAGCACGAGCAGGTCCACCTCGTAGAGCCGCCCCGAGCCGCGGTCGCTGAACTCGTGCAGCGGCCAGGCGTGGTACGGATCGACGTCGTCGAGGGCGTTCAGGACGCAATCGATGGCCTCCCGCTCCCACGGGTAGTGCGTCTCGCCGCCGGGGATGATGCGCTTTTTCGACAGGGGCATCCTGACTCCTACGCCCGCGCCCCCAGGGCGTCCCGGAGGGCATCGCTCGCGTCGGCCGAGCTGACCCACTCCCGCTCGGGCAGAGGGGCGGGCGCGACGAGCTCGGTGGCTCGGCTCGCGCGGCAAAAGACGGCGACGAGGCCCGCGAGCTGCCGCTCTTCCGGTCGGTCGGCGACGACCACGACCTGGTCTTCCCAGCGGAGCGTGTCGTCGGCGAGAAAGCGCGCCCCGAGCGCCGCGATGGCGTCGAGCCCCGCGACGGCCAGCTTGGAGCTCGGCCGGAGCGCCGGCGGGACGGACGCGGCGTTCGAGCCGCCGCCGAGCGCGCCGTGCGCCGCCTCGAGGGCCTCGGCCGGGCTCATTGGCGGGCGCTCCTCGACCTCCGCCCAGAGCCGGCGCGCCGCGCGGTCCTCGAGCCCGGGCCACTCGGGCCCAAAGGGTTCGTCGGGCGCGACCCCGAAGAAGCCGAAGGCGACGGCGGCGGAGAAGGCCGGGCCCCAGGGGACGGCGGCGTCCCGGCACAACAGGTCGATCCGGTCCCCGGCGTGAAGGTGGCCAGCGAAGCTCGACCACCGCGCGTCGGGCCCGGACCCGAAGCGCGAGGGCTGGCGCTGCTGCCCGTCGAGGAACCGAAGCCCGATGAGGGCGGCCCGGTAGAAGCGCTCCCGTGCCTCGACAGAGGCCCATCCCGTCACCGCCGCGCTCCGTCTTCGGGCCGGGCCGAGCGGCCCCCGCCCCGGATCACCGAATGTGTGCGCCCCGCATCGTCCACCTCGGCCGCTGCTACCACGGGACGGGCCCGCGGGTAAGGACGCGCGCCGGCTCGGCCCC
>DAIQNR010000171.1:0-8428 GCA_036788295.1 Myxococcota bacterium
ATCCGGGAACGAACTCGCTGGGTCCTCCCATCTTTCCTCGAGCCCCCCGGTTTGGTCCGGCTCCTGCAGGTTTTCCCGAGCATGTCTTCGGGGCTCATCGAGGCGATGCATGCGGTGCATGCGGCCCGGGGGTATCTCGGACCGCTCGACCTGCGGGAGCTGGCGGCGCGCTTCGACCGGCCGCTCGCCGACGTGTACGGCGTCGCCACCTTCTACCACCATTTTCGGATCGAGCCCGGGGCTCGCCACCAGGTGCAGGTGTGCACTGGCACCGCGTGCCACCTGGCCGGGGCGCCGGCGCTGCTTTCCGCGCTCGAGCAGAAGCTTCAGCTGGTTTCGGGAGAGACCGTCCAAGACCTCGGGCTCGACGTGGTCCACTGCGTGGGCACCTGCGGACTCGCGCCGCTCGCGATCGTGGACGGCGAGGTGCTCGGTCCGGTCAGCCGAGATGCTCTCACCGGTCGCCTTCGCGGCCTCCTGGGGACACAGCCGTGACCGCGCGGGTCTGCATGTCTGCCGGCTGCCTGCCCAGAGGGGCCAAGGCGGTGAAACTCGCGCTCGAGGCGGCGGGCACCCCCGTGGTCGGGGTGGGATGCCTCGGACCATGTTCGGAAGGTCCCGTCGTGGGCCTCGACCCGGGTGGACGGCTGTTTGGGCACGTAAGGCCCGAACACGCCCGCGCACTCGTCACCGATGACCGCTCGACGACGGCGCTCGAGCTCGACCGCTCCCACCCGTTCTTCGCTCGCCAAAAGAAGATCGTGCTCGAGAACTGCGGGAGGGTGGACCCGCTCGAGCTCGACGACAGCCTCCGCCTGGGGGCCTACGCCCAGCTCGCATCGGTTCGAGCCGAGCTAGACCCGGGCGAGGTCGTGCAGATCGTGAGCGACAGCGGTCTTCGGGGCCGGGGCGGCGGAGGTTACCCCACTGGGCTCAAGTGGAGCACGGTCGCGCGCGCTCGTGGGGAGACGAAGTATGTCATCTGCAACGCCGACGAGGGCGATCCGGGGGCATTCATGGACCGGAGCGTGCTCGAAGGCGACCCCCACCGGGTTCTCGAGGGCATGGCGATCGCCGGTCACGCCGTCGGAGCGCGGACCGGCTTCATCTATGTCCGGGTCGAATATCCGCTCGCGGTGGAGCGGTTGACCCGCGCCATTGGGCAGGCGAGGGCGGCCGGGCTGCTGGGCTCGAGTTTCGACGTCGAGTTGCGGCTCGGGGCCGGCGCTTTCGTGTGCGGGGAAGAGACCGCGCTCATGGCCAGCATCGAAGGAAAGAGAGGCATCCCCCGTGCGCGGCCGCCCTACCCGGCGGAGTCGGGGCTATGGGGGGCGCCCACGCTCATCAACAACGTCGAGACCTTCGCCAACATCCCCCCCATCCTCCGGGAGGGCGCGCGCTGGTTTCGCTCCTTCGGGACCCCGGGCAGCCCGGGGACCAAAGTCTTTGCGCTCACCGGGCGGCTGAAGCGGGTGGGTCTCGTCGAAGTCCCCATGGGAACGCCCCTGTCCGTGCTCGTCGAGGACATGGGCGGTGGAGCGCTCGAAGGCCGCACGGTACGAGCAGCGCAGACCGGGGGTTCGTCCGGCGGCTGCATCCCACCATGGCACTTCGACGTGCCCGCGGACTTCGATTCCCTGTCGGCCCTCGGGTCGATGATGGGTTCCGGAGGCCTCGTGGTGGTGGACGATAGAACCCCGATCCCGGAGCTGGCCCGGTACTTCATGGCGTTTTCGGCCTCCGAGTCCTGCGGGAAGTGTCCGCCCTGCCGAGTGGGGACCCGGCTGCTCGAGCAGAGACTGGCCCAGGCCGCAGCCGGTGAGCCCGTGGACATCGGGGCCATTCGTTCTTTGTGCGAGACGATGCAGGCGGCGAGCGCCTGCGGGCTCGGGCAGGCGGCGCCGAACCCGGTGCTGTCCGCGCTTCGGCACTTTCCGGACGCCTTCGTGGCGCGTCCCTCTGGAGCTGGGCTATGGCGATCGTGACCTTGACGCTCGACGGGCGCGCGGTCGCCGCCGACGGTGAACAGAGTTTGCTCGTCGCCGCCCGCGCCGCCGGAAGCACCGTCCATACCTTGTGCCACTTCGAGGGCCTGTCTTCACCCGGAGCGTGCCGACTCTGCCTCATGGAGGTCGAAGGCGCCGGGCGTCCGGTGGCCGCCTGCGTCACCCGACCGGTCGAAGGGATGGTGGTCCGCACCGACAGCCCGGCGCTTCTTCACCACCGCCGGGCGGTGCTCGGCCTGCTCCTCAGCGAACGCAGCCACGTCTGTCCGGTGTGCGTGGCCCGGGGCCACTGCGAGCTGCAGGATCTCGCCGCCTGCCATGGAATCGACCATCGAAGCCACCCCGCGCAGCACCTCGGGGGACCGGTGGACGCAAGCCACCCCCGGTTCGTGCTCGACCCGGCTCGGTGCGTGCTGTGCACCCGCTGCGTGCGCGCGTGTTCCGAAGTCGAAGGCGCCCATGTCTTCGCGGTAGCCGGCCGGGGCGCGAGCACCCGCCTCGTCGTGGATCTCGACTCGAGCTGGGGACAATCCGAGACTTGCACCCACTGCGGAAAGTGCGTCGCCGTATGTCCCACCGGTGCCCTATGGGAGCGGGGGGGCAGCGGTGCGGCGCGGCAAGCGGCGAAGGAGAAGCTGCAGAACCTCATGAAGAGGAGATCGCGATGAAGCGCTTTGCGACGATGTGGCTCGATGGATGTTCGGGCTGCCACATGGCGATGCTCGACCTCGACGAGGACCTGCTCGACTTTCTGTCGACGGTCGAGCTCGTCTACTCGCCGCTCGTCGATGCGAAGGTCTTGCCTGAGGTGGATGTCATCGCCATCGAGGGCGCGATCGGCACCCGCCAAGACCATGAGCGCCTCCTCGAAGCCAGAAAGAGGTCCCGGTGCCTCATCGCCCTCGGGGACTGCGCCGCCACCGGCAACGTATCCGGGCTCCGCAACCGGCGCGGCAAGGAGGCCACGCTCGAGCGGGTCTACGGGAATCCCACTGGGCCCGGTCCGGACATCCCGGAGCTTCGACGAGAAGTCCAGCCGCTCGCGGCCGAGGTCCGAGTCGACCTCCATGTCCCCGGGTGCCCGCCAGCGGCGGGCGCGATCGCCGCCGCGCTCGCCCGCGCGTTCTCCGGAGAGACGGCGTGAGTCGGACCATCACCATCGAGCCGCTCACCCGGATCGAGGGCCACGCGCGCATTCGCATCGACCTCGATGAGGAGGGCAGGCCGGCGGACGCGAGCTTCGAAGTCACGCAGGTCCGCGGATTCGAATCTCTCTGCGAGGGCCGGCCGGTGGAAGAGCTGCCGGCGCTGATGGCGAGGATCTGCGGGATCTGTCCGGTCAGCCACCTGCTCGCGTCGGCGCAGGCGGTGGAGCAGATCTTCGGGCTCGAGGTGCCGCCGGCCGGGCGCCGCCTCCGGACGATCCTGAACCTGGGGCAGATCGTGCAGTCGCACGCGTTGAGCTTCTTTTACCTCTCCCTGCCCGACCTCTTGCTCGGGATGGATGCTCCGGCGAAGGTCCGAAACATCTCCGGGCTGCTCGCCGAAAACGAAGCCCTGGTCCGGGAGGGCGTTCGCCTGCGGTCCTTCGGGCAGCGTTTGGTCGAAGCGGTGGGAGGAGCGCGCATTCACCCGGATGGCGTCGTCCCCGGAGGCGTGACGGGGCCTCCGCCGGCTGCCGGGATCGAGGCGCTCGTCAGCGAGCTGCCGAAGCGGCTGGCCGCAGCTCGATTTGCGCTCGAGACGCTGATCGAAGCCTCCTCATCACTTCAGGATGAGATCGAATCCTTCGCCGCGTTTCCTTCCATGTACATGGCCCTTCGGGGATCGAACGGCTTCGAGTTCGATGGGGGGCCGCTCGCCCTCCTGAACCACGCCGGCGGTCTCGCGGCGGAGGTCCCGAAGGAAAGGTGGCGAGAGCTGGTCACCGAGGCCAACAACCCCCGCTCCTACCTCAAGCGCACGTACTATCCGCCGCTCGGTCCCGACGCCGGCATGTACCGGGTGGGGCCCATCGCCCGTCTGCACATGAGCGGCCGAGCCGGGACCCCCATCGCCGACGCCGCCGCTTCGGAGCTGTGGCGGAGGGCCCCGCGCCTCGAGAGCAGTTTCCACTACCACGAATGCCGGCTCATCGAGGTCCTGTTTGCGCTCGAGCGGCTCTGTGAGCTGCTCATCCACCCCGATCTGTTCGATCCACAGACCCGCAGCTTTGGCCGGCCGAGCCGAAGAGAGGGCATAGGCATCGTCGAGGCGCCCCGGGGCACGCTCATCCACCACTACACCGTGGACGCCCACGGGCTGGTCGAGCGGGCCGACCTGGTCGTCGCGACCGGCCACAACGCGCTCGCGATGGGGCGGGGGGTTCGAGAGGTCGCGCGTCGCTTCCTCACCGGCCCAGAGCCCACGGAAGGAGAGTTGAACCGAGTGGAAGCGGTGATTCGCTGCTTCGATCCCTGCCTGAGCTGTTCGACCCACGCCGTTGGGCAGATGCCGCTCGAGATTCGGGTTCACGACCACGGTGGATCGCTCGTCCATCGGTGGGTTCGATGAGCCGCGCCCGGGTCTTTGGGGTCGGGCAGCCGCTGCTCGCAGACGATGGCGTCGCCGCGCGGGTGCTCGAGCGGCTCGACCGCCGCTTTCCCACCCAGCTCGCGGTGTCGGTGGACCCGGCGTGGGCCGAATCGCTCGCGGCCTCCGAGCGGGTCGCGTTCGTCGACGCCGCGGTGGATCTTCCCCCCGGCGCGATCCGCGAGAGGGATGTCCATCCTGCCCGCCGAATCGCCGCGTACACCCATCAGTTTGGTCCGTCCGAATGCCTCGCCCTCGCCGCTGCCTACGGACGCATCCCAGAGGCGAGGCTCTTCACCGTCGGTGCCGCCGACTTCACCCCCGGGCAGGGTCTGAGCCCCGTGGTCGCCGCCGCCGTCCCTCAGCTCGCCGCTGCCGTGAGCAAGTATCTCGAAGAAACGGGCCAGCCAACCCGGGCCGAAGGGTGAGTTGAGTCTTGGACCGCTCGAGGAGGGCGAAACGGCCGAGAGCGAAGCGGCCAGCGGGTGCAGATTGCCTCGTCGCGGGCCCTTTGGGTCACCAGATCGGGACCCGCTGCTCGGGCGGCAGGTAGAGCGCGTCTTTTTCCTTCACTCCGAACGCGGCGTACCAAGCGTCGTGGTTTCGAACCACCCCGTTCACCCGGTACTCTGGAGGGCTGTGCGGGTCGGTCTTCAGCCGCCTCCTGAGCTCGTCCTCTCGGTACATGGAGCGCCACACCTGGGCCCAGGACAGAAAGAAGCGCTGGTCGCCGGTGAGCCCGTCGAGCACCGGCGCCTCGCCGCTGCAGCACTTGCCGAGGTGGCGCCGGTACGCGGCGTAGGCCATTTGCATCCCGCCGATGTCGCCGATGTTCTCCCCCATCGTGAGCTTCCCGTTCACGTTTTGGCCCTCTATCGGGGAAAAAGCGCTGTACTGGGCGTCGAGCCGCTCGGTGTACGCCTTGAACTTCTCGTCCGCGGCGGAGGTCCACCAATCCCGGATGCGGCCCTTCTCGTCGAAGCGGCGGCCCTGGTCATCGAAGCCGTGGCCGATCTCGTGCCCGATGACCGCTCCGATCGCGCCGTAGTTCACCGCGGCGTCGGCGTTCGGGTCGAAGAAGGGGGGCTGCAGGATGCCCGCGGGGAACGTGATCTGGTTGAGGAGCGGGTTGTAGGACGCGTTGACGGTCTGCGGAGGGTAGGGCCAGATCTCGCGGTCTACCGGGCCGCCGAGCCGCTTCACCTCTTCGTTCCAAGCGAACTCGGCCACCGCGAGGCTGTTTTCGAGGAGCCTTCCGGCCGAGATCGGAAGATCCGAGTAGTCGGTCCACTTCTTCGTGTAGCCGATCCGGGTCTCGAACGTGGACAGCTTGAGCAGCGCCTGCTGCCGGGTCGCCTCATCCATCCAAGGATTCTTCTTCAGGCGCTCTTCGAAGGCGGCGATGAGGTTCTTCACCAAGTCGTCCATCTGCGCCTTCGCCTCGGGCGGGAAGTGCCGCTCGACGTAGATCTGCCCCACAGCTTCCCCAAGGCTCGCGTTCACCAGGTTCACCCCTCTCTTCCACCGCTCGCGCTGCTCCGGGATGCCCTGGAGCGTCTTCGAGTAGAACTCGAAGTGGGTCTCGTCGAACTCCTTCGAGAGGTATTCGGCGTGGTTTCGGATGAAGTGAAAAGCGAGGTAGCTCTTCCAGGTCGGCAGGGGCGTCTCGTCGAAGATCTTCCCCGACTTCTGGATGGCGGTGGTCTGGGCGACGACGAAGGTCTTCACGTCGGAGAGGCCGAGATCGCTCGCCACCAGCTTCCACTGAAACTGGGGCGCGAGCTTCTGAAGCTCGGCGAGGCTCATCGGATTGTAGATCTTCTGGATGTCCCGCGAGTCGGCCGGGGTCCAGTGGGCGTTCGCCAGCTTCGTCTCGACGGCGATGATCGCCTTGGCCCGCTGCGCTGGGTTCGAGAGCCCGGCGAGCTCGAGCACCTTCGTGACGTAGGCCTCGTAGGCGGCCCGGTACTCGGCGAAGCGCTTGTCCTTTTCGAGGTAGTAGTCGCGGTTTGGCATGCCGAGGCCGGACTGGCCTACGAACGCGATGTAGCGGGTCGTGTCCGCCGGGTCGGGGATGATGCCCACTCCGAACGGGGCGGCGTTGTGCAGGCTCGCCATATCCTTCACGACCGCGCGCTTGTCCTTCAAGGCGGCGATGCGGTCGAGGTGCGGCTTCAAGGGCGCGGCGCCGAGCTTCTCGAGGGCTTCGGTGTCCATCCATGCCCCGTAGAAGTCCCCCACCATCTGCTCGATCGAGCCTCTCTCGGCCTCCTTTTCCGCGAGCTCGTCCACGATGGCCCGAACGTCGGCCTCGGAGTCGAGCCGCAGCTGCACGAAGGTGCCGTAGCTCGAGAGATCCTTTGGCATCTCGTAGCTGTCGAGCCAGGCCCCGCTCGCGTAGCGGTTGAAATCGTCGCCCGGCTTCACCTTCTCGTCGCGGACGGTGAGATCCACCCCCCACGTGCCGATTCGGGCTTTGGGCTGGGGCGCAACTTCGGGGGCGGGCTCGGCCGGGGCCGGCTCCGGGGTCTTCGAGAGGGAACAGCCCGTGAGCGCCGCGGCGAGCCAGAGGCCCGACGGGGTTCGCAACGTCGTCGTCATGGCCGCTCCTATAAACGAAGCCGCGCGAAGAGAGGAGCGCCGCGTTCCGGCGGCCCCGAAGCTGGCTGCATTGACCGCGCGTTTACCCTGGACTTTCGAATGGGCTCATCACGGCGCGCGCTCGAGGGCTTCGAGGACGACGAGCAAGTCGCGTTGCAGCGCTCGGCGGCGGCGCTCCGGGAGGTGGGCGAGCGCCTCTCGCTCCACGTCGTCCAAGACTCCGAGGGCGAAGAACATCAGGCCGCGACCCTCGTCGGTGAGGCGGATGAGCTTCGCGCGGCGATCGCTCGGGTCGGGGTGGCGCTCGAGCAGTCCCATCGCCTCGAGCTCGTCCACGACCTGGCCAGCTGCCTGCTTCGTGACACCCATCCGCCCGGCGAGCTCGGCGAGGCGGGTCCCGTCGTGGTCGAGGTGGGGAAACAAGCCGACGTGGCTCGGGCGGGCGTGGGCGAGCAGCGGATCCGAGCGCACCCTGGTCAGCGCGGCTTCGGTCAGCAGCCGGCCGCACTTGACGAGCAGGTGACCGAGGCTCGCCCGCTTCGCCGCCTCGAGGCGGGTTCGAAACTCTGGCCCATCTTTCACGCCGGCGCCGCCCATCGAGGTGGTGCCCGGGGCCGTACGGCGCGTCAAGAGCGGGCGGGGATTTTCGTCAGGCGTATTGACGAAATCGTCAGGCAGCTTTACTTGATTCCCATGCTCGAGCGCCACCACGAGGCCCTTTGGTCCAAAACCGACTCCATCCGCTTTCTCGGCGTCCGCTTCCCGATCCGCATGGGGGTGGTTCGATTGCCCGATGGCGGCCTCTGGCTGTGGTCGCCGGTGGCCATCGACGACGAGGCGAGGGCCGCAATCGCCGCGCTCGGCGAGGTGCGGCACGTCGTGGCCCCAAACCGGTACCACCACGTTCACGCCGGAGCCGCGAAGGCGCTGGGCGCCAGCGCGCAGCTCTACGGAGCGCCCGGTCTGGCCGAAAAGCGCAAGGACCTCAGCTTCGAGTCCACGCTCGGCGACGAGCCCCCCGCGGCCTGGGGCGGGGTGTTCGAGCAGGTGCTCCTCGAGAGCGCGCCCGGCTTCAGCGAGGTGGTGTTCTTTCACCGCCCCTCTCGGACCCTCTTCGTCGCCGATCTCCTCCTTCACGTCGCCGAGGCCGAGCGATGGTTCGACCGGCTCTACTTCTCGGTGGAGGGTTGCTTCGGCCGGCTCGCGGTCCCCCGCCTCATGCACGTCATCGTGCGGGACCGAACCCGATT
>DAIQNR010000172.1:0-8197 GCA_036788295.1 Myxococcota bacterium
AACACAGGATCCTTCGCCTGGAGGCGCCGCTGCAACCCGTTCGGTGCTCTAGCGGAAGAGGACCGGCAAGAAGTCGAGGATGGCGCGGACCCTCGGGTTTTCTTGCTGCCCCGGAAGGCAGAGCGCGAAAATGGACGGGCCGTCGGCGGCAAACTCGGGAAGGAGTTCCACGAGCGCGCCGTTTTGCACCGCTTCCCGGGTCATCAGGCTGAACGCTTGGCAGACCCCGAGGCCCCCGATGGCGGCCTGCACCAAAGCGTCGCCAAAGTCCGCCGTGAGCGTCGGCTTCAGCCGGGGCGTCGTGCCCCCCTGAAACTGCCAATCGACGAGCCGTCCGTCGGGGCGCTGAAACAGGAGGCAGTCGTGCTTGGCGAGGTCTTCGGGCCGATCGGGCCAGCCTGCCCTCGCGAGGTAGTGGGGCGACGCGACCGTGCTCCAACGGGTTTCGGCCAGGCGACGGGATATGAGCGACGAGTCCTCGGTCGCCCCGATCCGCAGCGCCACGTCTACGCCGTCCTCGATGTGGTGGCTGAGGCGGTCCTCGAAGCGGAGGCGCACCCGAAGCTCAGGGTGCAGAGCCCGGAGCCCTTGGAGATGCCGAGCCACCGCCGGACCCAGCACGAAGGACAGGGCAACGCTCACATCCCCTTTTGCCTCTCGCCCGGTGGCCAGGAGCTCGTGTTGCCCCGCCCGCACCTGCGCGACTGCGGCCTGGCAGCGGATCAGGAAGCGCTCGCCTTCCTCGCTGAGCGCGACCCGCCTCGTGGTGCGGCGCACGAGCTGAAGACCGACCCGCTCCTCGAGCCGCGCGATGCTCTTGCTCACCGCAGCCGGCGTCAATCCGAGCTTCGCCGCCGCGCCCCGAAAGTTGCCTTCTTCGGCCACCGCCACGAAGGGGAGCACCCCATCGAATAGATTGTGCATCGCTCACCGTCCTGATTGCGATGTTTGGGTTAACAAAGAAGCGAACGCAAGCGGCTCGACGACGGTTTGGCAGGCCCATACCGTGCTTCGGGTGAGCGCGCCGCAGGTCGCGGCGGCATCCACGGGAGGGCGACAGATGAAGATGGCAGTGCTCGGGACGGGAATGGTGGGCCAGGCGATCGGCGGCAAGCTGGTGGCGCTCGGCCACGACGTGATGATCGCCGGACGCGGCTCCGAGAACCCAAGAGGGCAGCAGTGGGCGGCCGCGAACGACGCGAGCTACGGCGCCTACGACGAGGCGGCGGCGTTCGGAGAGCTGGTCTTCTTGTGCACGCTCGGGGAGGCGGCGGTGGCCGCCATCGAGGCCGCCGGGCCCGAGCGCCTGGAGGGAAAGATCGTGGTGGATGTGACCAACCCGCTCGATTTTTCCCAAGGCATGCCGCCCGTCCTGTCGGTCACGGGGCGGGATTCGCTCGGTGAGCGGGTGCAGGCGGCGGCGCCGACGGCGGCGGTGGTGAAGACGCTCAACACCGTCAACTGCGAGCTGATGGTGGACCCGGGGCGCCTCAACGAGCCCCACGACATGCTCCTGTGCGGAAACGATGCCGACGCCAAAGCCCGGGTCACCGAGATCCTCACGAGCTGGTTTGGCTGGTCGAAGGTCTTGGACCTCGGGGACATCACGGCCTCGCGCGGAATGGAGAGCTGGCTGCCCCTGTGGATCCGGCTCTGGGGTGCGCTCGGCACCCCGGACTTCAACCTTCGATTGGTGGTCTCTGCCAAACGACGGTGAACCGGAGCGCTCGCCTCGCTCTCAGCGGGTGCGGCCGATGAGGTTCGGGGCGAGATCGGTGAGGCGCACGGTGCCTTCGGGCGCGGCGCCTTGGGGGTTGTCGGCGGTTCGGGTGGTCGTAGCCCGAGGGGCGCCCGTGACCGCGCGCGCGGCGGCCTCCGCATCGGGCTCGGCGCCCCTCACGCGGTCGCCCGAGAGGAGCTGGACCTGGCTTCTGAGGAGCTCGACCTGCTCTCGGAGGAGCGCGATCAGCGCCTGAACGTCGTCCTGCCTGGTTTCGGTACCTCGGCGGATGCGATTGACGTCGAATCCAGCCGAACGCAGGACCGCGTTGTTGTGGTCGTTGTTCTCGAGGAGGTTGCCGAGCCACTGGTGCAGCCCAACGCGGCCGCCCGTGTAGCCCATCCGCTCGAGGCCGCTCAGCATCTCCCTCAGCGCGTTTCCGGACTCCTCGACGTTCGTTCCCCTCCGCAAGATGGAGAGGTTGACCGCGAGGTTGCGGATGTCCCCCTCGTGCTGGCTCAGGAACTGCTCGGCGCGGTCGCTGTCGCCGCCGTTCGCGACGACGACCGAGTGGTACAGCTGGTCCATCGCCTCGCGGGCGGTGGCCAGCGTCTCGTCGACGAAATCCCGGTCGCCGCGATAGGCTTCCGGGATGTGGTGGCGGACGGAGTTCAAAAACGCGGCTGTCGGCATGGTCACCTCGTACTGGCGTGCTCGGCGGGCAAGGGCCTCGCTCCGCAAGAGACCGCCGTTCACCTGCGGTATCGGCTCGGCCGGCCGAGAAGTTGCGTGCGGAGGCCCAATCGTTTTGGCCTCGTCGGCCGGGCGGCACGAGGCCCTTCCGACGCCCCGTGCGATTGCGTCCACCGGCGGCCGGGGATATCGTCTTTCATCGGGAGATCCGGATGATCACCGATGTCGAGGACTACTTCGTGAAGGGGTGCGGGCGCTGCGATCGCTTTGCCACCGCGGGTTGCTCGACGCGAAGGTGGGCGGAGGGTCTCGCGGCCCTGCGCCGCATCTGCCAGGACCTGGGCCTCGAGGAGACCGTCAAGTGGGGCCATCCCTGCTACATGCACGCGGGGCGCAACGTCGCGATCATCGGTGCCCTGCAGGGGGACTTCCGGCTCTCCTTCTTCGATGCCGCTCTCCTGAAGGACCCGGACGCCGTTCTCGAGAAGCAAGGCCCCAACACCCGCCACCCGGACATGTTTCGATTCTCGAGCCACCTGGAGGTCAGAATGCGGGAGCCGGTCATCCGCGCCTACCTGATGGAAGCGATGGGGTACGCGGAGGCGGGCATCGAGCCGCCGAAAGAATCGCTCGACCTCGAACAGCCAAAGGAGCTCGTCGAAGCCTTGGACGGCGACCCCGCGCTCCGTGAGGCGTTCGTTCGCCTGACGCCGGGCCGCCAGCGGAGCTACGTAATCCATCTGAACGGCGCGAAGACATCGGCCACCCGCAGAGCGCGCATCGCTCGGTTGCGGGACCGGATCCTGGCTGGGAAAGGGGCGACCGAGCGGTGACCCACAAGAAGCGCCGCGACGAAGCGGCAACCACTCGTCGCCGTGTCGGTTATGCTCATCGGCCGCCCGGACTGTCCTGTTCGCTCCCCTCTCCGAGATAGAGCTCGCCCGAGCGGTACTCCTCGACCCCGAACTTCACGAGCACCCCGATCATGGCCGACACCGGAACGGCAACCAGCAGCCCGAGCATTCCGAACAGCGCCCCGAAGACGGCGAGCGCGAGCAGCAGCCAGACCGGATGAAGCCCAACCGCATCCCCGACCATCTTCGGGGTGAGGATGTTGCCCTCGACCAGCTGGCCCAAAAGAAAGATCCCGGCGATGACGGCGACGCGCACCCAGTCTCCCCAGAACTGAAACAGCGCAAGCCCGATCGAGAGGGTCCCGCCGACCACCGAACCGACCATGGGGATGAACGACAAGAGCCCCGCGACGGCGCCGATGAGCAACCCGAAGTTGAGCCCGGCGATCATCAGGGCGATCGCATAGAAGGTGCCGAGGATGAGGCACACAAGGCCCTGGCCCCGCACGAAGCCGGCGAGCGTGGCGTCCATGTCGCCGGCGAGCCTTCGGATCGTGGGCCTGTGGTCGCGAGGCAAGAGCTCATCGATACTCCGCAGCAACCGGCGCCAGTCGAGCAAAAGATAGATTGCAACGATCGCCGCGATGAAGAGATCGATGAAGATGGTCACGAGCGTCTGGGCGGAAGAAAGAAGCCCGCCCAAGAGCTCCCCGCCTCGCTCGCGAATCGTCTCCCCGAGGCCAGGGACGTCCTCCACTTCAGGCAGGGTCCCGTTCGGCCCCTCCAGCTTCGCGCCGATGGATGGAAAGTTGGTTTCGATGAACCCGCGAATACTCGCGACCAAGTCCGGTGCGAGTCTAAAGAGGTCGACCAACTGGCGCACCAGCGGCGGGACGACGAGGAGTAGGACCAAGACGGTGACCACGGCAAACGAGACGGAGATGATCGCCGTGGCCGCCGCCCGGGACAGCCCGCGGCGCTCGAGGCGGTTGGCCAGCGGGTCGAGGAGATAGGCGACCGCACCGCCGAGGACAAACGGTAGGAGCACGTCCCCCAGTCCCCAAAGAACGAGGAAGAACAGCGCCATCACGACGCCCCAGATCAGCCCTTGCTGTCGGTTGGGTAAAGCCATGGGAGCACATTGCCCTCTTTCGAGCCGGTTGGAAAGGCCCGGGCCGCCGCTGTGCCGGCGGGCCGGACGAGACCCGCGCGACGATCGAGCGTCGCCATCCCGATTGGAGGCACGCCGACTCGCCGATTCCGATTGGCGGCACGCCGACTCGCCGATTCCGCGCCGGACCTCGCTCGCGCTCCGAGAACCGCGATGGCAGGAATATCCTCGCCGGCTCGGCTGTACCCGGTATGCGTGTCGCTTCCGATACGCAGTCACATCAGGAGGCAAAAGAGAAATATGGGCGAAGTAAGCAAAGCAGCCGAAGACGTGAAGTCCGACATCGAACGAGACTACAAGGCACTCAGAGCCGAGGTCACGAAGCTCAGCGACCGGCTCGTCTCGCTCACGAGCACGGACCATCCCAGCATCAAGAGTCGGGCCCGAGCCGGGGCACGAAAGATGCAGCGAAAATTGGAGGACGAGTACGAGATGCTCCATGACAAGGCCTCCGACGCGATGGAGAGCGCGGACGACATGATCTCGGAGCGGCCGTTTGCGGCGCTCGGGGTCGCGGCCGGCGTTGGCCTGCTGGTCGGGCTCCTCGTATCGCGACGCAGGTGATTGGCGTGGGTGGGCTGGGGGCGAGGCTCGCAGACGCTGCCCAGACCGCCTGGCGCCGGACGGTGTTGTCGGCAGTCGGTGGCGGGATGCTGCTGATCGCCGGCGCCTTCTTGTCCGCGGCGCTCTGGATGGTCTGTGAGCGGGAACTTGGCGCGCTCGCCGCCGCTGTGCTCCTTGGAAGCTTATATCTATGCCTCGGGCTGATTCCGCTCCTCATGATCTTCGCTTCCCGGCGCTCGGAGCGAAGAGCAAGGGCAGAGGAGGAGCGACAAGAGCGGCTGGCCCTGACCCGCACCGCGCAGCCGAGCAATCCCTACGCCCCACTGGTCGAGGCTGTGGTGATCGGGTTCGACCTTGGGGTGCGGCTTCGTCAGAACCGCCAGCGCCGAAGGTAGGCCGGGCAAGGTCGGCCGGGGTCGAGGCGAAGCCGCACGCCGTATCGGGGTCGAAAGCTATCCTCCGAAGAGACACTGTTGCCCGCACCCGCCTGCGGTCACGCTCCGCGCGTGCGAGGGGGCCTTCACTCCGTGCTCCACCGGGCGCAGCCGGCTCCGGGCCCGATCGTCCGCCCGGGCCGTTTTCGGAGGCCGGTCCGAGATGCCTTCGAATTGGTCCAGCGGGTCGCCGACGGAGTGGCGCGCGGGGCTCCGATGCGGGCGAGGGGCTCCCGACGGGGGCTGAACGAGCTGGGCTCTGCGGCCGAGATCCAGCTCGATCTGCGAGGGCTGACGCGCACGACCGAGTGCCTGGCCGAAACGACGCGCGGAGCGGTCCCCGCGGTCCGGGTCGAGGCGGGCGTCACCTTCGAGACGGCGCTCGACTGTCTCGCGACCTCGAAACGCTCGCTGCCCACGCTGATTGGATACGAAGACATCAGCGTCGTGGGCGCGGTGGTCACGGGCTCCCACGGAACGAGCCTCGGCCAGGCCGCGGTGTTGACCGAGGACGTGCTCGCGCTCGATGTCGTCCTGCTCGAGTCGGGCGTCCCGCGCTTGCTTCGGGTGCTCTCGCCGTCGGTTTTGTCGCTCGACATCGCCGACGGCGTGAAGAGCCTCCACGATGACGCGCTGTTCGATGCGCTTCGGGTTGGCGCGTGGTGGCTCGGGGTGGTGGTTGCCGTGGTGCTCAGGACGATTCCGGATGGGTACGTCGAGGAGTCGCGCGAGTTGATCTCGTGGCCGGAGCTGAAGGAGAGGTGGAGATCCCTTCTTTTCGGCGATGGTGGCCTCACCGGGCTGATGGTATGGATCAATGTATTTCGGTTCGAGCGCAACGGGTCGGTTGCGCTGACGCTGTACCGCCCGGCAGAGGGGCCAGCCCGCGGGACGCGCTCCTTCTCGTCCCGTTTCGGCGGATCTCTTGCGCTGCGGGCCATGCTGCCGGCGCTCGGGCGGTTCGGCGGTCCGTGGGTTCCGTACCTCCTCGCCAAGGTGCTTTCCCACACGAAGATGGAGCCGGCGGTGTTGCCGCGACGGGAGGCGTTCTCTTTCGGGTCCCCCAATCATCTCCCGGTCTTCGCCCAGGAACTGGGCTTCTCGTTGGGTGACATCGACGACCTCGTCCCCGAGCTGTGTTCTTTTTATCGCTCGCAGCGGTCCCACGGAGCAAACCTCACCTCGCCGCTCGGGCTGCGGCTGACCGGCGGGTCGAGCGCGTATTTGGCTCCCCAATTTCAGCGCCCGAGCTGCATGGTCGAGCAGGTCACGGTTCGGGGGACTCCGCGCGCGGACGTTCTTCACCGGGAGTTCTTCCGACTCGGCACCCATCTCGGCGGCCGCTCGCATTGGGGCCAGCGCTTACCGGACGGGGCCGCCGCGGCCTTCTCGAAGCACCCCGGACGCGACCTGTTCTGGGTCCAGTATCAGCGGTGGAACGCCCACCGGCTCTGGGGCTCCGAGCTCGACGGCTGAACATGATGAACCGCTGGAACGTTCGCACTCTCCGCCACCACTTTCGTCGTGGAACCCCGGTCTATCTGCCGGTCAACCCCGTCGAATACCATGGTCCTCATCTGTCGCTCCTCAACGACCACCTCGTGAGTCGGGGTCTCGCCGAAGACATGCACCAGATGCTCCAGGCGCGGCTCGGCGACCACCCGCTTCTTTTCGCCCGGGATCTCGGCGTCGGCGTGGACCCATGTCCCGGTCCGGGGTCGGAGTTCACGCCCTATCGCGCGGTTCGAGAGCGGGTGCTCGAGGCGTCGTCGCGGCTCGCGGACCTCGGCGCGACGCGGGTCGTCTTCATCACGTTTCACGGCAGCCCCATGCACGCTCACGCGATCCAGGCCGGCGTTCGCGCGCTCACGCGCCGGGGCATCTCCGCTCTCGCGCCGCTCTCCCTTGCGGTCCGGCAGCAGATGCGCGGCGAGCTCGAGGACGTGGAGGATGCTTGGATGGCGGTGGGTGACATCTCGGCCCGCGCGGCGCTGAAGGCAGAGCTCCGTTCCGATTTTCACGCTGGTTTCATCGAGACTTCCGTCGCGCTGCATTATGTGCCGGAGCAGGTCGAAGCTCACCGGGCGCTGCCTCCGTGTCCCCCGCCCGTTGCAGCTCGTGCGCCGGCCACCCTCGCCGCCCTCGCTCGGACGCTTGGGTGGAAGGAACTCTCCATGGAGCTCGAGCTCGTCGCGTTGGGCCTCGGCTGGTACTCGATGCGGCCCTTCCCTGGGTACTCTGGAAGGCCCGACCTCGCCAGCGCCGACAGCGGCGCGGTGTTTGCCCGCGCGATGGTTCGGGCGTTCTCCGAGACCGCGCTTCGAGTGTTCGAAGACGGCGCGCCGCCCCCGACGCCTCCGCTCGGCTGGATGCCTTGGGTGACGGCAGGCGGGCGAATTGGCGGCGTGAAGGTTCCTGCCGATTCGGTGGTGCCGATCCCGGAGGCGTCTCCCTGATGTCAGGAAGACGCCCTCTTCTTCATCCCGAGAGCGTCCCCGCTCACCGCGAGCACCGTGTGGACGGCGAACGCGGGCCAAAAGGAGTCGTAGGAGAGCGCGAGCGCGGCGAACGCCGGTCCCGCCAAGAAGCTCCCAAATGTCTCGGTGGTGCTGCGAGGCAGATGATCGAGCGCGTGGAGGGCGGTGGTGATCGCGATGGCGGAGGCGGCGCCGTAGGCCCCGGCCAACGAAAAGAGCAGCGCCCCGCGAAGGAGCGCCTCGTAGCCGGCCAAGCAAAGGATCCACGCCGCGGCGTGCTCTAG
>DAIQNR010000173.1:0-8189 GCA_036788295.1 Myxococcota bacterium
CCAAAGATGCTTTGGCCGGAGCACCGCCCCGGTTGTGGTTGGCGGAGAGTCTGTGATAACTCAGGTCGAGCCGCAAATCAAGCACGACAAATAAGGAATAAAGTTGCCTCCGACAGGGTTGTTCGCGCTCCGGCTACTCGCCCATCCTCGACGCCCCCTCGACCGGGTGGGGTCCGGACGCGCAGCGCCGCACGCGGTGGGTTTCGCGGACGGAGGGTCGCCGCAGGCGACTGGACGGCCAGGGACGCAGGAAACGAGCCCGGGGCGTTGGTAGAGCCCGATCTGTGCTCTAGAGTGCGCTTCGCCGATGGCTCACCCCGGCTCCGCCTCTGCACCGGACGTGACGCAGCTCCTCCATCGGTGGCGAGGGGGGGACGCGGCCGCGGGGGAGGCGGTGATGCAGGAGGTCTACCTGCAGCTTCGACGCCTCGCGACCCAAGCGGTGGGCGTCGAGGGCCGGAGCGCTCCTCCGGTGACCGAGCTTGTCCATGAAGCCTGCATCCGGATGATGGAGGCCGATGTGTCCTGGGAGGACAGGAAGCACTTCTACGCGGTCGTAGCCCGGTGCATGAGACGGATCCTCGTCGATCGAGCCCGGAGAAAGAATCGCAAGAAGAGGGGCGGAGTCGGCGACGAGGTCCCGCTCGAGGAGGAGCAGGTGGCCGGGATCGTCCGATCCGACGAGCTTCTCGCCCTCGATGAAGCGCTCGAGCACCTCCGCACCCACGACCTGCGCAAGGCCGACGCCATCGAGCTCCACTACTTCGCGGGGCTCGACTACGCGGAGATCGCTTCGACCCTTGGGATCTCCCCAGCCACCGTGCACCGCGACCTCCGCCTCGCGAAGGCCTGGATCGGCCGATGGATCATGGAGGACGGATGACGCCAGAGCGGTGGGGGCGAGTGCAGGCGCTGTTCGAGCAGGCGGTGGACCTCCCCCCGGTGGAGCGGGAAGAGTTCCTCGAGCAGGCCTGCGGTGGCGATGGGGCGCTGAAGGCCGAGGTGGCGAGTCTGGTCGACAGCGACGCCGAGGCGGGGCCACGGCTTCAGGCCACGCTCGACGCGGCGGTGCGAGATCTCGGGTCCGAGGGTCGAATTGGGGGTCGAATTGGACCCTACCGGGTCGTCCGCGAGCTCGGGGAAGGAGGCATGGGGACCGTGTTCCTCGCGGAGCGGGCGGACGACCGCTACCCAGGATGGGTCGCGCTCAAGGTCATCCGGGGCTTCTACTCGCAGGAGCACTTGCGCCGCTTCGCCATCGAGCGGGAGGCCCTAGCCAGGCTGGGCCACCCCAACATCGCCCGCTTCTTCGACGCGGGCTCGACCGAAGACGGCGCGCCCTACGTCGCCATGGAGTACGTCGCTGGGGTTTCGATCACCGAATACGCCCGCTCTCGTGATCTCGACGCGCGGCTCGACTGCTTCGAAGAGACCTGCTCCGCCGTTCGGTACGCGCACGCGCACCTCGTGGTTCACCGAGATCTGAAGCCCGAGAACGTCCTCGTGACCGAGCAGGGGGTGGTGAAGCTCCTCGACTTCGGGATCGCGAAGCTGCTCGACCGGAGCGGCGTCCCCGAAGAGCCGACCATCGGCATGCGCCTGATGACCCCCAGCGCCGCGAGCCCCGAACAGGTGCTCGGCGAGCCGGTGACCGTCGCCACCGATGTCCACGGGCTCGGTTTGCTCCTGTACGAGCTGTTGACCGGGCTCAAGGCGCTCGACCTCGACGGCAAGTCGATCGAGGAGCAGGCGCGCATCGTCGCAGAAGAGGACCCGCAGCCGCCCAGTCGGCGGTCGATCCCTGGTCCCTTGGCCCGGCGCCTCCGCGGCGACCTCGACACCATCGTCTTGCTGGCCCTCCAGAAGGACCCGAGCCGGCGCTACCCAACCGTGGAGGCTCTGCAAGAGGACCTGCGGCGCCACCGTGCCGGGCTTCCCGTCCTCGCCCGCCCGGACGGCTGGTCCTACCGAGCCGGGAAGTTCGTCCGCCGTCACCCCGCCGGCATCGCCGCCTCCGCGGCCTTCGCCGCGCTGGTCCTGACCGCTGGCGCCGGCTTCGCGGTCCAGGCCGGCCGGCTCGCCGCCGAGCGGGACTCGGCCCGGCGGGCCGAGGCGCAGGCCGAGGCGGTGCTCGCCTACCTGGTGCGGCTGTTCGAGCTCGCCGACCCAGAGAGGACCGGAGGGCAGATGGTCTCCGCGCGGCAGCTGCTCGAGAGGGGGGTCGAGAGGGCCAGAATCGAGCTCGACGACCAGCCGCTTCGCCGGGCCCAGCTCCTCACGGCGGCTGGCCAGGCGTTTCGAAACCTCGGGGCGTACGCCGAAGCTCGAGCGGCGCTCGCGCACGCGCTCGATCTCCGCCGCTCGCAGCTCGGCGACCACGCGCCGGAGGTGGCCTCGAGCCACTACGAGCTGGGGCTGCTCCATTTCGTGCAGGGGTCGCTCGACGAGGCCCGCGAGCACCTCCAGAGCGCGCTCGCCGTTCAGGAGCGGCTCGAGAGCGGCTCGCCTGCTCTCGCCGAGACGCTGCAGACGATGGGCGACGTCGAAAGCGACGCGGGCCGCCCGCAGGAAGCCGAGCGGCTGCTGCGGACCTCGCTCGAGCTGTTGCCCGATCGGGCCGGTGATCCAGTGCTCCGGGCCGCGGTCATGGTCAGCCTCGGCAGCGTTCTTCGGCGCAAGGGAGCCTACGACGAGGCGGAGCCCCTCCTTCGGGAAGGGCTCGAGATCCGCCGCCGCGCGCTCGGCCAAGACCACCTCGACGTAGGCCACTCGCTGAACCAGCTCGCCCGGCTCTACGTCCTTCAGGGGCGTCCCGAGGAGGCGGAGCCGTTGGCCAGGGAGGGGCTTCGGGTTCGAAAGCGAAATTTCGGTGACGTGCACATCGAGGTCGCGGCGAGCCTCGGCAACCTGGCCGGCATTCTGTTCGAGCTCGGCGACCGAGAAGGGGCGCTCGAGGCTCGAAAAGAGAGCCTCGCCGTCGTCGAGGCGAGCGTAGGCCGGGACCACCCCGCGTTCGCGGCCGCCTCGAGTTCGCTCGGTAGGGCCTACCTCGAGGCCGGGGACCTCGAGCAGGCGGAGGTCAACTTGCGCCGCTCGATCGAACGTCACGAGGCCTTCGGGGGCAAGAAGGCGCCCCGGATCGATGTCCCGCTCGTAGGCCTAGGGGAGCTCCTCCTCGCCAAGGGGAGGCCCGAGGAGGCCGAGGCGCCTCTGAGGGCCGCGCTCGAGCTCCGACGGGATCGGCTCCCTGCCGGCCACCCCGATCTCGGCGACGCCTTGGCCGCGCTCGGGCGAACCCTCACCGAGCAGAATCGGGTGGACGATGGTCACCGCCTCCTTCGCGAGGCGCTCGACCTGTACCGAGACCGGTTTGGACCGGCCCACCCGAAGACGCGCGCGGTCGAGCTGGCGCTCGAACAGCGAGCGCCACGCCCGAAGCCGTAGCGCGCGGACGTTTCAGCGCGGGGTGGGCGGGAACGACTGCAATCCTACTCGGCTCGGTTGCTCGGCGCCGCCGGGGGGGCCCCGGAGCCGGCCGACCCCAGCTGGTACCGGACATCGGTCGCCTGCTCGATCGCCGCTCCGTCGTCGAGAAAGACGCCATAGTTGAAGCCGCCCCCGCCCCGGTTCGGACCCAAGCCCTCGCCTGCATTCTCGGTCGTGATCGAGACGTCCTGCAAAGAGACCTGGGAGGCGCCTTGGGCGACCAAGCCGGCGACCGGTCCGCCGGCGCCGCCCCCGCCGATCCCGCCCGCTGCGCCTGGTCCGCCCCGGCCGCCGTCGCCGCCCCGCCGGATCCCCACGTCCGCGCCCGATCCTCCGGCGCCGCCCGAGCCTCCCGCGCCCCCGCGGCCCCCGCCGCCGCCGGTCGCGCCGACCGCGCTCGACAGGCTCGACGCGCTCACCCTGGTGAAGGCGACCTCCTTCACCAGCAGCGCGAACGAGCTGCCGCCTCCCCGGCCGCCCGCGCCCCCTTCGCCGCCGCCGCCACCCTCGCCGCCGCCGCCGCCCCCACCGCCGTCATCGGTGTCGGCCCCGGGGCCGGAGCCGCCGCCCCCGCCTCCCGCGCCCCCGGCCCCGCGCGCGCCGCGGCTCCCCGACGCGGGCACGAACCGGCCGTCGGCGCCGATCGCGAGCGAGGTCTCGGCCGGCGTCCCCACGGCGCCGCCTCCGGGCGCACGGCTCACGCTCCCGCCATCCCCTGCGCCAGTCATTTGACAGGTGACGAAAGGAAACGGGAGGGATGCGGCCCCCGCGGAGCCGCCGCTACCTCCGCTGACCCCTGCGCTCGAGCCGCCGGCGGACCCGGCGCTCCCGCCGGTGCACACCGACCGCGCCGTCGCCGTCGCGCCCCGGCCACCGGCCATGCCGTTGCCGTTCCCATCGCCGCCGCCGCCGCCGGAGCGGCCCGTCGCGTTGCCGCCGCGGCTCCCTGTCGCGCCGGCGGCGCCAGCAGAGCCGCGGGGTCCGTCCGCGCCCTTTCCTGCCGCCAGGGCGCTCCGGTCGATCTCGAGCCGGGTCACCTCGACCGCCCGGACGCCGTGGCTCGAACCGGCGACAAAAGTCGCGCTCCCCTCGGCGAGCACCGAAGCCGGCGCCGTGAGGTCGCCTCCCTGAAGCCGAACCCGGTCGAGCTTCACCGCGCCGGCCCGCTCGACGAGCAACGCGGCCGAGTCCTGCTCGCCGCCCTCCGGAGGAGCGGCCAAAATGGACAGACCGCTGAGGACGAGCTCAGCCTCCCGCTCCCGCGCGGCAACCGCGACCGAAGCCGCCACCCGGATCGGTGTGGGCGCGCCGTCGGCGTCCCGGACCCAGTTCGGTCCGAACCCACCAAATAGGTTCATATTGCCGGGGAGCTCCAGCGTGGCATCGAGCTGAACCACCGGCGTCTGCTCCGGGCGCCGGATGAAGAGGTCGACCCGCGACCGCGAAGCCGACAGCTCCATGGCCCGCTCGATGGTGCGAATCGGCGCGTCCGGGGATCCATCGTTTTCGAAGTCCCGCCCGTCATCGGGGTCCACGAACAAGGCGGCGCCCGGGTCCGGGACCACGATGATTCGGACATCGTCCGAAGTCATCTGCCCGCCCCGCCCGGTATCGACCGCGTGGACCCGGAACACGAGCGTCGAGACCTCGGGCGGGACGTCGAATTCGATGAGCGCCTGCGCCGGGAGCATGCCTACCGGCGGGCCCTCGATCTGGGTCCAGGTCGTCCGCACCGCGGCGTCGTCAAAGACGTTCGCCAAACTCGCCCGGAGGGCGACCCGGCTCCCGAGCGCCACGACTCGATCGGCGCCGGCGGAGACTTGGATCTCACCTCTTGGATTGGTGCATGCGGAGAACTCGGCTCCATCGTCGATCCCATCGCCGTCGGTGTCGGCGAGCCTCGGGTCCGAGGTCACGAACACGAGCTCGTCGCCCACATCGCACGGCGGGCTCTCGAGATTGGTGAACCACCCGTAGTGTTCGAGCGCGTCGTCGAGCCCGTCGCCATCGGTGTCCGCCACCTCCAGGTTGGTGCCCAGCAGCTGCTCCAGCCGATCGCTGAGGCCGTCGAGGTCGGTGTCGGTCACGTACACCATGTGCAGCACGTCGCCCTTCGTGATCTCGAGGTCGGAGCTCGCGTAGCCGGCGTCGAAGACATCGTACAGCGTGGTCTCGAGCGTACCGGCGGGGCTCCCTGGGGGAGTGAAGGTCCGCGCGACCAGCCAGTAGCTGCGGGTCTGGGCGTTGGCAGCGACGCCGCGGACCGACACCAGCCCGGAGAACCGAGCGCCTTCGAAGTCGGTCTCCCCGAACGCATACGAGATGTTGAGCCGCTGGCGCATCAAAGTATCGAAGCCGATGCTGGAGTTGCCCCCCGTGTCGATGGCCACCCGGTAGCGCTCGACCTGGCGGACCCCCAGACCTCCGAAATCGATGATGACCTCCGCCGTCCGAGCCCGAACGTTCTGGGCGGCGAGGTTCAAGTCCACGTCCGGGCGCTGGCCGGTGAGAGCGAAGTTCGTGGGTTGCAGCACCAACCGGTCGGATTGCTCGAGGATCCGGCTGATCTCCTGGGGGTTGCCGTCCGCTCGGTAGCTGAAGTTGAACGGAGTGTAGCTGCCGTCGTCGAGGTTTGCGCCGGGGCCGAGCGGGTCGGGGGTGAACGTCAGAGGACCGTCGTGCCGGAGGGTTCCCACCGAGATGAGGTCGCCAGGGCGGCGGGGGTTGTCCATGAACGCGGCGAGCTCCATGTTGTTCAGGGTGTAGCTGACGTCGCCGTCGTTCAGGATCCCGAGCAGAACCTTGATCTCGCCCCCGGTGGTGGTCACCGACTCCGATTCGACGATCTCGTAGTACTCGCGAACCCGCTCCCGGTTCGTGGCAACCTCGGTTTCGTTCCAGTAGGTCGTGTCGGTGGTGGTGTCGTTGTGCTGGTAGTCGTACGACGCCGAGACCCGACCGGTCGTGATCGGCCCTCTCCGCTTCAGCTCGCCGTTGACGTTGACGGCGTGCTGCTCCTCGATCCGGTGGACGTTGGTCCGTCCGCGGGAGGTCGTCTTCTCGACCGCCTGTGCGCGCTCTTCGTCGAGCCCCCGGGTGATCGTCCCCATGCGCTCGGTGGTGGCGAACAGCTGGATGACCGGCGTTCCGAGCTGTCGAACGTGGATCCGCGGCGTGTCGGCCACGAGCGGGTTGAATCGAAGGTGGTTTCCGCCGAACCGATCCCAGTTCGCGACCTCCTCGGCATCCCCGAATCCATCGCCGTCGGTGTCGGCGAGGCCAGGATGGGTGCCGAGCTCGAGCTCGGTGCAGTCATCGAGCCCGTCCGAATCCCGGTCCAGCTCGGGCGAACAGTTTTCCTCCCCCTCCCCGTCCAATGGGCCCCCGCCACAGGCGAGCAGGGCTCCCAAAGCGACGACGCTAGGCGCTCTTGTCGTTCTCATGAGCGGTACAGCGCCGAACGCCGCCCGATTCCCTCACCGGCCGTGCACTTTTCTTTCGAAAATGTGCGTGGAGACTCGAGGCTAAGGGCTTGGCGGCGTCATCGCGGCGTCCCCGCGGAGGTTCTGGGAGAGAGTCTGGGCCCGGGCCAGGAGTCGCTCGGTCTTCGGGTTCAGCTTCTTCATCTGTGCGAGGAGATCCTGCTGAAAGGACGTCGCGGCGGAGTTGATCTTTTCATTCTTCATGACCTTCGCCTGGGTTTGCTGAAGAGACACGCCGAGCGTCTGGAGCTCGCCCGCGAGCGCCTGCGCGCGCTCCTGGTTACCCGCCTCGTTGGCAGCATCGAACTCCCCGCGCAGCTTCTCGAACCGCTTCAACTGCTTCTCGGCCTTCGGGTTCTCCTTCGCCATGGCCGCTTCGATCTTCCCCTGCAAATCGTCGCGTTTCTTGGCCAGGGCCGGCTTCGCCAGGGCCTGCTCGCGGGTCTTGTCCAGCTCCTGCTGGACCTCTTGCAGCTCCATCATCTGCTTCTGCTGGGCCTGGATGGACCCCGGGTCGCCCTTGCTCCCCTCAGCTTCCGGGACCTGAGCGAGAGCCCCAGAAGGGGCGAGCGAAGCGACGAAGAAGACCGCGGCAAGCAGAGACGGTGCGAAACCGACGCGGCGCGAGGGAGCGAGGCTGAACAGATTGAATGGCATGCTCATTCGTGACCTTTCTGGCTCGCGCCCAACCCGGTCTAGGGCGGTCTAGGGCTTGGGTCTGTCGCAGAGCGACAAAACCGGCAGGCCGAGGGCCTCGGTCTGTTGCAGACGAACAAACCCGCCAGTGCGCGTGCCACGCCCAGACTCCAGCAAACGGACGAGGCCTGTCAAGGGCAGCCCTGCTCTGACCGGGCGAGCAGGGGGGCAAAACCTCGAGCATGGGCGTGACGGCAACCGGCAATCCAGAGATGCGTGCACCCCTTCGCCCCTCAGGACGGCTTCACCACCTGCGCCGCGCGCCGAAGGTCGGTCACATAGCCCTCGAGCACCTGTTGAGGCCGAAAGAAGATCCGGGAAAGTGCGCGCATCAGCGGGTGATCGATCGTGACGACCTCTTCAAAACCAAGGCGCGTGCCCCGATCTCCCGCCGCCTCGAGCTCTCCCACCCAGTCGCCGCGAAAGCCGGAAGCGACGAAGCGAACGCGGAGCCGGGTCGGGCGAACCGCCTCGAGTTGCTCGAAGCGGACCGGGGGCCCCCGCTTCGAGACCTCGGTCCAGCGG
>DAIQNR010000174.1:0-8152 GCA_036788295.1 Myxococcota bacterium
CCCCGCCCCCGGACGGTGACCGGCTCCCCGCCGACGTCGGGCAAGCGGCGGGGCTCGACCGCGTCGAGCCGAAGCTCGCGAACGTACGTGAACGCGTTCGGGAGCTCGGCCACACCCGAGGCGGTCCCCACCCGAACGGAGACCGGACCGAGCGAACCGGGGGGCGTGGTGGCGGCCACGGTCTGCGCGTCGAGCTGGGCCACGCTCGGCGCCCGCTCGGCGCCGAACCACACCTCGATCGGCTCTTCGAACGCGGTTCCCCGGAGCGTCACCCTGGTGCCGCCCTCGACGGAGCCGGTCGCCGGTGTCACCCGGGTCAGCGTCGGCGCCGGACCGGTGCTCTCGCCGGCATCCCTCGGGGGCAGCACCCGGGCGTCGGGCGCCGAAGGCCCGGCGTCGACCGGATCCGGACCGTCGCCGGGCTCGACCGGATCCGAGCAAGCGGATGCGGCGAAGAGCGCGAGAAGCAGAGGGTGAGCGGTCGGTCGTGGGCTGTGACGCATGGCTTCTTCGAACTCCGAGGGCGGGTCCCGGTGCTTCATACCACTACACCATCGGATCGGGCGCCGCCTCCACCCATACCCGGATGCGGTCCACCCACTCCGCCCCCCGGACGACGCCGAGCACGAGCACGTCGAAGCGCCCAGCGTCCCCGAATTCGAGCACGTAGCGGCCAGGAGGGCCAGGAGCGAAGCAATAACCGGGCGTGGGACCGCCGGCGAGGGCAAAGCCGCGGACCCGCGCCGCGAGCGGGACCTCGATCGGGATCGGCGACTCCACGTCGAAGAGCCGAGACGTGAGGAAGCGGCGGTTCAGCACGAGCTCGCCCGGGGCGCACCTCGGCAGCGGGAGCTCTCCTCGCTCGAGCAGCCGCTCGAGCAGCTCGAGCGGATAGATGTCCCCGAGCCGCTCGAGCTCGAACAGCTGCCGAAGCAGCCTCCGCGCCCGCCGCCGGTCCGGGAGCCCCTCGAGCAGGCCCGCGAGCGCCTCGATGGTGCCCGCTCGATCCGGCCCCGGTCGCGCCATGCGCTCGGCCAGGTGGAAAACCGCGGCCCCGTCGGTGAAGTCGCCGAAGTGGGTGGGGGCCGCCGGCGTTGGCTCGAATAGAGGAGAGGGAGAAAGAGGCGGGGAGAACGCAACGGCCTCGTCCAGCGACGGGAGCGAGCCTCTCGCCGGCGCGGCTGCGGGCTGGCTCTCGGTTTCCGGAGCCGGTGGAGGGGCCGCGAAGCCTCGAGTTGGGCCGACCGGTGGACGACGCATGGCCCGGCTCAGGCCGCTTCGCGGAACTGGATCGCGGTGAGATTCCCGCAAGCGGTGCAGATGAAATGGTGGATCTCGGCGTCGCCGACGTACACATACGGCTCGACGTCCCCCCAGTACCTTCGGCCCGCGCCCTCTGGGATCGCGGTCCGCCGGTCCATCGTCGCCTCGCACCGGGTGCAGACGTTCATCTTTTTCACCCGCCGCTTCAGCCGAAACCGCATGCCTCCGGACTGTGGGTCCGCGGAACGCACGCCGTCAACCCAAGGCGACCGCGCGCTCTAGAGCACCGATCGGGCTCTACCAACGCCCCAGGCTCGTTTCCTGCGTCCCTGGCCGTCCGGTCGCCTGCGGCGACCCTCGAGGGGCGGCTCCGTCGGTTACGGGGAGTAGCCTCAGTCCGCCGCCGGACGGCCAGGAACACAGGATCCTTCGCCTGAAGGCGCCGTTCCAACCCGTTCGGTGCTCTAGCAGCGTGGGGCCCTCGAGGAACGCCAGCGGGAGCGAACCGGGGGATGCTCGGTTTTCAGGATGCGCTTTTGCGCCGAAGTCTCGAGACGCGTGCTCGACACGCGTGCTCGAAGAAGCCCGCAACCGTCCTTTGGCTCGGCTCCCCCGCACCCATGGTGAGAGAGGCCGGCTCAGTGGACGGCTGCGGCGCTTCGATGGTCCCCGGTATGCGCCGGGAACCCATCTTCTCTAGATGTCGCTCGCCCGGGCGGTCTTTCGGTTGTTCTCTTTCGCTCGCTCGACCGCCTTGTCCAGCAGTCGCGCGATCTCCTCGTTGAGCGCGTCGATCAGGTCAGAAGCGCACATCATCTCCGCGCTCTTGATGTACTCCTTCACCTTCGACTGCACGACGAGCATCTCGAGGGGTTTCTTCTTCGCAGGGGTCTTCTTGGTAGCCATCCAAACCTCCAAACGGCGCGGTAGGCGCCGGATTCGCGGCGGACCGTAGCCGAAGGCCGATGACCCCGCAATGGCAGATCGTCTCGAATCGTTGGTTTCGGTGCGAATTTTCGGGTCCGGCGCGCGTTGAACCCTCGAAAACCCATGAAATGACGTGGAATTCTGCGCTCACGGCGTCGAACGGCAGGATCGACCCCGAAACCGCCGATCCGAACCCGATCCGCACCAGGCGCCCCCGATGAACCCACTCTGCTGCCCTGAATCGATGCGCAATCGCTGTTGCACAGCCTCAGGGAGAATCCAAGAGCTCCTCACGGGCGCTCTTGCGATCGCGCAAGGTGTCTTTCAGCGGGCGCATCTCTTCGAGCATCTCGTCCATGGCCTCCTCGCCCAGATCGGTCCCCTCCTCCGCGAGGTCGGCGAAGCCTGCGGCGACGCTCCGCGCGTCCCTCGCGAGGGCGCCGAGGGCTTCGGCGTCGGGTCCATCGCGGCCCGCGGCCTCCCCGCCCCACCGCTCAAAAGTATCCAAAACGGCCTGAACTCGCCCCTCCATGCTCGCGAGCCTGTCCGCGACCTGCTCGATCTCCTCGGTGAGCCGAATCCGCTCCGCTCGGCCCGCGGGACCCTCGGGGAGACGCTTCAGCCTGGATCGCAGGTCGCCTTGCCGCTTCCGCAGCTCTTCGACCTTGGCGAGGCGGCGATCGAGGCGGCCCTTCAGGTGCTCGGCGATCCGCAGGCTGCGCTGCTCTGCCTCGAAAGCTCGCTTTCGCAACCAGACTTCCCAATCTCGCTCCGAAGCGCCCCCGGAGCCGGTGGACAGCCGGCCGATGGGGTCGGCGTCCGCGCGGCGCTTCGGGCCGACGAGCGCGGACCGACCGCCCTCGCTGGACACCGCCACTCGGCCCTCCTGCACCACGACCCGGACCGAGCCGTCCGGAGCGACGCCCACCTCGAACTCGGTGCCGCGGACCCCGGCGACCGCATTGGCGGTGCGAACCTCGAACCCGGACCCCTCGCCGCTTTTTCGGACCGCCCTCGTCCACAGCCGGCCCAAGGACAGGAGCACGCCGGACCGGCTCGGACCGGCCTGAACCCGCAGATCGCCGTGGGCCCGAAGCCTCAGCTCGGTCCCGTCGGCCAGCCGCAGCGTGCAGGCGCCGCCCTCCCCGGTGCGCACCCGGGTCCCCTCGGGGAGGGTCGCCCCGACGCTCGCCGGTTTCGGGTTTTGGCGCGGCTCCGTGACCGTCACCGGACCGGACGCGGCCGCGACCACCGCCGGGGTGGCCGGAGCGCCGAGCAACAAACAGAGCCCAATAGAGAGCATGGCCGCAGCTTGCCCCTGGCCGGCGGTCCGGAAAAGCGGCTCGGACCGGCGAAGGGCGAGCCTCGCGTCTCGGCCGCCACTCGAGGCGCGCGGACTGGATTTTGGGCCTGCGATCCGGCGCTGGGGGGGCATCGAGGCTGTCCCGGGCCCGTTCGCGGTGGTAGGTCCCAGGCGCGGTGCCGTGGCCCCTGCTCCTCCTCACCCTCCTTCCTCCCGCGCTGCCGCCAGCGACCTGGATCGTGGTTCCGGAGGAGGCGGACTGCGCGCTGTACGCGGCCGTTCTCGCCCGGCTCGAGGCGACGCCCGGGGTGGTCGTCTCCGCCGGCGAACCGAACCCGGAGGCGACGTCGCTGTCCCTGTCGAGGACCGGCTCGCGGATCGTGGCTCGGCTCGGCGACCGTGAGGGGGCCGGACCGGACCCGGACGCCGCCCTCGAGGCGGTCTGGCCCCCGTCGGCGCCGCTCGCCCCTGCCCACCGAGCCCCGAACGGGCCTGCGCTCGAGCGGGCATGCGCGGGGGATCCGCAAGGCGCGCTGCAGGCAGCGGGCGCGGCCACCGGCGGCCTGCTCCCTCGGCTGGTCCGATTCGAGCGGGCCCGGCCCACCGGTCCGCCGGCGGAGCGATGGGCACGGGCGCTCGCCTCGGTGAACGCCGGTCGGCCCAACGACGCCCTGCCGAGGCTTCGGGACGTGGTTCAGAGCCTCGAGACGGGGGGCTCCATGCCGACGTGGCGATTTGCGCCCACGGCCACCTGCGCCCCGTCGTCGATCGCGTGGGTCAATGGGCAGCTGCTCGCCTTCGCCGGCGGCACCCTGCTCGCGCTCGACCCGGCGAGCGGCCGGACCCGGTGGCGAGCCGCGGTCGGCCGGGCCGAGCCGACCCCGGTCGCCGTGAACGACGGCTTGGTGGTCGCAAGCGAGGACCAGCTCCTTCATTTCGGCCCAGAAGGGGCCAAGCGGTGGCGCCTCGAGCTCCACGGCGCCCATCCCGAAGCGGTGGCCCGAGGCGAGCGGATCTATGTCGCCGGCTCCGAGGCGGTGCTCGCGGTGGACGCGAAGGACGGGCGGATCCTCTGGTCCACCCCGCTCCGTGACCCGGCGGTCGCCGGGCCGGTGCTCGCGGGGGCGGTGCTCGCGGTTCCGCTGGACCGAAGCGTCGGTCGATTCCGGCTCGCCGACGGATCGCGAGAGCGGCCGATCATCGTCGGATCCCCGCTGAGCGGACCGCTGGTCGCGACCGCGAGGGGGCGGCTGTGGGCGGCGGTCGGCGCCGATGCCCTGGTGGAGCTCGACCTGGGCCTCTCTGCACCTCGGGCCTGGTTCCCAGGCCTCGCTGGCGTCGCGTGGCCTCCGGTAGGCCTCGGAGAGCGGCTCGTCGTGCTCGAGGTCGGGCGGTCGCGGGTCACTTGGCTCGACCCGGTGAAGGGGGAAAGCAGCTGGCCCGGGGAAGGCCCGCTTCTGTCGCGGGGCTACGCCGGGGTGGTCCACTTCGAGGGGCGGGGCCGCCGGTGGGTGGCCCGAGGGCCGTTTGGAGACGTGGAGGCGAGAGGGGCGCTCGCCGGCCCGGTCCGGGCGGCCGCGGTCCGAGGGGATCGGCTGCTCGTCGCGCTGACCGACCGAATCATCGGTATCGATCTGCAAGGTGGCCGGCAGTGGCTCGAGGTCCGCTTCGACGGACCGATCGCCGACGGGCCGATCGCCGACGGACCGATCCGCAAGCTCGCTTTCGGACCCGAATTCTCGGCGGCGCTGCTCGACGGTGGAGCGATCCTCGGCTTTCCGAACGCGGAGACCCCTGAGGCGCTCGCCCTCGCCCAGACCGCCCGGCGGGACCTCGCGACGGCGGCGCTCGCTGGAAACCGCCCGAAGGACGCCCGGGCCGCGGCGGAGGCGATGCTCCTCCGGTCCCCCGAGGATCTCGGGGCCCGGTGGGTTCTCGCTCGAGCGGCGAGGCAGCTCGGCGCCGAGGACGCGGCCCGTCTGCACCTCGACCTTCTGGCTCGGCTGCCCCCCGAGGCCCCGTGGACGGAGCTGCTGCTCGAAGGCCTCGCCGCCCTGGGGATCACGCCCGCGCCCACCGGCCCGCCGGACCCGCTCGCGCGGCCGGACGGGAAGGCCGAGGAACTCTCGCGCCCGGATGGCCCGTTCGGCGGTCCGGTGCTCGACGTGCTCGACGCCGGCGCCGAGTGGCTGGTGCTGACCGACGCCGCCGTTCACCGGGTGGCGCCCGCGACGCTTCGCCGGCTCGCCCGGACGGCGCTCTCTGCTCCACCCCGGCGGTGGGCGCTCGTGGGCGGCCGGCTCTACGTGCACGACGGCCTCACCCTGACCGCTTTGGACCCACGCCGGCGGTGGATCCTCCCCGACCTCGAAGCGCTCGAATCGGTGGGGGGAGAGCTCGTCTTTGCTCGCCACGGGCGCCGCTGGCGGCTCGAGAGCCGCTGACGCGGCTCTTTTCTCGCAGTTTTTGGACCGACACGGCTAGTTCCGCCCTCCATGCGAGGGATGATCTTGCTGCTCGCGCTGGCGAGCGGGTGCATGCGCATCGAGATCGAGGAGCGAAACGCCTTCGACGCCAAGCGCACCGTCTCGGACCGGCAGCTCTCGGACCTGGGCGTAAAGCGCCAGACGATGCGGATCGAGGTGGAGCCCGGGGTCGAGGTCTCCGCGTGGCACCTTCGGCGCCGGAGCAGCCGGGGCACGATCCTCTACTTCGGCGGCAACGGCTACTTGATGGTGAACGGCCACGACATCCTTCAAGGCATCGCGCGGGAGCCGGCGGACGTGTTCACCTACGACTATCGGGGCTACGGGGAGAGCGACGGGGAGCCGAGCGTCGCCGCGATGAAGGCGGACGCAATCGCCGTGTACGACCACCTCACCGGGCGGGGTTTTGCCCCGGATCGCATCGTGCTGTTCGGGCAGTCGCTCGGCAGCTTCGTCGCGCTGTGGGTGGCGAGCCAGCGGCCGTCCGCCGCGGTCGTGCTCGAGACCCCGGTCACCAGGGCCGAGGACCTGCTCGGCCACCTCACGCCGTGGTGGACCCGCCCCCTGCTCCGATTCGATGTGGCCGATGCGCTTCGGGCCGAAGACAACCTCGCTCGGATCGCGTCGATGGACCGGCCGCTGCTCGTGTTCGCTGGCGCCGAGGACCGGGTGGCGCACCCGGACATGGCCCGGGCGCTGTTTCGGCGAGCGCCGGGGCCCGACAAGCAGCTCGAGGTGTTTCCGGGGGGCTCGCACAACGACCTTCCCCCCAGGGACGACTACCAAGAGACGCTCCGGGTCTTCCTCGATCGCGTGCTGCCGAAGGATCCGGCGCCCCGCAGCCAAGCAGCGGAGTCGCCGGACACGGAGCCGGCTGCTACCTTCTGAGGATGACCGCCGTTGTCGACGCCGCCCTCGATCGGGCTGCGCAGGCCCTCCGTACCGCCCGACGTTTCGGGCCGGAGGATCGCAGGCGGGCCCTGACCGCGGTCGCCGACGCGCTCGACCGAGCCCGGGACGAGATCCTCGCCGCCAACGCGCTCGACGTCAGCCGGTCGGACCTCGGCCCCGCGCTCACCGACCGCCTCCGCCTCGGGCCGGATCGGGCAGCCCAGCTGTCGGCAGCGGTCCGTTCGGTGGCCGAGCAGCCCGATGTGCTCGGCCGAGAGACTCCGGTCGGCACCGGTCCGAGCGGCATCGAGGTGTTCCGGCGTCGGGTGCCGCTCGGCGTCATCGCGGTCGTGTACGAGGCCAGGCCGAACGTCACCGCCGAGTGCGCCGCCCTGGCCGTCGCGTCCGGCAACGCGGTGGTGCTCCGGGGGGGCAAAGAGGCCTCGGCGTCGAACCGGGCGATCGGGGCCGCGGTGCGAGCGGGCCTGGCCGAGGCGGGATTTCCGGAGGACCTCGTCGGCGTGCTCGCCGAATCGACGAGGGAGGACGTCATCTCCCTGCTCGGCGCGGCCGGGCGGGTGGACCTCGTGATCCCGCGGGGCGGAGAAGGCCTGATGCGGCTCGTGGACGAGCACGCCCGGGTCCCCGTGATCCGCCACGGCCAGGGCGTGTGCCACGTCTATGTGGACGCGGCCGCCGACCTCGGGATGGCGGCGGACATCGCAGAGAACGCCAAAGTCCAGCGGCCCGGGGTCTGCAACGCGATGGAGACGCTGCTCGTTCACGAGCGGGTGCTCGAGCCCCTGTTCGCCGCGCTCGGACCTCGGCTCGCCGCCCGCGGGGTCGAGATTCGCGCCGACGAGCCAGCCCGGGCCGCGCTTTCCCGCCATCGGATCGAGGCGAGCGCCGCGACGAGCGCGGACTGGGACACCGAGTTTCAGGACCTCATCCTCGCCGTCCGAACGGTCCCGAGCCTGACCGCCGCGCTCGACCACATCGACCGGCACGGCACCCACCACTCGGCCGCGATCGTCACCGAAAACGACGAGGCGGCGGAGCGCTTCATCGCTGCGGTCGATGCCTCCTGCGTATTGTGGAACGCGAGCACGCGTTTCAACGACGGGGGCGAGCTCGGCCTTGGCGCCGAGCTCGGGATCTCGACCAGCCGCATGCACGCCTACGGGCCCATGTCGGTTCGGGAGCTCACCGCCGAGAAGTTCGTCGTCCGCGGCAAAGGGCAGATTCGTCGATGAAGAGTTCGAGAGCCGTCGCTGTTTTGTTC
>DAIQNR010000175.1:0-8148 GCA_036788295.1 Myxococcota bacterium
GAGAGCGCGCGGAGTCGGAGCGAGAGCGCGCGGAGTCGGAGCGAGAGCGCGCGGACTTGGCCGAGGCGAGGGCCCAGGCGCTCATCGAGAGGCTCCGGGCCCTCGGGGTCGAGCCCGACGCCTAGATTGGCCGTATCGGCGTCCTCCTCGAGGACCACCTTTCCACGCGCGAGGGTCCGCGGCCGCGGATAGAGCGGCTCGGGCGAGTCGGCACTGAAGAGGGGGCGGAGGTGGCCGGGCTCAGACCCACTCCCAGGTCGGCCGATTGAAAAGGTACGTCTGGTGCTCGCGGCCAAAGATGTCGCAGGCCACCAGGTGGCCTTCGCCCGACTCGTTGAACTCCCGGATGAATCGCACCTGGCCCATGTCCGGGTGGCCATGAAACGCCCAGTAGTCATCGAAATAGAACACGCACCCCGAGGATAGGAGCGGAAGCATCCAATCCATGGCTTGCTTGGTCGAAGAATAGTAGTCCACGTCGAGGTCCACGATGGAGGGGCGAAGTCCACGGGCCTCGAAGCTCTCCCGAAGCTCCGGGGTGAGGCTCTTGTCGAAGAAGCCCTCCACGATCTCCACCTGCTCGAGGGGAAAGCCCGCGGCCTCGATCTTTGCCTCGATGTCGGCGCGGCCGTTGGCGAACTGGCCTTCGGACCACGCAACATGGCGATCGCCGGTGTCGGTCTTCGGCGGGAGGCCAGCGAAGCTGTCGAAGATCGCGATGCGAAACTCCCGCTCTGGCGTGCCGGTGCGCGCAGTAGGATTTCACCGCGTGGATGTGCTCGAGCAGGCTGCGGCCCGAGGCCACGCCGAACTCGAAGTACACGTTTTTTGGGCTGAAGCCGCGGGCGAAGCCATTCTGGCGCTCGATCCAGTCCATGAACCAATACTGAAGGCTCACCTGGTTGCGCCGCCCCGGCCGAACCCCCACGATGTCCCCCGCGAGGTCGGGACGGGCTGAAGCCGCCCACGCAGCTTGTTCTTGAGATCGTTCTTCTCCATCTTCGTTCTCACTGCCCCCGGCCGAGGCGCTCGCGGACGGCCGTCTCGAGGCCTCGGTAGGCATGCCTCAACCGGCGCCACACCGTCGCGTCCTCGGGTCGCATCCGATACAAGGTGCTGTGCATGTCTTTCGCCGACGCAGGAACGGGGCGCTCCGTATAGTAGTAGACGGCTAGGGAGCGCCGCGTGACGCCGGGCGGGCACCGAATCGGGTCAGGATGCCCATGAAAGGAGTCGCTCGACGTTTCGAACACGACCATTCGGTTGAACAGCGGCGTGATCCGATGGGCGCAAGCGCTCATGTCCCGCTCCCACAACTCGAGATGGCCGCCCCATGCCTCGTCCCAGCCCTCGTTCAAGTACAAAAGTAGGTTCAAGCGCCGGTCCCAGCTGGGGTTGTCCTGGTGCACGTTGAAGTCCGCGTGGACCTCTAGAAAGCCCCCCCGCGTGATCATGTGCATGCCGCCCCCCAAGAGGTTCGCGTCCGCTACGAGCCCCTCGATCCCGGTGAGAGCTTCGAGCGCCGCCAGCATCTTTGGGCCATTCAGCGCCGCGAGGATGGCGCGGGGTGCGTCGGGCATGACCTGGGGGTTGGTGCAAGCGAGCTTCTCCGAGTTCTCGAGCCGAAACCTGCGCCAAATCTCGGCCTCCCTCGGAGGAAAAGCCGCCGCCGCGGCCCGGGCCAGCTCCGGCTCGAGAAAACCGTCCATGACGAGGTGGGGAAAGGGCAGCGCCCCTTGGAAGGCGGCAGCGCCCCCTCGAAGCCGGGACGCCAGCTCGGGGGTGGGCAAACGAACATCCATCATGGGCAGGTCGCCTCCATCGAGGCGGCCGCGCTGCTGCTTGAAGCTCCGGGCTCCATTCGATGAAAAAGATATGCCGAAGAGGAAGAGGGTCGACCTCCCGCTGGGTCAGCAACATCGCGCTGGATCCAACCATGGTTTGAGCCACCGCAAGAGGGGAAGCCCCAGACTCGGTGCCGTCGATGACGCGCGGTCACGTCCCAGGCGTCCAGCCCATCACGCGATCATTCGATCGCGATCGCGACCTCGGGGAGCTCGTCGGCAGGGCGTCGCTCGAGGCGGCGAAACCGGGTGACGACGGGAAAGGCCTGGCCGCCTCGCCTGGCCCCCCGACCGTACAGCACGCCGGACTCCAACCGCTCCCCCACCGCGTATGTCGAGACGGTGGGGGCCCGTCGGCGAGAGGGGACAGCTCCTCGAAGACCAAGACCTCGCCGGGCCGGTCCCATCCGCAAAGGCCCTCTTCGGCGACCGGCTCGGTACACCCGGGGTCGGCGCCGCCCGGGACCGACACGAAGCGAGGGCAGGAGTCCTCCCCGTCGACGAAGGCGAGCGGGGTGCCGTCGGCGGCCTGGCCGGGCGAATCCCTCAGGATTTGACCAGAGGGATCGGCCAGCAGCGATCGGGGCCCCCGGTGAGATCGTCCGGACCGGGGAGGCAGCGGACCCCGGTCTCGAGGTCGAGGAAGTGAAGGAAGGCCCGATCCTCGCCCGCCTCCGCGAACACCGCCCTCAGCCGGTCGCCGCTCGTCTCGGTCCTGGGAGGCCGGAGGTCCCCCGTCTCGGCGTCGCACGCCGAGAGTAGCAGCCCAATGACGGCCAGCGCCGCCCCCCGTCGCTCACCCATCGGACGGAAGGAAGCAGGATGCGGGCCAACAAGGTGACCACCCGAAGGCGCCGTGCCGGGAACCTCCGAGGCCTTCGACGGACAACTGTCATCTCTGCGGGACCGAATGTCAGGCCGCCCCGAGATGGAACCGCGGGTACCCTTAGGGCCGGCTCGACGGGAGGCCGCTCGCGGTCTTCGTCGTCTCGCCGACGAACGTTGTTCGCCTGGCGACCTTCTTCGGTTAGCCTCCGCCTCATGAATGGTTGGCCGTCATTGCCGCCGCTGGAGGAGTGGGCCGACACGTGCGAGACCCTGCACCTGTGGTCGCAGATCGTCGGGAAAGTTCGGCTCGCCCGGAGCCCCTGGACGAACCACTCCTGGCACGTTCCGCTCTACGTGACCTCGTCCGGGCTCTCCACGTCCACGATGCACCACGGGCCTCGTGCGTTCGAGATCGACTTCGACTTCGTCGACCACCGCGCTCGGATTCGCACCTCGGAGGGCGAGCACCGGTCGTTCGCGCTCCGGGCGATGTCGGTGGCCGAGTTCTACGGGCGGATCATGCGCGCTCTCGACGAGCTCGAGGTAAAGACGCCCATCTGGCCGATGCCGGTGGAGATCCCGCCCCCCATCTGGCCGTTCTTCGAAGATCACCAACACGCCGCCTACGACCCCGAGCCGGCGGCTCGCTTCTGGCGGGCGCTGCTCCAGGTGCACCGGGTCTTCACCGTGTTTCGCGCCCGGTTCGTGGGGAAGGTGAGCCCCGTCCACTTCTTCTGGGGCGCCTTCGATCTCGCGGTCACCCGTTTCTCGGGGCGGACCGCTCCGATGCATCCCGGCGGAGCGCCGAACTGCGCGGACTGGGTGATGGAAGAGGCCTACTCGCACGAGGTCTCGAGCGCCGGGTTCTGGCCCGGCACTGGCTTGGGCGAGGCGGCCTTCTACTCGTATGCGTATCCTGAGCCCGCGGGCTTTCGGGAGCACGCCGTGCGTCCCGCCGGCGCCTACTATCACGACGCCTTGCGCGAGTTCGTCCTACCCTACGAGGCCGTGCGCACGGCTCGAGACCCGGACGCCGCCCTCCTCGACTTCCTGCAGAGCACCTACGAAGCGGCCGCTGCGCTCGGCGCGTGGGAACGACGCGTCCTCGAACGGGCCGAATGATCGTCGCAACAACCCGCGGAGGTGTCGATCCACGGCCACGGTGGTCAGGACGAGCAGATCGACCTCCTTTGGGTTGCCGGCGCACCGTGCACCGGCATTGCTCGGGTAGGATCCTCCCCCCGGGGCAAGCTCCCCCGGGACGGCCGTCGGCAATTCGGGGCCGTGCCGAGACCCGGCGAGCCTCCGGTGACGGGCTCGAAGCCTCGTCTTCGCGTGGGTCGCTCGTCGTGAGCGAAGGTGGGTCGCTTTGGTGAGAAAACGAGGTGGCACCCCTGGTGCCATCGGTGCACCCTCCATCGATGTATGGCCCGAACCGCATCGCGTCTCTCATTGCCGTGTCGGCGGCACTCTTTGGTTGTGGTGGTGCGCCGGTGAGCATGCGGCAGCCGACAGATCCGCTCACCGATTCCACGGAGGGGTCGTCCGCCGAGGCCCCCCCCGCGGCGACCACGCCGCTGCGCGACGGCGTGCTCGTGGCGTACGCGGGCGGCCGAGAGATCGGTCGCGAGCGCTACCGAGACGACGGCCGCACTCTCTTGAGCGAGATCGTGCTCGCGGGGACAAAGTTCACCCTGACGATCGACCGCGCCGCGCATCGCGTGGTCGTCGAAGCGGGCACGCAGCGCGTGGAGCGCGAGTACGACGCAGGGACCCTCGTGTTGGAGAACGGGAGCTGGCAGTCGTACGCGCTGGCCCTCGAAGCGTACGCCGATGCGCGTGAGGCGAAGCCGGTGCGCGTGCTCATCCCCGGACAAGGGGTGACGGCAGAGGGGACCGTGCGGGTCCGCGAGCGCGACGACGGCGCACACCGGGTCGAGCTGAGCCTCGGCTCAACCGCGATCACCGCCGAGGTGAACGGCGGCGAGGTGCGGCGGGTCACGATCCCCGCGCAGGGCATCGAGGTCCTGCCCGAGGGCGTCGTGCCCGCGACGTCGGCTCGCCGAGGAGCGCCCGAAGGCATCGTCGAGGAGGCAGTCGAGGTGAACCGCGCCGGCGTCGCCCTGCGCGGCGTGCTCTGGGTGCCCGAGGAACGCGAAGGGCCGCTCCCCATCGTCGTCTTGGTCGCGGGCTCCGGTCCGACGGATCGCGACGGCAACCAGTCGATGGGGCTGCGGACGGATACCTACCGACTCCTCGCGGAGGGTCTCGCGCGCCAGGGCGTCGCTTCGCTGCGCTACGACAAGCGCGGCATCGGCGAGAGCGGCACCAACTTCGCGGTGGCCGAGACGGTCTTCGACGACTTCGTAGAGGACGCGCTCGCCATGGTCGAGCACGCCGCGGGCGACGAGCGCTTCCGCGGGGTCACGCTCGCGGGCCACTCCGAGGGCGGCCTCATCGCGCTTCGGGTCGCGCGCCGCGCCTCGGTCCGCAGCGTGGTGCTCCTTGCCGCCGCGGGCAGGCCCATCGCGACGCTGCTACGCGAGCAGCTCGCGCGGCAGCTCGACGCGGAGACCATGGCCGAGCTCGACCGGATCCTCGCCGAGCTACGCGCAGGGCGCGCGCCCGATCGGGTCCCGGAGGTGCTCACGCCGGTCTTTCACCCGGCCGTGCAGGCCTTCGTGCGGAGCATGATGGACATCGACCCCGGGCCGCTCGCCCGCCGCGTCCGCGTGCCGATGACGATCATCCAGGGAGAGACCGACGCGCAGGTGAGCGTCGAGGACGCGCGGCTGCTCGCTCGGGCGCAGCGGCGAGCGCGGCTCGTGCTGGTCCCGAGCGCCAACCATCTCTTCAAGGATGAGCCCTCGGCCGCGCTTCCGCAGGAGAGCTACACCGACCCGAGCCGACCGATCGTTCCGGCCGTGCTCGACGCGCTGGTGGCCGCGGCGCGGCGCTGAGACGCGCCAGTCACCGCCTGCGTGCTCGCGTTCGACGCGCCCTTCGGTCGCTCCGTCGCGGCAACGGCGGCTCTCCGTGCTGATCGAGCTGATTTCGGCTCGGCTGGAGTTCGTGTAGATGCAGCCCATGAGCTGGAAGCCTTGCGTTGCGCCCGACTGCGACGACCACGACCTCGCAATCACCCCTCGCGCAAAGGATTTGGGGGTTTCGAAGTACGCCGTTGCCTCCCGGTCGCCCGGCGGCGCGCGGTAGGGCTCTTCGTGTTCCTCGATGAGATGGGGCCGGCGAGCCTCCCCCCGGGGACTCTTCGCCCGGTCGAGAAGTCTCTGCATGGACTTCAACTGTGGATGGCTCTCCCCGTCGAACAGGAGGAGAGGGGCCCGTCCTTCGAGCATCACGCCGCGGACAGCATCCCCCAGTGGACCGAAGGCGGCGTCACCCGTCATCTCGTGGTGGGTGAGGTCGAGGCCTACCGCTCTGCTGTGACCACCTTCTCGCCCACGGTGTACGAGATCTATGACGTGGCGCCGAGGTCCGAGCTGACGCTCCCCGATGTCCCCGAGCGGGCTCTTTGCGCCGTTGATGGCCCCGGCTCGATCGACGGGCAGCCACCGGGAAGTGCGCGTCAGCCACCGGGCCCGATGGGGGGGGCGCAGGCCATCCTGACCTCGAGGGGCTCGGCGAGCTCGGCGATGCAGTCGTAGAAGGATTGGAAGCAGAAGGCGGTCTCGGCTGCGGGGATGCACCGGTCGATGAGTTGCTGCACGAACTCGTCCCCGTAGAGGAGGTAGCTGATACCGGCGCCCTGGACCACCGCGGTCCCGTCGTTCCTCGGGGCGGTTCGGAAGAAGTGGCTGTCGAGGCATTCGGCCTGGCCGGGAGCGCAGGCGCCGCAGAGGTTGTCCGCCAGCTGACGCTGGAGGTCGGTGGGCTCGAGGCTCTCCGTCGCCTGGTACACGCAGAGCCGCATCTCGAAGGTGGGCGGGACGGTGCACGCCTCGGGGAACCCGCAGCTTTCTCGCGCCGCCACCACCTCGGGACGCTCCACGCCGGTCAGCTCGGTGCACGCCGCGAGCTCCGCCCGCGCGCAGAACGACCGGATTTCGGCCTCGCACCGGTCGAGATAGTCGCTCGCCGCCCGGCAGTGGCGCTCGAGCGCCGAGCCGGCGTCTGCCCCCGACGCGTCCATCATCCCCGTGTCGGCCGAGCCCCCGTCCAAGAGGCTCGCTGCGTCGTCGCCGCCGTCCGCTCGATCCCCCGCGTCGGCTCCGGTCCCGCTGCCGCCGTCGGGGTCGTCGGAGCAGGCGGAGGGGAGGCAGAGCGCGAGCCCGACGAAAGCCCGAAGCAGGGTCGAGCGAGAAGACCGGAGGAGAAGTGGTTCACGCACGGTGCCTCTATGCCGAAGTACCCTCGGCCGGTCGACCCTTTTTCAATCAGCCCGTCGGTTCCAAACGGTACGCCAGGGGCCGAGCGGGCAGTTCGTGGGCCCACCGGGCAAACGGCGTTGGGGCAGCGGACCGCCTCGTCGGTCCACGCCCACAGCGCCCCATTGGCCTGGACCTCGGTCCAGGTCCGCCGTCCCACTGGACGGCCCTTGACGGACCCACCTCGGCGGGGGGTTCTTGCCGGCGGGCCGCGCTGCCCTTCGCCTCGGCAAAAGCCCTCACGGCTGGCTTCGCACCCTCGACGGGAGAAGGAGGGCCTCGTCGGCGGGCACGGCGGACTTTCACCCCACGGGCGCCCCCCGGCCAACGAAGACTGGCCCCGGAACAAAAAAGCGCGCACCCCTCAGACCTCTTCACCCTCGGGGCAAGCCGATGAAGCTTCAGAAGACCTCGACGTTCATGCAGCTGACGGACCCGCTGAAGTCCCAGCTCGGAGTAGCTGAATCCCCCATCATGGTGCGATACAGGTAGTCGACAGTTGGAGGATGGAAGAACGATGATGGAGGGTTCAAGTTCGCTTCACAATCCGCGCGCGTGAACAGAAATGGGTAACCAGCTGGCGTCGGCGTCGAAGCCCCGAGCACTTCTTGCGAATGCGCCGTGATCCCCGCGAACACTGCACCCAACCCGGGATCGACCTGCGAGGCCAACCATGTTCGGAAGTGCGTGATATTCGGATCAGATTGGGTCCCCGGGCCAACGGCGTTCAGCCAAGACGAATCGGCGAAGATGAGAATCGAGTCCATATTGCACGTGTAGCTGTGAGACCTCACAGGCTGATGTCCATCCTGGAGACCGCACTTGGTCGTGAGCTGAATAGTCGGTGGACCGTGAGCTGGATGGAAAACCAAGTTGGTGCTTTCGAATCCCAATCTTCTAACGCGGGTCGACGCACCGTGCATCGGGATTGCTCCGGGGATGCAATCGATGGATTTCGAGGTAGCTTCCAACGAGCCAGCGACCGGTTCCTTGTCCAATTGTGCGAAGTCGATCTTGGCGGCCGCCGTCGGTGACGCTAGTGTGCCCACGCATGCAGTTGACACATCGGAACGCTACGGCCAGGGTTGCCG
>DAIQNR010000176.1:0-8112 GCA_036788295.1 Myxococcota bacterium
CTTAGGGGGAGGGGCACCCGCTCCGCCCTCGCGTGCACGCCTGAGATCGACTTTGGGTGGCTGGCCATCGGTGCGACCGACACGCGGGTCGTTTCCTGCACCAATGTCTCGTCGGAGCCCGTGCTTCTCGAGTCGGGGACGCTTGCCGGATCCATGCGGTTTTCGTTGCCGGACGGCTTTCCCGAGCCAGGGACGGAGGTTCAGGCGGGGACAACCTTCGAAGCCTCGATCCGGGTCGAGGGCGTCGAATCCGACGTCGGCGGGCCGATCGGCGGCAGCCTTCGAGTTCGGTCTCGGGATGCCGAGGGCCGGGAGCTCAGCTTGGAAGAAACGGCGCTCAGGGCTCGCGTCGGCCCACCCTCCATCGATGTCGTCCCGGATTCGCTCGACTTCGGCCAAGTGGCGGGGGAAACGACGCTGACGCGAACGGTGCAGGTCTTCAACCGAGGCCGCTCCGCGCTCTCCATTATGGCCGTCGAGCCCCCAGAGGGATTTCGTCTCTCCGTCACCCAAGCCCCCACTGTCATCCCGCCGGGCGGCTTCGAACCTCTTTCGCTGGCTTGGACGGCCGAGACCGGCGTCGACCTCTTCGGCGCCGTGCGCATCCGTAGCGACGACCCCCTGCAGCCGGTGCTCGAGCTGCCGGTTCGGGGCCGCGCCGGGCCCCCAGGGAGGTGCTTGTACCGGCTCGAAGCCGAGTCGGTCCGCTTTGGGAGCGTGACGGTTTTTCACCAGCACACCAGCTTCCTCGCGCTGCGCAACGTCGGGGACGCGCCGTGCCTGGTGCGAACGCTGCCGGGCGTGGGCACATCCGACTTTCGCTGGCCGGACGACGATGCCTCTTTCGAGGTGCCGCCCGGGGCGCGCCAGCTCGTCATGGCGGACTTCCGACCCACCGGCCTCGGTCGGCGCTCCGCAGAGCTCCCGTGGTACGTGAGCTCCCCGCTCGGCTCGGACGGGCGCCTCGCCGTCGAGGGCAGCGGGTCGTCGCGCCGACCTTTTGTGCACTCGGCCTTTTTGGACTTCGGCTACATCCCCGGGGCCTGTGGAACCGTCACCGCGACCCTCACCATTCGAAACCCAACCTACGAGCCGATCGTGGTGCGAAGCCTCCGCTTCAGCGGCGATGCGAGCTTCGCGTTCGACGATCCCGGCTTTCCGCTCACCGTGAACGACGAGTCCTTTCGGTACATCACCGTTCGCTACACCCCCGGGCCCGAATCAGCCGCCTTCGCCCGGTACCGGCTCGGTGTGGATGGCCTCGACGACATCGAAGGAACGCTCTACGCCGAGACCGGAACCGCGACGAGGGCGACGGAGACCTTTGGCCCGGAGGGTCATGAGAGTAAGAAGCTCGACGTCATCCTTCAAGTCCTGCGCAGCCGCGCCGAAGGCGTTCAGCTGGACCCGCTTCGTACCGAATACGAGTCCCTCCAGGCGGAGTTCGACCGCCTCGGGGTAGACTACCATATCGGCCACCTGACCGCCTTGGGGAGCCTTCGCGGACCAGACACGTCGTTTTGGTTCTGCCCGCCTCCTGAGAACGAAACGGGCGTCCGTCCGGCAACTGTCATACCCGGCTCATGTGGGTTTCTCCATGAGACAATCAGCCCAGGCGGTGCAATCGAGCGATACGTCTCGCTGGGTAGCGAGCCGTCCGCGCGCGACGCCCTCGCTCGAATGCTGTTCGCGCCGGCTTCGTTCTTCAGGAGGTTCGATGAGAACGTCGAGAAAGCGGTCAGCCCGCCGTGGATCCTTCAGCACAACGGAGGGTTCCTCCGGTCCGACGCGAATCTCCTGGTCGTGATGAACTCTCCCAGTACTGGGGTCTCCGAGCGGCGAACCGCAAGGAGCCGAACGTACCAGCTCGTTCACGGCCTCGAGGCGCTCATGGGTCGAGAGGCGCGATTCCGGATCCGGTCCGTGTCGGTCGACGGCCAAGGATTCACCGCGGGCGGCTCATGCCAGTATCCATCGAGTCCTCGAGTCGAAGACTACGTCTCGCTCGAAAATGACAGTATCTTCACCTATCCCCTCGCCGGGGGAGGGTTCGGCCGGTGCCGGGAGGAGCCGAGTCTGTGGGCGAGGCGATCGCGAGCAAGTTCCTGCCTTTTCATGGCCACTCGCGGCGCGTTCGGTTGCGCCAGGCCGCCCGCGACCTCGAAATCCGGGTGGGGGGCCGCCGGCTTCGCGGTGGGAGCTTCGATTCCGGCGCGGATTGGCGCGTGAACCCGACGCGGCTCGAACCATTCGATGACTTCCTCGAGTCGCCAACGATCCCCTACACCATCATCGAGTTTTCGGATGACGCGCAGCCTTCGCCCACCGAACCGGTGTCCATCACCTACACCCCGTCCTGCGTCCCCTGAGGCATCCGAGCCCCGCCCACAACACGCGGCTCTTCGCCGCCATGAGCGAAAGGCGCGCGTCAGAAGCTGGGTTTTGGGAAGGTGTAAAGCCGGGCTGGCCGGTGGGAGCCGGTCCGGTAGCGGTCGAGCTCGATGAGCTGCCTGCTGCGCAGCAGTTTCGACCGAAAGTTTCGTTTGTCCACGGGGCCTCCGAGCACCGCCTCGTACACTTGCTGCAGCTCGGTGAGCGTGAACTCCCGCGGGAGGAGCTGAAAGCCGATCGGCGCATAGTCCAGCTTTCCACGGATGCGAGCGAGCGCGCAAGCGAGGATGCGGTCGTGGTCGAAGGCGAGCGGCAGTGGTTCCTTGGGGTGGCCGACCCATGGGCTGCCCGCGGTCTCGGGGTGGGTGCCGACGGGGAACCACTGGGCGCGCCGGCTGCCCTCGTCCCGGTCCTTCGCCGGGACGAGCGCAAAGTAGGCCACGCTCACCACGCGGCTGCGCGGGTCGCGGTCCGGCTCGGTGAAGGTATAGAGCTGCTCGAGGTAGACGTCGCGAACGCCGGCCTTTCTGGACAGCTCCCGCAGGGCCGCCTGCTCTGCGCTCTCGTGTTCGCCCACGAAGCCGCCGGGCAGCGACCAACACCCGCAGAAGGGCTCGGCGTCGCGCAAGGTGAGCAGGACTTCGAGCCGGCCCTCGACCACCGTGAACAAGATGACGTCCACGGCGACCCCGAGCGGGGGATAGCGGCTCATTCCCTGAACCTTTGGGCGACCGGATACACCCGGCCGACCCACGCTTTGCGGCACACCCGCAGCGCGGGCGGCAGCTGCTTTCGCTTGAACTCGTTTTGGTACACCCGGCGGACGATGTCCTCCACCAGCGGACGCTCGAGGGACAGCTCGGCCGCGATCTCGGCCGCGCTCCTTCGCCGCTCGATGAACGCCGCGAGCACCGCGTCGAGCACCGGGTAGTCGGGGAGGGTGTCAGAGTCCTTCTGATTCGGCCTCAGCTCGGCCGACGGAGGCTTCTCGATGGTTCGCGGAGGGATCCGCTCCTCTTCTTCGTTTTCGAGCCAGGCGAGCGCGTACACTTGGTGCTTGTAGAGGTCGGCGAGCACCGAGATCGCCCCGATGGTGTCTCCGTACAGGGTTGCGTAGCCCATCGCCGCTTCTGACTTGTTGCCGGTGCCGAGCACCACCGCGCCCCGCTTGTTGGCGACCGCCATCAGCGCCGCCCCTCGGATCCGGGACTGAAGGTTCTCTTCGGTGACGTCCGGAGGCGCGCCGCCGAACACGGGGGCGAGCGCCGCCGAAAACGCGTCCACCATCGGCGCGATGGACACGAGGTGAAACTCGATCCCGAGGTTCTCGGCGAGCCGCCGGGCGTCCTGTACCGAGTGGTCGCTCGAGATCGCCGAGGGCATGCCCACCCCGATGACCCGCTCCTTGCCCAGCGCCCGCACCGCGAGCGCGGCGGTGAGCGCGGAGTCGATGCCGCCGGACAAGCCGATCACCGCCGAAGATAGGTTCGATTTTCGAAAGTAGTCGGCGATGCCGAGGCACAGCGCCGAGCGCAGCTCTTCGACATCCCGGGCCTTCGAGCAGCGCCGGACGTCGGTGCCAAACGGCTCGAAGAAGCAAACGGCGGGCTTCCACCCGGGCATTTCGAGGGCGACGCCGCCGGGCCGGGCGGCCAGCGAGTGCCCGTCGAAGATGAGGCCGTCGTTTGCGCCCACCGTGTTGACCAGGGCCGCGGCGACCTGGTGCCGGGCGGCGAGGTGGGCGAGGATCCGGGCCCGGGTCGCCGAGCGTCCCCCGCTGAACGGGGAGGCGGAGAGGTTCAGGATGAGTTTCGCGCCGGCGGCCACCAGCGCCTGCACCGGGTCCTCGGCATAGATGCGGTTTGCGTCCGGGGAGTCGTCCCGCACCAGCTCCGGGTCGGCCCACAGCTGCTCGTCGTTCCAGATGTCTTCGCACACCGTGAAGCCGACCCGGACCCCGTCGATGTCGAGCACCGCCGGCGGCCCGCCCCGCCGCGGCTCGAACCACCGGGCCTCGTCGAAGACGTCGTAGGTAGGAAGCAATGTCTTTGGGAACCGGCCGAGGACGCGGCCGCGCTCGGCGACCACGGCGACGTTTTCGAGCCTTCGGCCCTCCGCTGGCGGGGTGGGCCGGCGGCGAAGGTTTCCGAAGACGGCCACCATGCCGCTCGGGATCCCGTCCACGAGCCGGGCCTCGGCGGCGAGGCACGCGTCCACGAAGCGGGGGCGCTCCACCAGGTCGAGCGGCGGGTAGCCGGGCAGGACCAGCTCGGGAAAGACGGCCATCCGGGCGCCTTGGGCTTCGGCGAGCGCGGCGAGCACCGCGTCCGCGTTGTCCTCGGGGGCGCCGACGGTGGGGTTCAGCTGGCACAGGGCGATTTTCATGGCGTTTTGCTCCTGACGTGGCGAGCCCGGACGGTCTCGGCGAGCTCCTCGAGCGCGTTCGAGAGCCGCACTTCATAGGGAGCGGCGTCCGACGGGTCGAGGGACCTCACGACGTCGGGCAGGGAGGCGATCTGCTCCCTGGCCCTCGCCCGAAGGGCCGCGAGGCTCGGGAGTTCCTGCACGAGCCGGCCGCCTTCCATCCATGGGACGAGCAGCGGGTCGGCGTCTACGTGGAACTCGGGCAAGGTCCCGAGCACATCGCGGACGAACTTGCCGTCCCGCTTCACCCGGAAGACCTGGTGGACGCCGGGCAAGGTCACCTTCTCGTCGGAATACTTCGCGATCTTTCGCCCGCTGTCGTGGTCCTCGACCAGCTTGTAGACGCCGCCGAGGCTCGGAGCGTCCTTCGCCCGGACGAGCTCGGTCCCGATCCCCCACGCCCCGATCGGAGCCCCAGCGGCCCGCAGGGCGGCGATTCGGTGCTCGTTCAAGTCACCGGAGCCGACGATCAGCGCGTCCGGCCTGCCGGCGGCGTCGAGCATCGCGCGCACCTTTTTTGAGAGATCGAGCAGGTCCCCCGAGTCGAGCCGGACCCCGGCGAGCCGGTCCTTCGCGGCGGTGAGCGCGTTCTTGGTCCCCTCGAGGGTGTCGTAGGTGTCCACCAAGAGGATGGAGTGGTCGGGGAAGACGTCGGCGTAGGCCCGAAACGCCTCCGTTTCGTCCTCGTGGGCCATCGTCCACGCGTGGGCGGCGGTGCCGGCGAGCGGGATCCCGTACCGATACCCAGCCTCGACGTTCGAAGTGGCGCTGAACCCGGCGAGGTAGGCGGCCCGGGCCGAAGCCACCGCCTCGTCCGGGGAGGTGCGGCGAGTCCCGAACTCCAGGATCTGCGCGTCGAGGCCGGCGGCGATCACCACCCGCGCCGCTTTGCTCGCGATCATGGTCTCGGTGTTGAAGATGGACAACAGGATGGTTTCCACGAGCTGCGCCTCGAACAGGCTGCCCGTCACCCGGAGCAAGGGCTCCTGCGCGAAGGCGACCGTTCCCTCCGGCATCGCCCACACGTCCCCGCGAAACCGAAAGTCCCTGAGGTATTCGATGAGATCGAAGTCGAGCGGCCTTTGCAGCGCGGGGACCCGCTTCAGGTAGTCGATTTGGGATTCGTCGAAGCGAAGCTGCCGAAGGTGCTCGAGCGCGGTTTCGAGCCCGGCGGTGAGCAGGAAGCGCCGCTCGGCCGGGAGCCGGCGCACGAAGAGCTCCATCGAGACCCGCTTTTCGTGCATGCCTCGGTGGAAGTATCCGGCGGCCATCGTCAGCTGGTACTGATCCGTCGCGAGCGGGTTCCCGAGCCTCATTGAGGTGTTGATTGCACACTAACCCGGAGGCCGTCAAGGGCCGGCGCGCGAGCTTGGCGCTGCTCGGAGGCGACGCGAGGTCGGCGTGGACTCGGGGCGGAAGGGGCGGCATCCTCGTTTGGTGTTCGGCCTCGGCTTCACGGAGATCGCCGTCATCCTGGTGGTCGCCCTGCTCATCTTCGGTCCGGCGAAGCTGCCGGAGCTGGCCCGGGCCCTCGGCCGGGGCCTTCGCGAGTTTCGAAAGGCCACCGACGAGTTTCGAAGCACGATCGACTCCGAGCTGCACGCGCCGGATCCGCCTCGGCCCGAGCCGCCTCGGCCGGCGCCGCTGCCGCCGGTGACCGAGACCGTGGCCCGCGAGCGCCCGTTCGGTCCGGTGACCGAGGCGCAGGCGCGTGCGCCCGACGCCGAGTCGGGCGAGGAAAGCGACCAAGAGGAGCGACTCGCGGCGGCGAAGTCGGTGCTCTTCGGGTCCGAGGCGTCGGACAGCGACGCCGGGGTGGATCCGTCCGGGGCCGCGACGCCCTCCGCGCCGGACCACGACCGGGGCGCCGAACCAGACGGCAGCGCTGCTTCCGCGTCCACGGACGCCTCGTCGTCGGCCCCTTCGTCCTCGGACGACCGCCGCTGAGCCATGGCCCCCTCCGATGGTCTCGATGAGACGCAATACAGCTTGACGGAGCACCTCGGGGAGCTCCGGGCCCGGATCGTCAAGGCGCTGATCGGGCTCGCGGTGGCGGCGCTCGGGTGCGGCCTGTTCGTCGAGGACCTGTTCGAGGCTGCCATCGCTCCGATTCAGGCCGTGCTCGCTGACAAGGCCCGGGTCGAGACCCTGCTCGTCGCCCCCGACGGGCCGGGGGCCGAAGCGCTCGGCGAGCGGCTCGCCGGGATGAAGCGGGTGCGTCTCGTCGGCCGGACGGCTTCCATCGAGGACGCAGAGACCCGGGCGCTGGCCTCGGCCCGGACCCGGCGCCCGCTCGACCTCGTGGTGGTGTCGGCCGCGGCGCTCGAGCCCGGTTCGATGGTGGGGGACACCGGCGAAGGGGGGGCCCGGTTCTCCGTGGTCTATCTCGTGTCCGATCCGCGGGACCCGATCGTGGCCGAGCTTCAGCTCGAGGGCGCCACCGTCCTGCTCGACCCGCCTCGGCCCGCGGCGCTCGATCGCGCGATCCGGCGGGCGGCGGCGGCGGCGGGCAAAGCGCAGGCCGGCGACCGGCTCGTGGTGCTGTCGCCGCTCGAGCCGTTTTTCGCCTACGTGAAGGTGGCGCTCGTCTGCGCGCTCTTCCTCGCCTGCCCGGTCTGGATCTACCAGGCGTGGTCGTTCGTCGCACCTGGGCTCTACCGCCACGAGCGGCGCTTCGTCCTTCCGGTGGTGCTCAGCGCGTCGGGCCTGTTCGTGGGTGGAGGGGCTTTTGCCTATTTTGCTCTGTTCCCGCTGATGTTCGACGTGCTCGTGAACCAGTTTCTCCCCGACTCCCTGGCTGGCTCCTTCACCGTGGACAACTATCTGGGACTCTTGCTCCGGGTGACCGTCGCGTTCGGGGTCGTCTCGGAGCTCCCGCTGGCGATGGCGCTCGCTTCCGCGTTCGGCATGGTCACCGCCAGCACCCTGCGCAAGGCGCGAAAGATCGCCATCGTCGGGTCCTTCGTGGTCGGCGCGCTCCTGACCCCGGCCGACCCCATCTCCATGATCATGATGGCGGTGCCCCTGCTCATCTTCTTCGAGCTCGGCGTGATTCTGGCGGCGCTGCTCGAGCCCAAGACCCCGCCCGCACCGAACGAGACCGGCCTCGCGCCGGTGTCCGAAGACCGCAGGGACTGACGGGCCAACCCTCGAGGGATGACAGATCCGATGGGGGCGGATCCGTTCGCGGCCCTTCGCAGGCCCACGCGAGCCGACGCTAGAGCACCGAACGGGTTGGAGCGGCGCCCCAGGCTCGTTTCCTGCGTCCCTGGCCGTCCGGTCGCCTGCGGCGACCCT
>DAIQNR010000177.1:0-7893 GCA_036788295.1 Myxococcota bacterium
GGCATTGGCCACGCCTCCACCCGCGAGACCAACCTTCACCTCGACCGGACCTTCGGGGTGCCGGTCATCCCTGGCTCCGCTCTCAAGGGCATCGCGGCCGCCGCCGCCCACCAGCTGGGTGGAGGTTGGTGGAAGGGGACCGGCAAGCCGGGTGATGCCAAAGGGGAGGATCATGCCCTGCTCTTCGGGGGCGCGGCGGGGACGGAGGGTGAGGCTCAGGACCAGGCCGGCACGGTCATCTTCCACGACGCGTGGTGGATCCCGGACGGCCCGACAGCTCCCCTTCCCATCCACTTGGACGTGATGACGGTGCACCACCAAGCGTACTACGCAGGGAAGAAGGTTGGGCCGATGGACTGGGACGAGCCGAATCCGGTCTCCTTCCTTTCCGCGAGCGGGAACTATCTCATCGCAGTGACGGGCCCTGAGGACTGGGCCGAGGTGGCGCTCGAACTGCTGCGGGCGGGCCTGTCCGAGCTGGGGGTCGGGGCCAAGACGCGGTCTGGCTACGGGCGGCTCCAGCTGGAGGACCGAAAGAGCGATGGGGACAAAATCGTCGACAAGTTCCAGGAAAAGCTGAAGGACGCGGAGAAGCCCAATCTCCAATCCGCGGTGCTCGACTACCTCGCACAGCTCGCGGAGGTTTGGGAGGCGAAGGCGGGCGAGTTCGCCGACGCGCTAGTGGCGCACAAGCGCAAGCGCGAACGGTGGGAAAAAGTTGTGAGCGAGCAGCCCGATCGGGCGGGCGTCGTTCAGATCAGAGCGGCCCTCGAGCGTCGGGTCGCCCGCGAGGAGGCCGAGCGCGCCAAGGCAGCCTCGACGAAGCGGCAGGTCATCGGGACAGCCCGGAAGGTCGGCAAGAAGTTGGTGGTCGAGACCGGAAGCGGTATCTTTAAGGGGAAATTCAGGCAGCTCAAAGGGAGTGCCCTGGGCCTAGGGAACCCTAACGCGACGATCGAGGTCGAAGCCACCATCGACGACAGCAAGGATCCTCCGTCCCTCGTCGAAGTGAAGCCAAGGTAGGCTCCTGCTCGGTGGGCCTCACAAAACCTAGGTACGCTACGCATGCATGAAGGCCACCGCGCGTTGGATGGGAGCCTTCCGCGAGAGGACCGTCCCGTCGGAATCCGGCATCCTCGCAGGAGAACACCGTACCGAGAGGGAGCAGCCTGGTTACGCTGAGCCGGGCCAGAAGGACCAGGTGAAGCGGACCTCTTCTTGCCTCAGATGCTCGAGCTCCACCGGGTCGCCGGGCAGAGTGTAGTCCACGACGTAGAGAAAGGGTTCGGTGTCGGGGGCGGGCCGGTGCATGCCCCGGAAGACCGCGTCCTTCGGGAGCAGAGTCACCTGCTGCCCAGTGGGTCCGGCGTGAAGCGGGCAGAGGGCGAGCTGCCCGTCGCGGCTTCGGCCGATGAGCGCGTAGTCGCCGTGGTCGTTCAGAGGGGCCACCGCGTCGATGCGCGAGAAGGCGGCGGGCACGGCGTAGTTCGAGAATTGGTTTTCGACGACGCTGGTGCCGAGCAGACCTCGAACGCTGACGGCCGGGGGTGACTTTTGGAGCTCGACGAGCGTCTCGTTCGCCAAGCGGAGGTATGCTGCGTCGCCTTCGAAGCTCCTTGGCCGGCTGTGAAGCTGGCTCGAGCCAGGAAAGTTGAACAGCAGCTGCCCATCCGCGGCTTCGTAGAGGACCGACCGCGCCTCCATCTTGCCCCAGCTCGGGTGAACGCTTCGGTCTGCCTCTCGAAAGACTCCGAGCAGGCCTCGAACCGGCCTCGGGGGACCGATGTGCAGGCGCTCCTGCTCGAACTTCGCCGGCGCCACGGCGTTTTCGCCCCCGTGCGGAAGCTCGACGAGCCACTCGGGCGCCTCGCGCTCGCTCAGCGAGAGTACGCGACGAGGGACTTCGGCGAGCGCGGACTCGAAGGAAGCCGCAACCTCGCTCGATGTTTGGACGCTCCGCACTTTTCCGTGCTCGTCCTGAAAGAAGTAGAGGCCCGGCACGAACCCAACCTGGTTCGGACGGGGACAGACCGGGCCGGTGGAGCTCGAGAGGTACGCCATCCACTCGTCGTGTCGGGCGGCGCCAGCCACCGCGTCGGGCCGCGAGCCAGAGGCGACCCGCGGCGTCTCGCGGGACAGCGGGGGCGGTTCGTGGCCACCGCTTCGGCGCCAGGCCCGCACCGCCATCTTGTCCCGCCGGGAGTCCACGGCGATTCGCTCGGGCGGCCCACGCCCGGTGTCCTGGGTGACGGCGATGAACAAAAGGGCCCGGGTCAGGCCAATCTGGGCGGCGGATAGGTTCTCATGACCATCCCCGGAGAAGTTCATGGGCCGGCCCCGGTTGAGCTCGGCGATGGGATTTTTTCTCAGCGCGTTGATCTGGTCCCGGTTGTATTCGATGGCGGCCGAAGATCCGCTGGCGATAAGTCCGTCCCAGTTCGCGATGGCGTGCCCGTCGAGCGCGGTCTTGCCGGTGCACGCGTAGACGAGGTCGCAGGAGCCGAGGGTCTCGGCGAGGTCGGTCGAGACGGCGAAGCCTTCCGCTTCGGCGAGGGCGATCTTGGCCCGGTCCTGGTCCACGACGGTGACCGCAAAACCGAGATCGCGCAGCTCGCGCGCGGTGGCCAAACCCACGGTGCCCGCGCTCACCAGGGTGATGTTTCGGACCGCGGAGAGAAGTCCCATCTGCCGCAGCTCATGAAGGAGCGCGTCGGCGAGGCTCCAGCCGATGATCCCGCCCTCTTCGAGCTTTCCCGGGGCGTTTGCCACGGTGACGGTGCGGTAGCTGAGCGGATGCTTGTCGAGCTCGGTGAGGCCGCGTGTGGTCTGCTCGATCGCGTCGGTGGTCTCGGCGGGAAAGAACTCTCGCAGCGCCCTCGGGTCGAGGCCAGGGACCGACTTGTGCCCGGCGATGGTCAGTTGAAGCAGCCCTCCGTCGTCGAGGAGCTTGAATCTCTCCGGCCGATGGGGGCTCTCGATGACGCTCTCGAGAAAGACGCCGATCTCCTCGACGCGACGCTGCTCGAAGTCCCGCGTGGAGCCGCCGCCGTCCGTTCCCTCCATCACGTTCACCCCCAAGACGCGGAGGTAGGCGGCAACGAGCGGATGGCTTGCGTAGGGCGTGCCCAGGATGTGCATGCATCTTTGGTCCATGCCCTTTTCGATGAAGGCTTCGACGAGCGGCACCAAGGTCGGAAACAGGTGCTGCACCGAGCAGAGCCCTCGTCCGGCGAGCGCGCCATCGGGGATCGTCTTTTTCACCGCGTCGAGCGCCGGGAGCTCGGTGGGGATGAGCCCGTTTCTGCGCACCAGCTCGAAGGCCAGGCGCCGAGCGGCATCGGGGGGCATGCTCAACCGAATCTGCTCGAGCGTCTCGGCGAGGAATCGATAGTTCGGCCTCGACGGCGGGGTGAGGGCGGATGCTGCCTCGAGATGGCTCTTGAGCTCTGCGCCGGCGGGGCCGGTGTCCTTCTCGAAGAGATCCCAGCGCACGGCGCCGGCCCGGGCCGGGTCTCGGTACTGCCACAGCAGGCGGAGCAGCGCGGCGGCGCGGTTTGGGGCCGAGTCGGCAGGGAGCCCAGGCGGGGTGGCGGCGGCGAGCCGCTCCGAAAGCGCGCTCTCTGGCCGGTGCGCGAGCTCGTCTTCGATGAGCCCGAGCGCGCGGCCGCCGCCGAAGGACAGCGCCGAAACCACAGTCTCGAGGCTGGGCCCCACCGAAACCGTCTTCGAACCCACCTCGCCGGCGCGCTCCACCGCCGGGCTCTTCGCCCCGACTTCGAGCCTTGCCTCGATGGAGGGCGGCGGCCGGAGCGCGTCGAGGGCCTTTTTGCGCTCGAAGGCTGGAACGCCCCTGTCCACGTGCTCGAGCAGCCTCTTCACCGCGGGGGCATCGGGAGGAGCCGGCGGCGCGGAGAGCCGCTGCCGAACCAGAGGGGCGATGGCCGCGGCCTCGGGGCCGAGCTCGGACAAGACCTCGAGCGGGACGCTGCGCGCTCGGTCGAGGTGAACCGAGCGGCCGAGCAGGGTCGCGAGCGCCGCGAGCGCCTCCTGTCCATTCGGCCAAGTCGGCGCCGCGAAGCGGCTGCGGAGGGCCCGCACCAGCTTGCTGTCCTTCCGCTCGAACATCAGCGCCGAGAGCCGCTCACCGAGCGCGTCGGCGCCGGCGAGCCGGGTCGCGATTTCGGCCACCGGCAGCGCGTTCGACGCGCCGAGCGCGCTGCGGGCGGGGGCCTCCACGACCGGGGTCCCGTGAAGGCCGGACCGCATGAGCCGGGCTTCGAAGTCGCCCGAGCGATCGAGCCAGTCCGCGGGGACCACGTTCAGGGGGATGGCGCCGGGCCGGACGGGGGCAGAGCCAGACACGGGCGGCGGAGGATAGCCCAGATCCCAGGCCGACGATCAACAAGCGAGCCCAAGCGACTCGATGGGCTGTTCGGAGCCAACCACGCCGTTTTGGCCGTTGAGGGCTTGCGCGGGGCGCCGAACTCGCCGAGTTTCCTGAAGGTGGGTGCCGGCGAAGCGGAACAGCGAACGGAGGTTTGGTCGCTGTTCGTCGATGAGACGGGGCCCCTCTGGAAGCACGACCAACCTGCGTCGCTGGTTGGCCTGCTCATCGAAGGCGACGGCCCCGGGCTTCGGTCGGAGTTGCAGGCTGCGGTCGATGCCGCCTACGCCGATGTCGCGTACCCGCCGCACGCGACCGAGCTTCGGCGGGCTTCGGGGTGGCTTCGGGGGCTCCTTCGAGCCAAAGACGCGTCCCCCCTGGTCGAAGAAGCCCGCGCCGCCCTGCCCTCGGCGTGCCTCGACGCGCTGACCACGGCTTCGGGTCGGACGGTGCAAGGCGCGCTGCAAGACGCGGGTTTGGAGCTCGCAGCCCATCCTGGGCTCGCGGCCAAGCTGAAGCTGGGTTTGCGGAGGGGGTACGACCGGTTTCGGGCCGAGATCGCCGCCCTCGATCGGCCCGACCGCCGCGCGTTCTGGGTGGCCGCTTTTGCCTCTCCGTCGCTCTCCGCGGAGGCGACGCTCGCTCGGCGCTACGACGACGCCCTCGGAGCGCTGTTCGAGCGGGTTTTGCTCCAGCTTCGGCGCCCGCAGGGCCGGCCGGGGGCACGGGTCCACGTTCACGCGGCGCAGCTGTACCGAGAGGACCGGCTCCCGGCCGGCGCTCGCCGACCTCTGATGGCGTCCGACCTCGGGCGGGTGGCCCAAGCGGCGATGAGGCTGCCCGAGCACGCCGAAACCTCGGACCCGCTGCGCCAGCGGGTTCGGCTCATCTTCGCCCTGCCCCGGCCGTACGACCGCTTCGTGCACCCGGGCGTCGTGGTCGCCGACTTTCTCGCCAACCAGACCGGCGCGCTGCTGATGACCGACCGAAACCTCGACGGGCTGAAAAGGGCCGCCCGCGCCCGGGTGGGCTTGCCCATGGAGCGGGTCCCGGATGGCTTCGCTCGCGCCCTGCTCCTCCCGTGGCCGACTTCGGCCGAGGCGGTCTCTCCGGCGGCCTGGCCGACCCGGGCCTGGGATGCCGAACAGGCCGAGCTGTGGGCCACGGTGCGGGCCGAAGGGATCGGCGAGGCGGTTCGATGACCTTCGCTGACGCCCTTCGCGCCGTGCTCGAGCGGCGGGCCAGCCGGGCCGAGGTCGAGCTGGTTTGGGCCCGGCTCGTCGAGCTCGCCGGTTGGGAGGCGCCAAAGGTGCAGGCCGAAGATCTCACCCAGCAGCTCATCGCTCAGTGGCTCGCTCGGCCTCCCACGCTCGGCGATGACGAGACGGTCGAGGCCTACGCCAGAACCTCGCTCCGAAACCTCAACCGATCCGAGTGGCGAAAGGGCAAGGAGGGGCGGACGGTGAAGCTCGACTTCACGCCTGCGACGCGTCCCAACCAAGACGAATTCGAGGTGCAATTCGACCTTCAGCGCGCCCTCGTGGTGCTCGAGCGGGAAGTGAATGGCATGGTGGAGCTCGCCCGGCCCGGGGACCGCGAGCAGCTCGAGCGCATCTGGACGGACCTTTGCGCCTTGTACCTCGAGGAATCCACGACCCGCGACGCGCTGATCGACCGGGACTCGGCCGAAGACGGGACCGCGGACCGAGGCAAGCTCTCGCAGCGGCTCTACACCCGACACTTCCGCTTCCGTCAGCGCGTCGCCGAGCATGTCGAGCGGCGCCGCGGCGCAGTTCCCGACGAAGAATTGCAAATCGTGCAGACCTTCCTCGAGCAGGTCTTCAACCACCGGGTCCGCGGTGAGAACCGCGGGTCCCGAGGCGTACATCGACCATGAGCCCACCGACGTCGCCGACCCTCCTCGAGCGCCTGGGCCTCTCCGACCAGACGTGCACCGCGCTCGAGCTTTGGCAGGCCCCGGACGCTCATGCGCCGGCCCTCGGTTTCGCAAAGGCGCCCGATCTGCGTCCCCCCGACGAGGTGGCGGCGCAGATCCGCGAGAAGCCCCGGTTCGCGCCGGTAGCCCCCCAGAGCCCGAACCACGGATTCGAGCTCGCGATGTGGGCAGAGGACATCTGCACCTTCGTGGTGCAGCCCGGGGCCGCGGAGGTGTTCGCCACCGAGACGCTTCACGAGCTGAATCCCGAGCTGTTGTTCGTCCAGGTCCCATGGGACCAGCAAGTCGGCCTGCTCGTGGACTTCCCCGATCGACGCACGCTGTTCGAACTTTCGCCGGGCCGAGTTCGGACGTACGAGGTCGAAACGGCGCCGGCACCGGTTCCTCACGGTTCGGTTCTGGTTACCATCGAACCGCCCGATCTTGCCGCCTTGCTCGGCCCAGAGGACTTGCACCCCGACATCCTGGCTTTGGCCGAGCGGCTCCAAAAGACCGGGCAACCCTTCGAGGTCCTCGCCGCGGTGGGCCTCGTCTCCGGCCTTTGGCGAGCCGCCCCTCGAGCGGATGTATTCGCGGTCCTGGCGGTGGAGCAGTGGCCCGAGCAGCGGGCCGAGGCCTGGAGGGATCGACTGTCCACCGATGTTCTCGAAGCCGCGATGGCGGCCGCCTTCGAAGAGTCGGATCGTCTGCAGGAGAGCCTGCCCGACCTGTTCGACGCCGCGCTCCACCCGAACCGGCGGAGGCTTGCCGCCGAGTGGCTCAGGGACCGCCATCTATTGGCCGAGGTCCGGCGGGTGCTCGGACCGTTCGGGGCGCCGCTCGACCCCTCGCTCCGCGCGCTCGACCGCGACCTGCTCGCCGCCGCCGAGCTGTTCGTGGAGCTGACTTCGAACCTGGACGACCCGGTGCTGCTCGCCGCGTCCGCCCGCCACCCGAGCGCCCCATGGATCCGCGCTGCCTTTTGAGTCTGCTCCGAGGCGAGGTCTCGGCCCTGGAGCGGATGAAAGCCGCCGGCCAGCTTCGGGAGCCATGGTGCTGGCCGGCGGACCCAGCGCTCGCCTCGGCGGCGGAGCGGCTCGTGGCGCAAAATGGGTCCGTGCAGCACCAGAAGGCGGCGCCTCGCCCAGGCGAAGTCCCGTTGCTCGTGAAGGAAGAGAGCCGAGGGGCGGTCTACGGGCTGAGCCATCGAAGACTCGCATTTTCGGGCAGGGAACTCGCGGTCGAGCTGGTGTCGAGGCAGCGGGATCTTCGCGACCTGGGCGAGAAACTCGACCAGTCCCCTCTCCCCAGGCTTTCCTATCTATCGAGACCACCGCCCTCCTTCGCCTCCCGCCTTCACCCCGGCCAGGCCCGAGTGGTCAGTGGAAAATCGCTCGACCTGGCTCTCGCTTTGTCGGCGCTGTCCTGGTCCTCGCAAGTTTCCTTGCCGGCCTCGGCCGCGTACACGGCGCGGCTCGAAGGATTCGAGCTGCGGCCGGTGGACGGCCTCACGGAAAAGCTAGAGGCGACCGTCGCCGAGGCGCTCGGCGTGACCGAGGTGTGGGTTTCTAGG
>DAIQNR010000178.1:0-7852 GCA_036788295.1 Myxococcota bacterium
CGTCGTTCTTCGAGAGCACCTCGCGGAGCGCGTCCTCGAATCGGTCCTCCGGGCGCGCCAGCAGGTCCGAGAGAGCCGCCCGAGCCAGCTCTTCTGGACGCAGCCCGTGGCGCTCAGCACGCTCCCGGAGGGCCGCTTCCTGGTCGGCCGTCAGCTCGATCGCCAGCTTCATGACGGCAGCTTAGCTCCCTGACCGCGAATAGGCGAGGTCAGCCGGCGCGGCCTTTCTCCGGCACCGGAAGACCTCGGCCGGCAAGAGAGACTCCGCGTCGTGGCCGGCCAGGGCAAGACGAAGCTGAAGGGCGGGTGGCGGAAGCAGGGCGTTCCATGAGCGGGGTCCGGTGGGGCGCGCAGTATTGTCGCTCCAGGTTCCAAAAATGGTAGAAGAAGCGCCTTCGCGGTGTTCCCGGGCGGTTCGGGGTGTGCTACGCGCTTCGGGGGAGTGAAGGTCCGGCACGGAGACGGCCGGAATCCTTGCGGACTTCGAGGCGTTCATGAAGGCCGACGCTGACGCCATCGACCGAGCGCTCGTGGCGCAGTTCGGGGTCGCGTGGGCCGGGGAAGCGGGCGAGGAGGAGCCTCGCCTCGGCTGGTGGAGGACCGACCTCGTGTCGGAGTTCGGCGGAGAGGACCTGTTTCGGCAGCTCCTGCCGTCGACCTGGCGGTGGGCTACGCTCCAGGCGGTGCGGGAGGCGGCGCGGCGCGCCGACGAGGCGCTTCGGAGCCGCGACGCCGACAAGGACCGGATCGTCAGCCTCTATCGCTTCGGTTTCGAGCTCGACGAGCGCATCGAGGAGCGCCTCGCCGACCTGAAGCGGGCGCACGAGCCGCCCGAGCGCGCCGTCCCCGGGCTCGCCGCCGTGGTCCAGCCCCAGTGGAGCCGCGAGCGCTTCGCCGCTTGGCTCTCGAGCCACGGCTCCGCCCGCGTCGGCCCGTCTTCGGTGGGGCGCCGGCTCGAGGGGGCGCCGCCCGACGACCTGGGGGAGGGGGTGAAGCGGCTGCTGGCCGCCCTGAGCCCGCTCGCCGACGCCTACCCGCTCCCCCACTTTCGGAGGCGGGATTGAGCGAGGCGCCAGCGGAGGCTACGGTGCTTCACACCCGGATGATGAAGTGCGCCCTGCAAATCGATGAGTCGCGCGCCTACTGGTCGCACATCGACGCCGGCGCGGAGCCGTCGCCGCAGGAGGCCTTCGAGCGCTACTGGTTTGGCGCCAAGACGCTCCCTCGGGTGAAAGTGCTTCTCGCGAACATGCGGGCCCGGTACTCCGCCTTCCCGAACGCGCTGTGGGTCCTCCATCGATGGCCGGCCATGGAGCCCTCCACCCGCCGGCTCGTCGCGCACTGGCACGTTCAGCTCTCGGACCCGCTCTATCGGAGCTTCGCCGCCAACTATCTCACCGAGCGTCGGCGGCACCCCGAGCCTTTCGTCTCCCGCGCCGCGGTGGTTCGCTGGGTCGCCGGGCAGGGCCCCACCCGCTGGACCCACGCCTCGCATGTCCAGTTCGCAAGCAAGCTCCTCTCCACCGCCCACGCGGCCGGCCTGCTCGGTTCGGTCAAGGATCCGAGACCGCTCACCCTGCCTCGGTCGGATCTTTTGGCCCTCGAGTATCTTCTCTACCTGCTCCGGGAGGTGCGCATCGACGGGAGCCTCACCGACAACCCCTACGCGCGGTCGGTGGGGATCGGGCCGGCGGACCTCGCGGGCGAGCTTCGCCGAAGCGACAACATCGAGGTTCGGGCGCTCGGCGGGCTGACCGAGCTTCACTTTCGCTTTTTGGACCTTCGGGCGTGGGCGGCCGCCCGGCTCGGCATCTCCCAAATCCCCGGGGAGGTGAGCGCTTCATGACCCCGCTCGAGCTGCCGACGCGCACGCGCCTCGACGAGGGCTTCGAGGCCCTCCGAAAGGATCTGATTCACGAGGACGGGCCGCGCATCAGCACGATGCGGAACTATCGCTTCGCCATCCTCCAGTACGACCCGCGCCTCGAGTTCGAGTGCAGGGTCCGGGTCCAGCGGCTCAGCATCGAGCTCGAGCGGACGGGCTGGGTGGTGTTCTCGATAAGCCTCGAAAAGCTGCTCTTCGATCGCATTCGCGCCGAGGGGCCGCAGTTCGTCGAGCGCGTGATCCGCATGGAGAAGAACTCGGCTCGTCGGGGCGCGGGGCAAGGGCTCAACTACCTCAAGTCCAAGATCGAGCCGCTCATCGATCCTCCCGGTGGGGGAGGGCTCGCGGCGGACTGCATCGAGATCATCGGCCGCCACGTCAACGACCACCCCGACCGCCGGGAGCGCATGCTCTGCCTCATCGGGCGAGCGGGCGCGCTCTACCCGTTCTTTCGAACCTCGGCCCTGCTCCGCCACGTCGCGGGCAAGACCCACAACGTCCCCGTGGTCCTCTTGTACCCCGGCGAGCGCACCGAAAGGACCGGGCTGTCCTTCATGGGCCAGGTCCCGGCCGACCACGACTACCGCCCGCGCATCTACCCCTGACGTGCACCATGACGCTGATCAGAGAGCTATTCGTCTCCGACGTCACCCGCGACATCCCACCGGTCGTCTTCTTTGGCGAGCAGTCGCCCGAGAAGATCCTGGCCGAGGTGAGCGAGTACATCATCACCGGGGGCTTCGAGGACGGCGACCCAAGAAAGAAGCGGGTCCCCGACGGCATCCATGAGCAGTACGTCCGGCTCCTGACCGGCATCACCGAGACGCTCGGCAAAAAGAACGCGGACCTCCCCGCGGCCTGGATTTCGGGGTTCTACGGCTCGGGCAAGTCGTCCTTCGCCAAGCTGCTCGGGCTCGCGCTCGATGGGGAGCTGGTGCTGCCCGACGGCCGCACGGTCGCCGCGGCCTTGCTCGAGCGCGACGTCTCGCCAAAGCGCAGAGAGCTCGAGGCGGCCTGGGCCGAGCTGCGGGCCAAGATCGATCCCATCGCCGTCGTGTTCGACGTGGGCAGCAAAGCCGGCGACGGCCAGCACGTTCACGCCGTCGCGGTGAAGGAGGTGCAGCGTCGCCTCGGCTACGCGGCCTACCCGCTCGTGGCCGACTTCGAGCTTCGGCTCGAAAACGAAAAGCACTGGGACGAGTTTCAGGCGGCGGCGCTCGAGACCCTCGACAAACCGTGGCCCGAGGTGGCTTCGACCAGCTTCGCCGAAGAAGACTTTTCGGTCGTTCTCTCCCGGCTCTACCCAGACCGCTACCCGGAACCCATGACCTGGATCGAGAGCCGGGCCGGCTACCAGGCCGTCTCGGCCGGTCCGGAAGACGCCGCAAGAGCGATCCTCGACATGCTCCGCCACCGCGCCCCGGGAAAGACGCTGTTCATCGTCGCCGACGAGGTCTCCCAATACGTGCTCGGGCACCAGGACCGCGTGGACCGCCTCCGCGCGTTCGCGACCGCGCTCGGCGCGGTGCTGAAGGGCAAAGCCTGGCTGTTCGCGCTCGGCCAGCAGCAGATCGACGAGCAGGCCGGGGACCTGTTTCTCTCCTGGGCGAAAGACCGCTTCCCCCCCCGGCTCCGGGTCCACCTCGCCCCGACCAACATCCGGGATGTCGTCTACCAGCGGCTGCTCCGCAAGACATCGGACGGCGAGGCCCGCCTGCGCGCCCTGTTCGACGCGAACCGGCCGTCGCTCAAGCTCTACGCCTACGGCTGCGAGTCGGTGACCCCGGACGAGTTCGTCGAGGTCTACCCGCTGCTCCCCGGGCAGATCGACCTCGTGCTTCAGATCACGAGTGCGCTGAGGACGCGCTCGTCGCGGGCGCAGGGGGATGACCAGGCCATTCGCGGGCTCTTGCAGCTGCTCGGCGAGCTGTTTCGAGCCCAGCGCCTCGCCGAGCAAGAGCTCGGCGCGCTGGTCACCTTGGACCAGGTCTACGAGGTGCAGCACACCGCGCTCGACGCCGACACCCAGACCTCGATGGCGCGAATCCTCGACGCCTGCGCCGATCTCGACGACCCGCTTCTCCTTCGGGCGGCCAAGGCGGTCGCGCTGCTCGAGCTCATCCAGGACATCGAGCCCACGACGGCGAAGCTCGTCAGCCAGTGCTTGTACGACCGCGTCGACCGGGGCAACCAGGTCCATGCGGTGACCGACGCGCTCGAGGCGCTGCGGCGAAAGAACCTGCTCGGCTACTCGGAGAAGGATGGGTACCGCATCCAGTCGTCCGCCGGCGAGGAGTGGGAGCGGGAGCGCCGAGAGCTCGGCGTGAGCCGCGAGGCCATCTCCGAGATGGTGGTCGAGGCCCTTCAGTACCTGATGGATGGCCCGGAGCAGCCCGCGCTCCAGGGGCGAAAGTTCCCCTGGGCGGCGGTGGTCAGCGACGGGCGGCGCCTCCAGGACCACCGGCTCAAGGATCCCCGGGCCGATGCCGACATCAAGGTCGACTTCCGGTTCCTGACCCAGATGGAGCGCGGCACCACCGCGTGGATCAAGCTCAGCGACGAGGCGGCGCTGCGCGATCGCCTGGTGTGGGTCGTGGGCGAGGCGCGCCCGGTGGACGACGCGGCACGAGAGCTCCATCGCTCCAAAGCGATGATTCGAAAGTATCAGCCTCGCAAGGATTCCCTCTCCCAGGGCAAGAAGATGCAGCTCCTCAGCGAGGAGGGGCGCGTGGACGATTTGGACAGAATGCTCCGCCAGAGCGTGCAGGATGCGTTCATGGCCGGGCAGATGTACTTTCGCGGCCGCGCGATCGAGCCGAGCCAGATGGGGCATGGCTTCTCGAGCGCTCTTTTGGCCGCCGCGGTCCGGCACCTCCCCGATCTCTACCCCCACTTCGAGGCGACGCAGGTGGCGCCGAGCGAGATCCTTCAACTGCTCGAGCTCGAGCTGACCGGGCCGCCGAGCAAGTTCCTGGGCGAGCATCTCGGGATCCTCGAGCTCGACAACCACCGCTACCACCCCGCATGCAGCGGCGTGGTGCCCCGCCGCGTCCTCGAGCACATCGAGAGCGAAGGGGGGCTCTCGGGGGCACTTCTTCTGTCGCACTTCGGCGCCCCGCCTTACGGCTACCCAGGGACGGTGGTGAAGGCCTGCGTGGCCGGCTTGCTGCGGGCAGGGAGAATCAAGATCCGGCCCGAGACGGGCTCGGAGATCACCGCGGTCCGGGACGCGGACGTGCGGGAGCTGTTCGACAAGGATCGCGCGTTTCGAAAGGCGGATCTGTTCCCGTCGGGCGAAGACGGGATCAGCGCCCAGGCCCGGGCCCGGATCTGCGACTTCTTCGCGAAGAAGCTCGATGAGCCGCTCGAGCGGGACGACAGCGTGATCGCCGACGCCGCCGGTCGAATCTTTCCCCAACAGAGCAAGCGCCTGCTCGACGTCTTTGGCCGGCTCCGCCGGATCCCCGGCGCCAAGGAGCCCGAGATCTTCGCGCAGCTCGCGGACGCCTTCGAGAAGATCCTGCTCAGGATCAGGCAGACCAAACCCACCGTGCAGAGCCTCAAGCAGCGGCTCGAGGTCCTGAGCGACGGCCTGCCGCTGCTCGGGGTCTACGACGCGGAGCTCACCGAAGCGGCCATCGCCGGGGTGCGCAGGGCAAGGAGCGTGCTCGACCACCAAGTCGCCCAGCTTCGGGCCGCAAAGCGGCTCGAGGGCGAAGCGGCGGAGGCGGCGGGCCGGGTCGAGCGCGAGCTCGAGCACGAGCGCCCGTGGCGGAGCCTCCCGAGCATGGAGGCCGACCTCGATCTCTTGGAGGAGGTTTACCAGAGCGCTCGCCAGACGGTGCTGGCCGAGATCGGAGAGCAGGCCGATGCGGCCCGAAGCCAGGTGAAGAGCCGGGATGGGTTTGCGACCCTCACGAACGAGCACGCGCACGCCGTGCTTCGCCCCATCGCCCAGGCCGAGCCGGACACGAGCGTCGATGCCGTCGCGCCCGGCCTGGTGGAGCTGAAGGATCGCTTCGACGCCGCGCTCGGGCCTGCGCTGGAAGCCGCCCACGCGGCGCTCGATGAGCGGATCGGGGCGAAGGTCATGGTCCAGCGGGTGAACCTGGATCTCATCAACCGAGAGGTGTCGTCCAAAGATGAGGTCGAGGCGCTGCTGAGGCAAATCCGAGAGCGGCTCCTGCCGCTCGTCGAAAAGGGGATCCGGGTTCGGCTTCGCTGAGCCCGGTGCGCTTTCGCCATGGCGATGACATCCGATGCCAAGAGGCGGCTGAGCGCGACGATTCGTACGCTTCGGGAGCGGCTGCTCGGGGAGCTTCACGACGCGACCCGCGCCGCCTACCGGCTCGACATCCCTCGGCTTCGCGACGCCGGCCTCGATGAGGCGCTCGCGGCCCGCCGCCGGCGACTCGAAGACTGGCTCGACGAGCAGGTCCGGGCGGAGGCGGGGCCGGCCGCAAAGCCCGCGGGCAAAGCCAAGAGCGGCCAAGCGACCAAGAAGGCCGGCCGAAGCGCCGATGTTTTTCTTCGCGAGCTCGAGCAGCGAGCCGGCTCCACCCTGCTGAACCGCTTGGTGGTGCTCCGCTTGATGGAAGCCCCGGGCTCGGCTGGAGGCAACGAGCGCCTCCGCAAGCCCGCCGTCGTGAGCGGCCTGGGCACGGGGGGGGGCGGCTGGCAGAGCGAAGGGTATCTGACCTTTCGGCAGCTCGCCCCGGCCCTCGTGCGGGACGATCCCACCGAGGGCTACGGCTTCCTCCTGAAGCTCGTGTTCGAGGAGCTCGCGACCGAGCTGCCCGGGCTGTTCGGCCCGAGCGTCGCGGATCTCATCCCCGTCCCGCCGGCCACCTTGCGCGCGGTGCTCGACGCGCTCGGCCAACCCGAGCTCGAGAGCTGCTGGAGCGATGACATGACCCTGGGCTGGGTCTACCAATACTGGAACGACCCCGAGCGGGAGGCCCTGGACAAGAAGCTGAACCGGCGGGAAAACCTCGAAAACCACGAGATCGCGGCCAAGACCCAGATGTTCACCGAGCGCTACATGGTGGACTGGCTGCTCCAGAACAGCCTGGGCCCGATGTGGCTGGCGGTGTGCGCCAAAAACGGCTGGACCCCGGAGGTCGTCGCGAACGGGGTGCTCGACGGGCTCGAACAGCGGCGTATCGAGTGGCGGGCGAAGCGGGAGGCGGGTGAAGTCGAGCTGACCGCGCTGATGCCGCTTCATTCGGACGTCGAGGCCCGCTGGGCGTATTTCCTTTCTACCGCGCGCGGACGCGCTGACTCCCTCTCGATGGAGGGGGAGGGCGCGATGGCTCGGGAGCGGCCCTTCGGCCTCCCGAGCGAAGCGGTGGCCGCCGCGCCGGACAGCCTGCGGGACCTGAAGCTCTTCGACCCGGCGGTGGGCTCGGGCCACTTTTTGGTCGTCGCCCTGGAGCTTCTGTTTCACCTCTACCGGGAAGAGGCCCGGCACCGGGGCGAGGCCAGGGATGAGCGGTGGTCGGACCGGGCCATCGTGGAGCGCATCCTGGAGCACAACCTTCACGGCCTCGACCTCGACCCCCGCGCGGTCCAGATCGCCGCCGCCGCCCTGTGGCTGAAGGGCCAGACCCTGGCCCGGGGCGCGCAGCCGAAGACCTTGAACCTGGTCGCCTCGAACCTTCGCCTCGGCGCGCTGCCCGACGACGACAAAGCTCTGGTCGAGCTGAAGACCGCCGTCGAAAAAGAAACCGGGGTGCCGGGGCCGCTGATGGACACCATCATTCACGCGCTGCGCGGCGCGGACCACTTGGGGAGCCTGCTCAAGGTGGACGCCGAGGTGGAGCAGGCCCTCGACGCCCACGAGAAGGCGGGGGGACTGGGGAGGTACCGGCCGACGCAACAGGAGATGTTCATCGAGACCCCGGCGCCGGCGCAAATCGCGTTCGACGCGGCGAAGGCGAAGCGGAGCCTGCTCGACGAGCTGGAGGG
>DAIQNR010000179.1:0-7830 GCA_036788295.1 Myxococcota bacterium
AGTCCGCGTCCCCCAGTCCGCGTCCCCCAGTCCGCGTCCCCCAGTCCGCGTCCGCCAGTCCGCGTCCGCCAGTCCGCGTCCGCCAGTCCGCGTCCCCCAGTCCGCGTCCCCCAGTCTGCGTCCGCCAGTCCGCGTCCGCCGGTCTTCGTCCGCCAGTCCGCGTCCGCCGGTCTTCGTCCCCCAGTCTTCGTCCCCCAGTCTTCGTCCGCCAGTCTTCGTCCGCCGGTCTTCATCCGCCGCTCCCCGTCGGCCCGCGGCGCCCGAAGCGCCGTGATGCGAGGTCAACTTGTGACCCCGATCACAGACCGAATGCGGCAGGAGACCAGGCACAGCGGGCATCCTGGCCCGCCACCTCCAGGCTGCAGATTCCGAAGTGAACGGCCCCGCATCGCCAGCCAATGCGGGCCTTGACACTGAACGTTTCATCTGCTTCCATCACTGGATGGCGCCGCGGGCTGAGGATGGAAACCTCGCGAACGACTCGTTTTCGGAGGACCGCAAATCGGAAGGGGCTTCAGCCGCTCATGGACCAGGTTCCGAGGCGTCCCATCAAGGCACCCAGCCCGCGGATGGACCACGCGACCAGCCCGCGGATGGACCACGCGACCAGCCCGCGGATGGACCACGCGACCAGCCCGCGGATGGACCAGCGGTACATGTTTTTCATGGATCAGGCGCCCACACTTCTCACGAAATACCCAACCGGCCTGGTCATGGACCCGGCGCCGAGGCGAGCGGAGGGGACGGGCCCCACGTTCGGCTCACGTTCGAGCAGATCGACGCCCTCGGGGACCGGATCGGGCTGTTGGCCTTCGAACAAGCCCAGAAGGAGGCTGAGCTGATCGAGGTCATCGGCGCCTTCGACCGGGCGGAGGGGTGGGGTCGCCAGGGGGCGCTGTCCTGCGCCCATTGGCTGACGTGGCGCATCGGCCTCTCCCCGATCACGGCGCGGGAGAAGGTTCGGGTTGCGCGGGCGCTGCCGAAGTTGCTGCTGGTAGCGGCCCGCTTTCGGGAAGGAACGCTCTCCTATTCCAAGGTTCGGGCGCTGACCAGGGTGGCCGAGCCAGCCACGGAGGCCCTGCTCATCGACATCGCCGACGCCACCACCGCCTCGCAGCTCGAGCGGGTGTGCGGGCGCCACCAAGCCGCCCTGTCCGCCGCCGCCGCAGCCGACAACCCAGTCGCAAGGGCGCACCGCCGGCATCTTCGCGCCCAGTTCACGGACGACGGTTGGTACGACCTCAAGGTTCACCTCGCCCCGGAGGAGGGGGCCCAGCTCGACGCCGCGATCGACGCCGCCACCGAGCGCCTGCGAAAGGAAGCCGGGACCCCGGAGGATGCAGGCCGAAACCATCCTCGCCCCACGAGGGTGGACGGCCTGCTCCACCTTCTTGGCGCCGGTTCGACGCCGGCCGAAGTGGTCTTGCATGTCAGCCCAGGCGACCTGGTGAAGCCAACGAAACCCACGAAACCAACAAAGGCAGCAGAACCAAGCAAGGAGCCCAGTCAAGAATCCAACGAAGGTTTGGCCGATGCCGTGGTCGTGGGTCCCGCAGGCGGCGAGCAGTCGCCCGTGAAGCGAGAGCCGGCGCCGAGCCGGGTTGCCGCTTCGGAGGCCAACCGCAACCAAGCATCTCCCTCGGAACTGCCGTCGCCCGACCCATGCAGTCCCCCGCCGGGCACCCCCTCGGGTGGAGCTTCCGACCACGGCGCCGCCCGCCAAGACTCGAGCTGCGGCGACCTCCCTCTAGCTTCGCGCCACGGATCTTGCTGCTGCGCGTCCTTCGCGGTCGAGACTCTTGGCGCGACGCCTCCCCCCTGTCCCAGCGGCGACGACGGGACGCAGGTTTCCGCGGAATCGTCGGCAGCGGCGGTGGGCCTGCTCGAGCGGGCGGAGGTCCCGGTGCTCCGAGCCACCGCGCGGCGGCTCGCCTGCGACGCAGCGGTGGTCGAGATGGCAGGCGATGCCGACGGCAACCCTCTCGACGTGGGCCGGCGCACCCGAAAGGTCCCACCCGCGCTCCTTCGCGCGCTTCGTCGCCGGGATGAAGGTCGCTGCCGCTTTCCCGGTTGTAGTCACTCCCGCTGGCTTCACGCCCACCACATCGAACATTGGGCCGACGGGGGCGCAACTCGCCTCGGCAACCTGGTCCTCCTGTGCAGCTTTCACCATGCCCTCGTCCACGAGGGCGGGTTCGATCTCGGCCTCGACGAGGTGGGCGACATCATCGTCCACGACCCACTCGGTCGGCCGATCGCCGCGGCCCCGCCCCTCGGACCCACCGGGGAGAGACCCAAGGATGATGGACCCATCGGAGACGACTTGCCGGGCAGCGCTTCCGCGGAATCCGCTCGAGGAGAATGCGAACCCGCCAGCTCGCGCACCTTCATCTTCGACCCGGACAGACCCTCGCGGGCTCGTGAAGGAGCCACCGAGCACGAAGCCGCTCCGGCCGCCGCCTGGGCTCTTGCTCCACCTCTTCTCGACTTCGTGCCGCTCGACGTCGTGACGGTCGTCGATGCGCTCCTCCAAACTCGGGACGGGTGCCGGGCAACAGCGGCACCCGACTGAGGGAGCCGTCGGGCTCGAGGCCCTGACGGACGACGTTCTTCGGTCTTGGGGGCGGCTTCTTCCAACTGGCTCATCCCCCTCGCCGCCTCCCTTCACTTCAGCGAGAGATCCCGCTTGTCTGGCGCAACGAGAGGAACCTGCTTCCGTACCGGGGACGCGGCCGCGGTGAGCCTCGGGACCCGAGGTAGCGTGGGACTGGGGGATGCAACCGTCGCCGACCCCGAGCCCGTCGGCGAATGAACCGGCAGCACGAACCGCGCCCCGTACGGGTAGCGAGACGTCCGCGAGGAGGGGCCGGATCGCGCCGAGGACCACCGTCGCGTCGCCCCCGGGCGCGCCGGGGCCCCGCTTCACCGCCAGCCCCGAACCGAGGCCGCCCGCGGCCGCGCCCGCGCTCGACCCTCCCGCGGAATCGCCGTTGCCCACCGGTCGGGTGCGCCCGACTGTTACCGGTCACGCCAAAGTAGGCATAGTGACCTCGGACCTTTCGAAATAGCGCGCCGTGCTGCACGGGAATCGGCAAGTGTCGGTACTTCCGACACCAGGCGTGGATCGCCCGAAGAGATCGGCTGAGCCGCTTGCTCGCCGTCTTGTGCCGGACGACCGAGTGCCCCCGGCGGGAGAGTCCCCGGTAGAAGGTGAACCCCGGGAAGTCGAAGCTTCCGTTTGGTTGCCCGAGCCGCCAGCCTTGCTGCTCCGAAGGGGGCGGTGAAAGCAGACGAGCCGGGTCTTCTCCGGGTGAAGGCGCAACCCGAAGCGCGCGAAGCGTTTCGGGAGGACCTCGAGGACGCGTCGGGCGTCCCCCTCAGTCCTGCAGCTCTTGATCCAGGACTTCCAGTTCGAGGTCCATCCCGTCCAACCCGGCTGACTCAGTCTCAGCAAGATCCGCGTCAGGAGAGCTTGCAACCTCGGCACGTCGCTGGGCTCGAGTCGGCGGAGCTCCATGCCTTGCTGCAGGCTGCGCAGTTCCTCGAGCCGCGTGACTTCGAGGCGAGCCCCTCAGCCAGCTCGGCGCTCTCGTCGGCTTCGCCGGAGGTGCGGGTGTCCCCACACCCGCGGTAGCCGCGCCTGGACGCCCTCGAACCACGCCCAGGGTAGATCGCGATCCGCTCATGATGTCGATCCCCCGGCGAAATACCTCGGGGGGCTGTCAAGCCCGACCCGGACTCGCCCAGCGGCGCCTACCCGGACGAGACGCCGACCTCGGTGCGACTGCCCATGCGCGCGGGCAGGGGCGGACAGCGCGGACCACGCCACCCCTGGCATCCCCGACAAGAGGAAATGGACCCGAACCACACTTACCGGAACGGGCGTGAACCACCCCAAGAGGCTCATCAAGGCTGCGCTCCGAGAGCTCGACGTGAAGCTCAGCCGCTACGATTGGCGCTCCACCGAGTTGCTCCGCGGCGACACGCCGGAGGCCAAGCGCTCCTCGTTCCGCCCGCCCCGAGGGCCTGTACCGAGGCAAGCGCTTGGCGAGCACCGAGGCGGCGTCCTGCGATGCGACGGACGCCATGCTCAGCGTGTAGAAGCCCAGCACGGCGGGAGCCCAGCCGCGACGTCCTCTCCCGTTGCGTCGAGGACGTAGGCCCGGCCCACGTCGGCCTGATCGTTCTTGATGGCGTGCCGCTGGAAGTAATCATCGAGCGGGCGCGTCCCGCTCCGGAACCCCGAGATGGGGTCGGCCGGCCCGATCGGCCGGGTGCGATACGACCGCTCGCTCATCGGCCATGGCGCTTCGCAGCCGCTCGCTCAGCTTGGTTGGCGCGTCGACCCGCTCCTGCATCTTCTCGGGCGCCGCCTCCGGCAGCTCGAGCTTCTTGCGGGACAGCGCCCACTCCAGCGTCCTCGGTGTCGGCGTGGTGAGCTCACAGAGGGCCTGCGAGCCTCGCGGGTCCTGGGTGGCGAGCCGGCGACCCTGACGGATCTCGAGCACGGCCTTCAGGAACAAGGACAGCGCCTCGTCGATGATCTGGCTGCGGCTCAGCCCAAGCTGGTCCGCGAGCTCCTGCACCGCGGAGCCTCGACTGTCGGGGACGGTTGCTTCAAGTCGCAAGGCGGACCTCTTTCCCTCACTTCTGAGTGATTCTTGAGGTATAGCTACCGACGACCGTCTTGGCCAGCTCAGGCGGTCGCCTTCAGCGCCACGAGCAGCTCCGCATCGGTCTCTTCGACAGGCCAAGCCCCGAAAGCCCTGCGACTCCGGTCTTCGCCGACGCGCCACTCCTCTCGCGCCGCCATCCAGCCATCAGCTCCTCCGCCTCGGCGTGCGAGCGCCCCAGCCCGGAGAGCAGGTCGGCCGCGACCACCGGAAGCCTCGCGGTGCGCAGCCCGTCGCGGTCGTCCGCGCGATCGAGAGCGAGCCGGTCTCGGGCTGCAGGAGCACGACGTTCGCGCCGGCGCCGGCCGCTCGCAGCCCCAGCGCCCCGGGCGGCGTCCTCCGGATCTTCGACGTACACGGAGGCGAGGCGGGTGGGCGCCTCGGGGCCGATGCCCGCGGACGCGGCGCTACCCGTGACGAGATAGGGGATGTCGGCACCACGAAGCCCACAGACTCTTCAGCCCCCGCGCGGCAAGCCACGTGCTCGCGGTGGTGCGGCACTCGAGGGGAGCCTCTTCGGACCAGCGCAGCAGCAGCTTCTGCCAGTCGATGCGCTCCCCACGGCCACGACCGGTTCGATCGACGAATGCCTCTCGGTCGAGCATGCCGAGCAGGCGCGAGACGTAGCCGGGGATCCGGGTTGTCGCTCAACGGCAGCCCGTTTCGAAGGCTCGGTCGAGCATGCCGAGCAGGCGCGAGACGTAGCCGAGGTCGGTATCGGCGGCAGCCGCGAACTCCGCACCCCGATTGGCGGTGTGACGCGCGCGAGGGCACACAGGACCCGCCCGACCTTGGTCCCGCGCGGCGTGAAGCGCTGCTCCTGCGGCCAGGGGTTCGACTCGGTGCCGCTCATCGCGACGAATAGGCCAGGTTCGTCGAGCACGAGGCGCACGTAGCCGGTCTGAGCGAGTACGTCCCAAGGATGGCCCGCCAACCGGTGCCCGCCCTCCCAGAGCATCGGCCGGGCAGGGTGTCCTCCCAAAGAGCGCCCGGTCATGGATCATAGCCCTTGATTGCAGCGAGGCGGCCGAGTCCGAAGTGGCTCGCGTAGCCAAGGCAGATCGGGCCTGAGACCGGTGCTTCGAAGACAACGCGAATGATGAAGCCGGTCCCCCCCTTGGGCTGAGGCCTTCCCGCCCGACGACGAAGGATGGCGTGCCGGAGCCGGAGACGGTCACCCTCGAAGCGGAGGCGCTCGATGCGAAGTGGCTCGGGGAACCCCAAAGAGCGCAGCTCCTCGCCGACTTGTCCCTCGAGGGAGTTGCGACCGCGCGGCTTGAGGTGCCTTGGCGGCACATACGGCGTGGCGCTCTCCCATATGGTTGCCCCTTGCCGCGGTCCGACCAACCCATCCACCTCGGCGCGGAAGGCCTCGGGCAGGCCCCGGAGCGATTCGAGCTCTCCCGCCCCGATGAGCGAGACTTGAAGGTCGTGGCCGGCCTTTTGGTACGTGCGTCGCAGGGCGCGCACGGCGTGCTGCGCCTTCTCCCCGAGGCCGTCTTTCGCCCAAAGGACTACGTGGTCGAGGTGGTGATCCTGGTCAAGGTCCAGAGGGAGGACCCGGATATGTCCGTGCCCGGTGAGCGCTCCCCCTCCCGCGTCTCGGCCGGTCAGCTCGGGGACATCGACCTCGGCGCCGTCCCCGGCGTGCGAGATCAGTGCGCGATGGATGAGCTCGGCCTGGGGAAGCGTACGCCCTACCGTGGGCAGCGCGGAGCGGTTTCGGCTCGGAGTGGCGAGCGCCATGAGCATGCACTCGACCCGCCTCACCGGCGACGACTTTCGATGCACCGGCGGCCCGACCTCAAGCGCGTCGCGGCGCCGCCAGTACAGAACCTGGCGAGCGCCGGGAGCCCTCGCCCACCCGGCCTCCCGCCATCGAGCCGTGTCCCACTGCAGCGCTTCGACAAGTTTCAGAGGGATCACGTCCAGCGCCTTGGCTCGCTGCTGCTCTGCCCTCGCCTGCGCCTTCGACTTCTTTCCCGCTGGGTTCTTGGGGATCGCATGCGAAGCCGCGATCGAGGACCGCTCCTCGGCGCACCACGCCCCAAAAGCCGGCTCCGGCGCCAGGGTGACCACCTGCTCGAAGCCTCGGCCGGGCCCCGACTGACCTTCCTCGCAGGGCCAGGCATTGACCTCTATCGCCGCCTCGCTATCGAGCACCTCTCCCTCCACCCAGCTCTCCGAGCGGCCCAAATAGTTGAGCCCACGGACGAGCGAACTCAACAGCCCATGTTGCCCGTCTTCGAGCTTCACGGGCCATCGAACCAGGACGGCGCCCGTCCCGACGTCGGCGAAGGCGTCGTAGACGAGCGTCGTCGCCTCGCTGCCCTTGTCGATCTTCGCCAGCGGCATGTAGTGCCGACTGTGGGCGACGCTCGCGCTCGGGAGTTCGTACTCGGGCAGGACCGATGACAGCTTCTCGATTAGGGCCTCGGCCTCTGGCGGCACCGTCGACCATTCGAGCCGAGCGTACCCGACCGCGATCAGCGCCCGTACGATGCGCCACGGGCTCGGTGGCCACTCGACGAGGCCCTCGTTGACATGGTGCCCACTTGGGGTGGCGTGGTACCTCCCCCCCGGAAACCGGAGTTCCAGCATCACCATGCGGCGCGCCTCCAGTTCGTTCACGAGTAGACCACCACCTCTTGCGTCATCGCGCTCGCGCATGCCTCAACGGCAGCGCTCACCGCCGTATCGAGCGCGTCGAGAGACGGCAGGACGTACCCATCGGGACGCCTTGCAACGATGCCTTCAGGCTCGACCGGTTCGAGGTCGCACGCGGTCCGCAGGCGGAGGTCCCCATCCATCAGCTTTCGGACCTTGTAGAGCGCGACCAGCGTCAGGAGCGTCTCCGCGTCCTTGCCGAGCCCGTAGCCGCGGATCTGGCCGAGGTCGAAGTTGACATGGCACAGGATCCAGTCAGCCGTGAATTCATCCCGAGCGAAGGGCACATTGCCGAAGCCCTTCTTGGTATCTCCGGAGGGGTCTACGTGGTCGTTCTTCACCCCTCCGGAGGCCGCGATCCGGACCCCCTCTGCCTCGATGAACGCGGAGAGCGCCCGTGGCAGCCGCAATCGTCCGCCGGCGAGGGTGTCGCGGGCCAGGAATATCCCGTGGATCAGGCTCCCGATATCGAATCGCAGCAACTCCTTTG
>DAIQNR010000180.1:0-2873 GCA_036788295.1 Myxococcota bacterium
GCGGCGAGCTTGGGGCCCAGGTGGACCGGCTCGTGCTCCAAGACATTCTGGGTCGATCCGTCCCCATCGACCGGGTTGATGTCTCCGGCTTCATTTCTCGGCCCGCGATCGCCCCCTACTACCGCTGCCAGGACCCGAGCGAGCCCGGCGGGTCCGAGGTCGCGCTGTCCGGACTGATTCCAGGGGCCACGGTCGAGATCGAGGGTGAAATCGAAGGGCAGGCGTTTGCCGACGCCTTCGCCGTCGACGATGCGAGTGCGAGCCGAGAGCTGCCGGGGGCTTTTGCCCGGCCGACCGACTACGTCAATGCGCGGCAGAGCCTGAACGGCGTCGTGTGGAGCATGTGGACCCAGGGTGGCCCGCCCGAGCTGGCGCCCCAGACCATGCGGCCCCAGGCCTTCGTGGCCCCATTCTACGAGTGCGGGAGGGCAGCGGGCGTTGGTCATTTCACCCCGGGTTCGACGGTCAGCCTGACCGTGGGCGACAGGCAGTTCCGGTGGATTTCATCGGGGGCATACTCCGAGGCCGTGTTTGGTTCCTACTCCAACCCCTTTCAGCTCACGGAGCAGGTCCGCGGCCACGCCAGGTTCTGCGGGCGCGAGTTCTCTGAGGCCATGCCAGCCGCGGTCATCGAGCATCCACCGGAGCCGCTCGAACGCCCGGTCGTCGAACCCACTTACGTGAACCAGCGCTGGGTGAAGGTCGACGGCCTTCGGCAAGGAGCGGTCGTGGAGCTGATCGACGCTGCCACCGGTCACGCGCTCTTCAGCGTCGTCACTGCTTTCCCCACCCGGTGGTTTCGGCTGCGAACTCCGGCTCGCCCCTCGATGCGACTGTACGCAGTGCAGAGTTTTCCCGGTTGCTTGCCCGAGACCGACCCGCCGCCGATCCCCCCGGACCCGGTGCTCCCCTGCGAGCGCTTGCCGGCGCCTCGCGTGGCCTATCCTTTCCCAAACGCGGAGGTGATTCACATCCTCGAGAGCGTGCCTGGCGCGACCATCATCGTCGTGGACGGCGCGAACCTCGTCATCGGCCACCAGCCCGGGCCCATGGTCCAGCTCGCGCGTCCGTTGCGCGCGGGGGAGACCATTCTCGTGACCCAGGCGCTCGACGGATGCCAGTCCGAAGAAGCCATCGCCATCGCCGTCGGCGCCAGCGAGGGGTGACGGCGATGGTTTGGTCCTTGACCATGGACCGACGCCGGGACATGCTCTCTGCGTGAGAACCATCGCTTCTATCGTGCTCCTTGTTGGCCTCGGCTGCGGCGATCCTGTCGGAGAATCTCTTGGCTCCACGCCGATCGACCCCGACCTCGAGATTCTGGGCGTCGAGTATCCCTTGGGCTTCAATTGGCCCTTCAGTCCGATCCCGGACGTCTGCCTCTTCGGGGACGAGCGCTTCCGTAGCCCCGATCCCTTGATGTTGCGGGTCTTCAACGAGGGGATGGGATCGGAGCCGGGAGGGCCGCCCGACCCCGCTTCCCCCCACCGCAGCATTCCGGTGCGGGTGCAGCGAGGCGAAGCCGGCAGCGGGGGCCCAGACCGAACGCTCCGGCTCATCCGCGCCACCGCGCGCTGGTTCTGCTCCCAATGGGGCAACGGCACCCTCCACGGCAGGGAGGAAGAGTTCGGGATCGACCCGGATTGGCCCCTGTTTCCCTTGGAACTGGCTGGGCTCGACCGCCCCTTCTGCGGGCCGGACCTCGACGAGGTGACCGAGTTCGAGCTCGAGGTAGCGCCTCTCGAGCTGCCTGCGAACGCATGGGGGACGGCGTGGGTCGAGATCCTCAGCCCCGCCGACCGAAGGCGGCTGCTTCCCTACGTGGACATCAGCCGCCTCGCCGGCCCCTGCATGCACTTCCCGGGTGGCTTAGCCCCGTCGAGCGAGCCTCTGGAGGAGGTCAACCCCCCCCACTGCGCCCGTTTGGTCGAGGCGCACCGAAGGCACTTCGGCCCCGACGAACCGCCGATGACCCGCCCCACCCACGCCTTTCGTTACGTCCTTCGCGCGGGGAAGGGATGGCTCAACGTTCGGCCCGAAATCACCCTCCATTTCGAAGACGACGAGGGATTTTCGTACCCAGTGGCGGCAGAGTTCTCAGTAGCGCTCCTGTTCATTGATACGCCATTTTACGGCTCCGGCTTTGTCCCTCGAGATCATCTCTGCTACGAGCGCCCGCTCAGCGAAATCTCCGACCCGCTCTGAGGCGGGGAGGGTAAGGTTCCGCACCGCGCTCTCGTATGAGGAGTGATGCCCTGTTCGTTTGCGGCGAGGCTCGGCCTGGTCGTCCTCGGTCTCACCCTCTCTCCCGCGACATCGGCTTCGCAGCCGCTGCTCGTTGGGCCCCTCCTCCCGTCGGTCCCCCCGGGCGGCCCCGTTCTGTTCGAGGACCCCTTTCCCATCATGGGTTTTCTGTCGCCGCCCGAAGTTGGTCGTCCCTACTACATCTGCTCGAACGTCATCCACGTGGGGGGCGCGGTGCCGCAGGCAGAGGTCGAGTTGACGGGCGAGATCGATGGCCAACCCATCCAGCTCCGAGGGACGGCCTCCTGGTTCGGGGAGGTCTCTTTTCGGCTCCCTCGCCCCATCGCCACCGAGCAGGACTGGTTCGTGGCCGTTCAAGACGACGGCACGGACCGCAGCCTGCCCGACGCCGACCCTTCGGACCCGCGCATACGCGCGCTCTTTCCGCCCGACCCGGCCCCTTCGCCGAGCGTCTACTGGAGCCCTCACTACCGGTGCGGTGTTCGAGCGGGCATCACCAACTTCCTTCGAGGCGCGACCGTGACGCTCGTCGGACACTCCCCTTTAGGGTCCATGCCGCTGTTCACCGCCCACGAGGTGGCCTTCCACGCAGCCGAAGGAGAGAGCCG
>DAIQNR010000180.1:2973-7812 GCA_036788295.1 Myxococcota bacterium
TTTGTGCCGAGCCCTACGGCCCAGTTTCAGGGCCGGCAGTCCTTCCCGGGCTGCCACTCCGGTACCGTCGGCAACCTCACCCCCGTCACGCCGTGCCGGGCCCTCCCTCCGCCTGCCATCCAGCGGCCGGCGCCGGACGATGACCACGTCACCGTGCTTCGCCGAAGCCCCGGCGCTGTCGTCTCCGTCTTCGCGCTCGCCGCCCGCGGCGACCGGCCTCAGAACCCGCCCCTCGCGAGAGGCACGGCGACTCGCCTGAGGCTCCGAAGGCCGCTATTGCCGCTCGAACACCTCCTGGTCGTCCAGGCGATCGGAAACTGCACCAGCGAGCGCGCCTACGGCATCCAAGTGGACTGCGGAGCCGACCGCCAGGGAGAGCTGCTGCACCTCGAGCTTCTCTCCCACCGCCGCCGCCGAACCGACGGCCAAACCCTCACCGTTCCCGGTTGCCGCTAGGAGAACCCCGATGCTTGCACGAATCCTCGCCGCCATGGCCTTTGCCCTGGCTCTTCTCCCTGGCTCGACCGCCCGGGCGGTCTGTGCCGCATCGGACGGCTGCACGCTACCCGAGCACGAGGCGCCCACGCTCCCGAGCACGGCCGAACACCTTGGCGGCAACGAGCAGTTCAGCGTATCGAGCTTCACTGGTGCAGTTCAGGTCCAAGCCGAGGACCTGAGCTTCCCCTGGCAGGGGGCCATCGCGCCCCACGCCACTCGCACCTACCATTCGAACCGTTTGATGGTGGACCAGCAGGGTGGACCCAGCCCCCAGTTCCACGCCCACCTCGGTCCGCTCGGTCTCGGCTGGTCGATCCACTATGGGATTGCGTGGCAGAGCCTCGATGTTACAGACCCGGAGCGCTTTCGCCTGGTCGAAGGTGATGGCACCCGCCAGGCCTTCCGGGCGGACATTCCCTCTTCCCTCGGATTGGCCGCGGTCGCCCAAAGCAACGAGACCGCGCACATCTCCGACACTCTGGCCATTTTGGTCCTGAACCGCTCTTCCGGAAGCGATTTTCTCATGCTCCACAAGCCGAACGGGGTGAGGTGGAGGATGGAGCGGATGAGCAGCCTGGTCCCTGGCTGCGGCAACCCTCGGATGTGCCAGGCCTATGTGACGACCGAGGTGTCGGACCTCTCCGGCAACCGCTGGACCATCCTCTACCGGACGCAGCAGGCCTACCTCGAGCATCCGCTCGTTCACGAAGTGAGCGACGACGTGGGCCGCACCATGACCTTCGCGTACCAGGACCTCCCGAACGGCGCAACCGGTCTACGGCCCATGCTCCAGAGCATCACAGATGGGAGCCGGACGGTCAGCTATGCCTATCACCCTCCGGTTTCGGGGTTCACCTTTCTCAGGAGCGTGACGACGCCGGCCGGCCGCGTATCCGTCTTCAATGCCTTAGCGCCGACTCGGACCCAGAGTCAGAACCAGACGACGCCAATCTATCTCGAGTTCGGACTTCTCGAGTCCATACGGACACCGCTGGGCGGGGGCGTGGTTCTCACTTGGCGGAGCGGGTCGCGGACGATCCCGCAGCCGTATCCAAGGCCCGCTTTGCTCCAGCAGGTGCACACGGTCTCGCACCGGCCGAACATCGGCTCGACCACCGGCCAGACGGTGGAGACCTATACCTTCTCCCAAGAGCGCGGCTCTTCGCCCCAGCACATCAGGACTGTCATCACCGTAGCGGCGCCCTCGGGGCCGCAGGTCACCCGGACCCAATACTTCTACGATTACGGAAGCAGCTTCTGCGACAGCCGGCGCCTCGTAGGTCTCGAATACTCGTATCAGATCCATGAAGAGAACGATGCGATCACCTTGTCCACGAGCCATGACCAAGGTCTCGAGATCGGCAACCAGGGGCCTACCTATTACTGTCAGATGTTCCAACCCCGAATCTACCGGCCCTCGTCGTCGACCCTTACCGACACGACGGTCGCCGCCTCGGGGAGCTTTCAGCAGGTCACGTCGTACGAGAACTACGATCTCCTGTCGCCTCGCTCGGTCATCAGCGCGCCGGGTACGGCGGTGTCGGCCACCTACCGCAACATCATCGAAGCGGGCAGACTTCGGCTCGGGTTGCTCGAGACGCGCCAGGAGCGCTTTGGGGGAGACCTCATCAACCGGACCGGTTTCGTCTACGGGTCGGACGCAGCCTGGCGGCACTTCGCTCGGACGCAGCGCCTCTACGAGCAGGACAACTCCTTCGTGGAGATCGCCATGGCGCCCTCGACGACCAATGGCGCCAAAGGGGCGGTGGGCCAAGCCTCGCGCGGCGGTCTGGTCGAGACCTACACCTACGAGAAGGGCGTTCTGTCGAGGGTGGTGCGCGGCAGTCATGTACTCATGGAGCGCACCAACGTTCGCGATGACGGGACGTTTGCCTCCGAACGCCGCGACGGGGTGAACACGGCCCTCGGCTGGGACGCAGACTCCCGTCTGTCGAGCATCAGGGTGGGGACTTTTCCAAGTAACTTCATCACTTACAACTCGAGAAACGGCAGCTCGGGCCGGAACTTCGTGTGCATGGGGAAGGGGGCGTCGTGCAGCGGAGGGCGCCCGCCTCCCGGCGGCGGTCGTGTGCTCGACTTCGATGGTTTGGGGCGAAAGACCGAAGAACAAGACGGGCGCGGCGGTGGCCAGACCATCAACAAGTCATGGAGCGACTTCGACTTTGGCGGGCGTCCGACGACCTACGTGGATCCCACCCGGGGGAACCTCAGTCTCCTTTACGACCTGTCCGGTCGTTTGGTCGCGGAGCGAGCGGGGAGCACGGTCGTCACCGGGTTCGAGCGGCGTTGGGACGCAAGCCGGCGCTCACTGACGACCACGAAGGAAGGGCTCGTCGAGCTCGACGTCGATGACTGGGCGGGTCGGCCCACCTACCGGGGCCGCCGTCGTCAGGGAAGCCAAGGGACGCTCCCTCAGGAAGGCCTTCGATACACCTGGAGTATGGTCGGGAGCAGCTGGAGGTCCGAGCTGCGGTCGTCCGGTTCCCCGTCTGACGGGGGAACGGGCCCGACGATCGACGAGACCTTCGACCTCCTGGGTCGGCTCGTCTCGGAGCGCCGCCCCGAGGTGGGGACGGTGACGCACCGGTACGATGGGCGAGGGTTCCGGGTCGCGACGACCTTCCAGCGTCCGTCCGGCGGCAGCGACGCGCGCTGCTACTCCGTCAATTTCCTTGGGCTCACCGAACGGACCTGGCGCACCAGTGGAAGCTGCAGCCAGCCTGATCCGTCGGACACCGTGTTACGCGAATCCGAGTTCGACGCAAGCTCCCAACAGCCCACGCTCGTGGACGGGCGGGGGACTCGCTTCTCCTCGGCCCGAGTCCTTCGACGGTACGACAACCCCGCAACCGACGGCCAGCCGAAGAGGTTCTCCGTGTCCGTACCACGCGCGCTGGACGCGCCGGCCCCATGGGTCGGGGCCGAGCTCTTTCCGATCGGTCCGGCCGCGATCGATGACTTCCGTTCCAGCGACCTGGCGTTCGCGCTCATCGATGAAGCGGAGGCCGATGGGCATTATGAGGTGGAACTCAGGGTCATCCCCCAATCGGAGGCGCTCCTTCCCGTGTACGATTGGGCCAAGGCGCAGGACGCGTGCGAGGCGGGAGGTGGTTCCTATCGGGGAAGGTGGCACGGGCCCAATCCCTTCACCGGAGCCGACCTCGAAGCCCACGTGAACCAGCTCGCCGGGTCCGATGCCCCATTTCGCTGGGACGATTCTTCTGCCGATACCCTTTACTGCTGGCGAGCCCGGGCCATTCGATGCCACGACGGCCGGCCATCCTGTGCTCGGCAGGAGCTGGGGCCGGCCGGTCGCTGGGGCGTGTTCGCCTTCAACAACGGTGTGGCCCAAGCGGTCGGGGGGGACGGGTGGCTCGCTCCCCTCCCGACGAACCGCTCGCTCGAGCCGCCGGAGGAGATTCTTCCGTGCTTGGGCGACCAGTGCCCGCATCGGCCGATGAATGTGAGCGGCGCAAACGTCTTGCTCGAAGCCAGGCGAAGTCGAGACGCATCCGGGCGTGACATGGAGGTTGGCTACCCGGACGCCTCGGTGGAGCTGATGGATTGGTTCCGAGGAGGCTCGACGGTCCGATACGAAAGGAATGCGCTCGGGGACATCGAAAGCATTCGCTTTCGCTTCGCCTCCGAGGCGAACGCGCGGGACCTACTTCGGTACACGCAGTTCAACAACGTAGGCTCGCCGACCGACGCGAGCGTTCAACTCTATGGGTACGCGGCAGGGAGGCCAGGCGCGCTCACGGTGTCGACCGTCAACGGCGGAGAGCTGGCGCGCGCCGCGGACCCGCTCGGGCACCTGGATCTCGACTGGATCTACGATGCGCGCGGCCGTCTGCGCTCCTACTCGGTGAGCCGGGGAAGCGACCGCCTGCTTGCGTACACCACGATCGACTATACCCCCGACTCGTTCGTGTCGGGGTGGACCAGGAGTGACGAGGCCTATCCTTCAGCCACCCGGATGTCGGTCGGCTACGATGGGAAAGGTCAGGTCACTCGCTTCGTCCACGGGGCCGATGGCCAGGGTACCTCATCGAACCGCCTCGATTTCTCCTACGACGCCCGGGGGAACCTGACAGCCCGCGCCAACGGCGTGAGCGTGCCGGGGCAGCCTCGCTTCTTCTACGACGGCTCGGGGGTTCAGGCGGCGACCGATGGCTCCCTGAATCTCTCCTCGGCTTCGTTCGGTCCCTTCGATGCCTCCAACCGGAGCACGGCCCCGGGCATCAGCTACGATCGGGAGGGGCGTTTGGTCGGCGCGGAGCAGCGAACCTTTGTCTATTCCCACGACGACCATCTCGAGAC
>DAIQNR010000181.1:0-7698 GCA_036788295.1 Myxococcota bacterium
GTCATCATCGTCCTCCGACTCGGTGCGGTCGATATCATCGTCGTCCTCCGAATCGGTGCGCTCGAAGTCATCGTCGTCCACCTTCGCCCGACCGGTGCGAGCGTCCACCTCGACCTCGTGCTCACCGTTCCGCGACTCGATCTCGAACTCCCAAACCCATCGATAGCGGTCGTCGAGCTCGAGCTCCCAGCCGGTCACCCGCCCGGGGCGCAGGCCGAGCGCGATGCGGCGGGCCTCGGCCAGGGACAGGAACCCAGGCTGCACGGCCAAGTCGTCGTCGGCCGGGTGCTCGCATTCGATCTCGACGAGGCTGCCGTCCTCGATCGCGAATTCGATCTCTACGATGGACCCGGAGGCCCGCCGGACCTCGACCTCGAACACCGGCAGGCCCCGCTCCTCGCCCTTCTCCGACCCGAGCACCTCGCCGCCGAGGAGCTCGAGCGCCCGGCGCTCGGCCCCCATGCGGTCGAGCGGACCGGCGCCGCCGGGCAGAGGGCCGTCGCGCAACCGCTGGAGGCTGAGGTCGGTGCCGACCTCGCCGCCGCAAGCGAAGGTTCCGAGGGCGACGAGCGTGATCATCAGTTTCGTTCTCTTCATTTTCCAGTCTCCTCCAAAAGCGAGCTCGGGGATGGTTCCCCGCGCTTCATGGGGAGATACGGGCCGGAGGCGCCCCGCGGCGATCCGGCCGGACCGTGCGCAGGATCACCAGACGAAGGTCGGGACGCCGGCGCCGCCGAAGAAGCCGGCGGTTGGAAACAGCCGTTGGCGATCATCGCCCGCTCGGCGGCCGGAGCTGGTGGCTGAAGATGCCGGCGCGGTCTCGGGACCACTCGTGCACCTCCTTCGCTCTTGGTTTCCCTCCAGCGTCGACTCGCTCCCCAACGCGGCCGCCCTGCGGCAGGGGACCACCGTGCGGTTCGAAGGGATCGCAGGCGACGACGACCCCGAGGACTTCGGGGCCCTCGATATCGCCGCCCGGCTGGTGCTCTCGCGCTGACCCAGAGACTGGGCCCCGATAGCAAGACTCCCTGGGCAAGGTCACGTCGAGAGGCCGCGTCGAAAGGCGGCCGTGCCCGTCTCCCATCGCCCACCTTTCCACGGCATTTGGTCGTACCGGGCTCCGGCCAACTCGGGGCGTTCGCGTCGGCCCCCATTTTTCAGACCCCGCGGCCGCCTCGAGCGTTGTCAGCGGGCATTCAAACTCCCAAGTGGAGGCGCCGACGCCCTCTCCTCGCTCGCGCTGGCCGCCCTCTTCGTGGGCGCATGCACCGCCGAGCCGAGACCGACCCCCGGCGGACCCACCGTGCCCGAACGCCCAAACGAGCCCTCGCCGGCGCCCGCGGCGCCCTCGTTTCGGCTCGACGCCGAACCCGAGCCGGCCCGCTCCCAGCCCTCGAACCCGGAAACCGGTTCTCGGCCCGGGTCTTTCCTATTCCGGCGAACGGGAAGAAGGAGCTCATCCTCTCCTACTCGCAGGAACTCGTCCGGGCCGATGAGCCCTATGTCATCCCCTTGGTGGGTTTGCCGAAGCTCGGCCATTTGCACATCCGGGCCCTGGTGGGATCCAAGGAAGCGGGCGCGGCGTCGAGCCTGGGCGGCCGCTCCGTGCAGCAGCGGGTGGTCGAGGTGCGCCGCACCGACTGGATGCCGGACCGAGACTTCGAAGTCGAGCCGGCGCCGAGCCAGGGTCCCGTGGGACTTCGCCACGAGAACCTCGTCGTCGCGCGGGTGCAGCCATTCACCGAGGCCCGGCCCGACCCTGTGCCCTCCCTGCTGGTCGAACAGCGAAAGGGACGGCGCTACGCCCGGGTGCTGCTCGTGAGCGATGGGGTCGCGACGGCAGGGAACACCGAGGGCGACGCGCTCCTCGCCCGGGTCCGGGGCTTGGCGAAGGCGGGGGTGGAGCGGCTCGACGCGCTGAGTTTCGGCGGGCTGCGCGACGCCGCGCTCCTCTCCCGGCTGGTGAACGCGGGCCTCGCCCGCGCTGGCGTCGTCGCCACTGGCGATCGATCCCACCTCGACGCCGCGCGCCGGCTGGGGGAGCGAACCGAAGACCCGAACACGGTGGACATTCCCGGGGCCGAATGGGTTTGGCCCAGAACCCTCGAAGGTCTTCAGTCGGGGGACTTCGCCCTCATCTATGCCGATTCACCGGGAGCCAGGGACTTGCAGCTCCGACTGGGCCAGAACTCGATCACGGATTCGCATCTCTCCAAGGCGGAGCGGCCGCTGCTCGAGCGGGCCTGGGTCAAGGCGCGCATCGAGCGCCTGCTCCGCGGCCTCGCCGACATTCTCACCGTGTCATGGCCGGCATCGAGGTCCTGAAGCGGACCGGCCCTCCGCCCGCTTCACGGTTCGCGCCGCGCAGCGCAGCTATCCGTATCGCATCGAGGCGCACTACTATTCCCGAGGCCCGATGGGTTATGGGATAAGGAAGGTCCATATCATCGACCACGACGGCAAAGGCGGCCTCAGCTTCGACGAGAGACCGTTCGTGGTCATGGCGGACGGGGCCTTCGTCGAGCTGGGAGAGGTGACGCGGCAAGGCCGAAGATGAACCGGAATGGTCTCTCCGAGGAGGCTCCCGCTCACGACCGCTCGAAGAGTTGAAGCTGACCGTCCGTCGTGGCGACCACCATCGTCGAGCCGCCGCTCGCGATGGCCTCGGCCTGAACCTCGATCCGCCCGGCCCTTCGGACCGTGCTCGGGTCCACGAGAAGGACCTGGCCGTCGCGCGGGCTTGCGCACGCGATGAGATTTCCGAAGGACACGGCCGGGCCCCAGCGCTCCTCGACGAGAAAGCGCTCTCCAAGGAACCCTCGCGCCGAGGCCCCTCGGGGACCGATTCCCCCGAGCCTTCGACCTCCATCGACTTCGAACACTTCGAGGTCGTGGGATGCCACGGCCACGAGCGCCCCGGTCGGGTCGAAAGCGGGCCGAGACAGCTCGTCGGCGGAGAAGGTCAACCTGGGTTGCTCGAGAAGCTCGAGACCAGCCTGCGCGCGCACGAACAGCAGGCGCGAGCCGCCCTGGTTGGAGGCCCCGACGGCAAAAGTGCCCGGGTCCTTGGGACGGGGCACGATGCCATGGTTGCGCTCCCCGACCGGGACCTCGTGCAGCACGGCGCCATCCGACAGCCGCAGCCACCGCAGACGGGCGTCGGAGCTGGCCACGAGGACGTTGTCGCCATCGAGCGGGGCCACGGCCTGCACCTGCGGCAGTTCGACCTTCGCTCGGAGCTGCCCCTCCGCGGACACCACCCCGAGCCCCTCGACGCCGCCGAACACAATCCCTCCGCCGGGCAGCGCGGCCACGGTGAAGAGTTCTCGTTCGAAGTCCAGCTCGAGCTCTCGCACCTCCTGGGCTGAGACCGACCAGACGCCGACCACGCCGGCATCGTCCACGAACAGGACGGTCTCTCGGGACGCGACGGCGAGGTCGAGGATGCGCGTGGCGTAGTGGGGCGTTCTCGCGACCGGCTCGATCATCGGTCGCGCGGCCGGCCAGATTCCACACCCGCCCCGACACCGACGACGCTGGGAATGTGGCGCGCGTTGTGGAACACCTCCAGCGTGATGTTCGGGTGCTCCGCTAGGAAGCGGGCCATCACCCGACGGCAGCTCGCGCACGGCGGACGCTCCGTGAAGATGCGCAGGACCCCGGATGCGTTCGGGTTGGCCTCGAGCGCTTTGGCCGCCGCTTCGAGAAGCTGGACCTCGCTGTCGTTCGCCCGCCCGCCGGTGTGCTGACCAGGCTGCTGGTGGAGCGGCCTCGCCTCGTTCGCGTACCGCCCGGTCCGCGTGGCGAGAGCGGCCTGATCGCTGCCGCTCGCCGCCACCCCGAGGGAGTTCGGGCGACCGCTACCGACCGTCAACTCCCCGTACCCGACGTTTCGGGATGCTTCGAGGCCGTGTCGAGCCCGGTGCGCCTGGCTCAGCGCGATCGGATCCCGAGCGAACGGGGCGCCGGCTTCCGGCCCCACGGGACGGATCGAAACCCCCGCGAGCGGCGCCTGGAGCTTGAAGAGTTCCTCGCTCGCTCTTCGGAGCTCGCCATCGAGCGTCCGCCGCAAGGCGGCCTCCTCGGCGCGGAAGGCCTCCATCGCCGTCCGGTGGGCGGCCTGCTCCGCCTCGGTGGCGGCGCGCCCGGTGGGAAGCCGAGGCGGCTCTAGCCGGGAATAGGTCTCGAGGCGGCCCAGCACGCCGTCGGCGTCGGCGAGGGTGCGCTCGAGCCTCGCCCGGGTGGCGCCGCTCGCGCCCCCGCTCTCGAGGAGCCGCCGGGCCTGATCGACCTCGTCGAGGAGGACCCGGGCCTCCTCGCGAACCTTGTTGACCCGCGAGGGCTGGACACCGGGAAACCTCCACTCCGCAGCGAGGGCCCCACGCAGGCGGTCGGCGGTCTTCTCGGCGACCTCTCGGGTGGCAGCCGAGGCAGCCGGTTGACCTCTTGTGAACTGCCCGAAGCGCCCGAGCTCGGGCGCCTTGTCTCTGAGCGCCCGCCAGCCCATGCCCGCGCCCTTCAGAATGCCGTAGCCGGCGGCCCCGAAGGCCAGGTCCCGGCCGATGGCGCCAGACGACCAATCCGCCTTCTTCCCGTTGATGGCGTCGTTCAGGATCCGCTCACCCACCACGAAGGTGGATAGTTCGGTCCCGACCACTGCCGCAGTTCGGGCCTTGGACCCGAGGTTCAGGCCCACCGCGCCGGCCCGCGCCAGGGTGCCTGCCCCTCCGGACAGCACGCCGGTCAGCAGGAGGACGGGCAGCTCTTCTGACGCGAAGGCCACCCCTTTTGCGGTCCAACGCTCCTTCCACTCGTTGTCGTCGAGCCGCTTCGCGTCCTTGACCCCGCCGGCCGTGGATGCGCTGGCCTTGAAGTCGTCGAGCACCTGCTTCGCAATCCCCCACTGACCGTTCGCGCGCAGGGCCTGGATGAGATCCGCGCGTCCCCTGTCCATCTTGGCCGGGTCCTGCTGGTCGATGCCCTCGGAGATGCGGGACATCGGGCTGAGCAGGCCCTTCGACACATCGTGGTCACGAAGAAACGTCGCGGCGTCCTTCGCGGTGGCGAATCCGGGCAACACCCCCCGGTTCGGAATCCTGCTGTCGTTGAACATTTGGGACCAGGCCTGATGGAAGGGTATTCCTTCGCGCTCGATCATCTTGTCGATGTGGTCGAAGACGACCCCCATCTTCTTCCTGTCCTCCTCCAGCTTGTCTCGCTTGCCCGTGAAGAGGTTGTTGAGGCTACCCGCCTCATCGATCTTCTTCGCAAAGGAAGCGTCCACGATGTTGCGATAGACCTGGCTGAAGCTCTTGCCGACCGCGGCGTCGGCCTCGACCGCCTTGGCGTGCATCGCCTGGGCCTGCACCATCCCATCCGTCCCGGTGGCCCGAAGAACCTTCGCGTGGTCCGGGAAGTCCTTCTCGAGCATGTCGGCGACGCGGAGGCTCTGGTTCGCGTGAAAAGCGAGCCCGCCCGCAGCCTCTCGGACCGAACGCGAGTCGGTCGCTCGATAGAGCCGGGCCCGATTCTCGAGGTCCTTCGAGATCAGCTCCAGGGTGGTGTTCTCGGCCCCTCGGCGGTTGGGCAGGTCCGCGCGGATCCGCCGGACCTCCTCGTCGTAGAGGGCGGCGGCCAAGTCCGGGTGGTCGTTCGCCAGGTGGTTCGAAGCCGCGTCGATGCCACGAAGGGTCCTCTCGATCGGTCCGTGACCGTTCGCCTCGGCCTCGCGGTCGAGGCGAGCCTGCTGCGCCCGAACGGTCTCCCGAACGTCCGGGTCCCGGCCTCGCTCGAAGGTCGCGGCTGGCTCCTCGTGCCGGATGGGCGCGGGAGCCGGGGCCTCGGCCACCTTGGGTCCGCCGGCCCCTGGCGCTTCGGGCTGCGGGTTCCTGTCCGGGTCGACCCGAGGGGGCCTAGGCGCCGTCGTCGTGGATCCAATCGGAGGAGCCATGCTTCGATTGTCGAAGGAGTTCCGCTCCGAGTTGCTGGGAGAACTTCTGCTTTTTTGCGCCCGGTGGACGCCTCAACTCGGCGTCCGGCCGATGCTCGTACCCAAGCCGACCGGACGGAGGTATTCGGTGGTGATGGGCACCCGAACGCCGCTGTCCCTCACCCTCGTCGCTGCGCTCTTGGCGTGCGATGGCCCGGTTGTCCCCCTCGGCCCCGGACCTGCCCATTCGGAGGAACCCGAGGACGTTTTCGACTGCCGGGGGCCGGTGAGCGTCGAGTTCTGGGCGCCCGAGGAGACCGCGTACACCCGCGACACCGGACTGGTCGCCTCGGCCGGGAGCTTCGCGACCGTGTTCGGTCGGGACTTGCTCGTGTTCGGTTCCGGACCCGAGCCGAGCGGAACCCCGATAGACGGCTGGATCTGGGCCCTTGCCGACGGACCGAACGGCCTTCAGGTCCTCGTGAGCCAACCAGCGGATCGCGAGCATGACGCTCTGGAGGTGCGCGAGGACGTGCACACAGGGATGCCCGCCGTGGTGAGACGGGCGCTGGTCCCAAGGCACACGCTCGAGCGCGCAGCGGTCCACGAGAACGCGCCGATCATGGCCGTCCGCGAAGCCGATGCGCCCGTGCTCCGGCTGCTCGGACCGGGCTGGGAGTGGTCGACCGGGGACGAGGCTTGGCTCCGACCTCGCCTGTTCGCCGCGGCCGGATTCATCGGGGCGCGGTCGGAAGAGGGCTTCCTGCTTCGCACCTTCGACTTCGCGACCGGGGCCGCGGGCCCCGCATGGTCCGCGCCGTCCTGCCGGCGAGAGTTCTCCCATCGCGACTGGGATTTCGACGTCGCTCGGCGGGGGGAAGGCGCCTACCTCGCTTCCACCTGCACCGATGCGCTCCGGCTCGAGCGGCGCTCAGCGGTGGATGGCTCCATCCTCACCACCCGAAGGTGGCCCGGAGCCCAGCGAGCAGAGGCTCGAATCGCAGGGAATCCCCGAGGCCCCATCATCTTCGCTCGGTGGGGAACCGACGAGCCAAGTCCCACGGTCCACGTTCTCGACCCCATCACGCTCGAAGACCTGCGCGACCCGGTAGAGATCGCCTGGACCCGGTCGTGGAGAGACATCGACCGGCCAAGGGACTTCAGCGTGGCCGCCGACGCCCGCGAGCCCAGACGCATCGCTGTCAGCGTCCGCCAAGTGGTCGGGCACGGGTCGGCTTGGATCGAAGTCGCCCGGGCAAACCTTTGTGCCAACCCTTGAACCGGTTCAGGCCGGAGCCGCCCGAGCGAGCAGCTCCGTTCGTTCGAGCGCGACCTGATGACATAGGTCACTGACGAGGCGCAGCGCTGAGGTCTCGTTCGACGGGTTCGGTACCCCGTTCGGCGAACGACGGAACGTTCGCTGCCGAACGGTGCCGAACGGAGACACCCGAGATTGGTTCCAGGCCGCATTGGCCCGAATCTTGATGTACGGCTGCTCATGCCCGGAACACCCCTCCGCTTGCAGCGAACCGAACCCGGCTTCGAGCGCCCGGTGACTCTGGCTTCCCTCGAGCCCAGGCCGGGCGATAGGGAAAAGCCCAAGGAGGGGCCGGACTCCCATCGGCGAGCAGGCGCCTCGTACGTCGTGGGTCCCGAGAAGCCGGGGGTCGAAGCTCTAGTGGCCGAGCTGAGAAGGCCCGCGTGCAGCGTCTCTCCGGAAGTTGCGGTGCTCGTCGCCGGCATGGAGGCCCTCGAGCGGGCTTCTGCGA
>DAIQNR010000182.1:0-7680 GCA_036788295.1 Myxococcota bacterium
GGCGGCCATGCAGGCCCACTTCATCGAGCACCCGGAGGTGTTCCTTGCCGACTAGCAACGTGAAGGACCATCTTTCGGCGCTGTACGCGAACTCGGACGACCCGTGGAACACCCACTCGAGTTCCTACGAGCGGCTGAAGTTCGCCCAGACCGTGGCGAGCCTCCCCCGCCCAAACTATCGACGCGGACTCGAAGTGGGTTGCGGGGCCGGCGCGCTGACCGCGATGCTGGCGCCCCGCTGCGAACGGCTCTTTGCCATGGACTGCACCGGCAAGGCGCTCGCCGTGGCGAGGTCGCGCGCCTCGCTCGCAAACGTGACGTTCCTCGAGGGAGCGGCCCCCGGGATTTGGCCGCCGGAGCCTCCCGATCTCGTGGTCTTGTCGGAGGTGCTGTATTTCATGACCGACACCGAGAGCGTAGGCCTTTCCGATCGGCTATCGAAGGATTGCGAAGAGGACTGTGATGTCTTGCTGGTCAACTGGCTGGGGGACACCGGCACCGACATCGGCGGGGCCGCCGCCGCCGAACGGCTGATCTGTCTTCTGGCCCAAACCCATCGCCTGCTCGCCTCGTCCAACTTCGGCCGGTTTCGCATGGACGCCCTTCGGCGCACGGAGGGGCCCCGAGTTCGCTTCAATCCGTGAGGTCTCTCGGCGACCCGCCGCGGGAGAAGCGGGCTCCGGTCAGCGCGGTGAGAACCCCCTCCATGGCTTCGACCCGAGCGCGAAGCACAAAAGCCTGCCGAGCCGGCGCGCCGCGAACCAGCTGTTCGAGGAACACCTGCCGCTCATGGTAGGCGTCCTGCACCGCGTAGGTGAGCCGGTCCCGCACGACCTGGAGCTCGGGGCGCACCCGGCCGGCCCGGGCCCCGTCACCGACGGCGCAGTCGAGATCCCACCGCGCCGTGGCCAAGAATCGGACCTGATCCCGACCCGTGACGTCATCGAGGAGGGAAAACGGGATCGGACCGAGCCGCGCGCCGAGGCCCAAGGTCGACCGACGGGACAGGGCCGCGGCCGAGAGCACCGGCAACAAGCACCGCGCCCGAAAGGCCCCAGCCAGCCCAGCGAGGTCCCGGTCGGTGAGCCGAGCCTGAAGCAGCGCGGCGTCGATGAGGGAGCCCAGGGACAGCGGCGCCTCGAGGCGCGCGATCGCCCACTCGACGAGCACCGGCGGCTGCCCGGCGAAGAGCGGTTCGTCCGTCCAAATCCCTCCCGAGGTCGCGAGCCACCAGCGGCCTCCTTCCCCATGCCCGAGCCACCGGACCCGCCGCTGGCTGAGCCCGGCGAAGAGGGGCGACCACGACGCGCCGTCGTCGGAGGACACGAGCGCGATCGCGTTCAGCGACGACCCCGGCGTTCGGGCCTCCGCGGTGAGATCGAGCACGATCGCGACGTCCCGGCCCCCGCCTGAGCGGGGCCGAAGCCACACCTGGCGAACGAAGCGGCCCAGATCATTCGGGAGCGCGGCCCAGGTCGCGCCGCCATCGCGAGAGCGCTGCACACCGAGCTCGGTCGCAAGCCACACCGTCGCCCCGTCGACCTCGATGTCGTTGATCGGCGCCGAGGGCGCCGGCAGAGCGCCCGGCTCGGGCGGCCCTGGGTAGCGGGCGATGAAGGAGGGGTTTGCCTCGGCGAGATCGAGCGAATAGAGGCGGCGGCTCTGGCTCACCCACACCGTAGGTGGACCCTCCTTCTCGCAAGCGAGTTCCGCCACGTCCACGCTCGTCCCCGGCGGGGTGAGCCGGCTGTCGAACGCCACCCCGCCGGTGGACGACAGATAGAGGCCTCGCTCTCCGGCGACCGCCACATGGGCAGAGCAGCCAGGGGCGCAGTGCACCGTCCGCAAGTTTTCTTGCTCGAAGACCCCGAGCAGGCGGACGAAGCTCACCCCCCCGTCCTGCGAACCATACAGGGCGCTCTGGGTGAGGACGAGCAGCGGATAGGGCGCCGCAGAGCAGACCGCGATCCGGCGAATGGACTGGTTGCCCGCCCGGGGGACGAGCCCGTCCGCGAGCGCTCCCGCCCGCGGTAGGGCCCGGCGCCGCTCGTCGACCACGAAGGGGCTCAAGGGGCGCTCCTGCCACGTCTCTCCGCCGTCGTGGCTGAACAAGAGGGTTCCCTCCTTCGTCCCGGCATAGATTCGGCGGGGGTCCTCGGGATCGACGGTGAGGATCCGAAGTCGCCCGTCGAGACCGGGGACGCCGGCGGCTCGGATCCAATCGACCGGGTTTGGGGCCGCGAACGCGGGCAGAGTGCCGGCGGCCGCGCCGAGCCACGCCGCGCCGAGCCAACCCGCCCAGGCGAGCGCTCCGCTCGAGCGCCGGCGGCGCCTCGGCCCAGGGGTCATTCTCGGGGCTTCAGGTTCGCGCGCCGGGCCGACTCGGCGCTGAACCAACCGCCGGTGAAGGCGTCGAGGAGCGTGGTGAACTCCCGGATCCGAAGGTCCAGGATCTGACGGGCTCCCGCCTCCACAGGAGGGTTCGTCGCGCGCTGGATGAGCAGCTGTTGGCGCAGATAGTACGTCCTCGACACCTCGAGGATGAGGTCGCGCTGGATGCTCACGAGCCCGTAGACGTCGACCTCGCTCGGGTTGAACGCGAGGTCGCGCAGGTCGAGCTCGACGCTCAACGCGTAGTTGTCGGTGAGGTTCGCGAGCTCCTCCTGGCGCTGGAGGTTCTGGTCGCCGGTGCTCCGCCCGGCGAGGTTGCTCGCGAGGTCGTCCCGAAAGTAGCTCCCCGTGACCCGAGGGAGGAGGCCCCGAACCCTCGCCAGGGTCCGCAGGCTCCCGACATCCCCGCCCGAGACCGCGAAGACCCGTAGGGCTCGCTCGATCGCCTCGTCAGCGGAGGGCTCGGAGCCAGCGACCCCAGGGATCGGCGCCTCGACGGAGGCGGCGGGGGGCGCGGCCGAGGCCGGAGCGTCGATGAGCGCGAGCACGGCGAAGAACGCGAGGGCTGGCGCCGGAGCGCGGCGGTCTTCTCGACCGCGCGCGGACGCGCTGACTTGTCGTACCATCACTTCAGATCGACTCCGAGACGACGACCAGGTCGAACACCAGGAGGATGTCCTTTACCTTGTCGAGACGAAGCCGCTCGGCGCCGATAGACTCCCTGGGAATGAACAGCTCGTAGTCGCCATAGAGTCCCCATCCTGCTTGCTCCTGCGATAGTTCCACCGATTGCCGCCCCTGCTCGATGGAGCGCCGGGCGCCCAGGGTGAGGTCGCCGCGCCAGACCGAAGCGCTGAGCAGCGCGCTGGTGTAGCGGTCCTTGGCGCTCGGGCTGCCCTCGGCCGGGCTGAAGACGAGGCTGTTCGGGTCGATGAACCCAGCGACCTCCCTGCCTCCCCCGCATCGCCGGGACTGAAAGCCATTGCGCTTTCGAAGGAACATTCGGGCGACCCCGGGGCCATCGAAGGGCACCGCCTCCTCTCCGACGACGACGGCACCGAGCGACCACACCCGCTCCGCGCAGACGCGACCGCCGAGGAGCTGGGCGAGGCCGGTCTCTCGGTCGCCGAGCCCCTCCGGAGAGAACGTGAAGCGGATCCCGAGCCCGATTTCGGTCCCGCTCGAGTCGTAGATCCTTCGCGCGGGGGACGTGAGGATCTCTTGGAAGGCGAGCTCCTCGGGCAGCTGGTGAAAGCCCGCTGGCTGCTGCCCAGGACCGGGCACGGTGAGAATGTCGTCCTTGAGGCTCAGGATCAGCCGCGCGGAAGTGGCCGCGCCGCCGCTTCGCACGACGCCGGACTGCGCGGCGTCCCGGAGCTCGAGCGCGAGCCGCTGAAGGGACAGGATGTCCGTGGTCTGGCGGATCTGCTCCGCAGACAGCACCGATTGCTGCAGCTCGTATTCGGCCGCCCGCGCCGCATAGATGAGCGCCCGCTGGACCCGGCTGACGGCCTCCTCGAGCGCCGCGAAGCGCTGGAGGAAGTCGAACTCTTGCGGGACGACCATGAGGGCTCGGCGGTCGAGGTTCGCCTCCCACTGCTTTCCTTCGTCGTACAGGCGAAGCAGCTGCTCTTGCTGGTTGCGGAACTCGGCGGTCGACTGGCTGTAGCGGCTGACCGCCTCGCGAATCCGGATCCCGGCGGGGCGGAGCTTCGCGAAGACCGCCCTCAGGTTGTTTTCGCACTTCTTCAGCTCGATCTCGGCGGCAAGGATATCGAGGTCGGCGTCGAGGCCATCTTCGAGGTTGCCCATCTCTTCCTCGATCATAGCGACCGCGGTGTCGGCGCCGGCGGCGGCGAACTCCGCGGCGCAGATCCCGACCGAGAGTCCCTTCGACACAAAAGACGTGATGATGTCATTCTGGCCGATTTTCTGGACCGAGCTGAGGCAGCCCGAGGTCGCTCGGGCAAAGGCGGCGACCGTCTGCGCGATCGTGCGGCTCTCTCGAAGCCGCTCCATCCTGGCAATGAAGGCGGTGTGGACCTCCTGAACCCTCGCCAAGTTGTACCCGTCGATGTTGCAGTTCTCGACGGCCACCTCGGCATCGGTGACGAGCCGCCCGAACTCGGCTTCGGCCTCGAGGATGGAGAGCTCGGCGGACCGAATGGACAGCACCCCCCGGCCGAGCTCCCCCCGAAAGCAGTCGGCGTCGACTTCGGCTAGGTTTCGCTGGTAGCTGGCCGTCGGCGCGCAGGACCCGACGTTTTCACCCGCGGCCATCGCCGCGAGCGGGTCGACCTCGCAGTCCGCGTCGGGCAGCGCGGTCCGGACCCGGTCGTAGACCGGTCCGCAGGTCGCCTCGAGGTCGGCGAACACGCTCGCGGGCTCGCCGCGCCCCTGCACGAAGGCGAAGAACGCGTCGAGCTCGTCCACGGCGGCGAGAAAGCTCCGCCCGGAAGCGGTGAGCGCTACGGCCCATTCGCCGGAGGGCTGCCGCGAGATCTCGAGCGCCTCGGGGGTGAGCGACTTCTCGAAGCCCTCGGGCAGCTCGTCGAGCGTCGAGAGCTGCCGGAACGTCCCCCGCCCCACCCGTTGAATGAGAAAGCCGGCTCGGCACAGCTTCAGAGCACCTTCCGGGACCGTCGGCATTCGACCGGACGGCAGGCAGCGAGGGCTCGAGGTGTCGATGTAGCAGGTGCTCGGGTTCGGCTCCGTCTGCAGGGCGGCATACGCGCCCCGAGCCTGAAACCGCTGCCGGTCGTAGCCGCACAGCCGAATGATCTCGGTCCCGTTCTTGATGGCCAGGTCGTCGCGGCGGACGTCCACGCCCTGCGCCAGCTGCCGCACTCGGAACGCCTCGGCCCGGTAGCGCTGGTAGCGCTGGATCGCCACCGCCTCGTGCTCGAAACCCCTCGCCAGCTCGTCCCCGATGACGCCGCCCAAGGTCGATCCGGCGCCGAGGAAATAATCGGTCATCGCCCGGAACCGGGCCCCGGTCGCCGTCTGGTCCCCGACCCGGAACCACGGCAGCGGAAGATCCTCGATGGCGCGCCGGTCGAGCTCTCGCACGCCGAGGAGCCTCTCGAGGCGGCGCTCGAGGATGCGCTCGGCCGCCGTGACCTGCTCTGCCCAAAACAGCTCGACGCCGGGAAGAAGGTTGGTCTCGACCCGAGCCTTCATGTCTTGGGAGAGCGCGAACAAGGCGAGCGTCTGCCGCAGGCCTACTTGCAGGGCGGACCGGGCGCGACCCTCCCCCTGGACCCCCACCTCCCCTCGAGCGATCGCCTCGGCGAGGCGTTGGAGGCTCTGCATGCGCTGGGCGGCGTCCTCGACGAGCCCGACCAGAATGGGAGCGCCATGGAGATCCTGGGTGAGCGTCCACTCGTCCTCGACCGCCGACCGGGCGTGCGCGAGCCGATAATCGGGCTGGGACAGGGCGCGGGGGTGAAGGCGGGCCAAGGGATGCAGGAGCCTCGGATGCAAAAGGGGCATGCGCGCCTGCGTCATCTGCTCGACGAAACCGGTGAGGTTCGGCGTCCCCGCCGGAGCCGGATCCTGCATCGGGAGAAACGCGCGGAACGTGGTCTGGTTCGCAAAGGTCTGCTCGAGAAAGCCGGCCACGTCGAGGTGGCGGTTCACGAGGTAGGCCCCAACCCGCTGGCCGCGAATGTCATCCTCGGTCAGCTCGGGCGGGACCTCGCTCACCCAGCGCCCCGAGCCGAGCCCGAGCGAGGCCGCGGTCAGCCACCGCTCGAAGTCCACGCATCGGGGCTCCGCCACCGTCTCGGTTGCCGCGAGCTCGGCCAGACACTCGACCACGACCGCCTCGTAGTCCTCGGCGACCGCCGTGGTCTGAAACACGGGGAACAGCGGCCATCGCTCGAGCGGAGGCTCTTCTTCTGGGAACGGCTCACCTGAAGCCCGCGCGCAGGCGACCTCGCCGTCGAGGAACACGAACGGCCGGTTGGTGGTGTCGGTCTTCTCGAAACCTCGCGCGAGCGAGGTCCCGAAGCGGAGCGCCTCGCCGGACCGGCCGCAGATCGCGGTCTGCAGGCGCAGGTACGGGTCCTCGATCGGCGAGAAGCCCATCCGATCCCACCACGCGGTCTCCGTCGCCCAGGGCGTATCGAGCATCTGCCGGCTGGCCTGCGGGTCGGGGAGGGCTCTGCCGTCGAGCCGGCGAAAGCCCATCGGGAGCTCTCCGGTCTCGTCGAGCGCGAAGCGCCAGCTCAGCCGGAGCTGGGTTGGCCCGGACGAGAGGGTTTGCTCGAGGTCGAAACTCACCGCAGCGGAGCCCCGCTCGTACCGGGTCAGCCTCGTCATCTGGGAAAGAACGCTGGTCTGGGGCACATGCGGATGATCGACCGTCAGGTAGGTCGAGGGCCCGGCGCTCTCGAAGCCAACCTGCGCCCCGCTCCGGGGCGAAGTGAGGAGCCCGATGAGGACCGGGGTCGAATCGTTGGCGTCCCCCAGGATCCCGAGCCGGTCCGCGATGGACAGCGCGTGCCCCCGCGGGCCAGCGTCCCCGAGGACAACCGTCACCGGGATCCGAAGGGGCGCCTGCAGCTCGAAGCGCCCGGCCTCGCCGTTGACCACCGCCGACAGCTGCGCGACGCCTCGAAAGACGCCCGGCCGGAGCAGACCGCGGGCCGCGGCCTCGTCCCGGTGCTCGATGGGGAGGCTCCGAATCCGGTGCGCGGTCCGAATCTGGACGAAGCGCTCGAGAGCGTGGCCCGCGCTCCCCTCGAGCCGCTGCACCCGCACCACCGCCGCCGGCTGCTCCGGTCCAAGCCGAACGACGCACGACCCGTGAAAAATCGATTCCCCCGGGCACGCCACCCGGTGGGTCGCGGACGAGGAAGAGATCCGAACCTCCGACGCCACCTGCCGCCGGCCGAGCCGGACCACGAGCGTGACCGCTTCGTCCTGTGGCCCGAACACGAGCGCGTCCGGAGAGACCTGAAGATAGTTGTCCGGGGTCTCGGCGAGAGGGAGGGAGGAGGAGCCGGCCCCCGTGCACTGCCCGAAGGCGTCGCACACCCCGCCCGGGCACGCCTCGTCGCTCACGCAGCTGGCCTCGCACCGGCCGAAGGTACAGGTCGTCCCGCACGGGCACGACGCGGTGGAGATGCAGGCCAAACCAGCCTGAATGAGCTCGGGGTCCTTTTCGCAGGTGTAACCCTCGTCGGTGCTCGATTCACCGCAGCCGGCCGCAGCGACCGACAGGAAGATCGCCGCTAGAGCACCGAACGGGTTGCAGCGGCGCCTCCAGGCGAAGGATCCTGTGTT
>DAIQNR010000183.1:0-7374 GCA_036788295.1 Myxococcota bacterium
CGTCGCTGGCACGGCGTCGGACGAGACTCTTCGAGCCTCGCCTCCTTCAGTACCCGAGGTCGTGTTCCTGCGAGAGGTCGGCCAGGGCCTGCAAGGCCTCTTGGCTCTCCCGGTGTCGCCGCTCTCGGTAGGCGAAGAGGTCCTCAGCCCGGATCCGCCGATGACGTCCGGTGCGGTGGTGCGGGATCTCGCCGCTCTCCAGTCGCTTGATGAGGTGAGGCCGGGAGACGTTGAGCAGGTCGGCCGCCTGCTGAGTGGTCAGCTCCTCGTGGATCGGGACCAGGGTGATGGCGTTGCCGTCGGCCGTCTGACGGAGCAGCTCCAGCAGGTCCTCGAACACGCGCTGCGGAAGGACGACCTCGACCTTCTGGTCGCCGCCGTCTCCGGAGACACGGACCATCCGCTTCGGCCCAAGACCCGAGAGCGCTCGGAGCGCGTGGCGGGCTTCGTCCTGCTCCGACGGGGAGGGCAGGTGGTCTTCACGTACCGCGCTCATGCGATGAGTCTGAGGGCACCCCGAGCCAAACGCAATAATCGAAATCGCCTACCGGACACCCATCGTGGAGAGGACGAGTGGCCCACGACGAGTCGTTGGTCGGATACGAGTGACAACGGATCTTTAGTGGGTCGGGTTCGTCGTCCTTCGACAGCGGGCCTTCGAGGAACAGGAATCGGTCAGGGTCGAACAGCGAGCCCTTGTACGCGGGGAGCTTCAGCGCCTCGTGCTGCACGCCGCCATAGACGGCGCGGAAGGTGGCGAGGAGCCGGGTCCAGGCGTCGAAGCGGTACTGGAGGACCTCCTCCCCCTGCCTGTCGGCCACCTCGCGGAGCTGCTCGCGGAGGGTCGAGACCGCGTAGGCGGCGTCGTACTCGGGCTGCCCGAGCCGGAGGAGCCCTCGCTCCTCCGCCGACAGGAGGAACACGAGCCGCATCATGACGGTGACCGCGGCCTCGTAGAGCTTCTTCTCGCTGACCACCTTGAGGAGGTCCCGGCTGCTGTCGGCGTCGAGCCGGTCGATGTCCTGGACGAGGATCTCGACGCTCCGGCGCACCTGCGCCCCGAGCTGGTTCGTGACCTCCTCGGTGTCCTCGGCCGGAGCGCGTCGGGCAGCTCGGGCCCCTCACGGAGCACGTCTTCGTCGAACTCCAGCACCTGCTGCAGGACGAACTGCACCCAAGCGGTGTGGACGGCGGTCTCGTCCGGGGTCCCCCTGCTCTCGGTCCACTCGGCGTGCGCGAGCCGCAGCTCGGCCCGAAGGTCGCCGTCGTCGCTCTGCAGGCCCTCCCCGAACGCTTCGGTGAGGACCTTGACCGACAGGAACGGCCCCGAGTGTTCGACCAGGCTCAGCCACTCGACATGGTGCTTGGCGACCGACATCAGCTCTCTCCCTGTTGGTCGCCGTACTGGGTATTCCACCGCCCGAGCGCCTCGGGTAGACCTTGGCGATTATTGAGGTCCATGAACACCATTCGCATCTCTTCGTAGATGGCCAGCAGCTCGTCGTGGCTGCTCCTCTTCGGGTCGAGTTCCTTGGTGTTACTGGACGCGAGGACCGCAGGCGCCTTCGAACCGGTCCGGGTCCGATGGCCATAGATCTGGGACAGGATGACGAGGTCCACCATGTCCTTCCCCCGAAGTTTGGGCAGGCGGGCCCTCAGCGTCTCCATCACCGAAAGATCTTCTTCCTGGAAGGGAACTGCCAAGCCTCGGGCCAATGCAACAGCATCTTCTCGGGGGTCTTGGTTCAGGTACTCGCGAAGCTGGCCGCCGATAGGGCTGTCCATCCCATCGAAGAGCTCGGGACGGACGAGCTGCAACCTCGCGAGGGTGTCTTCGAGGGCGGCGATCTCGTCGAGCAGCGAGCCATAGGAGCGACTGAGCCGAGCGCTCGCCTCCAAGACGACCACATAGGGCAGAACCAGGCGACACCTCCCTTGTTCACTCGCCTCGAAGAGCGCCCTGGCATTCAAGTGGAGCCGATCGTGCGGCGCCTTCAGCCCAACGACAAAGTTGGTCTCGACATAGACGATGGGAATGATTGACCCTTGGAACATCGGTCAATCACCCACGGAGTTCTCGAATCGGAGCGTCAATCATCAGCCCGACAACCGACGGGATGAAATCGGGTGCGGCCTCAGGCAGTATGCTGTCGAACCACGAGGTGGCGAGCTGGCTCAACCAGTGCCTCGCCTGCTGCTCGAAGGCCGGGTTCGGGCCAGGGGGACCGAGCCGAGCGTGCTCGAACAAGCCCCTTGTGGAATGGGCCCCCACGATCTCGAAATCATCGAGATCGAGCTCGACCGATTTCAAGGGGTCTCGCACCACCTGCACCTGGTCGGGGTCAAGCAGTATCCCCAGCCGAACTCCGTGCTCGGCCATCTCGGCCTTGAAATCGTGGAGATTTGCGTCGGTCGCCGGCGCCTCCAGGATGCGGGCGAGCAACATCACGTTGTCACTCTTGGGGTCGAGATACTGTAGGTCCACCATCCGCGCGTCCATCGTTGGCATTCAATGCCTCGATTCCCTGGGGATCAACACCGACACCGCGACCGGGAACATGCGGTGTTGGGGGTTCTCGTAGCGGCGCCGGATGGCGGCCTGCTCGCTTTCCAGCTCGTGGGGGAGGTCGCGGAGGCGCTGCTCGATGCTCCGCCGGGCCCGGGCCGACGGGTCGTCGGTGGTGGGCTCCCCAAATCCCGGCAACATCTCCTGCTGCATCGCGGGGCTCTCGCTGTCGCCCAGCATCTTCTTCAGCTCCGCCTCCAGTTCGCGGAGGCGCTTCTCGATGTCGCCGAGGTCCTTCTGCTCGCGCTCGGCGATGGTCTTGGTCAGGCTCTGCATCCGGGTCTCCGTTCGCGCCTCCAGGGCCTGGTGGACGGCCTCGGCTGCGTCGGCCCACAGCGAGCGGACGTCGAGCGCGCCCTTGTACGGGGCGCCTTCGAGGCGGCCGAGACGCTCGCTCTCGGTCACGCCCAGCCGGCCACCCGGTTGTCCGTAGGCGGCGGCGATCAGCTCCTCGTGGAGCTTCTGTTGGTCGCCGCCATGGACGACCAGCCGTCCGAACGCGACGAAGGTCGGCCCCTTCACTTCGCCGGCAGCGACCTGGCGAACCGAGAACCGGGCGAGCCGCTCGGAGCCGGACCAGCCTTCGGCGCGCAGGAGCCCGACCGACAGCGCAACGAGGCGGTGGTTCAGGTGCGCCCACACGAGGTCGTCGCGTCCCCCGACCTCGGCGAAACTAATCGGCCGGACCTCTTGGGTGTGCGGATGTTCGAGCCCGAGCAGAGCCTGCTGCCAGGTCCCGGCGAGCGCGGGGACCTGGAACGCGGCCACGCCCCCGTCGACTTCGACCGGGAGGAGTCGCGGCTGGTGGGCGAGGTCGAGCGCAGTGGTGACGAGGCGCTCGACCCGCTCCGGGGTGGCGTTCAGCTCTTTGCGGCTGTCGTCGAGGGTGCGGCGGAGGCGCTCCAGGTCGTCGCGGTGCTTCCGCTCGACCTTCAGCATCTCGCGCGGGAGCCGCGCCTCCTGCTCGGCCTTGTCGGTATCGAGCTTTATTCGGTTACCCCCCATCGCCTCCTCGACCTGCCGGGCGATCACCGGGCCGACTCGCCCCAGATCCTCGCGGATCTGACTCACCTTGTTGGCCGCGACCGCGAGGAACTCCAGATCCCCGTCTAGGTCGCCGGGCTTCGCGCCAGCCATCCGCTGCAAGCGACCACCCACGAAGTGGTGGATGAAGACGACCGGGTCGCCGTTCTCGTCGGGGCGCCCGAACTGGCCGTGGCGGTCGACGCGGCCGTTCCTCTGTTCGAGGCGATTCGGGTTCCACGGGATCTCGTAGTGGACGATCCGCGCGCAGTGGTTCTGAAGGTCGATGCCTTCGGAGGCCGCGTCGGTAGCGAGGAGAATCCGGACCTCGGCGGCGTCGGGCGAAGCCTGAAAGGCCGCCTTCACCGCCTCCCGCTCGTCGGTCCCCATGCTCCCGTAGATCATCGCGACGCGACCCGGTTCATCGAAGCCGGCGTGGGCGAGCTGTTCGAGGAGCCAGTTCTGGGTTGCGCGGTACTCGGTGAAGACGATGACCCGCTCGTCGGTCCACGCCGAGCCCGCCCGTCCCCCTGAACTCGGGCCGAGCCTGATGGCCCTGAGGTACTCGATCAGACGCTTTGCCTTCGAGTCGCCAACGGCGCGTGCCCGTTCGGCGCAGGCGCGCAGCTTGTCGAGCAACTCGGCCTCCTCGGCGTCGAGCGGCTCGAGCTGTATCTCCCAGATGACCTGCAGCTCCTCGCCGATGCCGTCGTCCTCGACCGACCGGAGCGTCACGAGGTGCTGGCGCTCTCGATGAAGGGCACCGTCCGGCGGGAGCGCCGATGCCTGCACGTCCGCCACCACGAAGCGCCTCGACCGCACGCGCACGAGTTGGCCCACTGCGATCCCCACGCGAACGGCGTACCACGATGGGCTCCCCCCCGAGAACAGCAGTCGCGCATTTCGTATTGGACCAGCAAACACCCAGACCGGCGAGATTTCTCGCGGTCGCCCGAGGATGTCATCACGCGATGACGTCGTCGAGCAGCGGCGACGTGGCGAGCTGCGCGCCGACGCTCCAGGTGGCCCTCGCCTACGCGCGAAACGCAAGGTCGCACGGTGCCGACCCACCGCTGGGAAGTTCGCAGGTAGACCTCGACAGGCTGCAACGTAGACCCTTCGTAGGATCCGGGTACTTCGAGGTCCCGGTCGCTGGCGAGTCTCACCACTTGTTGAACTTGGAAGGTCTGCGGACCGGCCACCTGGCACGACCCGACGCTCGGCGGTACGCGAACTGGGTTCGAGAGTTGAAAATGGAGAACCAGGCGATCTCGTGCCGAGCCCGAATCAGCTCGTTCTGGGATGGATACGAGGAGTTTTCAGCTCCCTATTCGGTGAAGCTCGACCTCCCGAACCCACCGACGGAAATGGAGCGCGGAGCCGGCAACGCGGTCTGCCACCGTGACGACCGCTGGAGCGCCCCCATACAAGTCATCCGTTGCTCGGACCGCATCGAGAACCGAAAGGCCGACCACGCGCTCGTCGATGAGGAGGAGCTCGGCGTCACCCGTTCCGCCTACCGCACCCTCGGCTCGCAACACGCAAGAACGCGGGGCGAAGCTCCACCTCGTCGAGCCCCCGATGCTGAAGCAGGGCGCTCGCCAGCGCGCGTGAGCCCGGGTCACCCCTGGCCGGTCGACGGGGGCCGGGGGCGGCGCGCCTCCGCTGCGCTCGCCGGCGGCCCGCGCTTTCGGAACTGGCCGGGCGTCACGCCGGTCCACCGCCGGAACGCGCGGTGGAAGGCGCGCGCCTCCGAGAATCCGAGCAGGTAGGCGACCTCCGCCACCGAGACACGAGGGTTCTCGAGCCGCTCGAGCGCGAGGGCGCGGAGCGTCTCGTCGCGCAGCGCCTCGAAGGTCAGCCCCTCTTCGGCGAGCCTTCGCCGGAGCGACCGCGGGCTCGAACCCAGCTCGCGCGCGACGTCGGCCATCCTGGGGAGCCCGCTCGGGAGGAGCCGCGTGAGCGCCTCCACGACCTGCCGCTCGGCGCCCCCGCATCGCGGCCGGGCGTCGAGCGCCGCGGCCGCGTTCCTCGCGAGGAGCTCGGACACGAGCGGATCCGCTCTTCGGCTCGGCGCGTCGAGCGCCGCAGGGTCGAGCACGAGAGCGACCCGCGACGCGGAGAAGGTCGTTGGTCGTGGGTAGCGATCGGCCCAGCTCGGCGCCGGCCAGTCGACCTCCAGCCGGCGCACCACCTGGGCCCCCGCGAGCTCGTCAAAGCGCGCCGCGGTGTAGTGGACGCCGAACTCGAAGCTCGCGATGCGAAACCAAGGGGGCAGCGGCCCCAGCGGGCAGAGCTCGAGCCGGTCCCCCTCGAGACGCCACCGGCCGTTCCGGGTCACGAGCGCGAAGTAGCGGTCGAGCGCGTGGATGGCGGCGCGCAGCGTGGGGGCGGCGGCGGTGGTGCAGTCGAGGAGCGGGAAGGTGCCAAAGGCCAGACGATGCCCGGCCTCGACGGCAAAAGCGGGGTTTCGCGCCACCGCTCGCTGCAAGATCCCGGCGTAGACCCGCCGCGAGACGACCGCGGTCGGGTCGGAGGCGAGCCCGGACAAATCCGGCTCGAGCGCCGCCTGCTCCCCCTCGCCGCCGAGCAGACGCTGACCGGCGAGGACCCAGGCGAGCGCGGCCCCCGGCATCGGCTCGCCTCTGGCCTCGAAGGTCAAGTCGGTGTCCTCTCCGGTCACTGCGTCCCAGGTAGAGCACCGACATCCTTCAGGTCGATGAAAACGCACCCTCTCACCATCCCCTTGCTCGCGACGCTCGCGCTCACGCAGGCCGACTGCCGAGCCATCGCCCTCGCCACCGCACCGGGCAGAGACGCGATGCCCCCCGACGTTGCGACCCAAGAAGCTGATCAGCGCTTCGCCCAGGCCCTCCTCGACGGCGCCTACGACCGTCTCCCGGAGGTGATCGAGGCGCTGACCGCTCAGGCCGTGGCGCGCCCTCGCGACGGGCGGGTGCACACCCTGCTCGGCCTGGCCCATCTATGGGTCGCGTCCGAGAAGGATCGCGCGGTCCATCCGACGCCCCGGCTCACCGAGCACGTCGTGCTCTCGAGGCACTACCTGGCCTCCGCTCGGGCCCTCGTCCCCGAGGACGACCGCGTCGCGGGATGGAGCGCCGGCGCACAGCTGGCCACGTCGACGCTGCTCGACGACGCCAGGGGCCGGCGCGAGGGCTATTTCGACATGAAGGACGCGATCTCGGCCTATCCGGAGTTCAATCTCTTCTCGGCGAGCTTCATCTTCTCGCGGCTCCCGCACGAAGACCCGAAGTATGGGCCGGAGGTCGTCGAGACGATGTTCGAAGCCTTCGAGCGCTGCTACGGACCAGCCTCGGACTGGCCAGCGCGGCGGGCTGCGCTCGTTCGCGCGCTCTCCGATCGGCCCGTCACCGAGGGTCCAAAGCGCACCTGCCACCCGAGCCCGCTCGCCCCCCACAACATCGAGGGCTTCTTTCTGCACTTCGGCGACGCACTCTCCAAGCAGGGTCGTCTCGACGACGCGCGGGCGGCGTGGAGCCTCGCGTCGGCGGCGCCCGGCTACGCCCGCTGGCCGCACCGCGGCGAGCTCGAGCGGCGTCTCGCGGATCCCGAGGCGCACGCGAAGGTCGCCCGGGCCTCGAAGAACGGCGAAGGCATGATGATCACGTCGCGGGTCTCCTGCTCCGGATGCCACGAGGGCGCTCCGATCCGGCCGACAACCAATCCAAACGGCCCCGTTCTGCGGTAAGGTCGGACGTTTCGGCCCAGCGACGTCGAAAAGCCGAGTTCGAAGTCATGGTCGA
>DAIQNR010000184.1:0-7217 GCA_036788295.1 Myxococcota bacterium
GTCCACGGCCCGGTGATCACCGTGATGTGCGACAGCTGGGATCGCTACCGGGCGAAGCCCTGGATGCAGGGGTGGGAGGGCGCATGAGCACGCGAGAGCACTGGGACGAGGTCTATCGGAACAAGGCCCCGGATTCGGTCAGCTGGTACCAACCGCGCATCGAGCGATCCCTCGCCCTGATCGACGGCTAGGGGCTCGACGCTCGCGCCCATGTGGTCGATGTCGGGGGCGGGGCATCGACCCTCGTGGACGATCTGCTGGCCCGAGGCTTCGAGAACATCTCGGTGGCGGACATCTCGGCCGAGGCGCTCGCCCACTCCCGGGCGCGCCTCGGCGGCGGCCCGCGCCGTCAACTGGGTCGTCGGGGACGCGGCGACGGCGCTCTTCGACGAGGACAGCGTCGACCTCTGGCACGACCGCGCCGTGTTCCACTTCCTCATCGATCCGGCGCGCCGGGACGCGTACCTCGAAGCCGTCCGTAGGTGCGTCCGTCCCGGCGGCTTCGCCCTCATCGCCACCTTCGGTCCGAACGGCCCCGAGCGCTGCAGCGGGCTGCCGGTGACCCGGTACCCATCCAGCGGCATCGCGGCCGCCCTGGGGGTCGGCTTCGAGCTCGTCGCCCAGGCCGACAAAGAGCACACCACACCCTCGGGCGCGTCGCAGGCCTTCGCCTACGCGCTTTGTCGGCGAAGCGCCGAATGAGGACCCTCCCGGCGCCCAATCTACCGACGTCCCTGGGTTCGGGCAGGGGGTCGATCGGGCCAACAAACCCGAGGGCGCCTTCGGCTCCTTGGGGTCAGCCGGCCGCCTCGGCGACGCTCGCCCCATCCACGATCCACCTCCCGATCCGCAGGAAGGCCGCTTCGGCCGACTCGCCCGCGAGCAACAGCTCTTGCACGTCCGGAGGCAGCGAGGCCTCCCCCCGGTGGGGCACGCCCATCGTCTGAGTGACCCCGATCAGCAGCGCGAACAGCGCGACCGCGATCGGGCCGCCGGACTCGGCCGGAAGCGCGAGGGCGAGCGACGTCTGGCGACCGGCGACCTCGACGAGCACGGCGGAGAGGCGCTTGCTCTCGATCAGGCTCTCGACCTCCACATGACTCTCGAGAACGCCGGTCACTCGGGGGGCCAGCTCCATGAAGGCGGTCCTCGCCGTCGCCGACGTGAACACCGCCCGCAGGAACGCCTCGGCCCCCATCTTCGGCTCGGTGATGCTCTCGAGCTCCTCGAGCCAGGCCCGCAGCTCCTCGAGGTAGAGCGCGAGCAGGACCTCCTCGCGCGTGCGGAAATATAGATAGAGGGTCCCCCGGGCGACGCCTACGGCCCGGGCGAGAGGCCCCAGCGAGAAGCCATCGAAGCCCGCCTCGGTGAGGTGAGCGCGCGCCGCGTCCAGAATGTCGCGCCGGCGCTCCTGCTTCTGCGCGTCCGACCGAGCGCGCTGGAAGTCTTGGTTTGGAGGGTCGTGTGCCATTTGGCGCCCTGCTGTTGACAACTGACGGCTCGTCAGCAAAAACCGCGGCCGGGGCCTACTGACACAGTGTCAGCTAGCAGCCCCAGAGGAGGCAGTATGTCGATCGAACGTGTGGATAGCGAGTGCCGACCCGCCCTCGAGGCGTTTCGCGAGAACGCCGGGGGCTTGAACGACCTGCCCATGGCGGAGCGTCGCGCCATGATCGCGGCGCTCGAGGCGCAGCTCGCCGCGGCCGCGCCGGTTCCGGACGACGTCACCACCGAGGATCGCACCATCCCCGGCCCGACGGGCGCGCCCGACGTCCCCATCCGCATCTATCGGCCCGCCAACCTCTCTGGTTCGGTCCCGGGCATCTACTACATCCACGGCGGCGGGATGATGGTCGGCGGCCTCGAGACCGGCCACGGCGAGTGCCTGCGTTTCAGCAGCGAGCTCGGCGCGGTCGTGGTCAACGTCGACTACCGGCTCGCGCCTGAAAACCCGCACCCCGCCCACGGCGAGGACTGCTACGCCGGCCTCGTGTGGATGGTCGGCCACGCCGAGGAGCTCGGCCTCGACCCGAACCGAGTGGCCATCTACGGACCGAGCGCCGGGGGCGGGCTGACCATCGCGACCGCGCTGCGGGCGCGGGACCTCGCTGGCCCGAAGCTGGCCTTCGTCATGGCGATCTACCCCATGCTCGACGCTCGCAACGAGACCCCGTCGAGCCGGGCGATCACCGACCTCGGCATCTGGGACCGGGACACCAACGCGGCGGGCTGGGCGGCCTACCTGAACGGGCAGGCGCCCGACATCTATGCGTCGCCGGCCCTGTGCGATGACCTGACCGGCTTTCCGCCGACCTACATCGACGTGGGCACCGAGGATTTGTTCCGCGACGAGGACATCGCCTTCGCCGCCAAGCTGTTGGCCGCGGGTGTACCCACCGAGCTGCACGTGCACCCCGGCGCCTACCACGGCTCGGAGTTGCTCGCGCCGCAGGCGGCGGTGAGCCAGCGGCAGCTGACTCGGCGCCTCGAGGCGCTCCGAGAGGCCCTGCATCCTCGGCCCGCCTTGGGCCCCTACGCCCTCGCCCAGACCTTCGTCGCCAGCCTGAGCAAGCCCGAGAGGCTCGCCGAGCTGCTGCACCCCGAGGCGGTCTGGAGGCTGCCGCCGTCCTTCGGCGCGTCCGCCCAGGTTGGTCGCGACGCCATCGTGGCCTTTCGCGAGCGCTTGTACGCCGACGTGCTCGACGCCAGCACCGTCGAGCTCGAGCTGCAGGACATATGCGTCACCGATCAGCAGGTCGCCTTGCGTACACGGATGAAGGCGACCACCAGGGGTGGAGCAGCCTACGACAACGACCACGCGTTCTTCATCCAGCTTCGGGACGGGCTGTTGGGCAGCGTAGAAGAGCTCCTCGACCCGGCCCACGCGATGGCCCAGCTCGATCCGACGACCGACGCGAACGAGCGCGCCGAGACCGAGCGGGTCTCGCCCACGCACGTCAAGGTGCGAACCTCGATCGAGATCGACGCGCCCCACGATGTCGTGTGGAGCGTGCTCACCGACTTCGCCAAGCTGCCGGAGTGGTCCTCGGGCCTGCAGGGCCTCGAAGGGGACTTCCGCGAAGACGGCCAGGTCAGCGTCGTCTTCCGTCTCCTCGGCGTCGACCAGACGTTCGAGCACGAGCTGAAGTTCTTCGAGGACGGCGCGCAGTTCGGCTGGTCCGACCGGGCAGCCGGTATGTTCACCGACCGGCACATCTACCGGGTAGAGCCGCTCCTCAACGGTCGCACCCGGTTCGTGCAGAGCGATGAGCCCCAAGGGGCGGTGATTCGCTTCCTCGGCGGAACGATCGCCAGGCAGACCGCGAGCGTCTACCAAGCCTTCAACCGCGAGCTGAAGGCTCGCGCCGAGTGGGTGCATCGGCAGGGCTGCTGACGCGAGGCGTAGCCCGCTACAATCGGCGCTCGAGCTGAGCAGGCCAGCCTGCATGATCGCGGGTCCGGGTGGTGCCCTCCGCCGGGCAGCGACCGCCCGCCGCGGTTGGCGCGGGGCAACCGCCGCTCAGAACGTCGCGATGGCCTCGACGAACACGGTGTAGACGAACGCCGCTTCGAGCCGGAGCCGGCGGCCGGGGGTGTCGTAGCGAGGGTCGTGAAACCGGGAGCGCTCGTCTTCGCCCCGGCTGTTTCGGGCGTTGACCCGGCCCGCGCACGGTCCGCCGCCGCACATCGCGGCGGTGTCGGGCGGATCGGTGTCCACCCCGATCGGCTCCCCGGTGATGAGGTGATCGGTGATGTAGGACAGGCTGCCGCCGAGGCGAAACAGGGTGTAGCGGCTCGGCTGAAGGTGCAGCGCGAGGTGTCCGCCCAAGTGGAGGTGCTCGTCCACCCGCTGCAGGTTCCCGCACGGGACTCCAGGGGTGGCGGGGACGAGCATCCCGGTGACCCGGTCGAGCCGCTGCCCGCTGCACGACTGGCCCTCCACCCGGCCTCGATAGTTGTCGGGGTTGGCGTAGTCGTCGTACCCGGGGACTTCGGATTCGATCCGGGTGAGATCGAGCGCAGGCAGGTAGTCGCTGAGCGGTCCGTAGGTTCGGCCCGAGGCGACGTAGCGGAGCCGAACCCCGAAATCGATGGCGTAGCGGGTGTCGGCGGCGCGGTCGTCCGCGAACACGAGCTCGGCGCCGGTCTCGAGCCGAAGGCTCGGCGGTGGCTCGAGGCCGCGGTCTCGCTGGCTGCTCATCGCGAACGGCAGCCGGCCGCCAAACACGATGTACGGGTCGAGCGTGGGGGCGACCGGACGGGCCCGCTTCGACAGCCCGACCGAGACGTCGAGCACGGTCTGGCCGAGCCCCACCTTTCCGCCTGGCCCCGCGGGCAAAGCGTCCTGGTCCTGAGGGTCCCAGACCTCCCCGGTGGGGACGGTGACCTCCGCCCGGAGGGTCAGGGTGGGAAACGCCTCATCCTTACGGTCCACGACCGGCGACCAACCGAGCCCGAAGCGCATGTCACCAAAGCCGGACCGGGTCCGCTCGGCGGGGACCTCGGTGATCGGGAATCGGCCCTCGATGGCGGGGTTGTCGGCGTTCGGCCCGCCGGGGGCGTAGATGGTCGAGTTCGCGCCGACCCCTTCGGCAAAAGCGATGCTGCTGTCGTAGCCGAGCACCACGGGGGCGGCGATGGTGAACTCGAGGTCGCGGTACAGCCCGACCCGGCCCATCGCGGTCAAGATGCGAGAGGTCTCTGCAAACTCGAGCTCGCGCACGTCGAAGGCTCGCCCCGGCTCCGCCCATTCCCGCGTGATCCGGCCCTGCTTGCTCTCTTGCTCGATCCGCACCCCGAGGTGGAGCTGGGGGAGCGCGCGCTCCGGCTCGACCGCGGTCAGGACCAGGGTCGGGTACGCCGCGCTCGCGGAATCGACAGAGGCGAACGAAACCAGCGCCGCGAGCGCCCACCTCGGCGCGCCGCCAAACAACCCTCGCCTCCGCACGTGCGGCGGGTAGCGAACGGCCTCGCTCGCTGTCAATCGGCCGCGGAGCCCCCAGCCGCCGACCGGGTCCTTTCGTGGACCCTCTTCACTGCGTTGGCCGGCTCCGTTGATGGCCGGGATGGTTTTTTCCGTTTGCTTCAGGTCTCGTGAGCTCGAGGTCGCATCGGCCCTCCGGTCCGTCCCGCAGCGCGTTTCACGGTGGTGTCATCTGGCCAAGACGATCTGATAGTCATAGTTTGACCGCCCATCCGAACCCACGTAGCGGTAGAGCCCGAGCACGCCTTCGAGGAAGCGCTGGGTATCATCGTCTAGCGAACTACGCCACCGAGACGAAATCCCTTCGAGGAACGTCACGTGGATTGTGATGGTTTTCGTCGCGCGATTCGAACGCACGGACGTAGCGATGTCGGCCCGTATCCCGCCATTGCCCAGAGCCTCGCGCAGGTGACCGCGGATCAACCGCGTGATCTCGGCGAGGTCCAGTCGAGGAGCGTATCTGATACCTACCAGCGCCCCCACTCGGAGTCAATACACGCTCCGAGCGCACATTGCAAGTCCGGACGTATGTCGGCAGGACGAAGAGCGAGCGCGCGAGCCCCAATAGGACCAAACAGGATCAACAGGACCAAACAGGACCAGATTGAGCCGCCGAGGCGCGCCTCGGTCCTCCGAGTGTCAGGTCACCGTGAGGCTGAGCCCGGCGAAGTAGTCCTGGACGGCGGGTGGGAGGTGCGCTCGGGACTCGTCGCTCGCGTGGTACCGGGCGAACAGCTCGGCGAAGGCCTCGATGTACCGGCCTTCGGGGTGTTGCTCGTGGTACGAGCCGTCGATGTTGATTCGCTCCCAATAGGCCCAGACCTCAGGGTCATCGATCAACGCGCGAAACCCGGGGTCGGAGCTGATGTCGTAGAACAGGTCGTCGCGCCCGCCAATGTTGTCGAGTCCGTGGGCCAGCTCGTGCAGCAGCACGCTCGCGGTGCCGCCGGGGCCGTCGAGGGCGTCGCCCCGTAGGTTGAAGGATGGGTTTTGCATCCCCTCGAGCGAGATGAAGATCGTCGAGCGGCCCTCGGGGTCGTGGTAGTAGAGCGTGCCCGCCAGGTCGCCGGCGCGGCGGCCGTCCGCCGAGGCGATGTCGCCGACGGTCTCGCGGAATGCCGGATCGGCGTCGAGGCCGCCGTTGGAGATGCGGATGCGAACCCCTTCATCGCGGTAGGCCTGCACCACGGCGTCGGGGAGCCGCCGGAGATCGCGGGCCGTCTGCAGCAGATCCCGCGTCGAGAAGTGGGCGAAGCGCTCGGCGTCGGGCGCGTAGACGAGATCTACGTTGTACTCATCGCGGAGGATGTTCGTCAGGAGGTCGAAGCTCAGCGGATCGTCCGGGATGCTCGTCACCAGTGCGTCGAGGTCGTCGGTGCGAGCGAGCTGATCGCGGATCAGCTGCTCCCTACCGGCCGGATCGCTCGGGGCCGGATCGCTTGGGGGAGGAGCGCTCGCCCCCGGCGCCGGCCCAGTCGGGCGCTGGTAATGGGTGGGCGCGGCGTTTTGGTTCCAGGGCGCAGCATCGAGCGCCGCCCGCTGCTGGGCCTCGAAGCGCTCGTGCAGGCGGAAGGCGTTGTAGTTGGCGCCAAAGCGGGCCAAACCGAGGGCCGCGGGCGTTGACCCTTGATTCACCCGAGGTCGAGCCGGGCTCGGCGCCTCCGCGGCCGCGGCTACCGGGGCGGGGCGCCTTTCAGGCCCGGGGGCGGGTCTCGTCGAGCGTTCGGGGAGCGCCTCGCTCCTCCTGAGGGTGTTCGCGGGGCCGGCGACTCTGGTCACGGCGCCTCTACGGGGGGTTTCGGGCGGCGGTTACGCCTGGGTCCTTCGCCACGCTTACAGCCGCGACGAAATCTTTTTCACAGAGGAGGCCGGCGAACACGTCGTGTCTTATCGATAGATGTAAGCAAGAGGCATGCCTTCCGCATACAAGAGGGTTGTATCTTCGGGAAGTGTCAGTGCCTGATGTTCAGAAAAATTGGCGTGGGCAGCATTGCTCAAGAGATCTTTCTCGCCTTACTCGTCAGTGACGCTGCCAAGTCACTCGTGCGGAGGTCGACCTCGCCGATGGTTCGTCCCTTTGTGACCCGTAGTTCTTGGAGGGCCCCCTTGATGGCCGCATGGACAGCGAGCGCTCGGCGCCTCTTCCCCGAGGAGAACTCGATCTGCGCGGGCGCGGTTGGCGCCGAGGGGGAGGAATGAGCCAACCGTCGTCTCCGCACGGGGGTGGGCCGAC
>DAIQNR010000185.1:0-7168 GCA_036788295.1 Myxococcota bacterium
GCGGCGAGACCTGCACGCTCGGGACCATCTCCGCCGGCCGAGGCAGCACGCCCCGCTTCGACTTCGCGGTGGCCGCCGATGCCCCCGCCGGTGCCCTGACCGTGCAGGCGACCGCGAGCACCCCGAGCGAGGACATCGACCCCAGCAACGACCGAGCCGAACTCTCCATCAATGTGAGCGTGCCCCCGCCGCCCGATGCCGGGGTGGCCGACACGGGCGTCACGCCGGGCCCGCCGGACGACGGCGGCTGCAGCTCGACCGGCCGGGCCCCTTCGGAGCTTCTGCTGTTGGTTCTGGCCTTCTTCGCTTACCGCCGCCGACCCGAAGCCCTCTGCAGTGCCCGCCACGGGCGGGCTCGCGAGGACCGGCGAGCGGGTCGCCCCCGAGCCTCCTGAACGCCCGCGAAGAGCTCGGCGGGCTCAGCGACCGTAGATTGGGTACTCCGGGTACCGGTCCCGCGTACCCCATACCCGGGCGTCGGGCATCCTTTCCTGCATCCAGGCGATGGCGGTATCGAGCTCAGGCAGATGGCTCGAGTCATACCGTACCCATGTGTAGACAGCCCCGACTGGCTTTGACCAATCTACCGAAGCGGAGACGAGCTCCTTGTCGAGAACCATGTAGCCCGGTGGTGGGTCCATGAAGTGGGTGGGTTCATAGACGCGGTAGACATACAGCCATGCCTCGCAGTCGGGCCGAGTCGCAGGGATCGGCGCGATGAGGGGCCGAATCACCTCGATCCGTCCGATGTGGCGCTGAAACGGGGTGTCGAGGTAACGGCGGATGCCATCCCAATCTTCGAATCGTTCGTCTGTCATGTGCAGCCTCGATAATTGTTAGTTCGAACCCCATGGGAAATGGATGCGACGCACACCGTCCCCGAGCTGAAGTTGAAGATGAGGGGTTCTGCCGTGGTCGTGGGCGGCGCCTGGCTCGATAGGGTGGCCGACCACCCGCCCGTCGGGACCGCGCTCGGTGTCCCAGTGATGGGTGTTGCTCTTGATGTCGTAGGGCCCGAAGGATGTGTACTCCTTCGTCACGGACTTTGGGAAGCTGGTCTCAGCCGAACCGGGGAACTGGGTCAGGACCTCCTCCGCGACGGCCCGCGAAGAGACATCGAGGTGGCTCTCGCCGGCTCGGATCGCCCGGACGGCGCGTTGGGCTTCCGGGGAGAGCGAAGCGAGCGGGGGCGCCGGGCTTGGGACGGCGAACGCTTCGAGGACCGGGATCTCGGCCGATGCGGCAAGGCCAGCCAGCTTTCTCGCGGCCTCGAGCTGCTTGCGGGGCGTGGGCATGGCGTCGACTTCTTGGACGCGTTCGCGGTAGCGGTCGAGGATTTGGTCCCGGAGGGGCCCAAACTGCACCCCGCTCGCGTCCTTCAGCGCGCGATGGTGGTCGATCAGGTGCTCGAGCGAAAGCCCGCTGAGGGCGATCTGCCCGGCGACCCGTTCGATCAGCACGGCGACGGCGTTTGGATGCCACCCCTCGGCGCGGGCGGTTCGGACGAAGTCCACGAGTTCCTCGGGGCGGTAGCCGGAGGTCGACCCGAGCCGGCGGTCGACGTGGTTCTCGCTCGCATAGCGGACCTTCGGGTTGGAGAGGTCACCGTCGAGGTTCCGGAGGGCGACCTGGCCGAGCAGGCTCCCCCGCCCGATGGCTTCGGCGGACAGCGGCGGCGGGCGGCCCAAAGGTCCGGCGGGCACGGTCGCGACGGCAAGTTGCGGTCCGCTCGGCGGAGGCGGCCGGGCCGCGTCGGCGGCGATGCGGGCCGAAGCCTCATCGGCCCGGCGGGCGGCCCGTTCGAGCGTCGAGACCCCGCGCCCGAGGAGGCCGACGAGCAGGAGCGCTTTCGCTTGCGCGTCGGCGTGCTCGAGGAGGTTTTGCGGCAGAACGTTCTGGACGCCGGCCTGGGCGAGCGCCGCCCGGAGGCAGACATCGACGGCGGCTGTCTGCCCGGCGAGCGTCGCCTCGCGGTGAAAGGTTTGGCGCAGCGACTCCCCGCCGCGGCTGCCCCACTGCAGCGACGAGAGTTGGGCGGCGGCGGCCCGCCCCGCCATCCATAGGAGCGCGTCCTCGGGCCGCCACCGAAACGGCTCTCCGGAGCGGATCGCATCGACGGCAGAAGCGGCGGCCGTGCCTGCGAGCGCCTCGCCGGCGACCGCGCCTGCGGCGAGCGCCCCCCGGACCGGCCCGGCGCCGAGGGCCACGCCGGCGGCGCGGAGGCCATGGGCGGCGAGCCGCCTTCCCGCAATCCGGCCGGCAATGGCGGCCGCCGCAACCGTGCCGAGGGTCGCGGTGTCGGCCCCGAGCATGAGGAGATCGACGGTCAGGTGCTGCGAAGTGGAGCGAGAAAGCCCGGTTGCGTAGGCGCCGGCCACATGGTCGAAGCCACCGCCGACGCCGACGGCGCGGTCGAGCGCGAGCCCGGCCGCGGCGCCGACCGGACCGCCGACGGCGAAGCCTACGCCTGCGAAAAGCAGGGTGCGGAGCGCAGGGCCGGAGCCGCTCTCGGCGAGCGCCGCCACGAGCGCGGCGCCGAGCGCACCAGGATTCGCCTTGAACCTTCCGTTGGCGTCGATGAGCGGGGCGAAGCGCGGGTCTTGCGCGAGGCCGTTCGCGACCCCCGGAAAGCGTTGTTGCAGCTCGAGCAGCCGGCGGGCCGCTTGTTTTGGGTCGCCCCGCTCGAGCGCCGCGCTTGTCGCCAAAAGTCCGGCCGCGGCCGCGATCTCTTGGTCGGTTCCTTCATGCCTCGACAGGGCCAGGGCTTCCGATTCGGCCCGAGGCCCTTGGGTGAGCGTCGCCGCCCGGAGTCGGATCCGCTGACCGAGCAGGGCGACGCGGGGGTCCTCGTCGGACGAAAGGTCCTCGGCTACCGCGAACAGGCGCTCGGACGCGCTGTTTGGCTCGAGGGTCCCGAGCCCGAGTTGGGCCTCGATCTCGAGAAAGCGGGATTGCGCCAAAAGGAAGACTTCGGTGTCCGGCAGGGCCCTCTGCGTCCGCCGAAGCTCGCCCAGGGCTCGGCCCAGCTCGGCTCGGTTTCCGTGCGCGAGCTCGAGCCCGAGCCGCCGGTGGGCAACCATCGCTTCGTGGTGAACGGTCCCCCGAACCCCGTCGGCGGCGGCGTCGAGCACCGCTCGGGCGCCGTCGAGGTCGCCGGCTCGCTGGAGCTGATCCGCGAGGCCGAGCTCGCGGCGGAGGAACCGGTGGGCATCGGGGTCGCCGGGCACCTCCCGGCGCGCCCACGCGGCCAGCTCGGCCCGCGCGGCGGCGACCTCGCCCATCTTCTCGCGGACCAACGGGGAGCCAAACGCGGCGGCGCGCTCGTCGAGGCTGCTCGGGGCCGCGCCTCGGTCGACAGCCACCGTGCTGGTTTGGGTGAGCTGCGGGCGCGCGACTTCGGACTCGGCGGCGCCGATGGCGCTGGCCAGCTTGCGGGCGGCGACCTCGGCGGCAAGCTCCCGGACATGGAGAAGGCGGGATGCCTTTGCTCCCGCGGAGAGGAGCTGCTCGTAGCGCAGCCCCAGTTGCTCGAGCGCGCCGTCGAGGTCGTTTCGCTCAACGCGATCACGGATTTCCTGGTCGACGGCCCGGTCGAGTCGGTCGGCGATTTCCGCCCGCGCCGCTTCGTCTTCGGGGTCGAGCCCGGCTTCGAGCTGAGAGAGAGCGGCGCGATGGGCGGTGAAGTCACCCCCCAACAGGGCCAAATCCGCCTCGGCCAAAAGCGCGAGCGAATCCAGCCCGAGCGCCCGCCTGGCCGCGATGAGGGCACCGAGGGCTTCCTTGGCGGTGTCGACCTGGCCCCCTTCGACGGCGATCCCAAAGAGCCGCTCGGCCGCCTCCGCGCGCTCGGCCGGGCCCTCGGCGGCGGCGAGCATCTGGGTCGCGGCGAACCCGAGGTCGATGGACCGCGCGAGCCCGAGCACCTCCTCGGACATGCGGTTCGGCTCAAATGTCACCGCGCCATCGGGCGAGCGATGGCACGAACGCGACTCCGCGGGGGCGCCATCCGTTCGGCACCGCTCGAGCTCGTACCGCTCCTGGTCGAGTCGCTCCCAAACTTTGGTGCGTCCCGAGACGCCCACGCCGCCGCCCGCCATGCCGGAGTCCCGTAGCAATGGCCGTGCCCAACTCACGACACCGAGAAACGTAGGGCGCCGAACGACCGAACGTTCGGGGCGCCGAACGACCGAACCCGGTTCAGCCGCGGCGACTCCAAAGAGCCCCGGGCCTCCTCGAGCAGTCCGCGCCATCGGGCGAAAGTGACCCGACGTGTCGGCGGAGCGAGGAAATGCCTGCTCCGTGGTGTCCGCACAGAAGAGCACGATGTGACCATCGCGGATCGAGGCTTGACGGGTCTGCTAGCACTGCTATCGTGGTGGGTATGGGACAGCTCCTGGTCCGGAACCTACCGGACGACATCGTCGAGGCGCTGAAGGCCCAAGCCAGAGCCAATGGACGCTCTGCCGAAGAGGAGCATCGAAGAATCCTCGAGAGGGCTCTACGTCCGTCGACTTTCGATATCAAGGCTCACTTGCTTTCCATCCCCGTTGACGACGGGGACGAAGAACTCGCCTCGAGACGAGATGAGATCCAAAGAGAAGTCGATCTTTGAAGTACTTGCCGGACAGCAACATCATCTCGGAGCTGCGGCGAGGTCCTCGGATGAACGAGGGCGTTCGGGAGTGGCTCGGGAGCATCGATGGCGCGGAGATCTCCATGAGCGTGCTCGTCGTTGGGGAGATTCGCCATGGCATAGAACTTGGGCGCCGAAGGGATCCGGACGCCGCGAGGAGCTTGGACGGCTGGCTCGATGCGCTGCTGCGCAGCTTCGATAGGATACTCCCCGTCGATACTGCGGTCATCGAGGTGTGGGCTCGTATGGGTGTTCCTGACCCTGTTCCTGTCATCGACGGCCTGGTCGCGGCGACCGCAATCGTCCACGGCCTGACCGTCGTGACCCGCAATGAACGTGACTTCCGCAGGACGGGTGCGCGGGTCCTCAACCCGTTCGTTTCGGGGTGAATCTCCGGGCGGCTCTTCTCGAACCGTGGCTCGGCCGGCGGCGACCCCTTTGGCCATGGTTTCTCGTACCCCGGCTTCGTCGGTGGCCGAAAGGTCGGGCCAGTTCGCGAATGAGTTGGCCCGTTTCGCCCGCGTGGTAGGCGACCCGGCGGGCTCGCCCGCGGTGGAAGCCTGAGTGCGGGGCCGTCCTCCTCGGCGCGTTCTCATCCAAGCGACTCGAAGCGCCGGTTGCCCATGGCGACCGTGGCCGCCGAACCGCCCACCGAGCCTAGGGTTTCGGACGCGACCCAAGGCGCGGGGCTCAGGACTGGGAAGGCCTCGAGCACGGGGATACCGGTTGATTCCGCGAGCTCCCTCAGGTTTCGTACCGCCTCGACCTGCTGGCCAAAAGAGGACAGCTTGTCGATCTCGTGGGCCCGTTCCCGGTAGCCTTCGAGAATGCGGCCGCGGAGCGGGCCATGCTCCACCCCGGTCGCATCCTTCAGCAGGCGATGGTGTTCGATTAGGCGTTCGACCGAGAGCCCGCTGTAGGAGAGTTGCAGGGCCGCGCGTTCGGCCAATACGGTGACGGCGTTTGGATGCCATCCCTTGGCGCGGGCCGTTCGCACGAGTTCCACCAGCTCTTCGGGCCCGCGCGGCGGAGATTGCCGGAGCCGGCGGTCGACGTGGTTCTCGTTCGCGTAGCGGACCTTCGGGTTGGAGAGGTCACCGTCGAGGTTGCGGAGGGCGACCTGGCCGAGCAGGCTCCCCCGTCCGATGGCTTCGGCGGACAGCGGCTGCGGGCGGCCCAAAGGTCCGGCGGGCACGGTCGCGACGGCAAGTTGCGGTCCGCTCGGCGGAGGCGGCCGGGCCGCGTCGGCGGCGATGCGGGCCGAAGCCTCATCGGCCCGGCGGGCGGCCCGTTCGAGCGTCGAGACCCCGCGCCCGAGGAGGCCGACGAGCAGGAGCGCTTTCGCTTGCGCGTCGGCGTGCTCGAGGAGGTTTTGCGGCAGAACGTTCTGGACGCCGGCCTGGGCGAGCGCCGCCCGGAGGCAGACATCGACGGCGGCTGTCTGCCCGGCGAGCGTCGCCTCGCGGTGAAAGGTTTGGCGCAGCGACTCCCCGCCGCGGCTGCCCCACTGCAGCGACGAGAGTTGGGCGGCGGCGGCCCGCCCCGCCATCCATAGGAGCGCGTCCTCGGGCCGCCACCGAAACGGCTCTCCGGAGCGGATCGCATCGACGGCAGAAGCGGCGGCCGTGCCTGCGAGCGCCTCGCCGGCGACCGCGCCTGCGGCGAGCGCCCCCCGGACCGGCCCGGCGCCGAGGGCCACGCCGGCGGCGCGGAGGCCATGGGCGGCGAGCCGCCTTCCCGCAATCCGGCCGGCAATGGCGGCCGCCGCAACCGTGCCGAGGGTCGCGGTGTCGGCCCCGAGCATGAGGAGATCGACGGTCAGGTGCTGCGAAGTGGAGCGAGAAAGCCCGGTTGCGTAGGCGCCGGCCACATGGTCGAAGCCACCGCCGACGCCGACGGCGCGGTCGAGCGCGAGCCCGGCCGCGGCGCCGACCGGACCGCCGACGGCGAAGCCTACGCCTGCGAAAAGCAGGGTGCGGAGCGCAGGGCCGGAGCCGCTCTCGGCGAGCGCCGCCACGAGCGCGGCGCCGAGCGCACCAGGATTCGCCTTGAACCTTCCGTTGGCGTCGATGAGCGGGGCGAAGCGCGGGTCGTGGGCGAGCCCGCGCGCGATCCCCGGAAAGCGCTCTTGCAGCTCGAGCAGCCGGCGGGCCGCTTCCCGTGGGTCGCCCCGCTCGAGTGCAGCGCTCGTCGCCAGAAGTCCGGCCGCGGCCGCGACCTCGGGGTCGGTTCCTTCATGCCTCGACAGCGCTAGGGCTTCCGATTCGGCCCGAGGCCCTTCGGTGATTGTCGCCGCCCGGAGGCGGATCCGCTGACCGAGCAGGGCGACGCGAGGGTCCTCGTCGGACGAAAAGTCCTTCGCTACCGCGACAGGCGCTCGGACGCGCTCTTTGGCTCGAGGGTCCCGAGCCCGAGCTGGGCCTCGATCTCGAGAAAGCGGGATTGCGCCGAAAGGAAGACTTCGGTGTCCGGCAGGGCCTTCTGCGTCCGCCGAAGCTCGCCCAGGGCTCGGCCCAGCTCGGCTCGGTTTCCGTG
>DAIQNR010000186.1:0-3393 GCA_036788295.1 Myxococcota bacterium
CGGCCTCGTCGTAGAGCGCGTCGACGTCGAGCGTCACCCCGATCGCGGGGAGCTCCGGAACTCGTTCAGGAATAGAGTAGCGCGTGATCTGCGGGTCTGGAGGCCGGCAACGAACTGGGGGATTTGCCCAGAGATGCCAAGAAGGGTTCGGGGGGTTCGCCCTCCGCAGCCGCGAAAGAGGGAGGTGCAGGTGACCCTTCCAACAAAGGTGTGGTGTCGTCGCCTCAGCCCGCAGTCCAGAGACAGGAGACCGATGCTTGATTGACGCGGTCTTGAACCGCCTCATGCCGAAGTTCTGATACTTGCGTCTTCGATACTTACGGGCGGTGGGGGCTCGGGGTGGTGGCGGTGCGGAGGTTTTGCCAGGGGCGGGGCAGGGGGGCTTCGAGGGTCCTCGGGCCGAGGCCGGGGGGGAGGTGGAGTTTTTGGCAGCTCAGGTAGAGGTGCTTTGGGCGGGGGAGGCCGAGGTTTTGGACTTGGGCGATGAAGCTGCGGTTCTTGGCGAAGTCTCCGTGCCGTTCGTCGAGCAGGACGGGGTGGCCGGCGGCGGCGAGGTGGCGGCGGATTTGGTGGGTGCGGCCGGTTTCCAGCTCGAGCTCGCAGGAGGAGGCGTCGAGGCCGGGCAGGGGGTCGGCGGATAGGAGCTCGGTGCGGGCGCTTTGGCGGCGGCCGTCGGGGCCGAGCAGGGGGGCGTCGAACGTTCTTGGGGCTTTGGGGGTTCCGGCGGCGATGGCGGCGTAGGTCTTCTTGGTGCTGTCCCACGCCTCCTGGGCGGCGCGGGCGGCGGCGGCGGTTTTCGCGAGCAGGAGCACCCCGGAGGTGCCTCGGTCGAGGCGGTGCACGAGGTGGAGGCGCAGGCCCCCCCGCTCCTCTTCGAGTCGGTCGAGCACGGAAGGGCCGGTCGCTCCGGCGCCCCCGTGCACGGGGATCCCGGCTGGTTTGTCCACCGCCAGGTACGCGCCGTCTTCGTACAGGACGGTGAGCGGCCGCCGCTTCGCGCCGGGGGACTTTCGGCTACGCCCCTTTGGTGTCGAGGCCATACTTTTCGAGCAGCCGGTACAGGTGGCGGCGGTCGATCCCGGCCTCGCGCGAGGCCCGGGAGATGTTGAACGCGTGGCGGCCGAGCAGATCGAGCAGGTAGCGCCGCTCGAAGGCATCGAGCACGCGGGCCTTCGCGTCCTTGAACGGCATGGACGCGTCCGGCAGATCGAGCGGGCCGGCGGAGCGGGGATCGGCCCCGGCCCCGAGCGCCGGGTTGAGCTCCCGGGCCCCGATGGGGCCTCCCCCCGCCACCGCCGCCGCCACCCGCAGCGCGTTTTCGAGCTCGCGGACGTTGCCTGGGAACAGGTGGCGCTCGAGCGCGGTCCAGGCGCTCTTCTCGAGCCGTTCCGGGCCGAGCCCGAGGTCGGCCAGGATCGCCTCGACCAGGGCGGGCAGGTCCTCGGGCCGGGCCCTCAGCGGGGGCAGCTCGAGCCGAACGACCGCGAGCCGGTAGAACAGCTCGGGGGAGAACCGGCCTTCGTCGGTGGCGCCGCCGAGGTCCGTGGACGCGGACAGCACCCGGACGTCGAAGCGCGCCCCGCCCGGGGCCTCCCGCCGCTCGAGCGCGGACAGCAGGTCCGCTTGCAGCTCCGGTTCGAGCGCCTCCACCCGGTCGAGCAGGAGCGAGCCGCCGTCCGCTTGCTCGAGCGCCCCGGGGAACGTGCCCGGCTCGCCGAGCAGCGCGCTTCGGGCCATGCGTTCGGGCAGCGCGCCGCAGTCGAACACGACAAAGGCGCCCCGGCCGGAGGCGCCGTGCAGCGCCGACGCGACCAGCGACTTGCCGGTGCCGACTTCGCCCTCCACGAGCACGGGCAGGTCGGTCTTGCTCACCCGCTCGAGCGCGCCGATCACCGCTCGCATCGCCGGGGAGCCTCCGACGACCGGCCCGAACCGGGCCCGCGGGGACGGGACGATCGCGACTTCGGTGGACAAGGGCTCGAACGCGATCAGGGTGTCGCCGAGCTGGATTTCGCCGCGGTGGTGAAGGACGGCCTCCTTGACCCGCAGCTCGCCGATCCAGGTCCCGTTGGTGGAGCCTTCGTCCACGACCGCGTATTCGCCGCCTCGCTTGAGGAGCGACAGGTGGTGGCGGCTGACCGCTTCGTCGGTGAGGACCAGGTCGTTGTCGGCGGCGGTGCCGATTCGGACGAGCGGGCGGTCGGTCTCGAGGCTCTTGCCGGCGTCGGGCCCGAGGGTGACGGTGATGCGGCAGCGGCGAAAGTGGACTTGCCGCTCGCCGGAGATCTCCTTGGTGGCCGCCCCCCGGTTCGGGCCTCGGCCGGTCATCCGTCCCCCTTCGCTTCGAGCCGGGCTCGAAGCAGGGCCACCCGACCGGCGAGCCTCGCGACGTCTTCTTCGAGCAGGCTCACTTGCTCTTCGAGCCGGATGACGTCGGGGTGCGCGGGCAGGTTCAACAGCGCGAGCGCGCGCAGCAAATTGCGGTCGAGCCGGCGCCGGGCGTCGAAGCTCCATTTGAGCCCGAGCTGAAGGCCGCGAAAAACCCGATCGTCGGCGAGCAGGCGGGTGGAGGCCTTCCTCACCGCCGGGCGCACGACGGGCCTCGCGAACGGCTTCGGCACCGCGCGAAGCTACCGCGCTCCCGTCGCTTTCGAAAGGAGAGGCGCGGAACGAGCGCCTGCCGTGGACCTCGCGCGCGGCTCGTGCCAATTGCCTCCCCGTGTCGGTCCCCTACGGAGACCGCGGGCTTTTGCTCGTGACCGGCAAGGGCGGGGTGGGGAAGACCACGCTCACCGCCGCCCTGGCCGAATCCGCCCGGGCCCAAGGGCTCCGGACCCTGGTGGGCGAGGTGACCTCCGACGTCGCCACCCGCTCCCACTTGCTCGGGCATTTTGGGCACGCGTTCGCCAAAGGCGAGCAGCCGGTCCCGCTGCGGCCCAACCTCGACGGGGTCCGGGTCACGCCGTCCACCGGGCACCGCCTGTTTCTGCGCGCGGCCCTCCGGGTGGGCATGCTCGCCGACGCGGCGATGCGCTCGGCGGCGCTCAACCGGTTCCTGATGGCGGCGCCGGCGTTCCCCGAGATCGGGACGCTGTACCACCTGGTGTGGCTCCTGCGCCTGAAGGTCTACGACCGCATCGTGCTCGACTTGCCCGCGACCGGGCACGCCCTGGGGCTCGCGCGGCTGCCCCGGACGGTGGCCTCGGTGGTGCCAAAGGAGCTCATCAAGGACGCGATCGAAGAGGGGCTCGCGACCCTGACCGATCCCTCGAAGTGCGGGGCGGTGATCGCCAGTTTGCCCGAGACCTTGCCGGTGACCGAGGCCTTCGAGCTCGCCCGCGGCCTTCGGGAGGCGGAGGTCCCGGTGGCGGCGGTGGTCCTGAACCGCATGCC
>DAIQNR010000186.1:3493-7165 GCA_036788295.1 Myxococcota bacterium
GCGGCCTTCGGGAGGCGGAGGTCCCGGTGGCGGCGGTGGTCCTGAACCGCATGCCCGACAACCCGTTCACGGACGCGGAGCGAAGGGCGCTCGATGAGCACGTGCGGTCGCGGCAGGGCGAGCTTTTGCTCGGGACCCGTGAGCTGCGGCGGCTCGAGCGGGCGCTCGAGGCGAGGGAGGTGTTTCGGGCCGGGCCGCTCGGGGACGCCCAGGCCGTGGAGCTGCCGGTGTACCCGGGGCGCTTCGAGGCGGTGGTGGAGCAGGCGGCGGCTGCGCTCGGGAGGGCGGGGTCATGAGGCTCGACCGGCTGGTGCGCGAGCGAACGGTGCTCGTCGTGTGCGGCGCCGGCGGGGTGGGAAAGACCACGACCTCGGCCGCGCTCGGGCTCGCGGCGGCCAAAGAGGGCCGGCGGGCGCTGGTGCTGACCATCGATCCGGCCCGGCGGCTCGCGCAGGCCCTCGGGATCCCTCCGACCGGCGACGAACCGGTCCGGATCGACCCCGAGCGGGTGGGGGCGCCGGAAGGGGGCGAGCTGCACGCGTGGATGCTCGATCCGCGGGTGGTGCTCGAGAGCGTGGTGGAGCGCTTTGCGCCCCGGCCCGAGGACGCGGCGCGGATCCGGGGCACGCGCCTCTACAAGGCGCTCGGCGACGTCGTGTCCGGGCTGCAGGAGTACACCGCGGCCGAGGCGCTGTACGAATTCTACTTGAACGGCCGCTACGACCTCATCGTGCTCGATACGCCGCCGTCCCGAAACGCGCTCGATTTTCTCGACGCCCCCCGGCGGCTCGCCCGGTTCCTCGACGAGCGCACGATCTCGATCTTCGCGCCCGACGTCGCCACCAGGCCGAGCACGATGGTGCGAGCGGCGGCCCGGGTGGTCCACACTGCTATCTCGAGGGCGTTCGGCGAGAGCTTCGCCGACGAATTGCAGGCGTTTCTCGGCGCGTTCGCGAAGCTCTTCGGGCGGATGCGCGAGCACGCGGCCGGGGTCCGGGAGCTGCTGACCTCCGACAAGGCCGCTTTCCTGGTCGTCGCGAGCCCCGACGAGGCCGCGCTCGAGGAGGCGGTGTACTTTCGGGACCGGATCGAAGAGCTGGGGCTCGTCTCGCAGGGCTTCGTGCTGAACCGCAGCTACGCCTCCGACCAGCCGGTGCAGGCCCCGGCGGCGGCAAAAGAAGAGGCGAGCGGCCCCGATTTGGTCTCCGCGCTCGAGAAGCTCATCCCGCTCGCGGTGGTCGAAGCGGAGCGGCTCGAGGCCGACCGCGAGCTGCTCGACCGGCTCGATCGGCTCGGTCGTCCCGAGGGCGGCGGCGCGTCGGCCCTGCCGTTTCTCGACGAGGAGGTGCAGGACCTCGACGGCCTGCATGTGCTCGCTCGCCACATCCTCACCGAGCCGCCGGCGTGACGCTGGTCCGCATCGGCCGCCGGGGGGCGCGGGCGTTTCTCGCGTGGGGCGGAGGCAAGCTGTCCGCGCTGGCCCTGACCGCGTCGGAGGACCGGATCGAAGGTCTCATCGCCGTGGTCGACGAAGGCGGCTCGCTGCCGGAGAGCCGGGTCGGCCCGGAGCTGCTCGAGGCGCAGGTGTCGTCCACCGGGCTCGAAGGGCTCGCGGTGACGGCGGCCGAGCTGCCCGGGGCGCTCGCGGGCCTCTCCGCCCGGGGCATCGAAGCGCTCGTGTTCGGGGATTCGGCTGGCTCGCCGACGGCAGCCGAGCACCGGGCCTGGGCCGAAGCGGCCGGCCTCAGCCCCCGGCTGCCTTTTTTCGACATCGACCCCGAGGTCTTGGCCCGCTCGGTCCTGGACGCCGGGCTCCGCTCGGTGCTCACCGCCGTGGACACCGCGCGGGCGCCCCGGGCGTGGATCGGCCGCACCTATTCGGAGGCGCTGCGGGCCGAGCACCCCGCGGGCGTCCACCCCACCGGCGGCGCCGGCGAATACCACGGCTTCGTGTGCGGGGGCCCGGGCCTCTTGGCCCCGATCTCCCCCCGCTGGGTGGACCTCGAGCACGAAGCAGGCTGGGCGGTCGCGCGCCTCACCCTGGGGCCCCGCCGCGGCTACGGCGACCCGAGCTGAGCCAAGTTTGTCGCTCACGCATGAGCCACAAGATCCGTTGTCGCTCACTGAAGGCCCCAAAGTGAGCGACAACGCCGGCGCCGCGCGACGACTTCGGTCAGCCCGCGACGCGCCGACGCCGCGCGCTCGCGAGGCTCATGGGCGTCGGGCGCGAGAGCGCTTCGGCGAACCTCGATGATACACTCCGAGCACAGCCCATGAGCGCAACTGGTGCAAAACTCCTCGACACCGCCCTCGCCCGGCGCCAGGACCCGGTGATCGCCGGCAACGGCATTCAGAGCATGCGCCCGCAGCTCATCGACTGATGGACTGCCCGGTTCGGTACCACGTTGGGACTTTCCCGCCGCAGCAGCTCGGATGGGAGCAACTCATCCCGAACTTGGGCGCCGCTGCTGCGTCGGTCGCCCGCTACGATGGGGTGCTCGCCGCGATTCCGAACCCGCAGGTTCTCCTCGGTCCACTCACGACCCAAGAAGCGGTCCTCTCCTCTCGTATCGAAGGTACCCAAGCCACCATGGGAGAGGTCCGGAGTTCGAGGCCAACCCGTCCTCGCCTGCTCTGGCCCTAAAGCGGCGGGAAGACATCCGGGAGGTGCTCAACTATCGTAGCGCGCTGCGCCTAGCGGAGGACGAGCTCGAACGGCTCCCGCTGTCGAACCGGCTCGTGCGCCGGATGCATGAGGCATTGCTGGATGGCGTACGGGGTCACGGGAAAACGCCCGGCGAATTTCGACGCATCCCCAACTGGATCGGGCCCCCGGGGTGCACGATCGAGGAGGCGCGCTTCATTCCCATTGGCGCCAACGAGCTACCGGAGGCGATGAGTCGCTGGGAGGCCTACCTGCACGAAGATGCCCCCGATCGTCTGGTCCAGCTTGCGATCCTTCACGCGGAGTTCGAGGCGCTTCATCCGTTCCTCGACGGAAACGGTCGCCTCGGGCGTTTGCTCGTGCCTCTCTTCCTGTGGCAGCGTGGATTGATCAGTCGGCCCATGTTCTACATGAGTGCCTACCTCGAGGCCCACCGGAGCGAGTACTACGACCACCTCCTGGCCGTCTCGCGCGACGGAGACTGGACGGGCTGGTGCGCGTTTTTCCTCCGAGGGGTGCGCGAGCAGGCTGAGGACAACCTCGCGAAGGCGCGGGCCATCCTGGCTCTCTACGAGCGCCTGAAGCCAAAAATATTGGAGTGGACGCGATCGCAGTACGCGATCCACGCTCTCGATTGGGTGTTCGGGACCCCGATCTTCAAGGGGCGGGACTTCGTCGCCAACGCTCGGGTCCCGAACCCGACCGCGCGCCGCCTCCTCGTTCGGCTCCGCGAAGAGGGGATGCTGCGAGAGGTCGTGGCGGCAAGAGGCAGGAGCGCCGCCCTCTACACGCTCCCCGAACGCCTCAACATCGCCGAGGGAGCGAAGGTGTTTTGATCCGCTCCACGAAGATGGGCTCGGCGCTCCCATCCGCCGGCTGGTCCGGATCCGCCGCCCGGGGCGCGGGCGTTTCTCGCGCGGAGCGGAGGCAAGCTGTCCGCGCTGGCCCTGACCGCCTCGGAGCGGCCCGCTCCGTCCTGGACGCGGGAGTCCGCAGGATGCTCACCG
>DAIQNR010000187.1:0-6972 GCA_036788295.1 Myxococcota bacterium
GGTCTTCATGGTGATGGTGGGGAAGGGCGGCGAGCACCAGGGCCCGCCGCCCAATGGTGTTACTTTGTCAAATACACGAGCGAGCCCTCGGTATCGACATACGTGCTGACGACGCCGGAGGTGGGCAGGCCGAGCCCGGTGGTCAGCTGCCGAAACATCTTGCCAAAGACGCCTTGGCCCGGCGAGGCGAGCATGTTCGTCACCGCCACCGCCAGGCTGCTCGACAGCATCGTCTGAAGCTCGAGCGACAGCTCGTCGACCTCCATGCAGTCATCCGCGATCGCGAGCACGTTCTCGTGGCAGGGGCCGGTCTGCCCGAGCACATGAAGATCGAGGAAGATGTCTCGCTCCGGATGGATGGGGTGCGCCGGCCGAAGTCGTATCCCGCCGGCCGGATCCACATCGGGAAAGATGCGAACCCCCGCGGTGATCATGCCCAGGTCGAACGTGATTTCGCCCCCCCAGCTGCACAGGATCCACTGAAAGAAGTTGCTCTGGAGGCCCTCGACGATATCTTCGTGGGTGAGGGTGGCGGGATCGATGAATTCGCCACCGGGCGTGATGAGCATGTCGTTGCAGCTGCTGCGAATCTCCACGCCCTGGCTCTCGAACGTGACCGTCACCAGCCATCCGCCGCCGTCGGGCACGATAGCAGCGCTGACCGAGTTCACGTCGTCGATGTAGAAGACGTAGCGCCCGGAGCTGAACGGGAGCACCACGAAGGAGTCCTTGGTGCCGAGGAACTCGAAGAAGCTGTTGGCGCCGGAAAGGAAGCGGGGCGAGAACGAGCTGAGGTCCACGTTGTGGAGCCGCATGGACACCGTCTGGGCCGCGAGCTGGAGCGCTGCGTGCAAGGTCTGGGCCGGGACAACGGTCTCATCGGGGAGGTTGCCGTCGTCCTTCATGCACGCGGGAACCTCGATGTAACCAAGACCGTAGCGGGCTTGGTTGTAGTACACGGTGTACTTCGTATCGTCCGACGTGCACCGGCCGATGTCGTCGTTGGAGGTGTCGCCCCTGATGTCGAGTTTCCTCACGAGGCCCGTCTGGAATCCCCAGATGTCCCGGGCGTGGTTGGTATCGGTGTAGTCCCAGTAGAACTGGCTCACGCTGTCGAGCCTCGTCACCTCCCAGCAACGGGGTGCGGTGACGAGGTGGCGCTCGGTGGAGGCGCGGGCCTGGCTCCAGTTGTGCCGCGTTTCGTCGGCGGTGAAGTGGGTCCAAGCGGCGAGGCTCGTGGGACGGCCGAAGCCGCCGGTCGGGTCGCTCGGGTCGATCCCCTCGGACAATCCAGCGGTAAAGGTCACGAACGGACCGTTCCCGTGAAAGTCACGGTCACCGCCCGTCATCGTGGGGCAATGCTCGTATAAGGTTCCGAGAGAGGCGACATCACTCCGCGTCTTTTGGAGCGGGGTGGATTGTGCGTAGATGGGATTGGCAAGAATCGTGCACACACAGCCAGCCAGCCAGCCAGTACGTTTTCCATGGGGCTTCAGTCCTTTCCGGACTCGAACACGCTTGCGAGATGGGCTTTGTTGCCCACCGCGTATGAACTATGCACGACGCCCGTCGTTCCCGCAAGTGCCCTTTGCACCGCTCGTGCGACCATTCCTCGACCATCGGTCAGGTTCGTCGTTCTCGCCTCTGCTGAGGGGCGCCCATTTCGGCCGTGTCTACTTGGAGCAAAAGTGCACCATGTTGCGCGCCGTGGGCGCCGACCTTCGGGCAAAACGCGGCGCCTCGACTTGGCGGGTCCGCCGGCGGCTCAGGATTTGGGGGCGGAGCGGAGACGCTCGAGCAGACCGACGATCCGGGGGGCCGTGCGGCCGAGCGCCATTTCGGCGAGGGCGTGGCCGGCGAGCGCGGACAGCACGTTTCCGTGCCCGCAGTATGCGCCGGCCCCGAAGATCCCTTCTCCCATCTCTCCCACGACCGGGAGCTGGTCTTCGGTGTAGGCGACGAGTCCGGACCAGCGGTGGGTGATCGGGGCGCGGGTCGAGACCCTCTCCCGGAGGAGCTTCTCGAGGTAAGTTTGCACGACCTGGGTCACGCCCTCTTCGGAACTCTCTTCGGCTTCGCCTCCGACGTCGCGGCCGCCGCCGAGCGCGATCCGGCCGTCGGGGCGCTGCTGCCAATAGTCGTAGCCGAAGCGGTGGTAGATCGCTCGATGCACGGTGACATCGGTCGCAGGCGCGGTGGCCAGCATCTGGAGGCGCACCGTGCGCACCGGGGAGGGCAGCCGCTCGGCCGGGACGAGCCGCTCGAAGCCGCCGTCGAGGCAGATCAGCACCGCTTCGGCGCGCACGACGCCGGCGGTCGTCACCACCCGCTCCGGTCCGACCTCGACCACCTCGGTTTGGCCGTACAACTCGGCCCCTCCTGCGCATCGCTGAGCGAGCCACCGGCACCGCTGCCCGGGGTCGAAGGTTCCGTCGCCGGGGATGAGCAGGCCGCCCTCGGTCCACTCCGCCGAGAACCCATCGCCGGTGAGCGCATCGAGCTGGGCCCGGCCGTCGGCCTCCTCCTCGGCCGACGCGAACCGGCGCAGGCTCCCCCGGGGCTCGGCCCCCGGGGTCTCGGCCATGATCCGGTCCCGGGCCTCGACGGTGAGCCCGTACAGCTCCGCGGCCAGGCTCTTGGCCCAGGCGGCCAGGTGGTGGTGAAACTCCGCCGGCCCCGCGAGCAGAAACCCACCGTTCCTGCCAGCCGCCCCGGCGCCGACCCCGCCCCGATCGAGCCCGATGACCCGCCGCCCCGCCGCCGAGAGCCGCTCGATGGCGACCAGGCCGGCCCCGCCGAGGCCGACCACGCATACATCCGCCCTGGCGTCGCCGATGAGACGGGGCAGCCGGCCCCCGGCCGCCCACAGCGGGTTCACGATGTCCCCCGGAGGCCGTGGCGCTCGAGCAGCGCCCGCAGATGCTTTCGGTCCATGCGGGCGAGCCGGGCGGCGGCGCTGACGCTGCCGTCGGCCCTGGCCATGAGCCACGGCAGGTAGGTTTGCTCGAATTGGTCTTCCCACCGCTGCTTCTGTTCGGCAAACCCGAGCCCCTCGTCCTCTTCGAGCGGCTCGGCGGCGGGCGCCGGCTCCGGAGGGATGAGCATCGACGGGGTGGGGAGCATGAAGCGCACGACCCCATCCCCCGTCTCGGCTAGCCACAACCCCCGTTCCACCGTGTTTCTCAGCTCCCGCACGTTGCCCGGCCAGTCGTGGGTGCACAGCGCGAGCAGCTCCTGCTCGGGGATCGGGAAATCCATCCCGTTCTTCTTGGCGAAGTTCTGAACGAAGGTCTCGACGAGGAGCGGCACATCCTCCCTGCGGTCCCGAAGCGGGGGAAGCGTCAGCGGGACCACCGCGAGCCGATAGAACAGGTCTCGGCGAAACCTCCCCCGCTGCACCTCCTCCTCGAGGTCCCGCTTCGTCGCCGCCACGAGCCGCACGTCCACCGGGCGCCGGTGGCTGCCGCCGAGCCGCTGCACCTCCTTCTCGTCGATGGCGCGAAGCAGCTTCGGTTGCACGTCGAGCGGCAGCTCGCCGACCTCGTCGAGAAACAGCGTGCCCCCGGCGGCCGCTTCGAACGCCCCCTGGTGCTCGGTCTCGGCGCCGGTGAAGGCCCCGCGCTCGTGCCCGAACAGCTCCGATTCGATGAGGCTCGGGGCGATGGCGCCGCAGTCGATGGTGACGAGCGGGCCGCCGGCCCGGGGGGACGCGGCGTGCACCGCCCGGGCGAGCACGTCCTTGCCGGTCCCGGTCTCGCCGAGCAAGAGCACGGTCACGTCGGTGGCGGCGATCGCCTCGAGTACCCCGAACACTTCCCGCAGCGCGAGCGACCGGCCCCGCGCCTCACCGAACTGCTCCGTGCTCGACGGCAGCACCCGAAGCGCGTCTCCGGCGTTGTCGAGCCGCAGCTCCACCGGGCCGAGCCCCACCGTTCCCCCCGGCTCGAGCACCCCCTCCACCACCGCGTGGCCGTTGAGCCTCGTGCCCCCGCACCGGTCCCGCACGCGGACCCCCGTGCCGCCGGGCTCGACCCGCAGCTCGGCGTGAAGCGGCTCGAGGCCCAAAAACACGAGGTCGCAGCCGGGGTCGGACCCGACCCGCACGCCGTTGCCCTTGTCCCGCAGCTCGACCTCCTCCCCCTTCTGGGGGCCGTCGAGCACCACGAGCCGGGGGTGGTCGAGCCAGATCTCCCTGGTGACGTACGTGGTCTTCGGGGCCTCCACCGCCCCACTGTAGCGGCAAAGGCGCGGCCACGCCCGGCCCATCGGCGCCGGCTCAGCCGCTCCACGGAAGGACGTCCATGGGCGCCGATATCTGCTCGAGCTTCGGATGACGCTCCATCCGCTCCTTGGCCCTGCCCCGGGGTCGGGGTTTGCGCCGGCCGCCCTCCCCATGCTGATGCTGGAGGACGCCGATCGCACCGACATGTTCCGCGAGCAGCTCGTCGACCTGGCGCAACGCTATCCGCCGTTCGCTCTTGCACTTGAACGCTTCGATGCGTCGCCGGCCTGAAGGTTCACCCCCACGACCCGCCCGCTTGCCACGTCCCAGGCGCGGAGGTGGCGAAGACTTGAAGGCGGCGACGCGGCGTGATACGAATCGTATGTCCTTAAAATCTAGGGACAACGTTCAGCATCATGCCGCCCGCCGCCCCGACCAAGACCACCACGCTCCTCCGGCTCGCCCGGAAGGGGCCGGTGCGCGCTCGGGACCTCGACGAGGCCGGCATCCCTCGGGCCTACCTCAAACGGCTCTGCGACCGTGGCCTGCTCGAGCAGGTGGACCGCGGCCTCTACCGGCTCGCCGACGCGCCCGTGACCGAGCTGAGCTCCCTCGCCGAGGTGAGCAAGCGCGTCCCGCACGCAGTCATCTGCCTGCTGAGCGCGCTGCAGGTCCACGGCATGACGAGCGAGGCCCCGCACGCGGTCTGGGTGCTCATCGACCGCCACGCGCGGATGCCTAAGGTCACCTCGCCGACGCTCGAGGTTGTCCGCGCGAGCGGTTCGGGCCTGGAACAGGGCGTCGAGACGCGCGTTATCGACGGCGTGAAGGTGCAGCTCACCACGCCCGCCAAGACCGTCGCCGACTGCTTTCGCTTCCGCCGGCACGTCGGGCTCGAGGTCGCCCTCGCGGCGCTCAGGGACTACCTGCGAAAGCGCAAGGGCAGCATCGATGCGCTCGTGGAGGCCGCCCGCGCCGATCGCATCCACGCGTTCATGCGGCCGTATCTGGAGGCGCTCGTATGACGAAGACGCCGCCCAAGGACATCGGCGCGTCGGTGCGCGCACGCCTGCTGCGCCTGGCTCGCGAGCGGGGCGAGGACTTCCAGCTCGTGCTCACGCGGTACGCGAACGAGCGGCTGCTCTTCCGGCTCGCGTCGTCGCGGCACGCGCAGCGGTTCGTGCTGAAGGGCGCGGCGCTGTTCACGCTCTGGACCGGCAAGCCGCATCGAGCGACCCGCGACCTCGACCTGCTCGGCTTAGGCGACCCGGGCGTCGAGCACGTGCGCGAGGTCTTTGCCGAGGTGCTCGCGGTCGACGTGGCCGACGACGGCGTGCGATTCGACCTTGACTCCCTCGCGGTCGGCCTCATCCGCGAGGACCAGGAGTACGGCGGCGTACGCATCGAACTCGTCGCCCGCATCACGAATGCGCAGGTGCGGCTGCAGGTCGACGTCGGCTTCGGCGATGCGATCACGCCGGAGGCGAACGTCGTCGAGTTCCCGCCGCTGCTCGACTTCCCGGCGCCGCGTCTGCGCGCCTATCCGCGCGAGACCGTCGTCGCCGAAAAGCTCGAGGCGATGGTGCAGCTCGGCATGGCCAACAGCCGGATGAAGGACTTCTATGACATCGCCGTGCTCGGGCGGGACTTCGACTTCGACGGTGCGCTGCTCGCACGCGCGATCCGCGCGACCTTCGAGCGCCGGAAAACCGCGCTGCCGACGACGATGCCGGTGGCGCTGACCGACGCGTTCGCGGAGGACCCGGCGAAGACGACGCAGTGGTCCGGCTTCGTGCGCAAGGCCGGCGCCCGCGATGCCGGAACCCTCGCCGAGACCATCGCGGCGGTGCGAGCGTTCGTTGAGGTGCCGCTCGGATCCGCAGCGAATGGCCCCCCCGCGCCTAGGACGTGGCGAGCGGGCGGGGCGTGGGACTGTCACGTCCCAGCTGAGGCAGGACAGTCACTCGAGGCCCGCAACGTGGAGCCGGGCAGCACTCGGGAAGACGACCTTTAGTGACCTTTAGTGACCTTTAGTGACCTTTAGTGAGTGCTCGTCGCCGGGTGTCCAGCTCGCAGCGCATTCCGCTGGCACATCGAGGTAGGTTCGCAGGTCCTGGCGCGACAACTTCGGAAGGTCGGCGTGCAGCAAGACAACCTCGTGGCATGCGACCCAGTGGAGGTCCCGTAAGCAGTCCGAGAGGGCATCCCAGTTGACACCGAAGTACCCAGGTAGGCGCGCCTGCTCGTAGAGGGTCTGAAGAAGTACCTCCACGCTCGTGAGCCCTGCCGGGACTCGCACGACGAAAGCCTCCGCGTCGTGCGACGGCGTGTCCGTGAAGTCGAAGGAATCGGCTCGATTCATGGTGCGCGCTCACTGCAAGGGAATGAACGTCTGGTAGTGGTCCGGCGTGTAGAACATCTCCCCTCCCTGACCGACGACCACTCGCTGCGGACCAGGACCGGAGACATCCGGCGTGGGATGGACGTACTCGCGGTAGTAGCCAGGCGCCTGGGCCCGAAGCTCCGGTGAGGTTCGTCCAGGCAGAGGGCGGTGTCGTGCTTGACTTGTTTTTCAGCCGGATGGTGGTGGGTCGGATGGTTGCCGAGACGGAGAACGCGATGGTTGCGGGCCACCTGCTGAAGGACTGCATCCGTCGGCATGAAATCACGCCAGGCTCGCTGACCATCCATAGTGACCGAGGGGCCCCGATGACCGCGCGGTCCATGACGACCCTTCTCGCAACGCTAGG
>DAIQNR010000188.1:0-6936 GCA_036788295.1 Myxococcota bacterium
CTAAGTCCGGTCGTCTCCGCGGAGCAGGACAGCAAAAGGGTCGCACATACCCACGACGTCTTCCTTCTTCCTTCAGAACTCATATTACATGACTCCCGCCCAGCCAAAAACGCAATCGTAGTCCTGAGACTCGCTGCGCACTCACCAACCGAGCCCTAGCATGAGGCTCTGGTCGTAACGCTCGAAGGTGAGACCCAGGTGAGCGCTCGGGCACGGCGCGGGCATTTCGAGCAGCAGAGACCCATACAGATGCGTCCCTGTACGAAAACCCCCCTGACCCACGGCTTGGTGCTGCTTGATATCCACCGCTGCGTCGAACCGAGCCTGAACGGTGCCCGAGAACAAGAACCGGTCGACGAAGCGACTCGTCCGTCCCGAGAAGAACTGCTGGTTGAACGGCCCGGGAAAGGCGCGAAGAGACGAAAGCCTTCCCGCGAACTGTCCGTCCGACACTGTACTGATCATGCGAACAGGCACCTCGGTTCCGACCTCCAGACCCGTCTGACCGCAGAGCGTGCCCCCATCATACACCATTCCGGGCTCGTTGATCCGCAGATACCCGCGTGCCTCACCGCTCGCCTCGACGAGGTTGAGACTCGCCCTCACGCGCCCACGCGGCGCGCTCACGTTGGGAGGAGGCGGCGGGGTCCCGGGAATGAGCAGGCAGACCTCGCCCGTCGGGCAGTGACCGACACCGCCGCACACGCGCCCGAGCCCACCGGAACAGTACCCGAGGGGAACGGTGGACTGGGGCGAGACCCAACCATCATACATGCCGGTCACGCCGATCCGAGACCCAAGGTCGTACGGCGTCGTCGGCCAGCGCCCGATGATGAAGGGCGGGGCGGCCGTGGGCCGCATCGGGCCCACAGGCCACTCTCTCGGGTCTACTCGACGGGAAGCATCGTAGAGATCGAAGTCATAGTTCGGGTCCCTCGACATCATGGCTTGCGAGAACTCCAGCTCGTTCACCTGGTCGCCGGCACCGTCCCAATGGAACCGAACACGGCGAACGCGCATCGGCAGCTTCAGGGTGAGCCAGTCTGACCACCCATACTCGACCGAGTGCCAGGCGTGGGGTACGTAGTTGATATAGGCTTCCCAGCCTTCGGTCATGACAGCCGTGAGCCGTGTCCACGAGGAGCCGTCCTCGGAGACCTCCCAGAACTCCCCTTTGAGCCCTCGATTGGGCCCCACTGCTCCACCGCTCATGTGGCGTCGAATGGCGGTCAGCGGCACCGCCTGGCCGAGGTCCACGTCGAGGTACTGCCACCCGCGTCTCGAAGAGAGAAAGGCCGTCCGCAGATCACCGTCGAGGACATTGTCCGGACCTCCGGCGATGCCGTTGGCCGAAGCAGAGGCGACCCTCGAATCGACTTCGAGTTCGTCGAGTGAGTCGCCGTTACCGTCCCAGGAGAACCGCAGCAAGCGAGCATGGATGGGATTTCGGAGCCGCAGCCACCGAGACCAGCCATAATCGACCGAATGCCAAGCATGAGGTCGGTAATTAGTGTAGGCGTTCCACCCCGATGTAGCATCCCCAGTGATTGTGGTCCAGGTTCGCCCGTCCTGGGAAAGAGCGAAACCTTCACCCTGGAGGCCACGGCGGGTGCCACTCCCACTCATCTTTCGCCGGAGACCCGATATTCGGACCTCGCACCCGAGGTCAACGATCACGTTCTGCCAGTTGAAGTGGTTCGAGCGGTAGCCGGTGGATTCATCGCCGTCGATGACCGCGCTCGCAGCAGCCGGGACGATGCTGGCCTCCGCTTGGCACCGCTCGCGAAGCGAGACCGAGCTTGACGCGACCGGCAACACACCGTCGCATCCACCGAGGGCCCAGCAGAACAGGAGAAGGGGGGGAATGCGCCTATGCCCCCCTTTGGTGATCGGAGAGTTTTCTCGTCTCATTCTTGACCTCACAGCGGGCATCGGTTGCTGACCCGCAACCGCCCCAGATGGATGTACTCGGCGACACCGTTCAAGGAGTAGTTGATGAATACGTTCCCGTTTACACCGGCAGGGCCAACATCAATCGCCATCGTTTGGAACTCGACTTGGTACGTCGCACCATCGGCAGGGATGTCGATGATACTCTGGGGCCCAACTGTGGCGGATGGGTTGTCGGTCTGGACAAAGCCCCAGCATCGTCGGGTACCCCCGGGGGTCAGCGTGTTGGCTCGGTCGGGCGTGCACCTTGCAGCGACCACGATGTTCCCATTGAAAGGCCAGGCCGAGCACGGCGTGATGTAGCGGCCAGGGAAGCCGGGACAGATACACACCGAGGCCTGTGCCGACCCGTCCAGAATGGGGGACTGCCCGACGTTGAGACCGGGGCAGCATGTGAGGAACAGAAGAAGGCAGCCTAGGATTCGCCAACCATGTGGACGTCCGTTTCGGTGGTTCGTGGAGTGTGTGTCTTTGGGCTTCGGCGTCGAGCTTGGCTCCTGGGTAGGTGAGCCCCATCCGCTGGGGCACTCCGCACTCCGAGCACTTCAGCAATCGGCGCGCCAAGGCTCTCTCGCTCGCGGACCTTGGGTTCAGAATGAGGTCTCGCTGCGTAAGGTCCTCAACAACGGGCCCACGGGTCGGTCTGACCACGCCGAACGCCGAACGCCGAACGCCGAACGCCGAAGCCCCAGTCCCCATCGGTAGTGGTCCTGATATCGGGATGGTTCGGCGACGAAAATGGGATAGGCTCCGGGCTCAGCCGGTCTGGCCGAGGCCGGAGGCGATCGCGTTCACCGTGAGCAGGATCTGCTCGAGCACGGCGGGGGCTTCGCCGCCTGGGCTCCTCCTCCAGCGAGCGAGCAGCTCGACCTGCCGGTCGTGGAGGGGAGCGAGCGCCGAGTTCCGGCGGTCGAGCCGCCGCTGCACCTCGGCCCGAGCCGCGGGCACCGGGGCCCCGTAGATGGCGGCGAGCCGCGCCCCCGTCCGCCGGTGCTCGTCGAGGACCTGCTGAAGACGCGCCTCCCGAAGGCTCGGGTCCTCGACCAGCTCGGCGTATCGGGCCATGATCTCGGGGTCCGCGGAGGCCCAGGCGGTGGCGACGTTGCTGACGAGGTAGTGCCAGGGCGGGGAGCGCGTCGGCTCCGCTTTGGCGCGCACGAGCCACGCCCGGAGCCCAGGATCCGCGGCTTCGAGCGCGTCGAGCGGCCCCGAAGCCGTACCAGCCCGGCAGCTCGAACCGGGCTTGGCTCCACGCGAAGACCCAGGGGGATCGCCCGCAGGTCCGAGAGCGTCCGCTGGCCGGTCCGGCGGGACGGCCTCGACCCGATCCGGCTGTGCTCGAGCGCATCGATCGGGGTGGCCTGCTCGAAGAAGCCCGAGAACCCGGGCGCATCGACCAGGGCCCGGTACGCGCGGCGGCTGTCCGTGGCCAGGCGATCGAACGCCGCCTCCAGCTCCGGCGGATCTTTCTTTGGCCCGTCGAGCGTCGCGCGGAGCGTTCCCCCCAAGAGCAGCTCGAGGTGATGCGCCGCCGTCACCCGGTTCGCATACTTCTGGGCGATGGTCTCCCCCTGCTCGGTCACCCGGAGCTGTCCTCGAGGGCGGGGCAACGCGGCGAGGAACCGGTGGGTGGGTCCGGCGCCCCGGCCGATCGTCCCGCCCCGGCCGTGAAAGAAGCGAACATCGACCCCACGGGCCTCGGCGAGCCGGTCGAGCGCGCGCTGGCAGCGGTAGAGCGCGATGAAGCTCGCGACGACGACGCCGTCCTTGCTGCTGTCGGAGTAGCCGACCATGACCTCCTGCACCGGCCTCTCCCGCCGGCCTTGCATCCTGGCCAGGGACCGGACCGCGACCTCGGTGTCGAGGTACGCGGCAAGAATGTCCGGCGCGGCCTCGAGGTCGTCGATGGTCTCGAAGAGCGGCACCACGGGCAGCGGGAGGTAGGGGCCGCTTTCGTCCTGGCGCTCGAGGCCCGCCTCCCTCGCGAGCACGTGAACCGCGAGCAGATCCTCGACCCCGCGGGTCATGCTCACGATCAAGCCGCCGAGGCCGGCGTCCCCGTGAACGGAGAGGTGCCGGTCGAGGACCTGGTACACCGCGAGCACCGCCTCCGCTTCCCCTTGGACCGGCACGCCTCGGGCGACCAGCGGGCGGCGGCCCCCGACCTCCGCGAGCAACAGCGCGCTGTCGCTCGGGCGGCCACTGCGGGAAACGATCCCCGTCGGCGACACCGGCCTGGGCGAGGAGATAGGCGAGCGCCCGATCGTGAAAGGCGCTGTTCTGGCGGACGTCGAGGCGGGCGAGGTGAAAGCCGAACACCTCGACGTGGCGGCGCACCGGGTCGAGGTCTTCCCGCGCGAGACGGACGGCTCCGAGAGCGTAGGACTTCCGAACTGCCGAAATCTACCGGGCTCGGCTCGAGAAGCTGCTCGCGAGGTGCCGTGAGGCAGGCTCACGACGACGGCGAGGGCGCGGTGAAGCGGCACACCCCCCAAGGAACCCCCGCGTAGTCCTCGTGTGACACGCCATCGGGGCCGCAGAAGACGGAGTGGTACTTCGCGGCGGAGACGCTCAGCCGAAAACGAGGCACTACTGCCCTGGTCGAGGCGCAGGAGTGGAGCGTCGTGGAGGGTCGCGGGCGCGATGAGGTCCTTCGCTGGCGAGGACGCGGCCCGTTGCCGAACCCGGCCACCGGCTCGAACCGTACGAACAGCCGTCCGTCCCCACGCACCAGTCGCACCGCGTCCGCCCCCTCCACGACGACCTCGATCGCCGAGGGCTCGCCGGCCGATGCTCCGCTCGTACCGAGCTCTCGCCAGGCGCCGGTGCGCGTGTCCCACCCAGAGACCCGAAGGCCAGAGGTCTCCCCGCCCATGCCGGGCACCGCGAGGGCGTAGGCGGTGCCACCCCGCCTCGTTCGAACCACGATCGCGCTCACCTCATGGCGATCCGCGCCGCTCGCTGCGACCCGTACCTCGAACACCGCAGCGGGGCGGCCCTCGGGCACGCTCGGCAGGACCCAGGTCTCGTCGCTGCATCCGAGCGTGCCGCCGCCGCCGAACAACACGAACTCGCGGGCGCTGGCGCTATAGAAAGCGCCGCCGTCGTATCCGTTGGCCGGTTGCGGTCCTGCATGGGCATGCGCCGGCCACGCCTCTTCAGTGCCGTCCCCCGGCTCGCGCGAAAGCGCCCGCCGCTGGGCCTCGGTTGGCTGGCAACGTGAGCCAACCGTTCGGTCTGGGGCGCCGTCCCTACCGTCCGATCGGCGTTGCGCCTAGCGCAGCTCCAGGGCGCCGGAGCCGGAGTCGTCGAGCCCATCGATCCGGGGCCGGCCGTGGAGGACGACGCTCCCGCTCGAGGAGATGCGGACCGTCGCGGCGTCCGTGACGGTCGCCTCGATCGAGCCGGAGCTGCTCGTCTCGAGGCGGGCGCGCCCAGCCGCGAGGGCCCGGCCGCGGAGGCTCCCGCTCGAGCTGACCCGCGCCTCGAGGGCCTCGACCGCTCCCGCCAACGTCACCGAGCCCGAGCTCGTCACCTGCACGTCGAGCGCCGTCGCGCGGACGTCGCGGACAGTGAGGCTGCCCGAGCTCGAGGTCGCGAGGCGCACCGTGCCGTCATGCCCAGCGGCCGAGACGGGGCCCGCGACCCTCACCGCGCCCGAGCTCGAGACCGACACCTCTCGGAGCTCCAGGAAGGCGTCGACCACCTCTACGCCGCCGGAGCCGCTCGAGCGCGGCCCCTCGAGGCGCTCGAGCACGACCTCGGCCGCGCAGCGCGCCTCCGGGCTCAGGTTGCGGTCTCGGTCGTCGATGACCACGGTCTGGCCCTGGACCTCGACGCGGAAGTCGTCGATCAGGTTGTCGTCGCAGGTGAGACGGGCCGCCGCGGCGTCCCCGCGGCGGATCGAGACCTCGAGGAGGGTGCGGTTCTCGAGCCGGGTCGCCCCGTACAGCGGGAAGTGGCGCTCGGCGGAGCGGCCGCTCCCGACCACGCAGCCAGCGGCCAACGAGACGAGGCACAGGGGGACGACGCGGTGCGTGATGTTCGACATGCCCCTTCAACCCCGCCGGAGCTCGGGGGTGTCACCGTCGCCGCGACCAGCCGGCGCTTTCGGGGCGGCGCGGTCACGGGTACCGTCACCGCCGTGTCGGTCCTGTCGGAGCGGGTCGAGCTGCTGGCGCTCGAGCGCATCGAGGTGAACCTGTTCCGGGGGCAGAGCCAGAATCTCGGGTGGGGTCGAGTGTTCGGGGGGCTGGTCCTCGGCCGGGCCCTCTCCGCGGCGGCGCAGACCGTCCCCGACGACCGCCCGGTGCACAGCCTCCACGCCTACTTCCTCCGCTCCAGAGACACGGAGCTCCCGATCATCTACGACGTCGATCGGATCCGGGAGGGCGGCTCGTTCACCACCCGTCGGGTGGTGGTGATCCAGAAAGGCCGCCCGATCTTCAACCTCGCGGCGTCCTTTCAGGTGATGGAGCCCGGGTTCGAGCATCAGGTCGAGATGCCCGACGTGCCCGCCCCCGAGTCCCTCGAGTCGGACCTCGAGCTGGCCCGCCGAGTTGAGGACAAGATACCACCCGCTCTCCGCCAGATCGCCCTCGCCGAGCGGCCGCACCAAGTCTACGAGGACGCCAAAGAACCAGACTGACCATCGGACCTTGGCCACAGGCCGGCTGTCGTCGAGCACGATGAGTTCTCCCCCGGTCGGCTCCACTTGCCGGAAACTCCACCTTTCGTTCATCGACGAGATTGGTTGCACCGCCTTCGACCCTGAACGCTAACCTCTCCAGACGCGCTCGACGCGCTGGCGCCGGAGGGTCCAAACCCAGCACCGAGCTCGAGGCTTCGGTGCCAAGTGAGCTGGGGGGCCTTGCGCGTCTGCCCTCTCCGTGGCTTCTAGCGCGATCACTGGCCCATGATGAGCGGGGAGGCAGGGCCGAGCGGACGACGCGGGTATCTCCGCAGCTCGGACCGAAGCTCGCGTCG
>DAIQNR010000189.1:0-6886 GCA_036788295.1 Myxococcota bacterium
CTTAGCTCGGGCTGGGGGTACATTCCTTCGGACGAACGGCGAGCAAGCTCGCCGTCCGCCCGCCTCGGAGGGATACAATCCTCCACGGTATCGCCGACGAGGAGGTCGAAGACCACATCCTTCAGTTCATGCGCTGGACGTCCAGTCTTCGACGATCAACGAGGGCACCCGCCGGAACTCGCGGGCCTTGGCCGTGACCACAACGAGGCCTCTTCGTCGCGCCTGGCTCGCGATCAGTAGGTCATTGGGACCGATGGGAGTTCCGGCGCGCTCGAGCTCGGAGCGGATCGCGGCGTACTCCACGTCATCCCGAGCCTCGAAGGGAAGAATGACCATCAGGTCCAAGAGCTGATCGACCGCGCTTCCGAGGCGCGCCGAGCCCGATTTCACGGCGCCAAATCTCAGCTCGGCCGCGACGACGATACTGGTTACGGCAGCACTTTCTCCAACCTGCTCGAGGCGCTGGCGCGTCGGGCCACGGGGCTCACGGACGAGCGCCGACAGCACGCTCGTGTCCAGAAGATAGGTCGGAGGCCTCTCGCTCATGCTTCGATGTCGTCGAGCCCGAGCAGATCGTCGTCGACATCGGGGAGTTCGTCGGAGATCGGCTCGAGCTGATCGAGAAACGACAAAAGGCCCCTCGAGCGGAGAGGCTCCGGAACGAGCCGGTGCCCCTCGCGGTACAGGAGAGCGGCGCTCCCGCTCAGCTCGAGGTCGCGCGGGATCCGAACCGCCTGGTTGCGCCCGTTCCTGAACAAGCGGACGACGCGGCCCTTCTCCGAACTCTTCATAGGCTGAGCATAGGCCGACTCGGGTCGGAATCAAGCGAGTTGTGGATCGCGAGCCCGTAGCCTCGCCGACTCGGCGAAGGCGAGCAGGGCGAGGGCGGCTGAAGCTACCCCGGCTTCGCTCGGTTCGCTCCGCTTCGCTGTGCGGCCTTCGGCCTTGCTAGCGGGACCCGGCTTCAACAAGCGCGCCCCTGCCACCAGATTGCGCGTCGCAACCGAAAAGGTCCGTTTGGGCGGCGGTGCTGGTCGCCGCGGTGGGTTTTGGGTGCGACGATGGGTCGGTGGCCAAGGTGGCGTTTCAGCCGGTGATGGGGCCGGAGCGGGTGGATTTCGGGCTCGTGCGGCCGGGAGAAGAGCTGCGGCGGGCCGTGACCTTCCAGAACCCGAACTCGCTCGTGCTCGAGGCGTCGCTGTCGCTCGAGGGGCCCGTGCAGCGTTCCTTTTCGGCTCCGAGCGGGCTTCAGCTCGTCCCCGGGGCGACCGACGTGGAGGCTGTGTACCTTCCGGTCGAGGTGGACGCGGAGGACGAGGCGGTGCTTCGGGTTGAGTTTTCTTCGGAAACCCGCCGCCTGCCGCCGATCGGTCCTTTCTGCGGGAGTGTTGTGGCGGGCTTTCCTGTCGGCGGCAGCGGGGCGACGGGAGGCGGCCCCGAGCGGCCCGCGCCGGTCGGGGCCGCCGATGGTCAGTGCATCACTTTGCGACCGACACGTAGTCGAGGCGGAGGAAGATGTCCTCCACCCGTTCGAGGTCGATTCCGGTGCTTCTCTCGCCGCGCTCGTTCGCTCGGCTTATCACCGCTGCGGGGAAGAACAGCGCGTAATCTCCGAACAGACCCCGCCCAGCGAGCTCCGTGGACGCGCCGTCCGAGTAGGTCGGCCGCGACAGCTCGCCCCGTGCAACCCCCAGGAAGGCGCGAATGCGTGCTCGGCTGACCACTTGGTCGCCCCCGTTCATCAGGTCTTCGCCGAACCTCACTCCGACGCCGGGCTCACGGAACAGGTTGCGGCTCGGATGGACCGACGCCATCTGGTAGTCCTCTCCACCGGCCGGTGGGGCGCACCACCTGCTGTAGAAGGTGTTGGCCTTCTCGAGGTCGAGGCGCACGAAGCTCGCGTCGTCGCCCCGAACCAAGCCCGGCTCCCCCATGATCGACGCGTTCACCGACCAGACCCGCTCGGCGCAATCCCCCGGGGCCGCCGCCGCGACTTCGGGGATGTTCGTGAGTCCCATCATCTCGCTCGGTGCCAGACTGAACGGGATCCGCTGCCCCAAGTAGGCGCCGTCCTCGCCGTATACTGCGTGCGCAGGGTCGGTGAGCAGCAGGCGGAAGCGCTGGTCTTCATCCAGGCGAAGCTCCCAGGGCGGCTGCTGCGACCTGTCGGCGCGACGCAGCAGCTGCCGCTTCAGGCTGACCACCAGGCCAAGGTCCTCGGGGCGACGGCCACGGATCCCTCGGGTCCCGGACGTGCTCCAGAGGTGGCTGAGCACCCGGTCGAGGTCCAAGGGCAGCGTCGCCGCCAGCACCAGCTCCGAGAGGGGGCCGTCTGCGGACGCGAGGGTTTGCTGGTACTCGTACTCGGCCGCTCGCACCGCGAGGTAGGTCAGCCGGCGAGCCTCCCTCATGGAGTGCGAAAACGCCTGCACTCGATCATCGAGCCAAGCGTCGTGAAGCAGCGGGACCACGAAGCGTCCCTGCTCGGCGGCGAGCGAAGTCACACCATCCTGAAAGGCGCTCTCGACCGCGATCTTCCGGTTGTCGAGCTCGAGCTGCGCGCGGCCCAGGTCGTTCATCGCTTGCGCGATCCGCATCGTCAGGCTGCTGTACGCGACCAGCTCCTGCTGGGCCTCGATGAAGCATCTGTCCTGTTCGATGCTCCGCTCGAGCCGAGCGACCGTGGTCTCGTGGGCTTGACCCACCTCCGCGATGGCGAGCCCAAAGGAGGCCGAGGCGGCCTCGAAGCCGGATTGGGCCGCGTGGGCCCCGCACTCTATGGCAGGTGCTGCGCCGCCCGAGAAAATGGCGCCGAGACTTGCGCTTCCGAGTGCGTCGGCACACTCCGCCAGTGCCCGGGCGGCGAGCGCCGCGACGTCCAGGGCGAGCTGTGCCGAACGCAGCCCGGTCATGGTGCGGTTGTGGTCGGTCTCGGCGTCGGCGATGGCTTGGTTTCCCGACTCGAGGCGAAAGCAACTCTGCATCGCGATGTCATAGGCCCGGGACCTCTCCTCGGCCTGAGTGCGCGCGATCTCCACTTCCAGCGCGGTGGACCGAACGGTCAGGACCATCTCGCCGATCGCGCCCCGGAAGCACTGGTTGGCGTCGGTCGGGCTCGAGGTCCGGGGCGTGCTCGCCGCCGCGTTTGGCCAGCGGCCCGCGCAGACGTCGGACGCCTCCTCGAGTACATCGTCCGGCGTACCCGCGGTGTCGAGGCTCGCGAAGTCCTGCGGACGGAGGGGAAACTGGAGCACGGTCGCGCCGGAGGGCCCGGGGATGCCGCCGCACCGGTAGCACTGCTCGTGCTGCACTCCGTCCACCGTGCACGCTCCCACCGAGACGGCCGATGGGTTCGAGCAGTGGTCCCATGCGGTGAGGGCGGCGTGAAGACCAGAGTGGCGGTACCCGATCGCGGTGCCGAGCCGGGCACGCAGCTCGCTCGCCATGCAGAGCTGGTATTGGGCGTCATCCCTCGTCAGTGGATCCTGACTCGTCGCCACCGGGACGCAGGCGGGGTTCGACAGATCGATGTAGCAGTCATCGCCGCTGAAGGGCCGCCCGTGGCCGGTTTCCCAGTGCTCGATGAGGTCGCGGGTGGCCAGGCCGCCGGGTGCGCCGCACATCTCGGCCACTTGCTCCCCAAAGCTCTGGCGGATCATGCCAAGCGACCGGTCGAGCTCGGCGAAGTCCCGCGAGCGGGCGATCGAACGATCGGAGCGCTCGGCCCAGGCCAGCCGCGCGTTGTCGAGGCGCAAGGACGCCTCCCGCACCAGAAACGGGGCCCATCGCAGGGCATTGGGCGACTCGCCGACGAGGAAGTCGCTCACGGCCGAGAACCGGCGCCCGGGCGACGTCGCTCCGTCGAGCAGATAGAGGGGAATATCGTCTTCGTCCAGGCCGAGTGGGTTATCTCCTTGGTCGAGCGCCCGCGCGGCGGTGATCAACCCCCGCAAGTGGTTTGCGAGCGCCTCATGGGTCCGCTCGAAGCGCTCGAGCCACGCCGGAGCGACCGCCGCACCTTCGGTAGCTCGAGCCGCCAGCCCGAGCGCCATCGCCTCGACGACCCGAACTCTCGCAAATAGGTTCGGGAGCAGGTCCAGCGCGCCGAGATCGCGGTGAAACCGAGCCTGGTCCACCGCCCGCTCGGCCAATTCGACTTGGCGAAGCAGGACCTCGAGCATGGTCAGCGGTATGCCTTCGGGCTGGGTATCGGAGGACTCGACAACGAGGTGGGCGGCGAGGTCGAGGCGGTAGTCCGGGTCGCGGAGGACCTCCGCCGGCAGCGCGTCGAGCGCTGCCGCGAAGCGGGGGTGAAGGAGCAGGTCCCAAGCCCGGAGGGATGTTGCCATGACCGAGTCGATCGGCGGGGGAAGTCGGCCGCTCTGCACGTCGAGGCGACCGATCACCGCGGCGAGCTCGGCGTTCTGGGCCCGGTCTCTGGCCACGAAGCCGGAGAGCTCGATCCACCGCTGGGCGAGGCGGTGAAAGAGCCGCGCCTCCACCGGCTCGAAGGGCAGCCGGGGCTGCCTCAGGTGCTCCGAGGCAAGACCCATTGCGCTCACCCAACGTGCGGGGTCGATGCAGTCGCCACCGCCGAAGACCTGGGAGAGGGGCGTTTGGGGGGTCACTGCCGGCGCGCGGCGACTTCGGCGGTCGAGGTCGGCGCCGCAGGCTGTGGCCATCTCATAGACGGCCTCGAATCGACGGTCGAGTTCAGGCCCCGCATCCAGGTTGGATGCGAGACATCGTGCCTCTCGGCGCAGAGGGGTCAGCGCGGAGCCAAGGCGCGAAGTCGCGAGCTGAAGGGCTCCGCCGGTCGCACGCGGCTCGATGCACAGCGACATCTCCCCGCATCCCACAGGCTGCTCCGGGAACGAACAGACCTGGGTGACCCGACCGATGATGTCGGTCCCGTTGAAGATGGCCTGGCTGGTGGAGCCGATCCGAATCGAGCCCCGGAGGATGCGTCCCAAACGGCCGACGCTCTCGTTCACGGGTAGGATCTCGCATCCGGTCTCATTCCGGACCGATTGGCATTCGTCGAGCGCAGCCGGGAACACGTGAACCGTGCCCGATGCGGACGGGAAGCTCAGCCGCTCGAAGTTCGCGGCGCAGGGGAGCGCGTCTTCGATGGGGCTGCCATCGAGTCCGGAGTAGGCGCTTCGGCGCGGGTCCACCGAAACCTCGGTCTGGTCTCCGGTGCGGGTGCCGTAGCCGCCGTTGATCAAGCCCTGCCGCAACGCGATGAGAAGACCATTTCCGTTCATCGTGTTGAGTTGGTTGGGGTGCTGGAAGTTTAGGCTCGGGTTCATGTGGCCCCCGTTTCGCCAACCGTGGAGCCGGTGGGCGTCATCGGCGAGCCGCGCCCGGTCCGCAGCGGCCAGATGGCAGGCGTCGAGCCGAAAATCACGCTGGGCATAGCTGTCGAAGGCGGCATCGCGGTCGGCGGTGCTGAGGGTGCCGTCGTTGGCAATCGCCCGAACCGCGGCCTCCCAGCCCGTGCGCGCGGCGCTGCGATCGGCGACCGGAGGGAGCGCCGTGCTCGCAGGGGCGGGCACGGCCGGCGCGCTCCGCCCAGGCTCGAGTCCCCCGACTCGGGACAGCGCGACCTCGAGCTGGCTAAAGGGAGCGGCTGCCGGGTCGACGATTCCGTGGTACGAGAACCTAAGGGATAGGCGGAGGGTTCGTCCGCCGTTTCCGTCCGTCGCGAACGCGAGCACGTGCGGGACGGCGATGACCTCCGCTCGGTCGGGATCGTTGTCGTCACCGGAGAAGAGCATGAACGGCGGAAACGAGACGCTCCCTCCGTCGATCGTGCCGATGATGGCTCCCGAGGGGTGCAGTCGGCCGAACCGGTCGCTGATCACGATCACACGCTCGGCCTCGAAGACCTCGGCATCGATCTCGAGTTCTTCTGCCGATGCCCGGGCGGACAGGTTTCCATCGTGCCGACCCAAGCCGGCTCCTTCGCGCCGCACCGTACCCACGTAGCGGCCTTCGAGCGGAGCGACCGGCGGCGCGGCGCGGGTCCGAACGAGCACCTCAGCGAAGCCCTTCTCGGCCCATACTTGGACGCTCGATGGTGCATTGGCCGGAATCGGCGCGTTCGCGCGGACCTCGAGCTCCAGCCGTCCTCTCGCGGGCAGGGGCGCCGTTCGGCACGCGTTCGAAAACGGCTGCCCGACCGCGCAGCGAACCTCTACGCCGTCCGTGCCCTGCACGCGGAGCCCGGCGGAGGCTGCCTGGCTCACGATCACCCGGATTCGCCCCTCCCCCGCAGCGGGCAAGAGCAGCGAGCGGGGCGCCACCGTGAGCCGCGCCTGCCGCTGCGGCTTGATGGCCGCGAGCAGCTGGTCGTCCCGGTCGAGGCGGCAGCGTCCGAAGACGTCGCACCACTCCCCGGCTGCGCAGGCCGTTCCGGTCGTGCAGCCGGGGTTGCAGGCTCCCATGTCACAATGAGCCCCGCAGGCGCAGTCGTCGTCGCGGTAGCATTCCCTTGGGGTTTGGAGCACAGCGAGGTCTGGGGTGCACTGCAGCGCCGCCGCGACCGTTCCGGTGCTCGCCCGCCGCGCGAGCGCGTTGGGGTCCACCAGGTTCGGGTGGGCCTCGCCGCACGCAGCCATGGCCAGGGCCAGCACGCTCAGCAAGGGGTAGATGTTGGGGCCCGGACACCGGGCCGTGTCGTGATCGTCCATGACGCCTCCGTGCCCTCGGGTTTCCGCCGCGATAGGCGAGCGGGATTCGAGGACTCAAAGGAAGCTATGGGGGAGCCATTCCCGCGGTCACCCGACGGAAATGAATGGTCCTGTACATTTTCGTAGGCTGGGGCTCGGTCAGCGGTCGAGGTCTTTGGCGTAGGTGTGGCGCAGCAGGTGGGAGGCGCACT
>DAIQNR010000190.1:0-6862 GCA_036788295.1 Myxococcota bacterium
GTGAGCATGCTTGCCGCGGCGGTGTACTACGGCAGCCGCGTCACGAGCGCGATGGAGCAGATCCCCGAGCTGTCGCGCAGCGTGATCGAGCTGCGCATCGAGCAGACTGCGATCCGGACGGACCTTCGGACGCTCACGACGGCGGCCACCGCGATTGACGGGCTGCGCTCGGACGTCTTCATGCTACGAGAGCGCGTGCAGAGGCTCGAAGATGCGACCGAGAAGCGACGCCCAGCCCCCCGACGATGAGGAGGTGTTCGAGTTCATGCGGTTGTCGGCGGCCAAGACCCCGGCGACGGTGGCGCAACATTTCGGAGTCCCCGCACAGTGGGTGACGACCTGCATGCGGTCCCTGGTGCGAAAGGGGAAGCTCGTGAAGATGGGCCCGGGGCTGTTCGTGCCCTCGGGCAACCCGATCGAGGAGCTGCGACGGCCGCTGGCACCGCTCGGGCTTGGGACCCGTTGGGTTCGGAAGCGTTGAACCGCTCGGCCCCTTCGTGGTAGAGCCCTGTCGTGGCTTCCCCGAACTTCAACTGGCTTGAGCTTGGGGACCCTCCGGAGCCGATGCGCCCGGGGTACCGCCGTCTGGCGACCTACCTCGAGCTCATCCGCGCCGCGGTCGGCCACGTCCCTATCGCCGTCACCTCGGGCTACCGAACGGAGGCCCGAAACCGCGAGATCGGGGGCGCCCCTTTCTCGCAACACGTTTTCGGCGTCGCTGCCGATTTCCGCGTTACTCGAGGCCCCTTTGCGGACCCTCGCCTACTGTATCACCTCGTATCGGGGTTGATCAACATCAACGCGATCCCGGATGGCGGCCTCGGTAGTTACCCGACGCACGTCCACTACGACCTACGCGCCGACCAAACGAGGTGGATGCGATGAGAGGCAGCGGAACGAACGTGACCCTGGTGGTGATGGTGGAGTCCGCGCTCCAGGTGTTCTTCCTGCTGCTCGGGTACCTCACCGACCGAGCGCCCCCGGCCGAGCTCCAAGCGCCGTTGTCGGTGGTGGCGCTCGGGCTGGCTCTGTACTTCTTGCCCGCCGACTTCCCGAGGAGACCCCCGCCATGCAAAGACGACCAGCTCACGCCGCCGCCCTACTTCTGACCGTTGCCGCATGCAGCACGGTAGACCGGTACGTCCCCAGCACCGCCGCAGAGACGGTGCAGCAGCACGCCTACGCCGTGTTCGGAACCTACGCCGCGGTGGTGGAGGCTGCGGCCAACATCGCCGAGAGCCCCGAAACGCCCTTCGAGGTGGTCGAGGCGACAGCTCGTGTCGCGTTTGCGGCGAGGCCTGTCATGAAAACGATGCTCGAGGCTGTGGTGGCCGTTGAGCGTGCCCGGCAGGCTGTGACTGCCGAAGAGCAAGGCGCCGCGGAGCGCCTCGACAGCACCCTCGTCGAGCTCGAACGCGCGGTGCGACGAGCTAGGCCCGTGCTGAACGAACTGCTCAGCCTCGTGGCTGGGAGGATGTCGCTATGAACTTCTTGCCCATCATCATCCAACTTCTCGAAGTCGTGCGGGTCATGGTCCGTTCGAACGAGCCCGCTTCGGTCGTGCTGAAGGTGCTCGATGTCGTGGTCGCCGGGGCGAGGGAGTCCGAGTCACTCCTGAACGACCTGGAAGAGGTCCGAAACGCGGTGGCCGTCTACGCCGAGACGAAGACCGATCCGGGAGAGGTGGACTTCGACGTCGTGCACCGGCGCGTGGACCAGGCCACCGACCGCATCGTGGCGGCCTACGAGGCACGAAAGGCTACGAAGTGAGCGACGACAGCGCGGCCATCAACCTGGCGGTCATCCGGCGGTCGGGTCTCGACCAGGCGCCGTTTCATCGGCCCAAGCCGCTCGCGCACCTCTCTGAGGGGGAGCTGGAGTCGATCTACCAGATGACGGTCAGAGGGGACACGGTGTCCGACATCGCTCGGCACCTCGGGGTCCCCTCTTCGGCGCTCCGAGCGACCTTCAAGCGGCACCCCGACGCGGGCGCTGCTCGCGAAGAGGCGCTCGAGGACCGAGCGGACGCCCTGTACAACGCCATCGTGCAGATGACCCACGACGTGGACAGGATAGAGGACTTCGACGAGCATAAGGCCAAGACGAAGTTCAAGTTCGACGTCTTGAAGTTCCTCTACACCGAGGCGCGCAAAGGTCAGGCGCGGATGGCGCCTCGCAGGCCCCTAGACCGGATGCCGAGCCCGGTCATCGATGTCCCACCCAAAGGATGACCGCGGTGTCGGTCTGGGTCCCTACAGCAAAGCAGGCAGAGTTCCTCTCGGCCCCCGAGTACGAGGTACTATACGGTGGCGCCGCTGGTGGCGGGAAAACTGATGCTCTTATTATCGATGTATTAGGTCTCAAGATACGGAATGGCCCGGATGGATGCTTCGACGCCAGTTGGAAGAACCCAGCGTACCGCGCCATCCTCATCCGTCCCTCGCGAACGGAGCTGAACGAGGTCCTCGACCGCTGTCTGAAATATTACCCCATGGTGGACCCCGGGGTGAAGTGGACCTCCACGAAGTTCAGGTTCACGTTCTCGAGCGGGGCGATGATCTACTTCGCGTACCTGAAGACGGACGCTGACAAGTACCAATTCGCGGGGCAAGAGTTTCAGTACGCGGGTTGGGAGGAGCTGACGCAGCACCCTTCGTCGGGCGGTTACCTGTTCCTCAAGTCCCGCATCAGGGCTCCCAAGTCGTCTTTTCTGCCGTGCTTCATCCGGGCAACGACGAACCCGAACGGGCCCGGTCACGAGTGGGTCAAGAGCTACTTCCAGATCAACGACGACGGCGAGGCGACGAACTTCGTGGTCGAGCAGCACGACGGCGCGGGGCAGACTCGGCGCCAGCGCCGGCGGTTCATCCCAGCGAAGGTCGAGGACAACCCGCACATCGACGAGGACTATGTTTTCCGGTTGTCCGACCTCGACGAGTATGAGCACAGCGCCCTGCGGTTCGGCCGCTGGGACGCCCCGGACGGGCCCGCGCTCGTCTTTCGGGACGAGGTTCGGATGCTCATCAACGACAACCGGCTCACGATGGTCCCGTGGGACCCGACGACCCCCGTCAACACCTTCTGGGACCTCGGTGTGTCGGACGCGACCGCCATATGGTTCCACCAGAGGATCGGCATGCAGGACCGATTCATCCGGTACCTCGAGAACCGACAGAAACCGCTGTCGTTCTACGCCAAGATCCTGAAAGAGCTGCCTTACGTCTACGGGACGCACTACCTTCCGCACGACGGCAACAAGCGCGCGATCACGGACCTGGAAATGACGCCTCGGAGGGCGCTCGAGGACCTCGAGGTCTTGCCCATCCGTCTCGTCCCGATAAGCTCGGTGTCCATGGGGATCGACAAGTGCCGTAATGTCCTGGCGAGCTGCTGGATCGACATCCACAACTGCTCGGAGGGGTGGAAGGCGCTCAAGAACTACCAGAACAAGCTGACACAAGCCGGAAACCAGAGCGCGAACCCTCCGCGGCAAAAGTGGTCGCACGGCGTGGATGCGTTCCGGATGTTCGCCGTCGGCTACAAGGGCGACTCCAGGGCCTCCTACGCCGAGCGGTACCACCGACCGGACGAAACTCGCTTGAGCCGCCCCTTGACCCGCAGGGAACTGGCCCGCCAAACGGTCCGGAACATATTCAACCCTAGCCCGAGCGACATCCTATGAAGCCAAAGAAGATGACAGAAGACGAGCTCACCGCGGTATTGCAGACCAAGATCCGGTCGGCATTGAACCGCGAAGACGGCTCGACGACCCGTGTTCGGCAGGAGCTGCTCAACTTCTACCGGGGCGACGAGTACGGCAACGAGCGGGAGGGGTTCTCTCGGTTCGTGACGCGGGAGGTTTTCGAGTCCATCGAATGGACCAAGCCCCACGTCATGCGGGTGTTCTTCTCGTCGGACCGCCCAGTCGAGTTCGAGCCCGTAGGTCCCGAAGACCTGGCCTACGCGGGCCAGGAATCAGACGTGTTGAACTACGTGGTATCGAGGGTGAACTTCGAGCAGTTCAACTCGTTCGTCTCGGACGCCCTTCTCTACCCGACAGCCTACGCGAAGGTCGTCGTGGACCGGGTGAACCGGACCGAAACCGAGTACTACGAGGGCTTGTCGGACGACGAGATGATGGCCCTGGTGGCCGACGACGACGTGGAGGTGGTGCAGCACGAGGCTCGGCAGACCGTGTTCGACCCCTTCGCGTCCGACCCTCAGGCGGAGCTTCACCGGCTCATGATGCCGGAGGCGCCCCCGAAGACCATCGGGAACCTGCACGACGTCACCATCCGGCGCGTGCTCAACTACAACGACGTCCGGTTCATCGCGGTCCCGCCTGAAGAGGTCCTGGTGGACGCGAACCACGCCGAGCTCAATCTCGACGATGCGCCGTTCGTAGCGCACCGGTGCGTGCGCTCGCTCTCGGACCTGCTCGAGCAGGGCTACGAGCGCGCCGAGCTGCTCGACAACCGCGAGTCCGACAACGGGAACTTCTATTGGAGCGGAGAGAGGGTGAACCGGCTCCAGCAGACCGAGTACGATCCGCTGTTCACCGAGAACGAGGCCCCCGGCATGGAGCAGATCCTGCTCCACGAGTGCTATATCCGGGTGGACTACGACAACGACGGCTTCGCGGAGCTGCGCAAGGTCGTGCTGGCGGGCAACACCGTCCTAGAGAACGAACCGTGTTCGCTCATGCCGTTCGTGGCGATGAGCACGACCCCGATTGCGCACAGCCACATCGGGTACTCGCTCGCGCAGAGCGTTCAGGATGTGCAGCGGCTCGGGTCGGAGCTGACTCGGCAGCTGCTGAACAACATATATTCCCAGAACATCCGCCGAAAGTACGTGGACGACCGGTCCTTGTCGCCGCTGGCGCTCGACATCTTGGCGAACCCGCTTTCGGAGGTGATCCCGGTCGAAGGGCCGCCGGGCCCGGCGATCTTGCACGAGGTGGTGCCGTCGATGCTCGGCGACCTCATGCCGGCGCTGGCGCTCGTGACCGACATGCGCAAGATGCGCACCGGCGTCGCACCCGAGATCTCGCTCGACCCCGAGGTCCTCCAGAAGACGACCGCCTCGGCTTTCTCCGCGGCGACCGATCAGTCCTCGTCTCGGGTCGAGATCTTGGTCCGCCTGTTCGCCGAGACGGGGATCAAGACGCTGTTTTTGAAGCTCCACCAGGCGCTACGGCTCTATCGGGACGTCCCGCTCGTGCTCGAGCTTCGCGGCGAGGTCATTTCGGTGGACCCGAGCGATTGGCGCCGCCGGAGCAACATCCGGGTCAACGTAGGGCTCGGATTCAACAGCCGGGCCCAGAAGGTGGACATGATGATGCAGGTCCTGGGGCTCCAGGAAAAGGCTCTGCAAGTCGGGCTCACCAACCCGGACAAGATGTACCGAGCGCTCGAAAGGCTCATCGACGCCTCGGGACTTGGGCACGTCTCCGAGTTCTTCGTGGACCCGAGGTCGCCCGAGTTCCAGCCACCGCAGCCGAAGCCGGACCCGAACGAGATGGTGGCCCAGGCCGAGATGCTGAAGGCTCAGCAGGTCATGCAGGTCGAGCAGCTTCGGGCGCAGGTCGCGATCCAGGAGGCCCAAGCACGCGCTCAGGGCGAGCAGGTCCGGGCGATGGTCGAGAAGTACAAGACCGACGCCAAGACGCAGACGGACGGCGTGAAGGCGCTGCTCGAGGCTCAGAAGCTCGACATGAACGTCAAGCTCCAACAGCGCACGCAGTCGTTGGCAGAGATCATCGGTCGTGCTGACGTGCTTCTGAAGCAGCAGCAGGCTGTCAAGACCCGTGCGGACGCAGAAGCGGTGGGTGTGAACATGGGCGACATCATGCGCGAGGCGAAAGCGGTGCTTCAGGAGATCGACGTCATGATGCTAGAGGAGGACAGCGATGCAGAACCCGTCGAGAGTTGACCTGCTACGGCGGTTGAAGCCGCCGAAGCCAGCGGCGGGGGCACAGGCGCCGGCCGCCCCCGCTCCGTCGTCCTCCGCCATCGAGACGCTCGCCTCGATGGCGGTCACGTCGATCTTCGAAGGGACCCGCTCGGTTGCGCAGCAGCTCGAGCACACCGCCACGGCGCTCGCGGCGCAAGGCTCCGACAACGGCACCCTGCAAGCGATGCAGGAGATCACGAACGTCCTCCGGGCCATGACGGCCCGGCTCGACTCCATGTCGGCCGCCATGCAGGCGCTCGCCGACCGGCCGGTCGAGGTCACCCTGGAAATGCCCGAGCAGGGCAACCGTACGTTCCACGTGGAACGCGACGACGATGGCCGGGTGACCGGCATCATGGAGAGCTGAAATGCCTGGTCTAGCAACCAACGTTCGAAACGGCATAGTGAACCGCATTGTGCGGGGCACGGCCTACACCATTCCGCAGGCCACCCAGGTCGCCCTTGTGACGTCGGTCACAGCGGGCATGGCGGGTGGCGGGGCCGTTGCCAACGAGGCATCTCTGACGGGTTACTCGCGGGTCACGCTTTCGGGTACCACCTTTGACGTTGCCGCTGGCGGCGAATCCGACAACGGGTCGCTGCTCGACTTCGGGACGGTGGACGCGGCCCAGACGCCTGCGACGCAGACCTACACCCACGCGGTGTTCTTGGACGCCGGCGGAAACGTGGTGGCCATCGGCCAGATCGTGGACACGCTCGGGGCGGCGGACCCGCTCCTCGTGGACACCGCCACCACAAACCGGCGCATCACGGTACCGATTGGGCGTATTGCGCTCGCCGTGACCTTCCCGGCCGACGCCGCCTGATCTTGGGGGCCCGGTGCCGAAACCCGTAGGCGCATTCGTCGGCGCGGCCGACGTCATCCTCTCGCTCGAGTACACGGGCC
>DAIQNR010000191.1:0-6847 GCA_036788295.1 Myxococcota bacterium
GCCAGGGCAGCCGCGGGGACGATGAGACCGAGGCCGGCCGCGAGGCCGACGCAAAGATTCGAGCGCATGGACATGGAAGTCACAGATTTCCTCCTTCAGGCCGGTGCACCGTGCCCCGGCCCCCACGTCCTACCCCCCCCCCGGTTTTTGCAATCCCCAGAAACGCACAAGTTCGTGTCAGAGGCACTGCGTTTTGGACACGTTGCGCCACTGGAGAACATGGGGTGAAAGATGTCATCAACGGCTTTCGTGCCGACGGAGAAGTGAGACTCGAGCGAAGCGAGCGATGGAAACGAAAGCGAGCGGCGCGGCGGTGCTTGCGCGCCGCCGGTGGCTTCGGCATCCTTCCGCCATGGCATGGTCACAAAGGACGCTCCGCGCCAGGGTCTGCGTCGTGCTTTGGCTGTCGGCGGGTGTCGCTTGCGAGGACTCCGGCCCGCTCTCCGAGAGGCGGATCGATGTTCGCGCTTCGACGGCCGTGTTGGACTTTGGCCGCGTGCCTCTTGGACAGGCCCGCACCGAAGCGGTCTCGCTCGAGAACCTCGGCGGCGTCGCCGTGGATGTCTCGGTTCGGTCGCCCGTCGCCCCGCCTTTCGAACTCGAATGGCCGGAGCGCCCGGTCACGCTCGCGCCCGGCTCAGAGGTCTCGATCCCCCTTCGCTTCACCCCCCCGGACCTTGGCCTGCACGCCGGACGGTTCGAGCTGAGCGCTGCCGACGCCGCCCCGCTCACCGTGGAAGTCCGCGGCACGGGCTCGATGGCCATCGCCATCGAGCCCGCCGATCTCGACTTTGGCCCCGTGCTCGCCGGGTCGGCCAGTACCGCCACCGTCGCCTTCCGAAACTGGCTCGCGGAGCCGGTGACCGTCACCGTCGCCGGCCTTCGGGGGGCGTCCGAGCGCTTCGACTTTCGAGGCGGTCCGCTCGCCGAGGCCCGCCTCGAGCTCGCGCCGATGGGCGAGCAGATCGTCGCCATCACCTATCGGCCCGAGCCCGGATTCGACCGCGCGGATTCGGCTTCCGTTCAGTTTTCGGCCTGCGAAGCCGCCGGCTGCCGGGCGAGCCTCGGTGTGCGAGGTTGGGGCACCCGCTCCGCGATCCGATGCACGCCCGAGATCGACTTTGGGTGGCTGGCCATTGGCGCGGCCGCCAGCCAGGTCATCGCCTGCACCAATGTATCGCCGGATCCCGTTCTCATCGAATCGGCTTCTCTTCTGGGTTCCCCCCGCTTTTCGTTGCCGGACGGCTTCCCCGAGCCAGGGACACGAGTTCGGCCCGGCGCGAGCATCGAGACTTCGATCCGGGTCGAGGGCGTCGAGGCCGACGTCGGGGCACCGATCGGCGCCAGCTTCCAGGTTCGGTCTCGGGACGCCGAGGGCCAGGAACTCAGCTTGGAAGAGACGGCGCTGAGGGCTCGCGTCGGGCCACCCTCCATCGATGTCGTTCCGGATTCGCTCGACTTCGGCCGGGTCGCGGGGGAGACGACGCTGACGCGAACGGTGCAGGTGTTCAACCGCGGTCGCTCCACGCTGTCCATCCTGGATGTGGAGCCGCCCGAGGGATTGGGTCTCGCCGTCGCCCGGAGGCCCACCGTCATCCCCCCCGGCGGCGTCGAAGAACTTTCGCTGGCTTGGACGGCGGAGACCGGCGTGGACCTACGTGGAACCGTGCGCATCCAAAACGACGACCCCATGCAGCCGCTGGTCGAGCTCCCGGTTCGGGGTCTCGCCGGCCCACCAGGGAGGTGCTTGTACCGGCTCGAGGGCGACTCGATTCGCTTCGGGAGCGTGACGGCTTTTCACCAGCACACGAGCTTCCTCGCGCTGCGCAACGTCGGTGACGCCCCCTGCCTGGTGCGTACGCTCCCGACCTTGGTCCAAACCGATTTTCGCTGGGCCGACGACAACGCCACCTTCGAGGTCCCGCCCGGGGCGCGCCAACTTGTCATGGTCGACTTCCGGCCCACCGGTCTCGGTCGGCGGTCCGCTCAGCTCCCGTGGTACGTGAGCGCCCCGCTCGGCTCGGATGGGCGCCTCGACGTCGAGGGCAGCGGGTCGTCGCGACGAGTGTTCGTTCATTCGGCCTTTCAGGACTTCGGCTACATCCCCGATGCCTGTGGAACCATCACCGCCACCCTTACCATTCGAAACCCAACCTACGAGCCGATCGTGGTCCGCAGCCTCCGCTTCAGCGGAGATGCGAGCTTCGAGTTCGACGATCCCGGCTTTCCGCTCACCGTGGAGGACGAGTCGTTCCGGTACATCACCGTTCGCTACACCCCTGGGGTCGAGCCGGCCGCCTTTGCCCGGTACCGGCTCTCGGTGGATGGCCTCGACGACATCGAAGGGACAATCTACGCCGAGACCGGAACGGCGACCCGGGCCACGGAGACCTTCGGCCCGGCTGGCGATGAGATGAAGAAGCTCGACGTCATCCTTCAAGTCAGTCGCGCCAACGTACCATCGACCCATCTGGAGCAACTTCGTACCGAATACGAGTCTCTCCGGGCGGCGTTCGACCGGCTCGGGGTGGACTACCACATCGGGCACCTGTCCGCCCTCGGGGGGATCCGCAGAACCGACACGGCATGGTTCTGCCCCCCCCCCGAACTCGATAGTGGGATCCTCATGGGCCGCATCCTGCCGGGCACGTGTGGGTTTCTCCATGAGACGCTCGACCCCAGCGGTGCGCTCGAGCGATACGTGACGCCGAGCGGTGAGCCATCAGCGCGCGACGCTCTCGCTCGAATGCTATTCGCGCCGACCTCTTTGCAGCAAAGCCCTGATGAAAACATCGAGCGGGCGCTGAGCCCCCCGTGGGTTCTCGAACACAACGCTGGGTTTCTCCGCTCCGACGCGAACCTCCTGGTCGCCATGAGTGCGGTAGACGGTGGGGTTTACGATATCCAAAGAGCAAGGAGTCTAACGTATCAGCTCGTCCACGCCCTCGATGCGCTCATGGGTCGAGAGGCGCGATTCCGGGTCCGGACTGTGTCCATCGACGGTCAAAGTTTCGTTGGAGCATCGTGCCGGGACTTGGAGACTGCCAACGACTACCGCTCCGTCGGGAATGACAGTATCCTCACCTATCCACTGGCCGGGGGGGGCTTCGGCCGGTGCCGGGAGGAGCCGAATCTGTGGGGCGAAGCCATCGCCAGCAAGTTTCTCCCGTTTCATGGCCACTCGCGGCGCGTTCGGCTGCGCCAGGCCGCCCGCGACCTCGAAGTCTGGGTGGGTGGCCGCCGGCTTCGCGGCGGGAGCTTCGCCACGGGCGCCGATTGGCGCGTGAACCCGACGCGGCTCGAGCCATTCAATGGCTTTCGCGAATCGCCAGTGCTCCCCTACGCCATCGTCGAGTTTTCGGACAACGCGCAGCCGTCGCCCACCGAATCCGTCTCCATCTCCTACACCCCGTCCTGCGTCCCCTGACGCCGCGCATCAGCGCGAAGGCTCCACCCCCTGCCGGATGCGCCCGCGAAAAAGAGAGGCCAGATCGCGGATGACTACTACCGAATGGTCTGGTCTTCCCTACGGCCATGCGTGGCTCAGGGAGGAGGCCAACTCCGCCGTCTACGGTCTGCTCCCAACGCTGCGCTTCGTGCCGGTCTCGGAGCGGGAGACCGCGCTCATCAACTTGCTCGAGCGCCACCAGGACCCGGAGAGCCGCGCCTCGGCCGCGGTGGCGCTCGGGACCTTCGGCCAGGAACGACGGTCGATTCTCGCCCTCGAGGACGCCCGCAACCATCGGTCCGAGCCGGACCGGGTCCGCGCCGCCGCGGCCCGCGCGCTTCACCGCCGTCGCCCATGACCGCGCTGACGTCGGTTGCCTGGCGGCGGAGGACGACGCACCGTCTCCGGCGTGCTCACCGTCTACGGCTTTCCTGGGGCCTTCGGGCAGCCCAGCCTCAGCCCATTTTGCACCAAGCTCATGGTGCACCTGACCCTCGCCGAGGTGCCCTACGAGGTGAAGCGGGGCGACCCGAGGAGGGCCCCCACCGGCAAGCTCCCGTACGCCCGCGACGGGGAGGAGAAGGTCGCGGACTCGGGCGCGATCCTGCGCTGGGTGCTGGGCCGAGGCGGGCCCGACCTCGACGCTGGCCTGGGTCCGAAGGACCGGGCCGAGGCCCAGCTCGTCGCCCGCACGGTCGAGGAGCACTTCTATTGGGCCCAGCTCTACAGCCGATGGGTGGACGACAAGGGCTGGGCGGTCATGCGCCCGGCGATCGCTGGGTTCCTCCCGGCCCCGCTGCGCCCGTTCGTGCCCGCGATCCTGCGAAGAGGGGTCGTCCGGGCCCTCGCCGCCCACGGCCTCGGCCGCCACCCTCCGGCCGACATCTACGCGGCGGGATTCCGGGATCTCGAGGCGCTCGAGGCCCGGATCCAGGGGCCCTTCTTTTTCGGCGAGGACCCAACCGGGACCGACGCGATCCTCGCCGCCTTCATCGGAGGGCTGCTCGGCGGCCACTTCGACAACCCGCTCACGCAGGCCATGAAGGAGTTCCCCCGGCTTCGGGGGCTCGTCGAGGCCACCTCCGCCCGGTACGTAGAGTCCGGCGGAAAGGCGGTCGAGTGATCAGATCCGCTCGCCGGCGTCGATCCGGGCCCGGATGTCTTTGGCGCGGCCCCGGATCGATTCCAGATCGGCGTCGGACTTTCGGGCCACGTTCTTGATTTGCAGCGCCATGCGAGGGTTCTTCTCGAAGCGGGCCCGGTGCCGGTCGAGAAAGTCCCAGTACAGGGTCGTGAATGGACAGGCCCGCTCGCCGGAAGCCTCGGCCGGCCGGTAGCGGCAGCCTCCGCAATAGTTGGACATCCGCTGGATGTATTTTCCGGTGGCCGCGTAGGGTTTCGTCCCGACGACGCCGCCGTCGCCATATTGGCTCATGCCGAGCGCGTTTGGGAGGCTCACCCAGTCCACCGCGTCGAGGTACATGGCCATGTGCCACTCGTGGAAGCGATGGGGGTGCACCCCGAGCTGCAGCGAGAACAGCCCGAGCACCATCAACCGGTGGATGTGGTGGACGTAGCCGAGCTCCACGAGGCCCCGCATGCTGTCGGCCACGCAGGCCATGTCGGTCTGTCCGTCCCAAAAGAACCCGGGGACGTCCCGGTCTTCGCAGCCGAGCTCGTTCTTGCCGGCATATTCGGGCATGTTCAGCCAATAGATGCCGCGGATGAACTCCCGCCACCCGAGGATCTGCCGCACGAAGCCCTCGACGCTGCCGATCGGGGCCGCACCGGCCTGGTAGCGGGCGACCGCTCCCTCGACCAGTCGCCGCGGTGAGATGAGCTTCAGGTTCATCGGCGCCGACAGCCGGGAGTGCCACAAGACCGGATCGCCCCCCCACATCGCGTCTTGGTAGCGGCCAAAGTGAGGCAAGAAGGCATCGAGAAAAAACTCGGCGAGCCGCTCCGCTTCCGCCGGCGTCACTGGTAGATCGAACCTCTCCATGGTCCCCGGGTGGTCAGCAAAGCGCCGCTCCACCAGGGCCGCGACCGCCTTCGTGGTGTCGTCCCAAATATGGCCCGGGCGGGGCCGGATCGGCGGCGGGCCGGCCTTTCCGAAACTCTCTCGGTTGTCGGAGTCGAAATTCCACGCCCCGCCGGCGGGGTTTCCGTCCGGCTCGAGCAAGATCCCCTCCCGCTTGCGCATCCACCGATAGAAGTGCTCGAGAACGAGCTTCTTCTTTCCTCTCGCCCACTTTTGAAAGTCCTCGACCGAAACCAGGAAGTGCGGATCTTCCCTCAGCTCGAGGGGGATATGAGCCTTCTTCACCGCGGCTTCGATGCCGGTCAGGACCCGCAGATCTCCGGGCTGGTAAAGCACCACCGTCTCGGGCCGGAGCCCGGGCAGGTCGAGCTCGAGCGCGGCCTCGTGGCTCTTTGGTTCCCCGGGGGCCGGAGCGTCGGGCAGCTCCCGGTACGCGACGGGGACGCCCCGTTCCAACAACGCGTCCCGAAAGTGCCGCATCGCCGTGAAGAAATAGAGGATGCGCTGCTTGTGGCAGCGCACATGGGTGGCTTCTCCTTCGAGCTCCGCCATCCACACCGCGTCTTTTGCTGGGTCGAGGTCCGAGAGGTTTCCCGGGTCGAGCTGGTCGCCGAGGACGACATAGAGGCGTCTGGTCACGGGTCGTCGTGGGTCCCTCCGCCGCCGAAAGTAAAGCAGGACCAGCCCCTACCGGTGGCTTCAAGCCGGAGCGCTGGCGTACCTGTCCTGTCCGATGGACGTCCCAGCGCCGATCGCGGTCTCTCGAGCCGCGCTCTCAACAGAGTCGCGGCTAGAGCGCTCCGAGCGGTTGGTGGCCAAGCTGCCCCCCGGCCCGGCGCCGCAGCCTTCGCCGATGCGCAGCGCCCGGCGCGTAGTTCGGGGACCCAGTCGACAGGGCCCTGCTGCCCTTGCGGGGTCGGGATCCACTCTCATCCGTCGGGGTCCGGGCTTCGTCCGAAGCCGCGACCTGAAGCCGGACCCAAGGCACGGCAGCTAGCACGTTGGTCCTTTCCGAGTCCGAGAGGACAGGTCCGCACCATAGACGGTTGACACCGGTCCCCGGTTGGCGTTTCAGCCTCTCCATGCTCCCCCCCCCGTGAACAACAAACAACCCGGCCCTTCGGTCTTCCGCCATCGTGTCGAGGGCCTGGCGTGCGCAGTCGTCCTAGTCCTTTCCGTTCTGTTCCCGACCTGGGCGCAAGCGGAGAATGAGGCTTCCGAGGAAGACCTCACGGCAGACTATACGGACGAAAACGGCTTGAAATGGATCGCTCTGGGGCCGCACCCAACGTTCGATGGGTCGGCGTGGCGGTCGAATGGGATTCCGACACTCTGCTCACGGCGGCCCACTGCCTGCC
>DAIQNR010000192.1:0-6821 GCA_036788295.1 Myxococcota bacterium
GTTCGGATCGTCGAACCCCCAGCTGGTGTTCGTGCCCCGGTACGCCAGGAACCGACCGCGGTGCTCAAGGACCAATCATCGAGCAGGCTGAAGTCGATCTCGTTTCTGTTGTCGCCCCCAGGGGTGCACTCGCAGCCACCCAGACGACAGGTGTAGTCGAAATGGTACGCCCCGGTGACGTCGGACACGATCTGCCCTCCCGTGGCGACCGTGCTCTTGACCTCGACCCCCAAGCCGATGGGGACGGTGAGGCCCACGAGAGCACCGATCGGGTTGGACCATCACCCCAGGCTCGTTTCTTGCGTCCCTGGCTGTCCGGTCGCTTGCGGCGACTCGAGGGGCGGGTCCGTCGGTTACGGGGAGAAGCCTCGGTCCGCCGCCGGACGGCCAAGAACACAGGATCCTTCGCCTGGAGGCGCCGTTCCAACCCGTTCGGTGCTCTAGGTCTAGGCTTGAGGATGGATGCGACCACACTCGCATCGGCCATCCAATCTGGGATCGCCCATTCGGGAACAGGCGCGGTTGCTCGAGCCAACGCCCCTCCTCATCGCACCGGACCCACTTCTCGCGCACCTTCCGAAAACGGACATGGCGGCGAGGCCGGTAGGCGATCCGCTCGGAGACCTCTTCGTGACCCGCTTCCATCCCTTCACGTCGCAGGACTTCACCTCGGGCGGTACGAAGCGTTCGTCGATGACGGGGAGGTTTGTTTCCGCAAGGCGTCTTCGGCGGCCGCGTTTCGGCTTTGGCTCGTCTTTGGTCGGATCGTTGGCGGCGGTTTGTGGTTGAAGGGTAGCCTTCTGGTCGTCGTCGCGGATGGCCTCGAGGAGGCGCTCGAAGGCGGAGACTGAGCTCCCGAGCTTCGACCTCGACGCTCGCCGAACCGGCAGGGATGGCCATCGGGAGACGGAAGCGCAGGCGGTCGAGCCGCTTGAACAGCAGCAGATAGCCGGAGCCGTCGTGCCAAAGGATCTTCAGGTGGGTCCGGCGCCCATTGTGGAAGACGAGCAAGGCTTCTCCGCGGGTCGCCTCCGAGCGATGCCTGCCAGCCGGTCGAAGGACAGCCGCATGTCTACCGGGCCGGTCGGGACGAAGATCTGCTTCGGGAGGAACATCATGCCGGACCTCCTCGAAGCGCACGGAGCGCGACCTCGACCCCCGCAAACCGAGTTCGGACCCGTCATCTCGACCGACATCCCGTCCGGAAAGCGAATCTTCCAGCGGCACCGAGAGGTCTCGGCCTCCTCGCCGCCGCTGTCACCATCGCCGACGATGGTCACCGGCACGAGCCCGACCACCGCCTTCGGGACTCCTTCCTTTCCGGCCTCCCACCTCAACCAGTAGAGCCACCGCGGTGGCACCCCCTCGCGCTCCCCGAACACCGAGGCGCTCAAACCGCTACGCTTCCACCTCGCCACGGGATTCGACCGGTTGCCGGCCGTGCGCCGGTCGCTTGATGCCTTCGCCATCCGTAGGCCCGCAGTCCAACCCGCCGAGCGTCGCTACCCGGTCTTTGGCTCCGGGGTCTGCCGATCAGTGACGAGATCGAGGACCTCCCGGCCGCAATCCACACTCCCGGAGACGGCCCTGCCGAAGATTGGGACCTCGAATGCCCAGCCGCCAGGATCGGGAGCGCGCTCGGGACCTCACCATCCACGCGCAGCGTGGGGGTGGATGATGGGCTGCAGGCTTGGTACCTTGAGCCGATCTCGACCGCTGCGATCATTGGGGTTCACAAGCATGCTCCCGAGGAGGGTCGTGTCGTCCACCCGGGTCCCGTCGAAGCTGAGCGGCTAGAACTGGAGGCCGAGGCGCGGGTCAACGTGGCCCATAGATTCGGTGGATGCCGTTGTTCGACTCTCGCACGAGCCGGTTCCCTCGTCTCTCGTACACAATGCACACGTACGGTCTGGCCAGGACCGTGTTCTCCTCGCAGCGGTACCGCTCCGTGATGAAGTAGCAGATATCGCCCGTGGGGAGCGCGAAGGCTTCGGGGAACCCCCCGCCAGACGATAGCCCGATGGAGCCGCGCCCGTTGACCAATCGAATCGAGGGTCGAAACCGGAGAGGATCATCAACCTCCAGCGGGTTCACGACGTTGCCACTCGAATCGCCCGTGCCGATGAGCACCCAGTCCCCGTCGAAGGCCGAGCTCGTCTCGACGATCCCGCCGTCCGGATCGCACCGAAAGAGATCCGCGAGCGAGCAAGCCGAGTAGCTCGAACAAAGGACCGCGGCCGCAACCCGCCGCAAGAAGGCGTCTCTGGTGCTCGCCTTCATAAGGCTCCGAGCGGGTGTTCGGCGGCCCATACAGGGTCCCGACCTGTTTGTCCTCGCCTCGCGCCCGGCCATGACCGCGGTCTCGACCAGGAGATTGGGTGGGGCTCGTCGTGCTGGGCGGTTGTCATCCATGAGGAGTCCGAGAACGGGCCGGGGTGCACGGTGGGCGGCACACGGCCCGCTCTCTTCGTGATGAGCGGCCAACCCCCGGCGTCGATCACTTTTTTTCACGACAGCGAGGCCTCTATGGAAAACAGTGCGACCAGGCGATGTTGAACTGAAACTCTGAGTAGTCGCCTTGCGGGTGCGAATCCGGCCTGGCTGAGGGTGAGCCCGCCCAGCCCGTAGCGAGGCTTGCGACGGCAACGGCACCGGCGAAGCGTAGCCACGCGAGCGTGCGGGCCGTGGTGGACGGCCTCGAAGTCTCTGAGCTTTCTTTGCCGAGAGCGTTGGAGTGGTCGGAGGCGGTCCTTCCCGCGAGATGGGCGAGGTGGGGACCGTACCCGCGGGGTGTTGGATCACGGCACGTTCGAAGAAGATGACCGGGCAACCTGCGAGACCCTCTCGCCTCCTCGAATGAAGTCCGGCGGAGCGGAGCGCCGGTACCCAGACTCCGAGCGCGAAGCGTCTTCGGGTGCAGGCATTCCGCGCCCGTACTAGGGTCAAACGCCCGTGGGCTTAACTCCGATCAGCGGCGGCCTGCGCATGGCGACCGCCCTGCTGGTGCTGCTCACGATCGTCGGAAGCGGGCTGCTGCGGCGATCGCCCTGGGTGCTCGGCCTGTACACGCCGGTGCTCACGGCGCTGTATGCCGCGGGCAATTGGTCGGCCTGGCAGGCCGCGAAGGCTCGAGGGGGCTGGCTGCAGCTCCTGGCCGCCGTCGGCGTCACCGCGCCACTGCAGTTGCTCGTCGCGAGCGTGCCCTACCTCGTGGGTTACGGGCTCGGGGCGCTGCTCGGCGAAACCGCGCGGCCGGCGGGCTCGGCACCGTGGACCTGCTCATGAGCGGCGGCCTGCTCGTCGGCGGGCTGCTGAGCGCCGTCATGACCCACCGATTGGAGCCCGGCACGGGGTCCCTCGACGACAACGGAGAGGACGCCCTGTTCGCCGCCCTCCGCCGTGACCGCGGTCGATAGCCGGGCCTCCGCGGCCGCGGCGCCTCGCAAAACGCGATCCGCCCGCCACGTCGAGACCCGTAGACCTATTGCGAGATCAAGGCGCGAGACTTTCGTTGACGCATGTCGCCATGGTGACCAGGCCGAGCTATCGTTTCCGGACGCCGGCACGCGAACCCCCGGGGCCGAGGGTGCGGCGCGGGGCGCGCGCTCGCTCGCGGAGGTGGGGCTGCCCTAACTCGGGCTCGAGGTCGATCAGATCGAAGGCACGACGCGCCGCGAGCACCCAGCTCGGGCGTCCACCTCGAGGACGCCGGTTCGTACCCGATCTCTTGGCTTGCTCGGACAAAGCCAACGCGACCATGTTCAGCGCATGCGAGTCCAGCTGAAGCCAGCCGAGGCCCTGGCCCTCCAGGACGTCCGCGGCCTGCCGGAGGCCGCCCACCTGCTCGTCATGTGCATGAGTTCGGACTGGGTCCTCGAGGGGAGCAGAGCGAGCTTCGATCTGCTCGTAGACGCGATCAGCGAGGATCTCGCCGACGGAATGCACGCTGCCGAGACAAGCCGACTGCTCGCCGACATCTGCCTCGAGATCGACCCGACGCGCGCCGACTGGCTCGAACTATAGCCGCAACGCAGCCGGCGCTCCGAGCAGGCTCCGCGCCGCTTGGCCGGGGGGGGAGAGCGAAGCTCTCGAGTACGGCTGCTGCCGGTTGTCTCAGTCCTGAAGCTCGAACCGGCGCGTCGCCGCGTGGGGTCGTCGCGCCGAACACGAGGTGGTCCGACGCGCTCTCGATCCTCATGCGGAGCATGAGGACGGTGAGACCGTCGCGGAACCATCGGGGCCGCCGGACATCGAGCGCGTCGCGGAGGGCGTGCACGGTGACGGCGCCGATCCCGCTCCCCGCCCGCCCCGCGAGCTGGGCCAGCCTGATGAAGCGCGGGTACCAGCTCGACCTCGCGAGCTGCGCCGCCAGCACCCGCTCCCGCCGGGGAGAAGGTCGGCGGTAGCATGAGTCCAACGGACCTCCCAGCGCGGGGACCGTACTGGGTGGTGAGGGCGGCCTACTCGACGTGGCGCCGAACGCCGTTCACGGGACCACCCTCAGCCACGGTCAGGTCTGGGTTGAGACCGAGGTTCGTGGGCGTACCGGTCAGCCCGATGAAATCCGAGACCGAATAGTTTTCGTCGGCGAGCACGATGTGGTTCGGGATAGGGTATCGGCGATGCCAGCGCTCCGCGACCACGGGCGTGGCGGGACGCTCGCTTGCGGAAGTGCCGTCCATCATGATGGTCACCCAGAATATCCGGCCCGCCTCGATATGCTCCTTCGCCGCTGGCCACCGGGCCCAGGTTCCCTCCATGAGGCTCCGGGCCTGGTTGTTGCACGGCCCGCACCACTCGGCACTGACCTCGATCATCACCGGGACATCGGAGTTGTAAAGATCCCACAGATCGAACATGTCCCCATACTGGTCTCTCCCCCTGAAGCGCATGAAGGTCTTGCCCACCTCGGCGAAGTAGCCATGGTCTGCCTTGATCTCGGACTTGTCGAACCGGTACGGCCACCCGCCCTGGTAGATCTTCGAGTTGGCGTCGAGTGGGTCCGTGCCGACGTGGACCTCGTCCCGGTCGGTGTAGCCGTCTCCGTCGGTGTCCACGTTCAAGGGGTCCGTCCCCAGCTCCAGCTCCGCCCAGTCGCGCAGCCCGTCGCCATCCGAGTCGTCGAAAAGCCGGTTTCGCTCCTCCTCCTCGTCGCCTAGCCCGTCGTTGTGGTCATCGCGGGGCCCGGGCTCGTCCCCGGTCGGGGCCTCTGGGCCCGGCGGGAGCGTCCTGTCGCGGTCGTCCCCGCCGCACCCGGCGAGGGTCGAAGCGAGGAACATGCAGGCGGCGATCCGTGGATAGCGATTCATGGACAGCTCCCCTCGAGGGTGGATTCGGTGCGGATATCGGTCGTCAGAAAATCGACGAAATAGACTCTCCGGTTGTGGAACAGCTCGCGGCCCCGGTCATCGTAGGTCCAGGTTTCCCGCCACAAGTTGTACTCGGCTCGGCTGCGGAAGTGGTAGTAGGTGGTGGTAGTTTCGACGAGACGACCCTCCCCGTCATAGGTCGCCTCATAGAGCTCGTCGAACTCCCCGTCCGCCTCGTTGTCCAAGTTGCGAACGAGCTCTCGCCCTTCCTCGTCTCTTTCAACATAGGTCAAGACGTCCACCTCACCATCACCGTCCTCGTCGAGCAGGATGGTCCCGTGCTCGAGGGTCGGGTGCTCCCAAACATAGGTGGTGATCGAGTTGGCCACGCCATCGTCGCCGACGTCGACGGTCTTCGATAGGTGACGACCCTGTTCGTCCACGGTGTAGGTGTGTCGCTCCTCGAAGGCGCCATCGCCGGTACGGTCAAGCGTATAGGACAGCAGCGCGCCGCTCGAATCATAGGTGTAGGTCTCGAAATCCCGGCGTTCCCCAGGGGCGCTGTCGCGGGTCCAGCTGCGGGTCAGCACCCTCCCTGCGTCATCATAGGTCATGTCGTACAAGAAGTTGAACTCGCCGTCGCCGTCGATGTCCTCGCCTTGCCGGATGACGCGACCCGCAGCATCGTAGACGTAGGTCGAGCGCTTGGGGTTCCGGCCCAGGTAGACATGGTCGACGATCCGGCCATGGTCGTCGTACCGCATGATCTGGACCTGCTCTGGAATTCCATTTCCATCCCGGTCGACCAGCGAGTACGCGACCCGCGCGGAGTCACCGTCGTACCCGATGAACCGGACGCCATCGTAGAGGTTGCGCCGGCTCTCCTTGATCGTCGCGTGCGACTCGCACCCAAACGAAGGTAAAACCCCAGGCATCGCGACCGGATCGGGGGGCGGCGGGTCGTAGGCCGGCGGCCGCTCCGGGGTGGGCTCGGGCTCGGGCTCGGAGTTCGTCTCCTCTTCCGGAAGGGGCTCGTAGACGAACCGGTCAGATGGGGCACCGATCGAACCGTCGCAGGCCAGGACTCCAGAGAGAACTGCCCCGATAAGCGTCTTTGCACGCGTCACCGTCACTCCACGCCTTTCATTTTTGCTTCGTGGCCGGGAGTCAACGTTTCCGTCTCAGAAAATGGTCCGAACCGATCGGAACCGAATGAAGCGGGAGGTCGCCGCAGCAGCGCGTAGGTCCATCGGCCCGCGTTGATCCGTCCGAGCGGGACCTCTTTGGCCTGAGAGGCGAGTGATTTGCCGTGATTGCGCACCCGGAAGACTTTTGGACCTCCCACCTCCTGATTCGTCGTCCGGCGCTCCATCGAGCCAAGCTACGGGTGCGTGGCAGCGGCGGCATCGCGGCACCTGCCGGTTCGAGCCTTGATGTGGGCAGCCCGAAACCTTGACGGCTTCTGCCCCGGGCCGGCCGGCGTCACGATGTGACGGCCGAGCTCACGGGACC
>DAIQNR010000193.1:0-6771 GCA_036788295.1 Myxococcota bacterium
GGCCAGGGACGCAGGAAACGAGCCTGGGGCGTTGGTAGAGCCCGATCGGTGCTCTTGGGTCCGAAACTCGTTGTTCGCGCTCGCCTTCACAGCTGCACCTCGTCTGCGGCCGGGCCGCGCGCGCCGGCAGCGCCGGATGGCGCCCGGCTGTTGAGAAGCCCATTTTGTCCGCCCTGGCCGCCGGGACCACCGGGGCCAGGCGAGCCGGGGACAAACGCCGGGTCGCCGCTGAGGGTGGACGTCCCGACGAGCACGAGGCCGACCGCGGGCCCGCCGTTGCCGCCTGCTCCGCCACCGCCGCCTTCGCCGGAACCGCCATTGCCGCCGGTGCCCCCCCCGCCGGAGTTGTAGTTGATGAGGCCGCACCGTCGGCTTCCGCGCGGCTGGCCGGAATCGCCGCCAAGCCCGGGCTCTCCGCTGCCGCCCTGGCCGCCCCGGCCTCCGGCGCCTCCCTGGCCCCCGCGGACGCTCGCGCCGTCGAAGGTGACGCCGCCGCCGATCATGACGACGCCAAAGGCGGCGCCGCCCTGGGTGCCGCCGCCGCCGCCACCGCCGCCGCGACCGCCAGCCCCTCCCGCTCCGCCCGTGCCGCCTAGGATCGTCCCGCACCCGAAGCACGCTCGGATCCTCTTCGTCCCGCCGCCGCCGCCGCCGCCGCCCCCGCCGCCGCCCCCGCCCGAGACGCCCGCCGTGCCCGCGCTCCCCTGCCAGTCGACACCGGAGAACCGACCGATGAGGTCGCTCGACGCGGTTCCGGCGCGGGCCCCGTTGCTCGCGTTGTTGCCCGGTCTGCCGCCCCCGCCGTCCGACACCCCATCCATCCCGACGAGAGGGCAGGCGCTCGGGCAGTTGCTGTTGCCGCGGCCGCCACCGCTGCCGCCAGCGGCGCCCACGGTCGGTCGGGACCCGCTTCTGCCGTCGTCGGCGGAGCAGTCGCGGGTGGCGCCGCCCCCGCCACCCGCGGCTCGGCTCCCGATGAGACCACCATCGGTGCCCGCGGCGCCGTCGGCGCCGCGCCCCGCCTCGACCTGCATCCGGAGGAGCCGGAGCTGCTCGGGCCTCGCCGCCGCCGCGGTCGAGGTCCACGTGACGAGGATCGCGACCGACTCCGCACCGGGGGGCTGGTCGAGGAGCGGCCCACGAACGGTCAGATCCGCCACCACCGTCCGCTCGAGGAGGGTATCCGCCCGAATCGTCGGCGAGACCGCTCCCTCGACCTGCACCGCGGACGCGGGCTGCGTGTGCTGCCAATCCAGGGTGTATCCCCCATAGATACTTACCCCAGAGGCCAGGTCGAGCGTGGCGGCTGGGGTGTAGGTTCCGGCGGCCACGAGCAGCATGCACGGCTCCGGGGTGCACTCTGCTGCGAGCGCGATCCCCCTCGCGAGCGTCCGGACCGGCTCGATCTCGAGCGCGCCGCTGTCGCCGAGACGACCGCGGCCGGAGTTCGCGTCGGTCCCGCTGGTCTGGCTGACGAAAATGGAGCGCGCGAGCTCCCCATCGATCCCGTCGCAGTTGGCGTCGATGTTGGCCGGATCGGGCAAGTCCGGGCGGGCCTGGATCGCAGAGAGGTCGCGGGTACAGACCGCGTCCCGGCGCACCCCTCGCTCGGCGCTGATGCATCGGCTCTGGTCGGAGCAGGCGTAGGTCTCGAAGAGGACGTCCTGCACGCCCTCGGTCGCGCAGAACTCTTCGGAGCGACACTCGGTGGCCTCCTCGACGTCCGGGAGGCAGTCGCGGCGCTCGAGGCACAGCTGGCCGAGGTCGCAGGGCTCACAGAAGTCGCCTCCGCAGTCCACGTCGGACTCCGTGCCGTTGCGGATCCCGTCGGTGCAGGTCGCGTCGCCGCATCGGCCCTCGATGCAGCGAGCCCGGTCGCAGTCCGAGGTCTCCGCGCATCCCTGGCCCGACGCGCAGCGCGTCAAGCACTCCGGGCCCCCGCAGTCGATGTCGGTCTCCATCCCATTGAGGGCGCCGTCGGAGCAGCTGGCGACGTCACAGAATCCGGCCGCGCTGCAAGCGAGGCCGAATACGCAGTCGAAGTCCGCACGGCACGCCTGGCCAAACCCGCACCCGAGGCACGGCCCGCCGCAATCGACGTCGCTCTCTCCCGCCGCTTCGTCCACCACGCCGTTCGAACAATGGTCGGGAACGACCACGCCCTGGTCCAAAGGCCCGGCGTCCGCCGTCGCTGCATCGGAGCCGCCGACGTCGGCGGGTCCTAGGTCGGCGCCGAGCGGTGGGCTGTCCAGCCCGCCGGTCTCCGCCCCGTCGCAGCCGAAGAGGGCGACGAGGAGCAGGGTTCGAGGGATTCCCGCGGCGCGGAGAGGGTTGAGCTTGCCCACGGTGCGCGCATTACCAGGTCGGGCGGGCCGGCAACAGTGACATCTTGGAACCATTGCTCGTTGGGTGGCCGACCGCCACCGAGGGCCGATGCCACCCGCCGCGAAGACGCGCCATCGATCACGCAAACGAGTTCAGAAAGCTGCCGGCGCGTGCGACCCGGAGGAGCCCGGCCGCGAGTCTGCACCCGAGCTGGCCGGCCAGAGACAACCGGAGCGCTGCCCGTTCGAGCCGGCAGCGGGCCGACTCGGGTGCGTCCTCGGGGTGAGTCTCGCACCAGGCTCGCGTCGCTGCGGTGAGGCTCACCTCCGGCCTCACCGCGGTGAGGGCCAAAAGCAGCGCGTCCGCCGACCGGTCGTCGGCGCTGTGCGCTCTCGACGCCGAGGGACCCGTGCTCGAGGCCGCTGGCTCCTCCGCGGGAGGGGCCGCGCCGTCACCAGCGGCGGTGGACGACGCGGAAGCGTTCGTTCCGCCGAGGCCCGAATCCTCAGCCGGGGGAAGGAGGACCGAGAGGACCGGGTCGCTCGTCAGCCGACCGGTTCGCTCGTAGCTCTTCACGACCTCCGCGGGGCTGAGAGCCGTCGTCCCCCCCGACCACTCCACCTCGAGGTCGCCTGCCTTTGCGAGGTCGATGACGCTCACGAGCGCGTCGAGGCGAGCGTGGTCGAGAAATGTGAGCTTCAGGTGGGCAAACTGGTCGCCAAGCCCCTCGAGCTCTTCCAAGTACTCCTCGGCGCGCTTCGTCCGCTTGATCGGCCGGCGCTCTTCGTCGCTCACGAGGACCACCCGGCCGAAGCGCTCGGCGTCGCTCAGGAGTTTTCCGAGCGCGAACGTCGAGGCTTGCGGCACCGCGGCGATCACGAGCCCCACCCCGGTGGTGCGGCCCCCAACCGCACGGAGCTCGATTTCGCAACGGGCCTTGCTTGGTGCTTTGCCGACGGCGGCGAGGCGAGAGCCAGGGAGGTCGCGGGCGCATTCGAGGAGCCGCATCAGGAGCGCCTCGATGTTCCCCGCGTCCGAGGGGAGGCTGCCCTTGTTGTCGGTGCGGCGCTTCATTTGCTCGGCCAACGCCGTTTCCACTGTCTCGTCGACCAGTTGCGGCCAGAGCTGGGGCTTGTCCTCGTCAGATGCGGTAGGGTCAGAACCACCTGGCCAAGCCTCCAGCCAATGGGCAACGCCCTTTGCAGCGCAGAGTTTCGCCTCTTCCCACCACGCGTCCCGGGCCCACCGGATGATCTCGCGGGGCCGAATGGAAACAGCGCTGCCTACCTTGACGTCGAAGGCGGCGCGAGTGAGCGGGAAGAGAGGGTCCTCCTTCACTCGGGCCTCGATTTCGGGGACGGTCCAGAACGGGTTTCTGAACTGCTCGACTCGGCGCTGCACGATCGCAAAGGCAAGTTTGGGGGGAACGAAATCGAGCTCGACCCGTTCCTCCGCCACCCGGTCCCAGTTCGCCGCGGGGATGACTTCGGCGTCCACCAGAGCCATGACGTTCGAGCGCACCCCGGACAGAACGCAGAGCAGGTTGGGGATGTGATCGAGCAGCACGTGCAGAAAACGGGTGGTAGCGGCGACCTGCTCGCTAGAGAGGTTGTCGAACTGGTCTACGCAGACGATGAACGGGCGACCGGATACATGGGATAGGTCAGCGATGACCCTGAGCACGCACTCCACGTCCTGGTCGTCCCGCAGCCCGAGGAGGACGGGGCTCGACTTCGGGAGGCCGAGGAGGTCCGCGGTTTCGGGTTCGATCGGCTCCCCAGAGAGCCAGTCGAGGCCCGTCTGCACGACGGCTCGGTTTGCGTTGTCCTTTTCCTGGTCGAAAAGATGCATATGGAGCCCCACCCGCAGTAGGACTTGTCGAATCGCGCGGTCGAGCGGCTCGCTCGAGTCGAGGAGAGCCTCGACCCCCTGCTTGGCTCGAATCGGGGTGATGTCTGCCTCATCGGCCAGGTTCATGGTCTTTCGAATGCCGGCAATCCAGAGATCGAGAAGGGGGCAGGCGCCAGAATCTCCGAAGCGGCGGTTCCCGAGGACGCCGATCGTCGCCGCCAGCATGTACCGAGGCAGGCGCTCTGGAGCGACCAGGAGGTTGTGGAGGAACACGAAGGTAGCCCCGGGCGAGCCCTTCGCCCAGCCGGCGAGCCGGGTCAGGAGGTGGCTCTTTCCTACCCCCGCGGCTCCGAGCACGGTCATGCCCCGACCAATTTTGCGGTGGTAAACCTCTTTCGCCGCGTCGGTGAGGCGCGAAAAAGCGACTTCGTGAACCGCGGGGACATCGGGGTGCTGAAAGACCGGTTCGCTGACCCGATCAGAGGCAAAAGGACGCTCCAGTTGCAAAGCCTGGCCGAATTGTTCGAGCGATGGGGGCATGATTTCTCCGTTCAGCGAATCCGTCGGCAGTACACGAGGCGCGTGCTTCCCTCGTGGATGCCGGCGGCGCGTTCTTCGTCGGTGAGCCGATCGTGGGTCCCCTCGGCTGGATCGAGGGCGTAGCGGCCGGCGAGCCGGAGCTGACGGAGGCCGGCGTCGAAAGCGGCGCGATCATGGTCGAGAAGGGCCGCACGGAGGGCATGGAGCTTCACATAGTTCAGCCTGCGCCCCTCGCCATCGAGCGCATCGAACGCGCGGTCGAACGCGGCAGCGAAGCCGGACGGCGATGGCGGGGTCTCGGCTTGGACGGCTGGAGTTCGGGAGGTTCGGCCCGAAGAGACGAGGTCCTCGAGCCGGAACAACACCCATGCATTGTTTCGGCGCACCGCCCCGAATCCGGACGGGAGTTCTGCGGCCTCGAGCGCTGAGCGGAGGGTCGAGAGGAACCACTTCCCCCGCGGACCGGAGGGCCCTCCCCGGAGCCTCTCCGCAAGGTCCGTTGGAGAGAAGGCGGTGCTCGAGCCCCGGGCGTGGCGAAGAAGATGCTCGAGCACGTGCGCCAAAGCCGAGCCGCCGAGCGCCGAGCGCGCGTAGACGGGCTCGCCAGGAGACACCGCGCGGGCGGAGCCCTTCTTCGCCTTGAGCGCGAAGCGAAGAGCTTCGTCTTTCAAGCGGAGATCGACGACCTTCTCGCCAAGCACTTCGTCGCAGGGCACCTCCAGCCGGTCGGCGAGCTCGCCAAGGGTCGAGGGGGCATCGGCCGCGGTCAGCGCGCTTCGAGCGCGGTCGGCCCGAGCGCCGAGCTCCGCGGCGGAGGGGCCTCTCTCGGGTCTCGCCACGGTCACCGTGCTAGCCCAATCTGGACCGGCCGAACAGGGTATGAGTGCGAACGACGCACATTTCGTTCTTGACCGCATCACCTTCGAGATTGACCTAGGAGGCGACTCCAATGTCCAACCGGTGATGCGGGCCCGTTCGCCCCCCGCGTACCGACCGTTTGCCCGGCTGCGCGCCCGCCACCGAGGGCCGATGCGATCGGCCGAGGGGTCGTGGTAGGTCACGGTGCGATGACGGAGGAGTTGGAGCATCCGGGGTGGCGGCGGCGGGCGGCGCCGGTGGCTTTCGTGGCCGGGGGGCTCGCGAGCCTGCACCCGGCCGTCTCCCCGGTGATCGCGCTCGGGCTTGGGCTCCTGTGCGCGCTGCTCGCTCCGAGCCCGTTCCCGGTCCTCACCAAGCAGGGCAGCAAGCGCATCCTTCAGGTCTCGGTGGCGCTGCTCGGATTTCGGATGGAGTTTTCGCAGCTCGCCACCGAAGCGGTCAGCGGGGCGCTGTTCGCGGTGGCGACCATCGCCGGGACGCTCGCGCTCGGTGCCGGGCTCGGCCGCTTGCTCCGGGTGCCCTCCGACACGGCCGCGCTGGTGTGCGGTGGGACCGCGATCTGCGGCGGATCGGCCATCGCCGCCATCGCCCCCGCCATCGGCGCCCGCGGCCCGTCGGTGGCGGTGGCCATGGCGATCGTCTTTGTCCTCAATGGGCTCGCCCTGTTCCTGTTCCCCCCGATCGGCCACGGCCTCGGGATGACGCCCGTCCAGTTCGGGACCTGGGCCGGAGTGGCCATTCACGACGTCTCGTCGGTGGTCGGCGCGGCGCAGGTGTACGGCGAAGGCGCGCTCGACACCGCGACGACGGTCAAGCTCGCCCGGGCCTTGTGGATCGTCCCGCTCGCGATCGGGGCCGGGTGGTGGTTTCAGCGGGCGGGCGCCGGACCGGCCGAGGCCGGCGGCGCAGCGAAGCGGCCGCCGCTCGTGCCCTGGTTCATCGCCGCGTTCGTGCTCGCGTCGCTCATCCGCACCGGCCTTCCCGAGTTTGGCGCCGCCTACGGCTTCTTCGGGCAGGTGGCGAAAGCGGGCTTGTCGGTCACCCTGTTCCTCATCGGCACCGGGCTGTCGGTCGCGGCGCTGCGGGAAGTGGGCCCCCGGGCCCTGGTGCTCGGCGCGCTCTTGTGGCTCAGCATCAGCGCGACCTCGCTCGGGGTCGTGCTCGCCACCCGCTGAC
>DAIQNR010000194.1:0-6757 GCA_036788295.1 Myxococcota bacterium
TCGGTCACGCCGAAACGGTAGAACGAGGCCCAATTCGGGCGCAAGCCCAGGGGTGGGGCGAAGGTGGCACCAAGTTGCATCGACATCTCCAACGCGCGGGCCCGCTTCGTGCTTGGAAAAAAAGACACGACGGCGGCGAGCCCACCCGGGTGCCCGTGCGAGCGGACAATCCATGCCCCGCGCCCCGGACCGACCCGCACGCGCATCGAAGCTCGACCGTCGCTGTCACCCCGGGAGTCTGGCACAGGGGCGCCTCGCGCGCAGCGGAGACTCGACCGGGCGGAGCATGAAGGGGTCTCCGCGCGGACCTTCTCGAACGTCTCGCCGACGGCGGTCTTGGGGGTTCGCCCGGCAGATCTGGGTTGGTGCGGGTGCCGTCGCGGGCCCGAACAGCAGCCTGAACACCACGTCGAGCTGCGGGTTGAGCGTCGTACCCACGGCGAATGAACGATATCTCGGCGCCGCCACGGGCGGCTCGCTCCACCACCGGATCCGGGCGACCGCCCCCGTCGGTGAACGCTCGGTCGTGGGCGAAACCGAACCGCCGAACCGAACCGAACCGAACGCCTCAACCGAACCGAACCGAACGCCTCAATCGAACCGCCGAACGAAAGGAGGGGGCGGACGCGAGCGAAGCCGACGCCCAACGGTTTGGCCCGCGTCTTGAAGGTCCAGCATCCATGGAACCCGTGCGCCGCGTCGGCGCTCCGCCGCCCGTGCCGCCGCCGGAGCCGCCTCTCGAGCGGGAGCGCCCCATCCTCCCAGCCCGTGAGGTCGACGAGGTCGTGCGCTGCCCGGGACCTCGGTCGGGCGCCGCATTCTCAGCGGTCGCGGCCAACGAGTCGCCGTCCCCATTCTTGACCGCGCGCGGACACTCTGGCGCCGGCGCGCCGCCGACGTCGTGTTTCGGAGGTCCCGCTGGGGATGTGGAGGCCTCGACGGCGCTTCGGCTCGCGGGCGCGCCACCCTCCGTCGTGGCGGCCGCCATCGATGCGGCGCTCCTCCGTCTGGCCCGGGCCCAGATGGAGGGGTTTCAGCGGCACCTGCCGCCCGGGTCGATGGCGGAGCTGCGGGAGAGCCTGCTTCGAGCCGAGCAGGCCCTGGCCACCTTCGACCGGCTGAAGGCCCGCGGCGCCGAGGGGATCGAGGGCGCCGAGCGGGCCCTTCGCACCGCCGTCGTTTCCCTCGCGCTCGACCCGCCCCGGGACGCGCTGGGCCGCCCCGAACCATCGGCCGCGGTCCGTGAGTACCTCATCGAAACCCACATCGGCGCCGTCGAAGCTCTCGCCCAAACCCCCGAGCAGGTCGCGACGGCGCGCATCCATCGCCTCGCCGCCCAGGTGGAGCTCGCCGGCGAAAGCGGCGGACCCGCCGCCGCCGAGTCCATCGCCAGGCAGGGATTCGAGGTCCTGCTCGGCCTCCCTCCGGGCGGGCTTTCGCTGGACCTGCTCGGTCTCTTCCCCCCCGAACGGGCGAAGGCCGCCGCCGCAGCGCTCGACGCCACGGAGCCGGCGACGCGGGCCGCCATCGTCCGAGCCTGGTCAGCCGAAGCCACCCGCGCGAGGGCGATGGGTCGCCCCGGCCTGCTCATCGCCGCGAGCGAGAGCTTCGCACGGAGCCGAGCGCCCGAGCTTCGGCTCGCCGCCAGCTCTGCCCAGGGCGAGCTCCACCTCGCCGCCGGTGCGTTCGGAAAGGCCCGCGAAGCCTTCGAAGAGCGCCTCGCTCTGGCCGAGTCGCTCGACGAGCCGGAGCGCGAGCAGGCGCGGAGAGCCAGCCTGCTCTCGGCCGGCGAGGCCGCGCTTGCCGAGCTTCAGTTCGGGTCCAGCGCTGGCGGCCGGGACCGGGCTCGGTCTTCGCTTCGAGAGCTCCGGGATCGGGCCCGCTCGCTCGGCATCGACACCCAAGAACTCAATCTCATGGTGATGACCGGAGCCGCCCTCGCTGGCCGAGGCAACGAAGCCCGGGCGATCCTCAAACGGCTTCGGGGACATGATGACCCCCGGCTTCAGCGCCAGCTCGATACTTTCTCTGCGACGTACCAGCAGAAGGGGTGGACGGCCGCGGCCGAGACGCTCATCGCCGAGCTCTGTAGCGCCTCGCTCGGGGAGACCGTCGCCTTTCAGGGGGGGTTTGCTGCGCTCGGCGCCTCCTTCGGACTCCTCGGCGGGCCGGTCAGCGTCGCCGCCGGCGCCGGGGTGGGTTACCTGTTCGGTGTCGGGCTGCTCCTCGCCAAGAAGGGCATCGAGGGGCGCCACCGGATCGACGAGGCCTGGACCTCCGGGATCGACGCCCACCGGGCCTCCGAGACTGCGCTCAACGCCGCCTTTCTCGCCTTTGACTTCATCGAGCTGGGCGCCGCCGTCCGCGGGGCGAAGCAACTCGCGAAGGGGAGCGTTCTTGGCGCGCTCTTCGGCCGGCGGGGGGGCGAAGCCGCCCGCCTCGCGCTCGACCATGCCAAGGACCGCATCGCGCGGGAGCTCGCCGCCGCGAGCGCCGCGCCGATGGGCAGGGGAGCCCTCGATGCGTGGGCCCAGAAGGCCCTCCTCGACGCCTGGCGGGATGCCGCCACGGAGGCCGGCCTGCCCGCCCTCGCAGCATCCGCTTCCGTGGCCGCCGCCGTCCTCGCGCCGGAGGCCGCGAAGGTTGCCGAAGCGATGGCCCGAGGCGACACTGCGCAGGCGGAGATGCTGATGGCGGGGGCCCTGCAACTTGCGACCTTGGTCGCCGCTTTGGCCTTCGGCGAGGCCGCGCTCGTCCGCTTTCTTCCGACAGAGAGCGGCAACCGAGCGGCGATCGAGGCCGCGCTCTTGCGAGCGCGCCCCGAACCGCCGACCGCCATGGTCCTCGACTCGGGCGCGTACCAGCGCCGACTCGAGGATCTGTCCGCGTGGACGGAAGGGGCCGACCGGGCTGGTTTCGACGCCGCTCGGCAGGGTCCCGCGTTCTTCGATCCGGTCACGGGCAAGATCGTGTTCGACCGGGCCCGCATCGCGAGCCTCGATGACGCCGAACTCTCGGGCCTGCTTCACCACGAGCTCACGCACGCCCGGCTCCACGCCCTCGACCCAGAGGCCTGGGCAGGCGTGAAGGCGGAGCTGAAGCGGCGCCCCGATTTCGCCGAGCTCGCAGAAGCGCTTCTCGACCGAAACCCTCGGCTCCGGGGCGCGGGCGAAGACCGCTTCTTCCACGAAGTCTTGGCCGAAGCCGCCCAGGACGGCCGGCAGCTCCTCTCGGAGGCCACCACCCGGCGCCTCGGCCTCGACGCCGAGCCGCCTCGCCTCTCCAGGGAAGCCCTGCTCAGCGGCGAACGCTTGCGCCTCCCTTCGGAGGGCGTGTTTTCCCGCAGAAGCGCCGCCCTCGAGCCCGACGCCGCCCGAAGCCGAAAACCCGTAGACCCAGCGAGGCTTCAATGGGGCAATCCCAAGAGCAGTCTGACCTACGGACATACCTTCAGCGACCATGGACAGAAGGTGAGGGACACCCAGCTCATCGACCGCGCTCGCTCCAAAGGGCATCAGATCGGTGCTTTCACCAACGACCAAGCCGCCGCAGAAGCCATCGCCGAGGTTGCACGATCGAGGGGACCAGGGGTCCACGAGCTTCCTATCGGCGACCTCGGAGCACGGTGTTACCTGCCAGACGGAACGAAGGTGAATCCGGATATTTTGGTTGTAGTAGTTCAATTAGATGGCTCGGTCAAGTCAGCATACCCCAAGGACTCGGCTCATGCCAGCTAAGGCGCGAACCCGCAGGAAATTCAGCATGAAGGTTAGAATCCATGAAATCATATCCGAAAGCCCGCGATGACGTTCTCCGAAACCTAGGACTGCCGAAGCGCCGGGCCGGATCTCAGGACTGGGCAGCCGAGATCCCCGAAGAGTACCGCACCATCGAGCAGTTGTCGCAGGCCTTGGCGGCTCTGGACGCCCCTGGTCGAGACCTCCGCGAGCGCCAAATTCTGGTGGAACTTGCCCTCGAACTCGCGAATGACTTCGTAGGCGAGCCTGGCTTCGAACCCTTGTGGTCGAAGCTCGAATCCGAGATCCGAGCCCACCCAGAACTCCACGAGGAAAGAGTCACCTACTGGCGTCTAGAGGATGACACCTACGACGATACCTTTCGACTCACCCCCTACGTCCGCGCGATTCTCCCAACCCGCTGAGGCGACTCGCGCTCCGTCGCTCAGGTAGCGGCTGTAGGCCCCAGGTTTCCGAAATCAGCAACGACCTCGGAGAGGCCGCGGCGGCGCGCATCGACCGTCTCGCCGCCCAAATGGAGCTCTGGTGGGCTTCGCTCGGACGGCTCGGCGGGCCGGTCAGCGTCGCCGCCGGCGCCGGGGTGGGTTACCTGTTCGGTGTCGGGCTGCTCCTCGCCAAGAAGGGCATCGAGGGGCGCCACCGGATCGACGAGGCCTGGACCTCCGGGATCGACGCCCACCGGGCCTCCGAGACTGCGCTCAACGCCGCCTTTCTCGCCTTTGACTTCATCGAGCTGGGCGCCGCCGTCCGCGGGGCGAAGCAACTCGCGAAGGGGAGCGTTCTTGGCGCGCTCTTCGGCCGGCGGGGGGGCGAAGCCGCCCGCCTCGCGCTCGACCATGCCAAGGACCGCATCGCGCGGGAGCTCGCCGCCGCGAGCGCCGCGCCGATGGGCAGGGGAGCCCTCGATGCGTGGGCCCAGAAGGCCCTCCTCGACGCCTGGCGGGATGCCGCCACGGAGGCCGGCCTGCCCGCCCTCGCAGCATCCGCTTCCGTGGCCGCCGCCGTCCTCGCGCCGGAGGCCGCGAAGGTTGCCGAAGCGATGGCCCGAGGCGACACTGCGCAGGCGGAGATGCTGATGGCGGGGGCCCTGCAACTTGCGACCTTGGTCGCCGCTTTCGCTTTTGGCGTCACCCGCCTTGTGCTGCATCGAGGAGAATGGTCGCGCCGCCGCGGAGATCGAAGAGGTCGGCGTCCTCTCGCAGCTCCCGACCCTGCACGAAGGCGCGCTGGGCCGGACGGCCGAACGCGTCGCTCGCCACGCCGAGCAAGGTCGCGATCGCGCGTTTGGGGAGCACGACCTCGGCGCGCTGTGCGTCGCGCCCGAGGGTCACCGTGATCTTCGGGTAGCGGGAAGGGGCGAGCGTGCGCGTCGCGCGCATCGGGTGGCCGAGCTGATGGAGCGCGCGAACGATCTTGGCGATGTTCCTGCAGTCGTCGATCCCGCGGTGGTGTCGGCCCTCGGGGGCGATCCCGAGGAGCGACAGCATGCGCTTCATGCCTCCGCCCTCCCGCCGCCGGCGCCACTCTCCGAAGATGACCTTCACGTTCGTCCACCGCCGAAAGGGGTGCGGGACGAAGTCGATCCCGGACGCGGCGAGCTGCGCCGGGAGCATCGTCTGGAGGTCCCAGTCCCCGCAGGTGACGAAGAGGTAGGGGAGGGCTGCGCCTGGCCCTGGAGGCTCGAGCGGAAGACCGTGGGCGCCGAGCCAAGCAAGGTATCGCTCCAAAACCTCGGGGAAGGGCGGCGCGCGATCGACCTCCGCCTGCGTGATCGAGGTCAGCTCGGTGCAGAAGCGGGTCAGCGCCCGGTGGTGGACCGGGCGCACGAACGAGACGTGCTCATCCACCACCTCGAGCGTGCGTGCGTCGAGCAGGACGGACGGAAACTCGATGACCTCCTGCGGAGACGGAGGCGAGCGGTCGTCGCAGGTCGCCTCGAAGTCGAGAACCACGAGGTGGGTCAGCGGCTCCGTCCCGTTCATCTCGCCGCCCATCGTAGCGCGTGCCGGTGTCGAATTGCATTTGGCGCTACCCATGGCGCGCCATGACGGCGGTGGCGGCGGCTTGCCGGGCTGGGTCGGGGTCGACTCCGAACGGGACGGCGGCGATGGCCTCCAGGTAGGGTTTTGGAAACCGCTGGTGCCGAGCGCCCTCGAGCACGAAGCGATGGTACCAGTCGAAGGGTGAGAGCTCCGGGTCGATGTACCGGGGTTCGGCGAGATACGTGAACACCCTCTCAAACCCGGGCAGCGGGAGTTCTCGCACCTCGTAGCCGTGGCCGACCCCCTCGATGCGGTCCAGAATGGACCGCTCGAGCGAGGAGAGTTCGAAGAGCGCGCCGTACGCGCAGCCGCCGGGGTTGGCCACCAGGTCGCACTTGCCCGACCCGTCGCTCCCTCGCTTGTGAAATGCGAGCCGCCACCCGGGAAGCCCGATGGTATCGAGCAGCCGAGCCGTCCTGCACCGAGCCGTCAGCCGCGCCGGGAGGAGGTTGGACCCATAGGCGAGATACTTCACCGGGATCGTTTAGCCGCCCAGGCTCGCCCCGAGAAGCCCTCACGCGGGTTCGGCGGCTCTGGTCGAACGTGAGGCGCGGCGCCGTTCAACGAGGTTCGAGTTCGGCGGGGACCAGGCCTCGCTCCCGGGGGGCTGGTCGCGCGAGTGGCTTGGCCCGATGGTGACTCGATGCCTCGGCGCGGGCTTGCTGCCCGCGCCGGTCCAGCCGCTCTCCTCGATCCGATGGATGGACAGTCAGGCCGGTCCGGTCCGCTGCGCAGCGCCGTTTTTGGCTCTTTACCCGGTCGACGAGGGTCCGCCGCCTCTCTGGGCCAGTCCCGACGGGTCCGCTGCGGTCAGCGCCCGCCCCAGGGCGGCTGTGGAGCCCATCGAAAGGGGCCGATGCGGTTCTTGGTCGGCCTTCGAGCCGCTCGAGGAGGGGTCGGCGGCCGATTTGGGCCCCTATGGACCCGGTCGAGGAGGGGTCGGCGGCCGATTTGGGC
>DAIQNR010000195.1:0-6584 GCA_036788295.1 Myxococcota bacterium
GGCCTTCGATTGTGAACTCTGGCGGGGGTCCCGCAACGCCGGAGCGGTTCCGGCCGATGATGTCGGCGTATGTCGGTACGGCGCGCGGTGGGGACCCCGGAGGTGGATCCGGTGGCGCTCGAGGAGCGTCGCGCCCTCTGGCGGGAGCGGCTCGCCGAGCTCCACCCCGATTGGAGCGCCGAGCGCTGGCGTTGGGCGGTCCGGGCCCAGCTCCTGTTCTGGATCGGCCGGGGGCGGGGCTGCGGCGCCCTGCCGAGCCGCTTCGCCGGGATGGAGCGGGCGCCCCACGGGCTTGGCCTCCGCGAGACCTTCGCTGCCTTCTTCTGCTTCGAGCCCGAGGATGGCCCCGCCTATTTCGAGGTGCCGTTCCTGTTGGCGGTCGCGCGGGGCGACGCCGACGCGATCCGCGACACCGGGGCCGCCCTGGGCCTTCTCGAAGAGGAGCTTTCGCCCGCCCTGTTCACGGGTCCGTTCATCCCCCGCGCGGCGCTCCCGGGGACGGAGGCGTGAAAGCCGTGGGCGGGGGCCGGCGCCCGGGCCGCGGGTCCATCGCGCCGCTGGGGACCACCCAAACGGCGGGGACCGCCAAAACGGTGGGCGCGGGAGGTACCTCCGAAGCCGTCCGAGGAAGGACGGACGGGGAACCGCACTTTGCGGGCTCTGGGCGCGATCTCGGGTCGAGCGATCGTGCGAACTGCCGGGTCGAGCTCGCCCTCGCCGCCGAAGGTCTGCGCGCGGTGGCCGCGCTGTCCGACCGCGAGCTCGCCGGGGCATCGCTCGCCCAGCGCACCCGGATCCTCGCCCGCTGTCTCTCCGGATCCCTTTCGCTTTGGCGAAAAGCAGGACTTGGCAAACACGCCGGGCTCGATCTCTCCGCCCTCACCCACCGGGTCCTGAGCACGGCCACCCATCCGGACGAGCTCGACGCGATGATGAACGCCGTGGGCGCGCGCCGCCTTCGCGAGCACCTGCACCGGGGCCGAAACAGCGTCGTCTTCTCCAAGAGCCTCGATACCCTCCGCCAGCGCATCGTGCCCGGGGACTGGTCGCGCTTCGGCGAGTACCTCGAGAAAGTTTCGGCCGCGGAGCCAGGGGGAAAGAACCGGCTCACCCTCCTCATGGACCAGGCATTCCTGCCCGAGATCGCAGCGGCCATCGAGGGGGCCAAGGAGTCGATCGACGTTCACCTCTTCGTCGCAGAAGGAAACGCGCCGACCAGGAAGATCTTCGACCTGCTCGAAGCGAAGGCCCGAGAAGGAAAGCAGGTCCGGGTGAGCCTCGACGGGTACGGGACCCGCAGCTACAACCCGCACACGGACGCATGGATGGCGGGCCTTCGGGCAGCGGGGGTCGAGGTCTACCTGCGCCCCGCGCCGCCCCTGCGCGATCACCTCGACCATCGAAAGATATGGGTCATCGACGGCCGGGTCGCCTACATCGGAGGGATGAACCTCGGCGAAAGTTACCACTCGAAGTGGCACGATCAGCAGACGCGGGTCGAAGGTCCGGCCGTTGGCCCCATCGAGCGGCTCTTCGAGCGCGCCTTTTCGGCCCGTTCGGGGGCAAAGAGCCGGTTCGAACCCGGTAAAAGGGCGCCGGCGCGAGCTCCCACCGAAAAGGAGTCCGGGCGGGGCGCCGACGCCACCGCCGCACAGACCCACCTCGTCTTTCATGACGGCGGCCGCGCCGACGAGAACATCAAGTTCGCGTACCTTCGGGCCATTCGCACCGCAGCGGAGTCCATTCGGGTCGCATCGCCGTATTTCACCGACAAGGACGTCGTGGACGCCCTGTGCGACGCGGCCCGCCGGGGGGTTAAGGTCGAGCTCATGCTCCCCCGGGAGATCGACCAGCGCTTCATGCTCGACGCGGCGCGAATCCTGTACAAGGACCTGCTCGCCGCCGGCGTCGAGATCTACGAGCACACCGAACGAATGGTCCACCTGAAGGTCGCGGTGTTCGACGACCGGGCGGCGACGGTCGGGTCCTCGAACCTCGACGCTCGAAGCCTCGAGTTCAACGACGAAGCGAACCTCTTCGTCGATGACAAAGAGTTTGCCCAAGCGGTGACGAAGCAGATCTTCGAGGCGAACCGCCCAAAGTGCGAGCGGATCAGCGAGATCCCCGAGGACGCCCCGAAGCGGGCCTATCGATACATCTTGAAGCAGGCGATGGACCTCCTTTGAAGACGAGAACGACGATGATGCGTACCCAACGAGACAAGCCCCGATGTCCGGCCCCGGCAGGCGCGCCCTGCGCTCCGAGCGCCGCGCCCCCAAAGAAGGCCCCAAAGTCCCTCCCCTCGCTCGAAGAGGTGGGAGGCTTCATGGACCACGTGGTCGATCGGCTCGGCAACAAAGTCGGGCGCCTGCTCGGAAAGGTCGAACCGAAGCGCCTCGAGCCGGGCGGCGTGCAGCTTCCCACCATTCGCGTCCCCGGGGACGAATTGCGCTACCTGGTCACCGGGGACACGGGAACCGGGGACAAGAACCAGATGAAGGTGGCAGCGGCGATGACCGCCGACGCGCTCATGCGAAAGCCCCACTTCTCGGTCAACCTGGGCGACCTCGTCTACGAAAACGGCGTGAAGCGGGCCGACGACCCGCTGCTTCGTGAGCGGCTCGACGTTCCCTACGAAAAGCTCGGCGGGAAGATGTACCTCATGGCGGGAAACCACGACCACCGCGGGGACGTGGGGGCGATCATCGAGCACGCGAAGTCGAGCCCGGTCGTGGAGATGCCCGCGCGCTACTATGGCTTTTCCTACGAATTCGGGAAGAGAAAGGCCGACTTCTTCGTCCTCGACACCGAAGTCCTCGAGGACGACCCGGCGCAGCTGGCGTGGCTGACTGCCGCCTTCAGGGCGTCGAAGGCCGACTACAAGATCGTGCTCGGGCACCACAACATCGACTCGGGAGGAAAGCACGGGGCGAGCGACGTCATGCGGTCGCTCGTCCTGCCCCTCATCGACGGCAAGGCGCAGCTCGCCGCTGGCGGCCACGACCACGATCAGCAAGTCTTGAGCACCCCGGGCGGAACCCTCCTCTTGGTGAGCGGCGCCGGCGGAAAGTCACGCCCAACCGGGAGGACGGACAACACCCACTTCGCTCACGAAGGCCTCGGCTACGCGGCGATCACCCTCGGCCAGAAGGGCCTCTCCCTCGAGCTCCTCGACGCCGACCGCCGGTGCGTCCTCCACCGCGAATCCCTCCCGCTCGGAGAGAAGGCGAAGAGGCCCACCGCGGAGCCCGCCGGCCAGCTCCCCTGGGCCGGCGCCGCCCACAGCCGATTCAAGACCCCCGATCGCAGCCTCCAGCCTCGCTCATAGTCGGGCCGGGGAACTGGTCCGCCGCGGAATGGACCGGCGGGGCGGGTTCCTCGGAAGGCGGCGGGCTGTTCAGCGGATCGCGAGGGAACGAAGGCGGGTCATCACGACGCGAAGAGCGTCTGCTGGAAAGTTCGGCACCCGCGTGGAGAGCTCTCGATGCGCCAACTCGAGCAGGATGAGCGCCCGTTCTGCGGCGGACCGCGACAAACCCGCGCGGAGCTCTTCCCCGAGTTCTGGGTAGACCCACTCGGCGCGGCGAAGGCCGTCGAGGCCATCCCTACGATGGGCGCGCTCGTTGGCGCAGTAGCGGTCGACGAGCTGGAGGAACCATCGGGTCGCCTGGGTGACTCGATCGGAGCCCGCGAGCGCCTCGCCGCGAGCGCTCCGGAGCGCCCCGACGAGCGAATCGGCCAGCATCTGGCCGACCAGCCACTCATCGCTTGGCGACTCGAGCTGGAGCTTGGTCTCGGTCCGAAACGCAACCTCCGCCATCCGCGCTTCCACGTCCGCGTGATCGAAGAGCACCCGATAGCGATTCACACGGGCGAGGCTCAGCTCCTCGAGCGTGAAGACCGCCAGCTCGAGAAGATGGCCGTCGTCGTAGATGGCCTTCATGCCGTGAGGGGTTTCACGGAAGTATAGACGGATCCGCTCTGGACTCGGAAGCCAGGCGGCCGAGCTGCGGAGCTCTTCAGCGATCTGGTCTTCGACGACGACGAAAAAATCGTGATCTGAGTACTGATCCGGTGTCTCGCCCCGCTCGGCCATCGAACCGAGAGCGACGAGCCCCAGGACCCCGGCTCGTTCCCGGAGTATCGCTTCGAGGTTACTCGTCAGCTTTCGATGGTCTTCGATTTCCACGGGAACTCGATGCCAGAGCGGACGCCCTCGGTCCAGCCAGGTAGGCGCCGTCGAATCTTTGGAAGCGACCGCTCCTCGAGGCCAGGCTGAAGCCTATGCCGGCGACCCGAAAGAACGAGATGGGTCGTCGGGTTTGTGGTTCGACGCCAGAGCAGGAGCCAACTCGCGCCGCAGGTGCTCGATGAGCGCGCGGACCCGCGGCGTCAGAAAGCGGCCGGGGGGCGTCAGCCCGCGAACCGGGGCCGACGGAGGCTCGAAGTCCGGCAGGAGCGCGACGAGCGCGCCTTGGAGGATGTCCGGCTCCACCAGCCAGCTCGCGAGCAGGGCCACCCCCATGCCCGCTCGAGCCAGGTGAAGCGTCGCTTCGCTGTGGTTCGTGCAGACGCGCCCCCCGACGCGGACCCGGTAGACCTTCTTCCCCCGTCGAAACGACCAGGCGCCCGGAGGGTTCTGGTCCCCCCTCTGCCCATGACCGTGGGGCACGAGGCACTGGTGGCGCTCGAGGCCACTTGGATCCTCGGGCGCTCCGCAGCGCTCGAGGTAGGCGGGCGATGCGACCAGGTAGCGTCGCCCCTCGGCGAGGCTGTGGGAGGAAAGAGCCGAGTCCACGGGGACGCCGACCCGAATGGCCAGGTCGAAGCGCTCCTCGACGAGGCTCACGTAGCGGTCGCCGAAGATGAGTTCGAGCTCGATGCTCTCGTGCAAGAGGAGAAATCGAGTGACGGCGGGAACGATGAAGCGCTGGCCGAAGACGACCGGCACGCTCATGCGGATCGGTCCGCGAAGCTCCGCCGTGGCCTCGCGCGCTTCCCCAACGGCCGCTTCGTAGTCCGGCACGATGGAGGCGGCCCGCCGATAGAAGCGCTGCCCCGCCTCCGTCGCCCGGAGCGAGCGCGTCGTCCGATCGACGAGCCGCACGCCAAGCTCCTCCTCGAGAGCAGCGATCCACTTGCTCACCGTGGATTGCTTGACCCGCAGCTCCTGTGCGACGGCCGAGAAGCTCTCGAGCTCCATGAGCCGGCAGAACGCCTTCAACGTGGTGAAACGGTCCATGCGGAGCTCGCCTCGTACCGACTTTTGCATTCCACCCGAGAATGAGACGTACGCCAAGAGGGGTGAAGACCGATTCGCCCTTCATGGGCACAGTGGGTTCAAGGGGCCGGGGGCGAAATGGCTTCTTGGACCCCAGAGCAGCCGGGCTCGCTTGGCTGGAAACCCTCGCGCGCTCCATGTTCCCCAGAATGTGGGAGTGCGCGCAAAACCCACCGACCCCGCACGCGGTGGCGAATCGGGAGTTTGACATGCAAGGAAAGGACAAGGTTTCTGTCCTCGGGCTCGGCGCGATGGGATCGCGTTTCGCCGCGCGTCTGCTCGACGCAGGATACGAGCTCAGCGTCTACAATCGCTCGGAGGCGCCGGCCGCGGCGCTCGAAGCGAAGGGCGCGCGGCGATGGCCCACCCCCCGCGAGGCGGTCGCAGGGTGCCGCATCGTCCTTGGCTGCGTGCGCGACGACGACGCCGCCCGAGCGATCTGGCTCGACGAAGAAGCGGGCGCCCTCGCGGGGATGGCCGCGGGCAGCGTCGCCATCGAGTCGAGCACCCTGACGCCGGCATGCGTCCGGGCGATCGGCGCGGAGGCGGCGGCGCGCGAGGTGGCCTTGCTCGACGCGCCCGTCGTGGGCTCGCGCCCCCAGGCGGAGGCGGGCCAGCTCGCGTTCCTCGTCGGCGGCGACCGAGAGGCGCTCGAACGGGCCCGTCCGGTCGTCGACGTGCTCGCGGGAGCCGTGCATCACGTCGGCGAGCTGGGAACCGGCGCCGCGCTCAAGCTCGCGGTGAACGCGCTGTTCGGGGTCCAAGTCACCGCCCTGGCCGAGCTCCTCGCCTTCGCGGCGAGGTCGGGCATCGAGCCCGGTCGGGCGATGGAGATCCTCGGCGCCCTCCCCGTCAGCAGCCCCGCCGCCAAAGGCGCCGGCTCGTTGATGCTCGCTGGCCGCCACGAGCCGCTCTTCCCCATCGACCTCGTCGTCAAGGACCTCGACTACGCAAAAGCCGCCGCCGAGGCCGCAGGCACCGATGTCCCCACCACGGCCACCGCCCAAGAACTCTTTGCACGGGCCCAGGCAGCCGGCCACGGCCCCCTGAACATCACCGGCGTGGCCAAGCTCTTCGAGTAGGGCGAGCCGGGTGGCGTCGCTCGGCCGCACCAGCACGACCGTGGGATGGTTCCTGTGAACGCAAGCTCGGCTCGGGGTGGTCATGTTGCCCGCCTCCAGTCACCGCGGACCTTTTCGAGGGCTCCGAGACATCGGTCGCTCCCCCGATCGTACACGGCTACGCGGTCCAGTTGGCCCGATGTCGAGTCGGGCCGAGAGATGGTGTTGTTCGGGTTCTTCAT
>DAIQNR010000196.1:0-6462 GCA_036788295.1 Myxococcota bacterium
CGCCGCAGGCGACCGGACGGCCAGGGACGCAGGAAACGAGCCTGGGGCGTTGGTCGAGCCCGATCGGTGCCCACGAAGTTCATGTGCCCCTGTCGGTCACTCCACGGCTGACCCGCTTGGTTGCGGGCCCGAGCTCGATCTCCATCAGGTCTCGGCCGACCACCGCCGGACCGTCGTAGGTCTTCCGGACCCCCCGAAGCCACATCTCGTCGGTGATGGTCGGATCCGAGCCGGGGACGAGGTGGGTGAGGACGAGCTTCTTCACGCCGGCCGCTTTCGCCACCCGCCCGACCTCCTCGGTGGTCGTGTGGCCCCGAGCGAGGTGCCTTCGGAAGCGGGCGTTCAGGCACTTCAGGGAGTCGAGGTAGCGGTCGAGGCCCGGCTTGTAGACGGCCTCGTGCACAAGGAGGTCGGCGCCCCGGGCGAGCTCGACGAGCGCTTCGGTGGGCGCGGTGTCCCCCGAGAACACCACCGAGCCGGCCGCGGTGTCGAAGCGGTAGGCGAAGCTCGGCTCGAGCGGGGGGTGATTCGCGAGCCCCGCGCGCACCCGCACCGGACCCCGCCGCGTCACCTCGCCGGGGCCGTCGAGGGGGCGGACGTCGACCAGGTCGGCCATCGTGCGGCGCCCCTCGTCCTCCTGCCGGACCGCGACGTCGAACGCGTGGTAGTCGAGCGCGGCCTTCGTCAAGCCTGCGACCTCGGGCGGCCCGAACACCGAAATGGGCCGCTGCAGCCCCGAATACCAGGCGAAATACAGGAGGTTCCCGTAGTCCGCGGTGTGGTCGGAGTGCATGTGGGTCAGATAGATGCCGCGGATGTCCTTCAGGAGAAGGCCGGCCCGCCTCAGCTGCGTCGCGACCCCGTCGCCGCAGTCGACGACGTGGATCTCGCCTCCGACCACGAGAGCGCTGCTCGGCCCCATGCGCTCCTTCCCCGGCCGAGGGCCGCCCTTCGTCCCGAGGAGCACCACGCGCGCCTGGCCTCGGGCTGGGGCCCCCCGGGCGGGCGACGGGAGCGAACCGAGCCCGGCGGCCCCGGCTAGGCCCAGGAGGAGGTCTCGTCGGCGGAGGGTTCCTTCTCGCCGCACGCCCGGGAGCATCGAGGGGACCGAGCCCGAACGCAACCAGCCGGCAATCCGAGGGCGCCCGACTCCGCCTAATCCGCAACGACCTCGTCGTCGTCGTCAGGGTCTTCGGTCGGGAGGTCTTCCATGCGCACGAAGGCCATCGCTCCCCGCTGGTAGACCGGGAGCTGCACGCGGCGGTCGTCGATGTCCACCTCCATGGTCTCGACGTCGAACCCGTCGAGCGACCCCACCCGGTCGAAGTCTTCCGAGCCGTGGACCGAGTCGGGCAGGAGAAGCCGCCAACCCTCGGGGGTTTTCGTCAGTTCGACGACGTAGATCATGGCCCGTTCCTCGAGGCGATGCGCAGGATGAGATCCCCGCGCGCGGGCTCGAGGTAGCGCGCGAAGAGATCCCCGAGCCCGTCTTTTTTCATGGCCAGGGAGACCTCGTCGAGCCAGGCGCCGGCGGCTTCTTCGGTCTTTGCGCCGTGCGGCGAGGCTCGCGCGACTGCGCCCGCGAACCCGTGTCCCGAAAACGTGCGCTCCGTGATGGACCGGAGCTCGGCGGCGAGACCAGGCGCGAGCTCGTACCCGCGGAGCCGAAATTTGTAGGCCCGCATGACATGGCTCGCGTTCGCTTCGCTCGGGTGGGGCACGAGGCGCAGGGTCCGGCTCATCGCGTCCCGGACGCCGGTCTCGGTGGGATCGATCACGAGCCGATTCTTCGGGTCGTAGTACACCGCGTTCATGGTGAAGTCTCGGCCGGCCGCGTCTTCGCCGATGTCGGTGCCAAACAGAGCCTTGACCTTCTTCGGCAGCTCGCGGCTCCGAACCTTCATCGCGGTGATGTCGAGCTGCTGGCCGCCGAAGAGCACGGCCCCGAAACCATCGACCCACGGCCCCGAGGCCACCGGCTGACCCCCTTCGGCTTCGAGCTTCTCCCCAACCTTTCGGATCTCCTTGGGCAGCGCCGTCCCGACGAGATCCACGTCGCGGGCGGTGACGCCCTGGATGGCGTCTCGCACCGCCCCGCCGACGAGGTAGGTACTGTGGCCCTGGGCCGCGAGCGCATCGACGTATCGCCGAGCGGGCAAGTGTCCGGGCGCGGCGCCATCGAGCACGGCGCTCAGGGTCGCTTGGAGGTCCGCTCCGGCGCGCCGCACCGCCCCCGGCTTCACCGAGGCGAGCGGATGGCATGCCGAAGTGCTCGGAAAACGCACTTCGTCGGTTCGGACCGCTTGGGGGCGACCCTTTTTTCCCGCAACCGCGAGCCTCCCGTCGTGGGTCGTGCCGACGAACCGCTTCGTCTGGCCGCCGTGCTCCACTTCAGCCCCCACGGGCCGGGTGAGCGCGGGAGCGGGCGGTTTTGGCAGCGGCGCCTCGGACGTGGGCACCACCGGACCGAGCAACGCCGACGCCTTGGCCCGAACCGCGACCGCGTTGCCCGGACCCGACCTCGGCTCGAACCGGACGTCCGATGGGGCCTCCGAATGCGCGTTCAGCGGCAAGGCGGTTTCCTTCGAAGACGCCCCGTCCTGGGCGCGATCCGGGCCGCGGATCCGCCCCCTGTCTCCCCCAACCCCCCGTTGGGGCCGACCTGAAGGTCCCGTGGCTCGCACCGCTGCACGATCGCGCCTCGGGGCCGGCCGCGCATCGGGCGTCGGGCGCGCCTGTTCAGGATCCGCGGCGCCAGGTGGTAGACGCGACCCACGAAAGGATGGGCGCGGTCCCGGTGGCCCCGGGCCTCGCGTTTCCGCTGGCCGGTCGGCCGAGCGAATCGCGGGGTGGAAGCGGTGCTCGATGAGATGGCCCAGCTTACTTCGTTTCAGGCCCTCGGCCTCTCCTTGATGCAAATCCGTTGCATTTGCGAACCGGCCGCTTCATCGTCTGCGCCATGGCCCCCGTTGTCGAGGCAAGAGGCTTGTGGGTCCGCCGCGGTGGGCGGGACGTCGTACGAGGGCTCGACCTCGAGGTCGCCCCGGGCGAGGTCGTGTGCCTGCTCGGCGGAAACGGGGCTGGCAAGACGACCACGCTCCACGCGCTCCTCGGTCTCGTCGCTCCGGCTCGAGGAACGGTGGAGGTCCTCGGACGCTCGGTCTCCGACTCGCCGCTCGAGGCGCGCCGCCGCCTCGCCTACTTGCCGGAGCAGCTGTCGCTGTACCCGCGAATGACCGGACTCGAGAACCTTCGGTACCTGTCCGCGCTCGCAGGGGGGCCGGTGCGGGACGAGGCGGGCTGGCTCTCGCTTTGCGGCGAGCTCGGGGTCGCCCGCGACGACGCCCGGCGGGACGTGGGCGTTCTTTCCAAAGGGACGCGCCAGAAGCTCGGCATCGTGCTCGCCCTGTCGCGGGGCGCCGCCGGCCTCCTGCTCGATGAACCCACCTCCGGCCTCGACCCGACGGCGGCGAGCGAACTCGAGCGGCTGGTGCTCGGTTACGCGGGGCGGGGAGGCGCGGTGCTCATGGTCACCCACGACTTGTTTCGGGCCAGGCAGACGGCCGACCGGGTGGGGATCCTCCGCAATGGCCAGCTCGAGCAGCTGATCGAGCCGAGGCAGCTCGACCCGGGGGAATTCGAGCAACGCTACCTGCGAGGTCCGGCGTGATCCTGCTCGTCGCCCGGCGTGATCTCGTGGGCCTGACGAGGGATCGTAGGCTGGCGCTCGCGGTTGCCATCCTCTGGGTTCTCGTTGCCCTGGCGGCGCAGCTGGGCCTCGAGCGGCAGGCTCGAGATCGGCGGCTCGAAGAGAAGGCCAGCGCCGCGATGCGGCGGCAGTGGCTCGAGCAAGGGGAAAAGAACCCCCACTCGGCTGCCCACTACGGGGTGTACGCGTTCTGGCCCCCGCCAGCGCTGTCCGCCTTCGACCCCGGGGTCGTCCCCCATTCGGGCCGAATGGTCTATTTGGAAGCCCACCACCAGAACCTTCTCGGAGATCGCGCTGCCGACGATGCCGGTGTGGCCGATCGGCTCGGGGTCCTCACTCCGGCCGGAGTGCTCGCCGTGCTCGCGCCGCTCCTCATCATCGGGCTCGCGTTCTCCTCGGTGGCCGGCGAGCGGGAGCGAGGCACCCTGGCTTTGGCCCTCGCGCTCGGCGTCTCGCCGCGCCAATGGTTGCTCGGCAAAGGTCTCGGGCTCGCATGCACGCTCGGGCTTCTGTTGGTCCCGCCGCTGTTGGCGACCCTACTGGTTGCCGGCGGAGGGCTCAGCCCGTGGCGGGTCGGCGCGCTCGTCCTGGGTTACGGCTTGTATTTCGCCGGGTGGCTCGGGCTCGCCCTCGCTGGGTCGGTGTGGGCGACCACGAGCCGCGGTGCGCTCGTTGGGCTTATCGCGTTTTGGGTCTTTTCGGTGCTCGCCATCCCCAGGATCGTCGCGGAGGTCGAGGCGATGTTCGAGCCGCTTCCGACCGCGGCCCAGGTCGCCATCGACCTCAGGAACCAAAAGGGCGGCGCTGAGGCGTACCGGGCTCGGGTCGAGGCGCTCGAGCGGGAGCTCTTCGAGCGGCACGGGGTCAGCCGCCGAGAGGACCTGCCCGTCAACTTCGACGGGCTCGAAATGCAGCTCGACGAGGAGATTTCCGACGCCGCTCACGACCGAATCATCGGGGCGCTTCATGAGGGGAACGTAGAGCGGAGCCAGCGCCGGGCGGCGCTGGGGTTCGTGGTGCCGCTGCTCGCCCTCCGAACCCTTTCCCAGGCCGCGGCCGGTACCGATGCCGCCCATTTGAGGGCTTTCGTCCAGGCCGCCGAGGCCTACCGGCGGGCGTTCGTGAAGAAGTTGAACGATGATCTCGCCCACAGCTCGAAGAGCGGAGATTGGGGGTACAAGGCCGACCATGAGTTGTGGGCTTCGGTGCCTGCGTTTTCCTTCGCGGCACCGCCCGATGAACAGGCGCTCGCCCCGACGCGCTCGGCACTCTTCGCGCTCGCAGGGTGGGCCGGGCTCGCTCTGCTGCTGCTCGCGGGCGGCTCCCGGAGGCTCCACCGATGAGATCGCTGATTTGGACGGAGCTCGATCGGGTTCGGTCCGACCGAGGGATTCTCGCGTTGGTCTTGGTGCACGCCGGACTGCTCGCCGTCGCCGCCGGCCTTGGGATCGCCGATGCGCGCGCCCAGTGGCTTCGATTCGCGGCAGCCAAGAGCGCCGAACAGGCCCGCGTCACCGAGATGCTCGGCCAAATCGAGCGGATCGAGGCAGGGGAAGACGAGGAGCCCCCTAGCTGGCTCGACCCTCGGGACCCTTGGGTGCTCGGTCGCTCGGGGCGGCCGGCCCTCGTCCCACCTCCGCCTGGGCTCTGGATCGCGCGGGGGCTCTCGGACCTTCAGCAGCGGGACCCGGTGGTAACCATCGGCTCAGCGGTGTCCGCGCGCTGGGTTGCGGACCCGGCCGACCCGGGTCGGCTCAGCCTCGGCCGCTTCGACGTCGCCTTTGTGCTCGTGTTCTTGCTCCCCCTGCTGCTCGTGGCGAGCGGCGACCTGGTGGCGACGGATCGATCCCGGGGCATGCTAGCCGCGCTTGCTGCCCATGGGGTCTCGGCGAGCCGGCTGGCAGCGGCCCGCGCCTTCGCCCGCGGGATCGCGTTCTTTCTCGCCACCGCGGCCGTCTTGGCCATCGCCGAAGTTGTGGCCGGCTGGCTCGTGGCCGGCTCGACCGACCCGCGAATCCCCGTCGCGACCGTAGCCCTCGTCGCCCCCTACATCGCCATTTGGCTCGCTGGCTGGGTCGCGCTCGATGCCTGGGCTCGGTCCCCGAGCTGGCACGCGATCGCCGCGGTGACCGCATGGGTTTCTGCGGTGGTGATTCTCCCGGCCCTAGTCAACGCGGCGGTGCAGGTTCTTGCCCCGGCGCCCACGGCCGCGGAGCTCGCGGTGGAGCTTCGTGACGCCTCCGAGCAGGCCAAGAAGAACAGCGAGCGGATCGTGGCCGACTTCATGGAATCCCACCCCGAGCTCGAAGCCCGTCCCGGGGATTGGATGGCGTCCGTTCATGCCACCACCCTCCACGTGGAACGGGCGCTGGCACCGCTGGTCCGAACCCATCGCGCCGCTGCGGAGCGGCAGCGCGCGATCGCAGGAATGCTGCTGTCGTTTTCGCCGGCGAGCACGACCTTCACGGCCCTTGCCGAGCTGGCCGGAACCGGCCATCGGCGCCAAGGGCGGGCTCATGACGCGATGGACGGCCTTCAGCATGACCTTCGCGCCTTCGTGGTGCCCCTCGCCATGTCCGGCTCCCGGCTGGGCCGCCCCGAGCTGGAGCGGCTCCCGAGCCTCCGGCTCGAAGAACCCTCGCCGTTCGAGGACATTGGCCGGACCATCCTTGGTTTGTGGCTCACCTCGGCCGCAATCGCCGTCGTCGCTTGGCTCGCTTGGCGGAAATCCACCGTCTTGCCACCCTCCTAAG
>DAIQNR010000197.1:0-4191 GCA_036788295.1 Myxococcota bacterium
GTCCCGAGCCGAGGTCCGCCGGTCCCGAGCCGAGGTCCGCCGGTCCCGAGCCGAGGTCCGCCGGTCCCGAGCCGAGCTCCCCCGACGAAAACTCCGGGGGCCACCGTCCGAGCACCTCGCTTCGAAACAGGTCGCCGTACTCGTCGAAGTCCCGGGCTCTCAGCACGGGACCCTCGGCGAACAGCGCCACCGAACGGAGAACGTTCTCGAGCTCTCGGATGTTGCCCGGCCAGCCGTACCGAACGAGCAGCGCCTCCGCCTCCCGGTCGATCCGCAGGGCCTCTTCGCCGCTCTCCTGCGCGAAGTGGTCGAGGAAGTGCTCGGCGAGGGCCAAGATGTCTTCAGGCCGCTCCCGAAGCGGCGGCAGCTCCACCGTGATCCCCTTGAGCCGGTAGTACAGGTCCTCGCGGAAGGTCCCCTCCCGCACCATCTCGGCCAGGTTCTTGTTCGTCGCGAACACGAGCCGAGCGTCGAGCTTGAGGGTCTGGCCTCCGCCGACCCGCTCGAACTCGCGCTCCTGGAGCACCCGCAGCAAGGAGACCTGCGTTTTTTGGGAGATGTCGCCGATCTCGTCGAGAAAGAGCGTTCCCCCAGCCGCCATCTCGAACCGACCGATCTTGCGCTGGTGGGCCCCGGTGAACGACCCCCTCTCGTGCCCGAACAGCTCGGAGAGCAGCAGGGACTCGACGAGGGCGGCGCAGTTCAACTTCACGAAAGGGCCGCGGGCCCGGGTCGAGTTGCGGTGAATGGCCTCGGCGACCAGCTCCTTCCCGGTGCCCGATTCGCCGACGACCAGCACCGTGCCCTCGGACGACGCGATGCGGTCGAGGATCCGAAAAACCCGCAGCAGCTTCGGGGATCGGCCCACGATCGCGCCGTACCGGGCCTCCCACTCCGGGGCGCGATCGGCGGGGCGTTGCTCCGCGGGGGCCCGGCCATCGGCGGGGGCCCTAGCGTCGGCCCGAATCGGGACCGGAGCCTGAACCGGCGGCTGAAAGGTGGTCGGGTTTTCGATCTCGAGCGCGAGCGCCTCGACCTCCGCCTGCGGAGCGGCGGCGAGAAAGCGACCGGCGAGCCGCTCCGGGAGCCCTTTGGCAACGCCTACCTGCAGCCGCCGGGCCGCTTCGAGTCGGACCCGGGCCATCTCCGGGCGTCCCTCGGCGTGAAGCGCCCGGGCCAGGTTGAGCTCGGCGTCGCGCTCGCCGAGCCGCCGCGAAAACCGAACGAAGACCTCCCGCGCGAGCTCGAGCTCGGCCGTCCCCTTCGCCGGATCGAGCGCGGCGGCGAGGCAGCGGATCCGGGCGCCGAGCACCGGGCTGTCCACGCCGTCTAGGCTCGCTTTTGCCTCCTCGAGCGCCGCCCGGGCCCGGTCGAGGCGACCCGCCCGCCGGGCGACGTCGCACAGCTCGAGCATCGCCTCGACCGGCCGCTCCGCCCCGGACGTCTGCTGCAGCAGCGCGCCCTCCCGCAGCCGCGCCTCCGCCGCGTCGATGTGCCCCTCGGCGGCGAGCAGCGCCCCGTCCACCACCGTCGCGAGGGCCACGACCCGCTCCGCGCTCGACATCTTGGCCAGGTGGAGGGCCTCGTCGAGGGTCTGCCTCGCACGGCCGAGGTCGCCGCACAGCAGGTACAGGTTGCCGAGGTTCGTCAGCACCCGGGCGAGCTGGGTTCGCTGCCCGAGCCGGCGGAACAGGGAGCGGCACTCCCGGTACTGGACGAGCGCGGATCCGAGCGCGCCGCTCTGGTGGTGAAGGGTGCCGAGGTTCAGGTGCCCGAAGGCGAGCCGCACCAGGTCCCCCGCCTCCTTGGCCTTCTCGATCCCCGCCCCGAGCGCGGCCTCGGCCGGGCCGAGCTCGCCCCGGCGGACGCGAACGAGCCCCAGGTTGACGAGCGCCCGAGCCCCCTCTGCCGCGAGCCCATGGTGCTCGGCGGCGGCGAGCGTCGCTTCGAAGCTCCGGACCGCCTCGTCCACGGCCCCGCGAGCGAGCTGGACCTTGCCGAGCTGGTTCTCGAGGTCGATCCGAAACCGGATCTCATCCGGGTTTTCGCCGAGCTGGCCGAGGGCGCGCTGAACGGCCGCTTCCGCTTCGGCGTGCCGGCCGAGCTGGTAGAGCGCCTCGGCCGCGCACCCTTCGAGCCGCGCCCGGTCCGGCGCCGGCCCAGAGCGCGCGATCTCGACCGCTTCGAGCGCGAGCTGGTGGTTGCCGGCGGCGTTGTGAAGCTCCGCCTCCCGAAGGAGCGCGACCGCCCGGCGCTCCGGGGGCAGCTCCGCTTTCCACCGATCCACATACCGGAGCGCGCGGGCTGGGTTCCCGGTCAGCGGGGCCAGATCGGCGAGCCGTCCGAGCACGGCGAGCCGCTGGTTGGCCTCGGCGTGGGGCAGGGCGTCCTCGAGCAGCTCGAGCGCGGCGTGGATCGCCCCGGCCACCGCGTGCCGCTCGGCCGCCTCGACCGCGAGCGGGACCCCGAGCGAGGGCTCGTCGGAGCGCAGCTGGTGGTAGGCGACGAGAGCTTGGCCGTCAGCGTCCCGGTCGGCGGCCAGGCTGCTCGCCCACCGGCCGTGCAGGACCGCCTGCTCCTCGGCCCCGGCCGATCGAAGGGCCACCTCGAGGTCCCTGCGGCGAACGAACGAAAACTGCAGCTCCCCGTGCTCGATGCGGCGCTCGATGATCCGGTCGGCCCGAAGCCCGCTCAGAGCTTGCGCCACGTCCCGGCTCGGCGCCCCGGTCACCTCCGAGAGCTGGCGGGCCGACGCCGGCCGCGCCGACACCGAGAGCGCCGACAGCAGCGACCGGGCGAGCGGGCTGAGGGTCCGCATCCGGCGCTCGAACAGCTCCTCGACGTTGGTCGGCAGCCCGGCGATGAGCGCATCGACCGCTTGCGGGAGCCCGCAGGAGGCAGCGAGCAGCTTCTCGAGCAGATGGGGCGACTGCACGTACCGGCGCAGCCCTTCGAGATCGAGCCCCTCGAGGGCCAGCACCTTCGCCCCCGGGCGGGCCTCGAACTCGGCGATGAAATCCCGGACCCGGCCTTCGGGGCTCTCGTTCGGACGGGCCAAGAGGACGAGCACCCCCCGGCCGGTGTCCCCGTCCTCGAACAGCTCGTCGGCGAGGTACGCGGCGAGCTCCAGCGTGTCGGCGTCCGCCCGCTCGAGGTCGTGCACCACCGCGCACAAGCGGCCGTGGGTGGCGACGCCCCGGAAGAACCGGAGGCAACCGTCGAAAAACGCGAGCCTCTGCTCCAGCGAAGGGGTCGCAGCAGCGGGCGATCCCCCCCGCTCGATGACCGGCGCGAGCAGGGGCACCAAGGGATCGACCAGCGTCTCGGTCAGCCCTCGGCGGTCGGCCCAAGCCATCAGCTGCCGGGCGATCTCGGCGAACGGATGAAAGCTCTGGGCGCCCGCCGGCGGGCAGCGCGCCGACACCACCGCGACATCGGCCCGGGCCGCCGCCTCTCGCTCGAGGTGGGCGGCGAGCCTCGCCTTTCCCACCCCTCGCGGCCCGTGGACGAGCAGAACCGAGCCCCGCGCGGCGTCGAGCGCATCGAGCAGCACCGCCTGCTCATGAGCCCGAAAGTCCGCGAGAGCTTCGGCCGCCTCAGTCATGCCCCATGGGTGACGCAAGACCGCGTCGCTGTCCAGGTGGGGGGGGCACTATTGACGCCATCATCCGACATCGCCCTGACCCGGGCCGGGGGTCGCACGGCCGGCGGGGGATCGAGGCCGTGCGGCCGGGCGGGGGATCGAGGCCGCGCGGCCGGCGGGGTCATTCTCGAAACCGAGCTGCGACCACCGCGCTGCGACCACCTTGCTGCGACCATTGTGCAACCCAGGCAGCGCCGACCGCGCCGGGAACGGATGCTCCGTTCAGTGCCAAGCCCCCTCCGCCTGGCCGAGGGCTGGCTTGTGCGGGGCGGAAGGGTCGGGTACACGCGACGGGACATGGCAGAGCGAAGGCGACTGGGGCGCTGGGTTGCGGCGGGTGTGATGACGCTGACGATCCCTGCGATTTCGGGCGCGGCGGTTTCGGTCCAGGCAGCGGAGCTGGATGTGGAGGCTCAGCTATCGGTGCCTGGGGCGAAGCTGCTCGTGGTGGATTTTTTTGCGACGTGGTGCGGGCCGTGCATCGCGGCGGCGCCGCGGTGGGAGGCGCTTCGGCGAAAGTACGCGGAGCGGGGGCTCAGGTTCGTCGT
>DAIQNR010000197.1:4291-6437 GCA_036788295.1 Myxococcota bacterium
CGCGGTGGGAGGCGCTTCGGCGAAAGTACGCGGAGCGGGGGCTCAGGTTCGTCGTGGTGTCGGTGAAGGACGACCGCGAGCAGTGCCAGAACGTCCCCTGGCGGCCAGACGTCCTCTTGTGTGACGAGGACGGGACATTGGCCGAAAGGTTTGGGGTGAGCACTTTGCCGGCGGCGTTTCTATGGACGTGGCAGGGCAATCTCCTGGAAGAGAAGCTGCATGTCGACGAGGTCGAGAAGAGAATCGAGGGCTGGATGGCGGAGCTTCCCCGGGTGGAGGTTGAGGTGAAGGACCACGGCCGCCACGTGGGTCTTTCCGCGGACCGGCTGCAGGGGCTCATCCCGAAAACGAGCCCCCGGCGGAAGACTTGGGGCTCGGTCGAGGGCATGGTGGAGGTCCCGGCGGGGCCGTTTTTCGTGGGATGCGATGAGAAGGCGGACAAATTGTCACGGCGACGAGAGGGGTCGCACCATCGAGCTACCCACCTTTCTCATCGACCGAACCGAAGTCACCGTGGGCCAGTATTCGGCCTGCGTGGAGGCCGGTGCTTGCTCGGCGCCGAACACTCGCAACGACTGCAACTTCGGGGCCAGCGGCCGGCGAGATCACCCGGTCAACTGCGTGGACTGGGAGCAGGCGCGAGCCTATTGCGCTTGGGCGGGAAAGCGTCTCCCGACGGAGGCCGAGTGGGAAAAGGCGGCCCGAGGCGTCGACGGTCGAAGGTACCCTTGGGGCGACGAGGGACCTACCCCAACCCGCGCCAACCTCTCCGGCGCCCATGATGGATTCAGCGCCACGTCGCCCGTGGGGCGGTTCCTCGCCGGCGCGTCGCCCTTCGGCGCGCTGGATATGTTGGGAAATGTCTCGGAATGGCTCGATGGTTTGGTACGAAAGAGAAAGGAGTCGCCCGGTCCGCGGCGGGTCGTGGCTCACCCCCTCGCGCGACGCACGGTTGTCCGGTCGCTCGGGGGTCCGCCCATCGATCCGCCGGTCCAACCTCGGGCTGAGGTGCGCCTTTTCGCCTCGAGCCTGAAAGCGCAGCGGACGTGGGGTTGGTCAAGCGAGGCAATGTGGGCTTGGTGACCCCCTGGGCCCGGTTCCTGGCCGCGAAGACCGCAGAGGAGAGGAGGAAGCTAGCCATGAGCAACCCGCAGATCCAGAAGGCGAACGACGCCCTCGAGGTCCTCAGCCAGGACCCGAAGGCCCGAGACCTCGCGCGCTGGCGCGAGCACCATCTCGAGCTCCACCGCGCCGAGATGGCCGAAATCAAGAGGCAGGGGCAGCTGGGCGAGCTCCGCACGACGCTCCGGGGGCTCTGCGAAGCGTTCGAGATCGAGCCGACGCCCGAGCAGGAGGCGGCCGTCGAGGCGCTCGGCGTCGAGGAGCTCCGGCGGCTGAACCAGCACCTGCTCGCCCACCGCCGCTGGCCGGAGTGAGCCCGGCAGTCGCCCTAGATCAACCCACGACGGTGCCGGATCACCTAGGCTCCGGAAGCTTGCCCATGGCCGCTTCGACGGAAGCAAGAACCTCCGACGGAGGCTCTTCATCCCACTGTCGAAACGGAACGACACCAAGCTCCTTGAGGGATCGGTAGGCTTTGTGTGCGTCCAGAGAAGATGGCGCAGCTCGAAGAAAGGCCATCAGCGCGGCGATAGCTCGTTCTCTGAGCTCCGGTTTCTTCCGAGCGATGCAGCCTAGGCCCGACATCGCCAGCAGGCGTACCCCGAAAGCCTCGTCCTGGAGCATCTCGATGGCCTTTTCGAAATATTGCTCTTTCTCCATCGAAAACACGAGGGCCTGGATGGCAGCACCTCGAACGTCGGGATCCCGGTGGTCGAGATAGCTCGAGATGGCGTCCAACAAGCTCTCCTCTCCAGCTCGCCCAGCGTAGAAGATCGCCCTTGCGAGTTCATGAGCATTCGCGGAACCCCTGAGAATGATGTTGTTTCGTTGGTTCATGTCAGCTCCAAGAAGGCCTCGATGCGTGCCTCCAACTCCTTAACCGCCGCAAGGATCGGGGCGAATTCCCCGGGAGCCCCTCCAAGTCTTCCCTGATGCTGTATCACTCCGGTCAATATATCTCGTAGCTTGCTCATCGATTCGAGCACGGACCTCACCTCCTTCAAGTGGTCCCAAACGGCGCCGG
>DAIQNR010000198.1:0-6369 GCA_036788295.1 Myxococcota bacterium
GAGCGCCCCTCCGTTGAGCGCCCGGCCGCGGAGCGCCCCGCCGAGCGTTGGAGTGCGCTGTCCGGGAACCCGGACACGCGACGCTCCGTCGAGGCCGATGTCGTCGAGGCTCGAGACGCTCCCTCGCCGAGTCGGAGCCGGGCTCGCCTCCTGTCCGAGACCCAGCCCGCCGTGCGTGCTGCGGAGCGTCGCGCCGTCGAGGAGGCGGCCACCCAACAGCTTCGAGGCCGGCTGGAGGGCACCCCCACCACCCTCAGGACGGAGCGCCTGGGCGACGGGGACGTGAACTGTCTCGAGGCTGGCGCCACGATGGCCAAGCCCGGTCGCGACGAGCTGGTCTTCATGGACGACCTCCGCAGCGCCGCTGAGGGCAACGCCAACGGCGCCGGGCACGTGCTGGTCCGGGATCGGGCAACGGGACGGGTCTGGGATCCGAACGACGGCCCGGCGCCGGCGAACCCCCGGGGCTGGCCCCATCGTTCGGCGGAGGAGTGGGCGAACCGACAGACCGTCGCTGCCGCCGGGGCGGCCTGGCCTGCCTACGCCGAGGCGGGCGCGGTCCCTGCCGAGCGCGTGCAGGCTTTGCTCGCCCTCCCGTCGGAGGAGAGAGCCGCGCGCATCGACGCCGATCCGGCGCTGGCCGCGGTCGCTGACCGCTTGGTGGCGGACGCGCCGGTGGGTAGCCCCGAGCAGACGGGGCCCAGTGAGATCGACCCGGCGCGGCGCGCCGCGATCGACGCCTTCGTGCAGGAGCACCGGGACTCCCGCTTCCCCGGTGAGGAGACGGTGGAGGCGCTCCGGGGGCGCTCACACCTCGGCGAGCTCAGCGCGCCGGAGCAGCGCCTCCTGGTGGAGCGCACCACCGACCTTTGGCAGGAAAACGAGGACACGCTGCGCCTCGCCCACGGTACGAACCGCATCGTCCACGCCGCCCGCGAGGACCGGACCCTCGCCGCTCCGGTGGCGGACGCTTTCGCCGGCCGGGCCGTGGCCGCCGCTCGCGACCCCGATGACCCGCTCTCCCGTCTCGCGGGGGCCACGCTCGCCACCGCCGCGGTCACCGCCGCCGGCGACCCCGAGATCCGGCGGGCGATGCTCGACCGGCTCGGCTCCGACGCCCCGGGCCTGATCACCGCGCTCCGCCCCGATGACCAACGCCTGGGGGGCTTGGGGCACACGTTCCCGGACGAGCGCGCCGAGGCGGTGGGCTCGCTCCTCGAGGCAGCCGCCCTCGGGCCCGCGACCGCCGCGAGCGAGGCCCTGACCCAGGCCGCCTTCGAGCAGCTGCCGGCTTCGGCCTATGAGCGGCAGCGGGCCCTCCCGGAGCAGATGGGAGCCGCGCTCGCGGCGCACTGGCACCCCGGCGATACCACCGCCCGGCGCGCCGAGGCTGCCCGTTTCGCCGGCATCCTAGAGACCAGCCAAGGGCGAGAGCTCTTGGCCGGCAACGACGTGCCTGTCGCCGCCCGGGCCGAGGCCCTCCAGGTCCTCCGCGCCAACCCCGAGCTCGACGGCGCCCGTCTGCGGGCCCACGGCGGCAGCGGGTGGACCCACCCCGAAGTCACCCGCCCGCTCGCGGCGGCCCGCGCCCAGGACTTTCTCGAGCTGCGGGGCGATGCGCCCGCCGCGCTCCCGGGAAGCCACCTCGACAACACCGTAGGCTTCGCGATGGGGCTTGCGCCCCACGTGCCCGAGGGCGAGAGCACCGCCGCCCGGGACGCGCGCGAGGCCGCCATCGCCGCCGGGGAGCACAGCCTCTACGCCGAGGGCGAGGCCGCTGCGCTGGTGCAGCCGGTAGCGGACGCGATCCGGAGGGTCGGCGGCCAGAGCGCCGAAGTCACCGTCCTCCCGATTCAGTACTCGAGCGAGAGAACCGGGCCGGTTCAGCTGCCGCTCTTTCGGGTGCGGGACGCCGAGACCGGCGCGGACCGATTCGTCGACAACACCGGCCGAACCTATCGGGACTTCGAGGACTGGAGGCGAAACAACCAGCTCCCGCCGGGCAACATGGTCTATCCCGCGGGCGGTCACCTGGCCGCCGGGTCCGACGGGGAAGTGCGTCTCGGCAGCGCGAACACTCCGCGCACCGTGGATACTTTCGGCGAGCTTGCGCTCCAGGTGCTCGACGGCGCGGCGCTGGTGGGAGGGGTCGTCGCCGGCGGCGCGATCATCTTCGGTTCCGGCGGCACCGCGGCGCCGCTCGTCCTCGGCGGGGCCTCGCTCTACGGCGCGGGGCGGAGCGCGGCGAGCCTCTACGACCGGGCCACCCATGGTCAGACCCTCTCGCTCGCCGATCCCGGCGCCCGGAGCGACTGGCTCTCGCTCGGCGCGAACGCGCTCGGCTTCGGGGCCGTGGGCGCGACGGCGGCGGCGGGACGGCTCGCGCGGGTGGGCCACGCGGCGAGCCCGCTCGTCGCCTCGACCGCGGCCGCCCTGAACGTGGGGGCGTTCGTCGCCGACGGGGCCGCCATCGCCAACAGCGGCCATACCCTCCTCACCCAGTGGGATCAGCTCTCGGGCGCCGAGCGGGCCCAGATCGGGCTCTCGATGGCTTTTTGGGGAGGTGCGGCCTTGTCGCGCACGAGGCTCGCCAACGTGCGCCCGCAGGACGCCTTCGACTTCACCCGGCTCCGCGAGGGGATGCTCCACCAAGGAAGGCGCGCCACGCCGCTCAACCCTCACCCGACGAACCACGCTCCGGGCGGGCCGGTGTCCCAGAACTTCGCGCCGACCGCCCAGCACATGTTTACGCCGGGCACGATCGGGCAGCGGAGCCGCGGGATCAACGGTGCCCATCGTCCGGCCGATTTCCAAGCGGCGCTCGCGGGCCAGGGCCAGGTGGTCGGCGCCCGCGATGTCCCTGGCTTCCCCGGCGTGCAGGTGGTGGACTACCGCATGTACCAGGCGACGCCGCAAGGGCAGATCACCACCAACCTGGGCGGCCGCACCCACCAGAAGACCCTGTTCGACCCGGCGATCTGGTCCCAGCGGGACGTCGAGCGGCTCATGCGCGACGTCTTCGGGGACGCAGTCGGCAGCGGCACGTTCACCCGGAACGTCAACGGCGTGGAGTTCATCGGCTGGGTTCGCAACGGGCAGCTCGACTCCTTCGGCATCAACGTCCCACCCCCATGAGGTGAACCATGCGGCGCACCGAGACCCTAACCATCGCCGGCCGTCGCTTCCGAGTGGAGCTCGCGAGCAGCGGCGACGACCCGAGCGCAGCCGGGCCCGGTCCGGCCTCGCCGGCCCCGGAGGAGCGGGTGGGCCTGCGTTGCATCGCGCTCGATCCGGCCGACGAGCCTCTGGCCGAGACGCTGAACACCGGCTGGATCCTCTCCCCAACCCGCCTCGTGGCCGGCGCCCGGGACAAAGAGGGCTTCGACTTCGAGGGCCGGGTCGGCGTGGTGTTCGCGGAGGAAGCCCCCGACGAGTTCGACGGCCTCCACCAGGTCCGGGTCGACTACCTGGACTCGAGCGTCGTCCTGCCCGCCCTGGAGTGGACCGAGTTCGTGGGACAAGTGGCCCTGTGGGCCACCGAGGACCGCCCGGAGTGGGACGAAGTCCATGAGATTGCGGTCCGCCTGCTCAGGCTCTAGGGATATCTCGCGTACCATGTCGAACTCGCGCTGCAGGCGCATCCAAGCAGCTTCAAATCCACCCTGAACGAGAGACGACTCGGCTCTCGGCCGTGGTCGGTGCAGCTCTTTCGCAAAAGATTCGTCTTCAGCGGCGACTTCTCCGGGGCCGGTGCTCCTGACCCTCGCGGTCTGCTAGCTTCCCGGGGTGATCGTCGGTACGGCGGGGCACATCGACCACGGGAAGACCCGGCTCGTGCGGGCGCTGACCGGGGTGGACACCGACCGGCTGCCCGAAGAGAAGCGCCGGGGCATCACCATCGAGCTCGGCTTTGCGCCGCTGTCCTTGCCAAAAGGGGGCCGGGCGGGGGTCGTCGATGTGCCCGGGCACGAGCGCTTCGTTCGGACCATGGTGGCCGGCGCGGTCGGCATCGACGTCGCCTTGCTCGTGGTGGCGGCCGACGAAGGGGTGATGCCCCAGACGAGGGAGCACCTCGAGATCTGCGGGCTGCTCGGCATCGGCCGGGGCGTGGTCGCGCTCAGCAAGGTGGACAAGTCCGGGCCGGAGCTGGCCGCGCTCGCCGCAGAGGACGTCGCCGCCGCGGTGAAGGGCAGCTTTCTCGAACACGCCCCGGTCGTCCCTTGCTCGGCCGAGACCGGGCAGGGCCTGCCCGAGCTGCTCGCCGCGCTCGAGGCCGCGCTCGTCTCTGCGCCCGCCCGGGACCCGGGGGCCCGCTTCTTTCTTCCCGTGGACCGAGCGCTGTCGGTGCGGGGTTTTGGCACCGTCGTCACCGGGACGGTGCTGTCCGGGACCGCGGTGGTCGGCGACGAGGTAGAGATTCTCCCCCCGCCGCCGGGGCGGCGGGCGTTGCGGGGCCGGATCCGGTCGCTCGAGCAGTTTGGGGGCGCGGCCGAGAAGGTCGCGGCGGGGGAGCGGGCGGCGGTCGCCATCGCCGGGGTAGAGCGGTCCGACGTCGGCGTGGGCGACGCGCTCGTCGCGCCCGGCTCTGCGGTCGGGACCCGCCGGATCTCCGCCCGCATCCACCACCTCGCTGGCCGGGACCGGGACCTCCCGACCGGGGCCCGGCTCGCTCTGCACCTCGGCACCCGCACGGTGGCGGCCGGCCTCACCCTGTTCGAGGTGGACCGCCTGCCCCCGGGCGGCTCGGGGATGGGCACCCTGAGGCTCGCGGAGTCGGTCGCCGGCTTACCCGGGCAGCGGTTCATCCTTCGCGGCTTCGACGCCCCCGGGCTCGCCGGCCGCACGATCGGGGGCGGGGTGTTGCTCGACCCGGAGCCGCCCCGGCGGCGGCGGCGCGACCCGGTGGCGCTCGCGGCGATCGGCGCGCTCGAGGGGGATTCGCCGCAGATGGCCGCCGCTGCGCTCGCGAAGGAAGCAGGGTTTGGCGGAGTGGAGCGCACGAGCCTCGGCCGCCGCCTCGGCCTCGGGGAGAGGCGGCTCGACCGGGCGGTGGCATCCCTAGAGTCGATCCCGGGATTTGCCCGCTACTTTCACCAAGACGCGCTCGGTCGGCTCGAAGCGCCGCTTCTCGCCGCGGTGGCCGCGTTTCACGCCGAGCAGCCGGCGGAGGCCGGGGTGACCCCGCAGGAGCTCGCGACCCGGGTCGGGGGCCCGCTTCGGGCCGAGTTCGGGCCGCGGCTCGCGGAGCGGGTCGCAAAGGCGCTCGTCCGGGCAGGACGGCTGAAGGAGAAGTCCGGGCGGTTTTTTGTGGCCGGGGCGGGGAGCGGCGGCGATCTGTCCGCCGCGGTGCTCGCCGCGATCGAGGCCGGCGACCTCGAGCCGCCCGGTTCGGCCGCCATCGCGGCGGCGATTCGGCCCCAGGCGGCGGAGCCGGCGGTGCGCGCCGTGTTGGGGGTGCTCGCCAAAGCCGGCGCCGCGGTCCACGCGAAGGACGGCATCTATTTTTCGCGGGCCTCGCTCGACCGGGCCGCGGCCCGCCTGTCCGAGCTGCCCGACGGTCCCTTCACCGCCGCCGACGCGAAGCGCCTGTTCGGCCTCTCCCGCAAGTACCTCATCCCCCTGCTCGAGACGTTCGACCGGCTCGGCGTGACCGCTCGCCGCGGCGACCACCGCGAGCGCCGCCGCCCCGCCGCCGGATAGCGCAAACGGTCAGGAAGACTCTGCCACCCATCGCTGCGCCCACGCGCCGGCCCGGTGCTCGAGCGTTTCAAGACTTCAGTTGGGTAGGCCGGGGATCCCGAGCCGGACCGAATACAAGCCGGCTTGCGCTCCGAGCGCGGTCACGAACAGGGTCTCGCGATCCTCTCCTCCGAAGGCGACGTTCGTGGCGCCCGGGGCCAGGATCTCACCGATGATCGCGAGACCAGGGTCGAGGACTCGGATCCTCCCTTCCCCGGCGACGTACAGATGACCGGCGCAGTCGAGCCCGAGCCCATCGAGTCCGGACCCAATCCCGGGGACATCCATCGGCCCGGCGACGACCTGTCCGGCGACGCCGAGCTGGTAGACGCGCATGCCACTGGTGCCGGTGACGAACAGCTGCCGTTCGTCGAGCGACAGGGCGACTCCGTTCGGGCGCGCTGGAGCGTTGGGGAGGGCCTCGATCGGTCCGCTAGGTGGGATGCGGTAGGCCCGCTCTTCGGTCTGCGGCGGTGGGTTCGGGGCCTGCCAGCTCGGGTCGGTGAAATAGATGGTGCCGTCAGACCGGACCACGAGATCGTTTGGGCTGTTGAACCGAACCCCGTCGAACCGATCGGCTACGGCGACGGTGGAGCCGTCGCCAAGGTCGATGCGAACCACCGCGCCGTC
>DAIQNR010000199.1:0-6261 GCA_036788295.1 Myxococcota bacterium
CTCGAGTTGCTCGAAGCGGACCGGGGGCCCCCGCTTCGAGACCTCGGTCCAGCGGGCCGAGTCATGAATCTCGACCCGCTGGAGGTCCGAGCGCCATAGTTGGCGACGGTCTTCGGCGATGAGCGCCCAGACCGCCTCCGGTGTCGCGTCGAGCGTCAGCTCGTGCCGGAAGGTCTGGGCCCGGGGGAGCGCGCTCCCGACGAGGCCGATGCCACCGAAGACAAACGCGACGAGGAAAAGCACGGTCCAGGCCATTTCGATGCTCCTCTCTCCGCTCACGCGATCCTCACCGCGACCTCGGTCCGCTGCTCGGCTTCGGGGACGCTGCCTGGCGCATCGAGGTAGAGCTCCACCACTGGAGCATCCGCGAGCTCCAGAGATTGCCGAGGGAGCCAGCGCCCGAGGAGCCCAACATAGGTGTCGAGGATCTCGGAGTACGGCCCACGGTGGAGCGCGACGGCATGAAGACCAGCCGGGATCTCGCGGACCGCGAACCCGGGGGGCGGCGAGGCCTGCGTCGCGCGGACGATCCACCCCGCGTCGTAGCGGCAGCGGTCCGGCGCCGTGATCTCCGGGTCGTCGTGGACAAGGCCCATCGCCGGGCCGAGCGCGGGCAGACCTCGCTCCTGCACAAGCCCCATCAGGGCTCCCCAAGCCGCGCCGCAGCCCTCGTAGGGCCCGACGTAGGGCCGAACCCACAAGCAGCGGGAAGGCTCCTCGCGAAGGTTCGCCGCGACGCCTTCGGCGCTCGAGCCCTGCTGCTGCGCCCGATAGACCCGGGGCGGGACCCCGAAGTGGGCCCGAAAGGCGCGCGTGAACGCCTCGTGGCTCTCGTACCCGAACGAGAATGCCACCGCGGTCACCTCGCCGCCGGCGTGGCGGAGCCGAAAGGCCGCCCGCTCGAGGCGAAGCCGCCGCACGTAGCCCATCACCGATTCACCGACCATGCCGCGGAACACGCGGTGAAAGTGGTGCAGGGAGAAGCCAGACAGCTCGGCCAGCTGCTTCGGCTCGAGGTCTTGCTCGTCGAGGTGGGCGTGGATGTGGTCGAGGGCCGCCAGGATGCGGTCAGCCCAATGGGCGCTGCTCATGAAGGGAGTCTGAGGGAGGACAACCGCGGCCGCTTGACCGCGCGTGCTCTCTCGCCGCTTTCTCCCGCCCGGGTTCGGCTGGAGACTGGCCATGTTGACGCTTTCGGGCGTAAGCGGGCCGCGGAGTTCGCATGGTCCTGAAGAACGACGCCAGCGGGCTGCGCCCCGAAATTCGGCGCCTCTTTCGCATCGCTGGGCCGATGATGCTGGCCCAGGGCGGCATCGTGGCCATGGGTCTCGTAGACACCTGGTACATCGGCCGCACGTCCGCGAGCGAGATGGCGGGGGTCGCGCTCGGCAACGCGCTCGCGATGCTGGCCCTCGGGCTCGGGATGGGCGTGTCGATGGGCATCGAGCCGCTCGTGTCCCAGGCCCACGGCGCCGGTGAGGGCCGCCGGACCCGGGCCTGGCGGGTCCAGGGCCTCTACGCGACCGCTTTCGTCTCCGTCCCGCTCGCGCTCGCGGTCCTGCTCGTCGCCCTCGCTCCGTCGCTTTTGGCGGGCGAAGGTTTCGGGCCTCAGACGCAAGCCTACCTGCTCGGACGAAGCCCCGGGATCGTGCTCGCCGCTCTGTACGGCGCCTACCGCAGCTACCTGACATCGGTCGGGCGCTCGAAACCCGCGCTCTACGCCATGCTCGCGGCCAACGTGGCGAACTTCGCCCTCGACGGGCTGCTGCTCTTTCAGCTCGGGATGGGCGCTCTCGGGGTCGGGATCGCCACCTCGGTCTCGAGCGGCGTGCTGCTCCTCGTGGTCCGGGCGGCGGTGCGCGAGCCCGCCCACCCCAGCGACCGCCGCCCGGTGGGGAGGGAGATCCGCCGGGTGCTCGAGCTCGGGTTGCCCATCGGCGCCCAATTCACGGCCGAGATCGGGATCTTCAGCGCGGTGTCGCTGCTCATCGCGAGGGAGGGCGAGATCGCGCTCGCCGGCCACCAGATCGCGATCAACCTATCGGCCTTCACGTTCATGGCCGCCGTAGGCATCGCCATCGGCGCCACGGCGCGGGTCGGGCACCACGTGGGGGCGGGCTCCGCCGCCGAGGCCCGGCGGATCGGCTTCGTGGCCATCGGCCTTGGAGGCGCGTTCATGGCTTCCGGGGGCTTGGTGTTCTTCTTCGTCCCCGAGTCGCTCGCCCGCTTCTTTGCCCCAGAGGCCCCGGTCGTCGTGAAGAGCGCCGCGGCGCTGCTTCGGATCGCGGCCGCCTTTTCCGTCGCCGACGGCGTGCAGGCGGTCGCCGCCGGCGCGCTCCGGGGGATGGGCGACACGCGGAGCGCCTTTCTCGCGAACCTCGGCGGGCACGGACTCGTCGGGCTGCCGGTCGCGCTCGGCCTCGGCATCGGCCTCGGCTGGGGCGCCGAGGGCTACTGGTGGGGGCTCACCGCCGGCCTCGTCGTGACCGCGGTCGCCCTGACGCTCCGCTTCCTGGTCCTCTCCGCTCGCCCCGTCGTCCGCGCCGAAGCGGCGCCCCCCGGGGAGGTCCTTTTCAACATCGCGTCATCGGTTCGGCTTCAAGCCGAGCCGCCGCCTCCTCGTCGCTCATGAGTTCGAGCTCCACGACGGCTTGCCGCAGCGTCCGCCCATGCTCGTGGGCATACTTCGCAACTTTCGCAGCGGCGTCGTAGCCGAGGGTCGGCGTGAGCACGGTGACGAGCATCAGCGACCGCTCCACGTAGCCCCCGATCACCTCGCGGTTCGGCTCGATGCCTCGGGCGCAGCGCTGCTCGAAGCTTTTGCAGGCATCGCCGAGAAGGCGCGCCGACTGAAGGAAGGCGTGAGCGAGCAAGGGCTTGTAGACATTGAGCTCGAAGTTGCCCTGGGAAGCGGCGACGTGAACGGTGGTGGCGTTGCCGATCACCTGCACGGCAACCATCGTGAGCGCTTCGGCCTGGGTGGGGTTCACTTTCCCGGGCATGATCGAAGAGCCAGGCTCGAGCTCGGGGATGGTGAGTTCCCCGAGCCCCGCGCGCGGTCCGCTCGCGAGCCACCGCACGTCGTTTGCGATCTTCATGAGCGCGGTGGCGAGCTGCGCGAGCGCGCCATGGGCGCCCACGAGCGCGTCGTGGCCGGCGAGCGCCGCGAACTTGTTCGGCGCGCTCACGAAGGCCCGGCCGGTGAGCGCCGCGACGCGCGCGGCGACCCGCTCTGCATAGTCCGGATGCGAGTTCAGCCCGGTGCCCACCGCCGTGCCGCCGGCCGCGAGTTGGCGCAGCGCGGGCAAGCTGCGCTCGAGCGCGTCGAGCCCACAGTCGAGCTGCGCGACCCAGCCCGAGATCTCCTGGCCGAGCGTGATGGGGGTGGCGTCCATCAAGTGGGTGCGCCCGATCTTCACGACGTTGGCGAACGCGTCGGCTTTGGACCCGAGGGTGTCACGCAGCCCGCGGACCTTGGGGAGCGTCCCGTCTTCGACCAGCTCGACGCAGGCGATGGACATCGCCGTCGGGAAGGCGTCGTTCGACGACTGAGAGCGGTTCACGTGGTCGTTCGGGTGGACCGGCGACTTGCCGCCCCGGGGCCTGCCCGCGATCTCGTTGGCCCGCCCAGCGATGACCTCGTTCACGTTCATGTTCGTCTGCGTGCCGGAGCCGGTTTGCCACACGACGAGCGGAAACTGTCCGTCGAGGTCGCCGGCGATCACCTCGTCGGCGGCGCGCACGATGAGGTCCCTCAGGTCTTCCGGAAGCAGGCCGAGCCCTGCGTTCACTTCGGCCGACGCCTTCTTCAGGAGGGCGAGCCCGCGGACGATCTCGATGGGCATCCGCTCGGCGCCGATCGGAAAGTTCACGAGCGAGCGCGCGGTCTGCGCGCCATAGTAGGCGTCCACGGGCACCGCGACCTCCCCCATGCTGTCCGTCTCGATTCGCGTCTTCATCATCGGTCTCCTTTTGGATCTCTCCTACGCTCTCGGCGCTCGCGCGAGCAAAGATTCCTGGCCGTCGATGCCCGGGACGACCCGTGGACACCGAGGCCCGGCCGAAGGAGAGTTCGGGCGTGGTTGAGCACTGGATCCGCGCGGCGAGCCCGCTGCGGCTGGCGGCGGTGGTCGAAGCCCGGGGTTTGGACCGAGCGGCCCTGCTCGAGGCCGCGGGCGTGCCCGCCCTGCCCAGCGACCCGAACCAGCGCATCCCTCTGTCCGTTCACTTTGCGCTGTGGGCGGCGGCGATGCGGGCGCTCAAAGATCCTTCCTTGCCGGTCGAAGTGGGGCAATCCCTCACCCACCGGGACTTCGACGTCGCCGGCTACGCCGCGCATGCCGCGGCCACGCTCGACCTCGCCTTTGGCGTCATCCAGCGCTTTGGGCGCCTTCACGCGAACGACACCGGCTTCGAGCGGACCCAGGAAGAGGGCGGGGTCCGAATCTACCTGAAGCCGAGCGGCCCGCTGCCGCTGTCGGCGCGGTGCGCGACGGAGACGGTGATGGTTCAGACCGTGCACATCGCCCGGGAGCTCGCCGGCGTTCGGTTTCTGCCGCTCGAGGTGACCTTTCGGCACCCCGCCCCCTCACGCACGGCCACCCACGAGGCCTTCTTCGGCCTCGTGCCCCGGTTCGAAGCCGAGCTGGCGTCGGTTCTCATCGCGAACGTGGACCTCGACCGGCCGGTGCTCGGGGCCGACGAGGGCCTTCACCGCCTCTTGGTCCGTCACGCGGAGGCTGCGCTCGAGGCGCTGTCGCCGGGGCGGTTCTTTCGGGCCGAAGTTCAGCGGGCGGTGGCGCGGCGCCTGCCCGCCGGCGCGGCCTCGATCGGCCAGGTCGCGCGCGACCTCGCCTCGTCGCCGCGCACGCTCCGACGCCGGCTCGACGAAGAGAAGACGAGCTTTCGCGAGATCGTGGACGAAGTCCGCCGAGAGACCGCGATTCGCTACCTGCAGGAAGAGAAGCTCAGCGTCGATGAGGTGGCGCTGCTCGTCGGGTTTTCCGACGGTCGAGCCTTTCGCCGGGCCTTTCACCGGTGGACCGGCCGGGCACCGGCCGAGCACCGCGAGACGGCCCGGGGACCGGCGTAGCACCGCGCGACCCTCCGGGAGCCCGCGCCGCAAGAACGGCTGCCCCTGACGCGAGAACCGTGGCCGCTTCGGTCCGCTCTTTGGCCGGCTCGGTCCGCGCCGAGCGAGGGCCAACCGGGCAGCCTCGGCGCCATGAAGACCTCCGCGAAATGGAACCCCGGCCGGGCGGCGTGGGCGTTGGGGCTCGGCCTGGCCTCCGCGGCCTGCCCCGGGATCGAGGCCATCGAGGCGCCGCCTCCGCTGACCGGCGCCGCGCTCGCCCGCGCCGAGCTCGGGCAGGCGCTCTTCTTCGACGCCCGCTTGTCCCTCGAACAAGATGCCCCGTGCTCGAGCTGCCACCGCCCAGACCATGGAGGCGCCGAACCGGAGCCGACGTCCCGCGGGACCGGCGGCGCGCTCGGCCGGCGAAACGCGCCGTCGGCCTGGGCCGCATCGCTGAAAACCCTCCAGTTTTGGGATGGTAGGGCCGACTCCCTCGAAGCCCAGGCTCTCGGCCCGCTATTCAATCCCACCGAGATGGGCCTCGACGCAGAGACGCTCGTCCGCCGGCTCGCCGCTGACCCGAACTATCCGAGGCGCTTCGAGGCCGCATTCCCCGGGGAGGCCGACCCCATACGGCCGGACAACGTGGTACTTGCCCTCGCCTCCTACCAGCGCCGGCTCGCTTGGCCCGGCCGCGTCGATCGGTTCCTTCAAGGGGACGAGTCGGCGCTGAACGCCGAGGAGCGCGCCGGGTACGACGACTTCATCGCCAACTGCGCCTTTTGTCACGGCGGACCAGGGGTGGGAGGCGACCGCTTCGAGCGGCTCGGCGACCGCGAGCCGTGGCCGAGCGAGCGGGCCACCGACCTGGGACGCATGGAAGTCACCGGCAACCGGGACGACCGCCTGGTGTTCGTCGTCCCGAGCCTCCGCCATGTCGGAACGACCGCCCCCTACTTTCACGACGGCAGCGTCGAGACCTTGGAGGAAGCCATCCGGCTCATGGCTTGGCACCAGCTCGGCGAGCGCTACGACGACGAGCGCATCGCGAAGATCGCGGCTTTTTTGCGCGCCCTCGACGGCACCCCGCCGCCCGAGCTGCTCCGCCCCCCCGAGCGAGGCGTTCGATGAGCGCAAGGAGGGAAAGCTGGCTCCGTTCCGCCGTCTGCCGCGAGGCGGTCGAAGGC
>DAIQNR010000200.1:0-2021 GCA_036788295.1 Myxococcota bacterium
GCCCCGGTGCCGAACGACGACCCGGAGAGATTCGGGAAGAACGCCTACACCGGCCTGTTCCACTTCCAGGAGCTAAAGGATTTCATCGAGGCTCGCGAAGGCAAGGTCCACGTGGTCGAGCTCGGCTGCGGAACCGGCGCCGGGGCCGACCTCATCTGCACGAACGTGCTACCGAAGGGCACCTACCACGCTTTCGACATGCAAGCGGGCGCGATCGCGACCGCCCAGCGAAAGTTCGTGGGCCGCCACAACGGGCGGCTCATGGCCACCCGAGCGGACGCGACCGCCGTTCCGGCCAGCGACAACTCGGCCCAAGTGGTCACGGTGTGCGAGACCCACGTCACCGATCAAGGCGCCGCCCTCACCGAAGAGGACCAGCGGTTCTTTCAGTCCATGAACCGGGTGCTCGAGCCTGGCGGCTACTTCACTTGGGGCAACGCCATCCCGGCCAAGACATGGGATCACGCCACGGAATACTTGGCTTCTTTGGGTTTCGAGCGTCGGGGGCTCGTCGACGTGAACGGTGAAGCCATCGAGGCTCGCCGCCAGGACGCTCCGCGGATAGAAGCCTACGTCGAGCATGCGCTGAACATGTTCTTGGCTCTGAAGTCGCCGTTTTTCGGCCCTCGGCGGCGAAAGGAGGCGGCGCTCGCCATGAAGAACCTGTGCCGCCACCCAGGCACCCGCCTGTTCGACGACATGGTGAACCGCCGAGACCTCTACCAGGTGGCCCTCTTCAAGAAGGCCATCTGACCCCAAGGCTACGGGAAGGGACTTGCAGCTCAGAGGGGGTCGGAGCAGCGCTGCAGGTAGCGAAATCGGACCTCGTCGCCGCGGCGGGGGGCGGCGGACTGGGCGAAGTCCACCCGGTTGTACTCGGGCACGTACCACCAGTTGGGGGTGCCGTCTGCGGCCAGCTCCGCGACCGGTTGACCGCCGACCGTTACCTCGACGCTGCTGCCGTCGGCCAGCTCCTCGAGCGGGTACCGGGTCCGAAACCCATTGACCGGGAGCCCGTTGCGCACGATCCACTCCGCCCAGTTTGGCGTGCACGCGCCGAAGACCGTGCGCCCCCCCGATGCCATCACGAACTCCCGGGTGTAGGCCGGGGGCCTCGCCTGAAGCCCCGGTAGTGCCATGATGGCGGCCTCGAACGCACCGGGGTGCAGCTCGGCGCAGGTCTGAGCCAGGCCGAGAAGGCCTATTTCATCGTTGCCTTGGACGTCCGATACCATCACCGAGGACCTCTTGCCCCCGCGCAGCGCCACCAACAGCTCGAGCGGGGCGAGGTCAAAGACGTCGTGGCTCGGAATCAAAGAGACGATGGCCAGCGCCGCGCCCGGGCGGAGCGCACCTTGGTTCCACGTGTTGCGCAGCGGCCACCCAAGCGCGGTCGCCGCAATATTTACCGGAGAATCACCATAATAATAGCTGCCTTCCCAGTAATGTCTCGACTTTGGATACCCCTGGACCGCGGTGCGAAGGGCTTCACGGGGCGACGGCGACGTGCTCGCGTCGATGCGGCGCCAGTCCACCCCGGGACCAGCAGCCTGCGTGCCGCGGGCGAAAAACCCGCACGACCCGTCCGGGTCGCCGGGGGGAGGTCGCTCGAAGTCTTCGTCGGTCGGTGCCCAGCGACCAATCGTATACGATTGGCGGTGAAATGGGCAGAACTGCCCGGACTGCGAGAAAACCGTCGACACCTGCAGGTCCACCCCCTCGTCCCACAGCGGACCGAAGCCGTCGGCGATGTCGGAGCGGCGGCCGATGAGCACGGTGGAAGCACCCGCGACCGCGCTGTCCACCGGCGCCGCAGGATCCCGGAGCGCCACCGTCACCACCACGTCGAGCGGAGTGTCGGGCGCGATGACGTCCTCCACCCAGACCGGACCGGCATCCCCCAGGAGCGGCACCGTGATCGGCTCTGGGATGCCGTCCGCCGCGACGCGAAGCCAGGCCCGGTGCTGGCCCGGGCCCGGCGGCCGATAGGCCACCTCCAGCCTGGCCCCAAGCCACGGCCA
>DAIQNR010000200.1:2121-3962 GCA_036788295.1 Myxococcota bacterium
GCGCAGCCGGGTCCGAGGTGAAACCGCAGCGCGGTCGGCAGGGCCATCGCCGGCCAACGCCAACTCTCCCACGGACCCCAAGGAGAGGTGGGCCGCCGCACCTTTCGCCAAGTCACCCCGGCCCCGGTCAAGCGCACGGGCAACACCGGAGCCGCGCCGTTCACGTAGAAGCCAAGCTCGATGTCGAGCCGGCTCTCTTCGGTGGGATGGTACCGAAACTCGACGTCGCGCCGTTCCCCGGGGCCGAGCACGATCTGGCCCCCGTCCGGCGCCTCCACCGGGACATTCGAAGGGATTCGGCTCGAAAAGGGACCCACCACGCAGTCGCTCGTCCCTCGATTTTCGAGCCGCAGCGGCACGGTGCGGTCAAAGTCTGCGTACACCGAGCCAAACGGAAGCTCCGGCCACGCCCGAAGGTCGTGGCACGGCGGACCGTCCATGCCTTCCCCAAAGAGCGCGACCTCCACCGGGAGGAAACCGCCCGTGAGCTCGAGACTTGCCGTCCGTACCCCCACGGCCGTCGGCGAAAAGACCACCTCGATGAGGACACGCTCCCCTGGCAACAGAAGGTTCGGCGGCGGCGACACCGTGAAGCCGTCCGCGCCGACCACCCGAGCCGCTTCGATGTCCACCGGCCACCGGCCCACATTCTCGACCGTCAGCGGAAGCGCCGAAGAAGTCCCGAGCTGGACCCGCCCGAAGTCGAGCGATGGCGGCGACGCCGCGAGCCGCGGCGACCCCACCCGGGCCAGCGCCGAGAGCTGTCCAGGACGGGCCCGAAGGCCGTCCTGCCCCACCACAAAGACCGGCACTTCGACGGTGGCCTCATATCCCTGGCCCTCTTCGTCCCCGGGCAGCGCCTCGAACCGAACCCGAAGCGCCACCGAGCCGCCGGGCGGCACTTCCGCGTCCGGCACGTCGGCGCTCCACCGAGACCGGCCCGAAGGGTCGTTGGGGTCGGTCGCGGCCACCGGGCCGAGCGCGAGGGATTGGCGGCTCACGTTTTCGCACGTCGCCGTGCCCTCCACCGAAGCCCCAAGCGATACGTACCCAAGGTCGATGGGCGACAGGCAGCGAAGCGGAACCTCCACCACCTGCGCGCTCAGCTCCGCCCTCGCCCGAACCCCGTCGGCCGACTCGGCCACCACCCCGACCGCCCGCCGCGACTCCGGCCCCCGCCGGGCCACAAATCCCACCTCGAACCCACCGCTTCCAGAAAGTGCCGACGGCTCCGGCCCCCGAAAGTCCGGGGAGACGGGCTCGAGCCGAAGCGAGACGTGAGAGCCAGAGCCAGTCCGGTCTTCGACCCGAAAGGCTGCTATCACCGTGCTGCCGACCACCAAGGCGCCCAGGTCGAGCCGCCGAGGCACGACGGCCAGCGCGCTCGACACGACCTGGCCAAAGAGAGAGACCGACAGCTCAGGGACGTCCGGGTCGGCCGGAAAATCGATCCGAAGAACCGCCTCGTCCTCCGCGTCGACGTCGACCGGCAGGTACGAAACTGCCACCTCGGTGGCCCCAGGGACGAGGCGAAGCCGGCTCGGAGCGGAAAAGGAAGGCCTCCCCGGCCCCTCCAACGACATCGACGCCTCGAGCACGACCGAGTTCGGGTTCTGAATGGTCACGGCGCGCCGCGCCTGTTCCCCCGGCCGCACCACCCCAAAGTCCACCCGCTCCGGCCCCGACACCGGCTGAAACGACACCTTGGCGACCGACCCATCGTCGCACCCAAAACCCACCGCGGCGAAGAGAACCGCCGCCCAGGCTCCACCCAAACCCTTCATGGAACGTCCAAAAGCCGGCAAGTCGCACGCCCCTCGGTGTTGACGCCAGGAACAGGA
>DAIQNR010000200.1:4062-6252 GCA_036788295.1 Myxococcota bacterium
GGAGACGGGGCGGTTGGGCTCTGAGAGATGTCGAACCGCATCCCGTCCGAGAGGAGAGTTTCGGTTCCGCGCGCCTGCCACGAGAGCCCCACCGGGAGGTAGGTCTGAAACTGGTACCCGGGAGGCTGGACGTTGGAATCGAACGTATCCTGTGAAGTTGTGCAGGTCGCGTCACTGTTCGTGTCGCAGGACAAGTTAAACGGCGCGGAGACCGCCACCGACTCTCCGAAGAGCAGCACCCCAACCGCCATCGTCCACTCGACCGCGCGGAATCCGCCCCCGTCATCGAAGGTGACGGTCACGTCGAAAGAGAGGTTGCCGCTGCTCGATAGGTAATCGACGTTGCTGATCGTCGCCGCCACCCGTCGGATCGGCGCGCTCGCCAGAAACTCGTCGCGGACCATGAAGTCAGCGATGAAGACCACCGCATCGTCGTAACCGGCGGGCAGGGCGAAACTGAACGGCTCGAAGCAAGTGGCGCCGGCGTTGGCGCAGTTGCTCTCCCCGGTTGGGTTGATCCAGATCTCGTCGAAGTAGGCGTTTGCGCCCGGGAACGGGGGGCGGGTGCCCTGCGGGAAGGTCCGCGACACAAACTGCGCGTCAGCTGGCAGCGAGACCAGCATCAGAACGCCGCAGAGAGAGAGAGAGAGAGAGAGAGACTCCGTCTATCGTTGTTCATCGTTCCTCCTTTGGCCGGTCTTGGCCACCGACGCTCGGAACATAACTGGATCCGGACTGCGAGCGCAACCCCCCGGATGACGGCCGCCGAGGCCTCCTCTTCGCTCGGTTTCGATTCCGGGGTCGGCGCCGAAGATGGTGTCAAGTGGACCGGAGGTCGGCTTGCTACACTGGGTCGGGGCGCTCCAACTTCAAAAGGTTTTGCGCCCCCTGGACCGGCGGTCAGTCCAACCGGAGCCGCTCAACCGCGGCGATGTGGGAAGCTCGTGGTGCGAAGCATTCACGCTCTTCCTCGCCTTGGATGCCGGGTCCCCGGTGCGCTACACCAGGCGGGCGAGCATCGCGTGGCCGAGGAGCCGGACCGATTCGAGAAAGCCTTCGGTGTCCTCGATGGGGAGCTCGGCCCGATGGCCCCAGCTTACGCCGGTGAGGGACGGCTCGAGCGTGCGGAGCCGGGCGAGGCCTTCGTCCATGCGGCCGAGCACGAGCAGCGCGGGGAGCCTCGAGACCCGGGGCCGGCCCAGCTTCTCGACGAGAAACTGCAGCTGCCGGACGGTGTCCACATGGCGCTCCGCCCGGGCGTCGGCCACATAGATGAGCCCGTCGAGTCCGGTGAACAGGCCCCGGCCACGGGCGTCGGCCCGCTCCGGCCCATGCCACTCGTACGCTTCGAGCACCACCGGGCGCCCCTCCTCCCTCGCGTCGAGGTCGAAGCTCGCCATGCGCTGGGGCCCAAGCGGGGTGCGGCCGAATTCGGCCACCCGCCTCAACCCGCCGGCGTGCCCGAGCTGCCACAAGCGCTCCGATTTTCCGACCGCAGGCGGCCCGGCGAGGAGCGCCTTCAGCACGAGCTGCTTTTGGACGAGATCCACGAACGCCAACTCAGCCGCCTCTCAGCTCCGCCCGCCGCGCCTCGACCCGGTCGAGGATGAGCGCCTCGAGCGTCGTCCCGTCGAAGCGATTGGCCTCCTGCAGGCCCGTCGGGCTGGTGACGTTCACCTCGGTGAGAAACCCCCCGATGACGTCGATGCCCACGAAGAGCAACCCCCTGCGGACGAGCTCGGGAGCGAGCGCCGCCGCGATCTCTCGGTCCCGGTCGGTGACCGGCGCCCGCTCGGCCCGCCCGCCGACGTGCATGTTGGCCCGCAAGTCGTCCTTCGCCGGTACCCGATTGATGGCGCCGATCGGCTCTCCGTCGAGGAGAAGCACCCGCTTGTCCCCCTTCACGACGTCGCGCAGGAAGCCTTGCGCTTCGATGTGCCGGCGACCCTCCAGGGTGAGCAGGTCGAGCACGGAGCCGATGTTCTTGTCGCCGCGGGACAGGTGCACCACCCCTGCGCCGCCCGCGCCGGACAGCGGCTTCACCACCGCCTCCCCGTGCTCCTCGATGAAGGCCCTCAGCACCCGGCGATCGGCGGCGACGAGGCTCGGCGGCATCAGCTCCGGCCAATACAGCGCGGACAGCTTCTCGTTGAAGTCCCGAATGCCCTGCGGATCGTTCACGAGCACGGT
>DAIQNR010000201.1:0-6174 GCA_036788295.1 Myxococcota bacterium
TAGCGGAGGCAGGATTTGAACCTGCGGCCTTCGGGTTATGAGCCCGACGAGCTACCAGGCTGCTCCACTCCGCAGTGGATTGGCGATTCTAAGACTTGGGCCCCCTGGTTTGGACCCGCTGAGTAGCGGAGGCAGGATTTGAACCTGCGACCTTCGGGTTATGAGCCCGACGAGCTACCAGGCTGCTCCACTCCGCAGCGCCGAAAGTGGGCGGGACTCTATTCGGCCCGTCGCTGCGGTCAAGATGAAAGTTGGGAGAGAATGCGCTCCGTCGTCACCGCGTCGACCCCCGCCTCCTCGAGCAGCTCCGCGGTGTGGGCCCCGAGCCCGGGGGCATCCGGGAGCGGAGGGGGCGCGCCCGCCGCGGGATGCTCGAACGCGACCACCGCCTCGGCCACCCGAATCGGCCCGCCGAGCTCGCCGCCGCGAGCGGAGGCCCGCGCGACGAGCTGAGGGTCGGCGAGGACCTCCTCGAGCTCGGCCACCGGTTCGACGCAAGCGTCCACGCCGGCGAAGGCGTCGAGCCACTCGGCGAGCGTCCGGCGGGCGAGCACGGCGCCGACCTCGGCCTTGACCTTCGCGCCGGCTTCGCCGCCATCGAGTCCAGAGGCTTCGAGGTCGGGGCGGCCGATGACCCGCAGAAAAGCGGCCCAGAACTTCGGCTCGAGCGCGGCCACCGCGAGCTGCCGCCCATCTTTGGTGCCGTACACCGAGTAGGCCGGGCGGGAGCCGTCGAGCAGCTCCGCCCCCGGCTGCCGTCGATGGCCGGCAACGAGCAGCCCGAACGCGGTCGTCGAGAACGGGAGCGCCCCCTCGAGCAGGCTCGCGTCCACGACCTGGCCCCGGCCGGTCCGCTCCCTGGCGAACAGAGCCGCGAGCACCCCGGCGACCGCCGACAGCGCGCCGCCGAGATCCGCGACCTGCACCGGCGGCACCACCGGTCCTCCGGCCGAGCCGCCTAGGCCCCCCGCTCGCGCCAAGAAACCCAGGTCGTGGCCAGCTCGGAGCCGATCTGGGCCGGTCCGCCCGAACCCGCTGAGCGCGCAGTAGACGAGCCGAGGTCGGTCGGCGAGCAGCCGGGCCGGGTCGAGGCCGAGGCGGGGCAAGACGTCGGGTCGAAAGGTGTCGAACAGCACGTCCGACCGATCGAGAAGGGCCTCGAAGGCCCGACGGCCGTCTTCGGTCCTCAAATCGAGCGCGACGCTGCGCTTGCCCCGGTTCAGGGTCCGAAAGATGCCGCTCATCGGCGGGTCCCCGTCGAGCGGGGGGTACCACCGAGCGTAGTCCCCGCCCGCCGGGTCCTCGACCTTGACCACATCGGCCCCGAGCTCGGCGAGCACCCGGGTCGCGTACGGCCCCGGCAGCAATCGGCCGAGGTCCAAGATGCGGACGCCGGCGAGCGGCCCCTCCATCAGTTCAGGATTTGCTGGAGCTTGAGCGCGAGCGGCATGTCGCCCTTGATCTTGAGCTTGCCGGTCATGAACGCCATCTGCGCGTTGAGCGAGCCCTCGACCAGCTTCACGAAGTCCTCTGCCTTCATGGTCACGGTCAGGTTCGGGTTGTCGATCGCCCCTTCTTGCACCGCGCCGCCGGGCTGGGTGAGGTCGAGCGTCCACTGGCCTCCGCCGTCGCCGGTGAGGTCGAAGACGTAGGTTGCGTTGATGCTCCCGGCCAGATCGGGGTTCGCCTGGAGTTTTTTGGGGATCTTCTCGGAAAAAATGGTGCTCACGCTGCTCATCGAGGCCTCCGTCCCTGATTGACCGTTCAATCGGGCGCGCGGACGTTAGGGGCGCGAGCGCCGCGAGTCAAACCCCGCCCGGCCCTGGATCGCCGGCCCCGGTCTCGGCTCCGTGGCCTTTGACAGCACCGAGCCGGCGCCCTACCTTGGGGAACGGAGGATTGATGGAGGTCACGATATACGAGGTAGGGCTCCGGGACGGCCTCCAGAACGAGGCCGCCTTTGTTCCTACGCAAGACAAACTGCAGCTCATCGAGCTGCTCGTGGGCGCCGGGCTGCGTCGTCTCGAGCTGACGAGCTTCGTGCCGCCTCGGTGGATCCCTCAGCTGGCCGACCACGCCGAGGTCGCCCAGCGCGCACCTCGCTCGCCCGGCGTCCAGTACAGCGCGCTCGTCCCGAACCGGAGAGGCCTCGACGGCGCGCTCGCCGCCGGCCTGCCCGAGGTGGCGGTGTTCATGTCGGCGTCCGAGGGGCACTCCCGAAAGAACATCAACAAGACCGTCGACGAGGCGCTCGACGTGCTCGGGCCGGTGGTGAGCGCCGCCCGCTCCGCTGGCCTCCGGGTCCGCGGCTACCTGAGCACGGTGTTCGGCTGCCCGGTCGAAGGCCCGGTGGACCCCGGCCGAGCCCACGAGGTCGCGCTCCGCCTGCTGGGACTCGGCGTGGACGAGCTGTCCCTAGGCGACACCATCGGGGTCGCGAACCCCCTGCAGGTGCGTCGTTTTCTAACGCGAATCGAACGCGACGTGCCGCTCGACCGGGTGGCGCTGCACATGCACGACACCAGGGGGACCGCGCTCGCGAACGTGCTCGCCGGCCTCGACGCCGGGATCCGCACCTTCGACTCCGCCTTCGGCGGTCTCGGTGGCTGCCCCTACGCTCCGGGGGCGTCGGGAAACCTCGCCACCGAGGACCTCGTCTACATGCTCGAGGGCATGGAGATGCGGACCGGCGTGGACCTCGACCGGCTGGTTCGTGCGTCGGAGCGGGCATCGGATCTGGTGGGCCGATCGCTGCCATCGAAGGTGCTGCAGTCGGAGCTCGGACGCAGGCGCAAGCGGACCGCCCGCCTCGCCCAGGGTTGAGCGATGGTCCGGCAACTCGGGCCGGCGGCGCTCGCGCTGGGACTCTCGATGGCCGCGGCCGACGCCGCGCCGGGGCTCGACCTCGAGCCTGGCGCCGCGGCCCGCCGGGCGGAGGCGGTGCGGAGCCGCTTCGGGTACGGGCCGGAGCACCCGCTCGGCTCCGGGCTCGGAGGGGTGGCCACGCCCCGGTTTCTCTGGGTGACCGACCGTGAACAGGTGCTTCCCGCCCCGCCCTGGAGCACCGACGGCGCCTACGCCCGGGCGTTCGAGCTGGCCCGGGCCTCTTTCGCCGCGTTGGAGCCGGATCGAGCCCGAATCCTGGTGGTGTTCACGACCTTCGAAGATGGAGGGCGGTCCTTGTTCTACGTCCCGCTCGCCAACGACGTCGCGGGGCTCGGCGCCGGCGACGAGGCGCGGATTTTCGACGCCAGCCCGGGCAGCGCGCTCGAGGGCTACGTCTGGATGGGCTCCATCGACGCCCTCGCCGCCGCCGGCGAAGCCTGGGCCACGGAGGCGTTCCTCCACGAGCTCGCCCACCGCTGGTGCGCCTACGCTCGGGTGGACGCGGCGGGCCTGCCCGCCGTCGCGCTGCTCGGGCGCCACGGGGCCCACTGGAGCTTCTTCTCCAACACCGACGGCAGCCCCATGGAGGGCAACGCTTGGCAGACCGGGCCGTGGTGGCGGGCCGCACCGGTGGGCGGGCTTCGGTTCTCGCCGCTCGACCTCTACCTCATGGGTCTTCTCGGACCGGATGAGGTCCCCCCGATCCCGGTCATGCTCACCGCCGACCGGGTCGATCCTCCATGGATTTCGGCTCGGCCCGAGACCCCGCCGGCGCGGCGGATCGGGGTCGAGATCAGGGTCGAGCCGCTCGCCTCGGCCGAGGTCCGGATCGAAGACGTGATCGCCGGCTCCGGCCCTCGGGTCCCGGGCGCGGCCACCTCCCTGCCGGTCTCCTTGCCGGTCGCGGTCGTCGTGCTGTCCACCCTGCGAACGCCGCCCACGCTCGACCGCCTCGCCGACATCGACCGCCGGCTCGCCGGCTACGCCGAGTCCTTCTCCGCGGCGACGAACGGCCGCATGCACCTCGACCTCTCGCTCGGCTCGGCAGGCTCGGCCCCGCCCGGCGCCCCGTGCGCCGACGTCGACGAGTGCGACCGCACCCAGAGCGACCGGTGCCTGCCGCTCGGCGGCGCCGACCGGGTCTGCGCTCGAAGCTGCGACGGCGACGCCGAGTGCGCCGGCGCTCGATGCTGCGATGGTTTGTGCGGCGGCCCGTGCCCGCTTGATGCGGCCGACGCCGGGTCGCTCGAACGGCCCGGTTTCTCGGACACCCCTCCCGAGGTGCGCCCGGGGCTGATCCACTGCTCGAACGCTCCGTCGGGGGGGATCTTCTTCGCGCTCTTCGCCCTCATCCGGCTGAAAGCGGAATGGTGCGCACCGGTTCGAGCTCGGCGAGGTCCCAGCCGCTCGCGTCGCCGTCTACGAAAGCCAGCTTGCCGATCCGCGTCCAACGCTTGAGCGTGAGGTAGAGGCTGCCCTTTCGCAGGTAGAGCCGCCGCAGCTCGAGCTCGAGGTCCTCGGGCCTCAGATCCCTAGGCCCCACCGCGGTCCGCAGCTGGGCCGCGATCCGGCGGCCGAGGGTGAGAAAGGCTCGGTCGAGCCCCGCGTCGCCGAGGCGAGGAGCGAGATCCCTGGCCGCGGCGAGCCGGCGCTCGAGCTCCTCCACCACGTCCCGAGGGTAGCCCTCCACCAGCTCCGGCTCGGGACTCGAGAGCCGGTACAGGGCGGGGGTGTCGGCGCCGAGGTTCACCGAAGCGACGAGGCGGAGGGTGTGGAGCCAGCCCCGGGCCCGGGCCATCAGCTCGACCGCCTCCGCCATTTGAAGGGTCGTGTCGTGCTTTTGCGCCCGCGACGACGACAGCGCCCGCTCGAGACCGTCGAGCTGGCCTTCGACTGCATCGACCGCATCGAAGCCCAAACCAAAGCGGCCGAGCGCCGGCTGAACCCCGCGGACTCGGGCGACGAGCCGCCGACCGGCTGCGACCAGAGGCGCCCCTGGGTACGCTGCCCCGATGGCGACGAGGACCGAGTCCGGGGGCTGGTAGACCGCCACGGACCCGAAGGTAGCAGCGGTCCCTCCGCGCTTTCCACCGGGACAGGATGGCGCTACACCCCTTGCATGCAGTCCCCGAAGCGGCTCCGGGTGGTGCTCCTCGGGGCTGGCTCGCTCGGACGCGCCTTCCTGCGGCGCCTCTCTGAAAACCCTGGCTCGGTCGAGCTCGTGGGGGTGGTCACCGCCCACCATGGGCGGCGCATCGACCCAGCCGGAATCGCCCCCGAGACCGCGCTGCACCTCGCGGAGACCGCGGAGCTGGGGACGAGCGGACCCGAGGGATTCGAAGCCCAGCTCGAGCACGCCGGCGCGGACGCGGTCGTCGAGTGCATCCCCCAGAACATTCGCAGCGGCGAGCCCGCCCTGGGGCTGCACCGGGTCGCGCTCGACCGGGGCATTCACGTGGTGACCGCAAACAAGACCCCGGTCGCGCTCGGGTACCGGGACCTCCGCCACCGGGCGGCAAAAAGCGGCGCCCAGATCCGGTTCGAGGCGTCGGTGCTCGACGGTCTGCCCGTGTTCGGCTTCGCCGCCGCGCTCTTCGGTCAGCGGGTGGTCCGGGCCCGAGGCGTCCTGAACGCCACCTCCTCGGTCGTGCTCGAGTGCGTAGGCTGCGGCGGGACCCGCTCCCGGGGCCTCGCTCGGGCCCAAGCCCAGGGCATCGCCGAAGCCGACCCGGTCCTCGACCTCGACGGGTGGGACGCGGCCGCCAAAGCGGCGGTCATCGCCAACGTCTTGATGGGCGGGAGCCTCAAGGTGGTGGATGTGGCGCGCACCGGCTGCGAGGGCCTGAAGGACCAGGCGATCCAGAGGGCGGCCGCGGAAGGGCACGCCTACCGGCTGGTGGCGACCATCGAGCGCGGTGAAACGGGCGTCTCAGCAAGAGTGGAGCCGGTGGCGCTGGCCGCGGACGACCCGCTCCATCCGCTCCGCGGGCCCCAAGGCGGCATCGAGTTCGAGACCGACCACGGCCACCGCTACGCGCTGTTGCAGCGGAGCGCCGGGCTCGCCGACGCCGCCGGCGGACTGCTCTCCGACTGCCGCGCCCTGATCAGCGGCGCGCCCCAACTGTAGGCGGCGGCTCTAGAACAGAACGTCGCAGCTGCCGCTCGGGCCCAAGAACACGCACTCGAGACCTTCGCAGCACTCATCGACGGACGCGCAGGCCTCGCCCCTCGTCTTGCACATCGGCTCCGGCTCCTCGGGGTCGGTGGGCACAACCCGCCTGGTCCACT
>DAIQNR010000202.1:0-6157 GCA_036788295.1 Myxococcota bacterium
GGCCCAAGGCGTGGGCGACCACCGTCGCCCGCTGAAGCGCGAAGTTGAACCGCCGCCGGCGGCTCGCGATCATCCAGTAGAGGACGTAATCGCCGTCCTCCCGGACCGGCGCGGCGTGCACGGCGCGAATGCGCGCCGACGGGACCCGGCGAGGCGTCATCTCGCGGCTCATCGCCGCCCTCGGCCGGACGGGACCAGCCGAAAGCGGCGCTGGCCCGCCGGCATCCTCGATGCACGCTCCGGGGGCAGGGGCACGGACGTCGATGCGCCGACGCCGAGCTCTTCATAGGATGGTCGCAGCTACTCTGTCCGGTCGGACCATCGGCAACTCGACACTGAGTGCGGAGCTGGGCGGCGGGATGGGACGGCGAGTATCCCTCGGGCGCGGCATGTGCATCTTGGGAGCGAGCACACGTTCAAGGTGTGGAACCGGAGGTGCTGCGCGACCGATGCGAGAGCGGATCCTCGCGGCGGGATCCGAAGCCTACGCAACGAGAAGCAGCGTCCAATCTTCTGGGTGCGGGGCAAAAAAATCTGGGCGCGGGGCAAAAAAACCAAAAACACGGACGGGGCCCCTTGACAGTGGCTTTGGTACGGCTTACTTCCCCTCCATGGAACGTTCCTGGGGCGGCCAAGCCTATCTTTTCCTTTCTGCATGCTTTGGTTGCACGATGGCGCCCGCGGAGGCCGACGTGACCGGTGCACCGAGGTTGGTCCACGGGTGGGTATCGGGCACGGGTCCATGGTCTTGTCCGACGGTTCGATCGTTGCTTTCCCCCCCCCGAGATGGCTGATCACACCCGAAAAGTGCTCGAGTACGTGGCCGGCCAGCGAAACCTGAGCGCGAGCGAGGCGATGCTCCTTCGGGCCTTGGGAGGGGGGACTCAGGGAGGGGGCGAGGTCGGCTCACAAGCCTCTGCCCTGCGCACCACGAGCCAGAGCGCAGCCTACCGCCAGGAGTGCGAGCAAGCAGGGGTACCGGTTCCAGCCACGATCCTCGACCCTGCGACCTGGATCGACCATGGGAACATCCTTTCCCCGTTTTTGAGCCCTGGCCTCACGGGGAGGCTCTGGAGCTACGACAGCCGACAGCCGGACGGAGTCTGCTTGGCGCTTCCCCGCGAGGAAGATGGGAACATTAGACTTCTCGGTGTCATCTGCATGGGTCGGCAAACCGGGAAAGTCTGCTTCTTCGACAACGTGAGGAATGTTTATTTTCCCTACGGACCGGTCGCAATGAGCGCGCTCATTGGTGGTACCGCGCTCCCGGGCAACAACCAGGGTGTGTGCTCTGACTGCCATGCGGGCGAGAATCCTTTTGTCGTGCACCCTCAGAACCCGGCATTCGTACACTTGCGCACGAACGGTCCGCTGCTTGCGGCTGCTACGTGGCCGGATCCGCTGGTTCCGGCTCCATGGCCCGAGAATCCCGGCCCACTCCCGGACCTACCGGCCCCCCCAGCGAACCAGCGAAGCTGCACCGGCTGCCATGCCCGCACAGGATTGGGTGGACGGTTTCCTCTCGTCTCGACGGAGTTGCAAGCCTACTGCGCTACGGTTCTTGGCCTTGCCACAAATGGCAGCCGAACCATGCCTCCCTCATCTGCGCCTGGGAACTACTCGGAGCACATCGCGTGGTTGCTCGATGCCTGCGACCGGCCTCCGCCGAGCGGCTCTGGGGCGGTCGTCGATTTCGACTTTCCCGGAAAAACCCTGCCTCCGGCCATTCCGATCCTCGACCAACCCATCTATGCCTGCGCAAAGAGCATCCAGGTTCGAGGGCTCAACGCAGGCGGAACGCTTCGCGTGTACGTCAATGGCGTGCTCGATGGTACGGTCTCGGTCACGGGAACGGTACCCGGCCGGACCGTCTATTTCCTCCAACGGACTCTGAATCCGTTGGAGCAGCTTGAGGTCGTCCACCAGGTGGGGCTCCAGAGCGCTTCCGATTCCGCGATCGTCAGGGACCACCAAGTGGACTACCCGAACGGCCTTCCCCCACCGAGCTTCCTCCCCGCGCGCACCCATGAGTGCGCAAGTTCGCTCGCCGTCACCCACCTCATCGGAGCGACGCTTCGGGTGACCCGCGACGGGAGTGTCCCCGGGAACATTTGGATCATTGGGTCCGGAGGCTACAGTTGGTATAGCTATCCGCCCGAATTTAAGGTCGATGACAAGTTCGTCGTAACGCAGGAGTTCTGTGGCTCGGAGAGCGACGAGTCGGACCCGGTGTTCGCCCTGCCTGCCCCGCCGGTGCACCGTCCGCGGGTCGAACCCGATCCGCTGATCGTGGGTGACACCCACGTTCTCCTCGCCGACCTGATCGAGGGCGCCGGATATCTGGTCGAGGAGGTAGGTTCGAACCCTGGAACCGTGGAAAGCCTGACCTCGTGGCCATTGACTTGGAAGACGATTGACGTGGCGACCCCCCTCATGTCGCCGGTCGGGCCATCCACACGACTCGCACCGACCCAGACCCTCTGCGGGATGAAGTCGTCGCCTCCGAAGCCCACCCCACCACCTCGACCCTGCAGCGAGCTTCCGGCGCCGCGGGTCGCCGTCCCCCGGGCCGGCGACAACGAAGTCGTCGTCCTCGAAGCTCGTCCCGGCGCCACTATCGTCGTGACGGACTCGACGAATGCCGTCCTCGGGGTCGGGTCCGGGGACCGCATCGGCGTACGGCCCACTCTTTTCGCCGGTCAGAGAATCCTGGTAGCTCAACGGGTCGGGATGTGTGAGGGCCGCACGGCGTTCTCGATCGAAGTGGCGAACTCGGCGAGTGGAGGGTGAACACATGGTAGGAAATTGGTTTCCGGGTCGTTACCCGCATATCCAGCGCCTGCGCCGAACCGCATGGGGATGGGCGCTGGCCCTCGCGGCGGGGGCATGCGCGGTAGAGCCTTTGGACCTTGGGGCGCCTGACACATCGACCGATGCGCAGGTTCGGCACGAAGAGGGCGATGCCGGGCCGAGGGTCCCCTGCCCAGGGGACAGTTCGACGGTGCATTTCCGGAAGCAGGACATCGAAGCGCTCCGGGGCTGCACGCACGCGTCGGGACGGATCTCGCTCATGGACGGAACGGTTCCTGCGGCGACGCTGGAAGGACTCAGCTCCCTGCAGGTCGCGGGCAGCCTGGGCGTGTTTCGAGACAATGAGCTCACCGACCTGGGCGCCCTCGCGAACCTTCGTCGCGTCGGGGATTTCAGCGTTCGTTTCGCTCCTCACTTCGAAGGTTTTCCCCCGCGGCTCGATGCCGTCGAGGCCGAGTTCCTTCTTGAAGACCTTCCTCGCGTGACCCGGCTCCCGAACATGGGGAGGACGGTTCGACTGCAGAGGCTCTCGATTGGGTATCTCTCCGCGCTCGAGTCGCTATCCGGCCTCGAGCATCTCGAGGAGATCGACGGGGATCTTCGGCTCACGTCCCTCGGTTTTCTGACAAGCCTGGAGGGTCTTCGTTCGCTGCGCCGTGTCGGCGGAGACGTTTCGATTCGGAGGACCGCAAGACTCCCGAGGGAGGAGGTCGAGCGCTTTCTGGAGCGCATAGAGGTGGGAGGAGACATCGATGTGGATTGAACGGGTCTTCGTGGCGGTGGGCCTCTTTTCCATCGCGTGCGGCGGGGAGAACCCAAGCCCGGGCGCCGGCGACGTGCTGTCGGATGCCGGCGTTCAGAGGGATACGGAGTCGATGGCCGACTCGGGCGGCGACGGAGAGGTGGGTCCGGCGGATGCCGGCGGCGAGCCTGCGGATGCTTCGGATGCCGGAGCACAGATGCCGTGTCCGGACGAGCTCGCCCTGGGAGAGGTGTGTTTGGCGCTCGATGGGCGAGAACTCTACTTCCGGGACCTCGAGCGGAGCTTTGGGTTCTGGCGTGCAGAAACCGAGCGAGGCCAGGAGCGAATCCTTTTCAGCCTTCGTCCCGAGCCTGTGAGCGGCGTTTTGGAGTTTCCGGTCGGGGAGCACACATGTGGACCGGAGAGCGGGATCGGAGTGGGAATCGGAGTCCAGACGTCGCCGGGTGCGCCTGCTTCCAGCCACTCGGCCGACGAGACCCAGGGCTCATGCCGATTCGTCGTGACGGAAGGAGGCCGTTTCGGAGCCGCGACCTTTCGGGGAACGTTCACGGCCGAGCTCGAGGATGGCTCCGGTCGGGTTCTGGTGATCACGGACGGCCGCTTTCATTTTCGCTAGCGATGATCTATCGGGCGCGGCCTACCTCGGACATGACAGGGCCGCCTGAAACGGCGCCACAGCGTCCCGCTGCTCCACGGCCAGGATCTCGGGGAACCGGATCTGGGCGATGACCCGGACGAGCGGCGCGTCGTCGAGGGGGACCTCGGCCGGGGGCGCAGCCACGAGCGGGTCGTCGATGGCGGTCATCGCAAAGACCCTACGGTCAACCGGATCGAGTGTGAAGCAGAGTGTGAAGTGGACACCTGGCTCGAGCCGGCTCCAGCAGCTCCCGCAACGGCGAAGGTGGCCGCCATCGCCGCGCCCAACGGCCCGGGTGGAGGATGTCAACGTGACGACCTCGGACTTCGACGGTCGCCTCTACGAATCCGGCGCGCTCGCAGGCCTTCAGCGCCATAAACCAGGCGCCGCGGGCACCTCGGACTCGCTCGCACGACCACCCCACACGGAGTTGGCCGGTCGCTGCGGGCACAATGACGTCCAGCCGGCCCAGCGTGGGCTCAGTCCTCCGCGAGCGCCAGCTCCGCCAGCGCGGCCTCCAACCGGACCAGGAGCTCGTCGTCGCCGTCGACGGCGCTGCGCAGCTTCTCGAGCTCCACCGTACCCGCCTCGAGCATCCCCACGATGTCGTCGCGATCTTTGCCGCGCGGTGAGGCCAGCTTCATGTACGCAACCCAGGTGGGGGCGAGGATGGGGAGCTCGCGGCCCGTCGATCGATCGAGGAGCGGTGTCTCGAGCGCCTGCTTCAGCACGGCCTTGCGACGAGGATCCTCGGGGAGCGGAATGGGATCGATGGCAACTTCGCCCGCCTGCAGCGGCATCGGCTTCGCGAAGGCCACCACCAAGCCCGAGCGCACGAAGGCCTCGTCTCCCACCAGGAAAACGACGTCCTTCGTGAAGCGGGGCCGTCCATGGGCTCCTGCCGCGAGCCCGCCCACCAGCGCATACGGGATGCCCAGTGCTTCGTAGGCACCGAAGGCCGCAAAGACGGCATCTCGCATGGACTCCGAGAGCATCGAGAGCTGCCCCTCGAGCCCCTGAGCCCGGGGCGTCTTCTTGAGCCCCAGTTGGTTCCGGACCACCGGCGGACGTTGGCACGCTTGGCTGCGTCGGGCGAGCCGCCTTGGATGCTCAGCTCCCCGAGAGTCTCTGGCGCGTCCGTGCGTCGAGGCTCGCTCTGGGTGCAGGGACACCGACATCGTTGCGCCGAAGCCGAGGGCTCGCCGTGGGAATCGGCGTCCAGACCTCCCCGGGTGCGCCGGCTTCCAGCCACTCGGCCGACGAGACCCAGGGCGCATGCCGATTCGTCGTGACGGAAGGAGGCCGTTTCGGAGCCGCGACCTTTCGGGGAACGTTCACGGCCGAGCTCGAGGATGGCTCCGGTCGGGTTCTGGCGATCACGGACGGCCGCTTTCATTTTCGCTAGCGGTGCTGTCATCGAGGTGCCGGCGGAACAGGCGTCCGCCCCGCGGGCGGCGGGAGGACGGGGGAGAGCTGGGGATGGCGATCCCTCGCGCGGACCCCTGCCCTGCGCTCGTGGGTACCGCCGACAGGCTCCGGCGTTGGATGGGGCGCGTGCCGGTGCCCCGCGACCTCGGCTCGGTCAGCACCGTCGCCCTGGAAGAGGACGACCTCGCCGGCGTAGGAATGAGCCCGGCGGGCCGTGAGGGGATCTGGCGGGCCGTCGAGGCGCTCTACCGAACGGGCACCCACCCCGCCATCGCGCTGTGCGTGCGTCGGCGCGGCCGCGTCGTGCTCGATCGGGCACGCCCACGGCTGCTCGCCGGAGTCCACGAGCAACGCAGAGATCGCCACACCCCCCACCCCCTTCTGCTTGTTCTCGGCGTCGAAAGCCCACACCGCGCTGCTCGTCCACCTGCTCGCGGAGCAGGGCCGCCTGCGCCTCGACGAGCGGGTCGCCGACCATCTCCCCGCCTTCGGCCGGCACGGGAAGAAGCACATCACGA
>DAIQNR010000203.1:0-6040 GCA_036788295.1 Myxococcota bacterium
CCTCGGTCCGCCGCCGGACGGCCAAGAACGCAGGATCCTTCGCCTGGAGGCGCCGCTGCAACCCGTTCGGTGCTCTAGAGCGCTTCGGGCGCGAAGACCGCCGCGAGCGACTCGGCGTCGAGGACCCGGTCGAGAAAGCGGTCGAGCTCGGGACCGGAGGCGCAAGACAGCTGGCGCCGCGCGGCGTCGGGCAAGGGGCCGAAGCGCCGCTCGAGCAGGCGCTCGAGGCTCGCCCGAGCCCCTTCGTCCCGCCCTTCGCCCCGCCCTTCGTCCCGAACCTCGTCGAGGGAGCTGTAGCCGTGCCGCTCGAGCAGGCCGCGCAGGTTCGCCTCGAGCGAGGCCGCCTCGTCGAAGAGGGCATCCACGGGGACCGGATTCAGGAGGATTCCCGGCGCGTCGAGGGTCTCGCCCGGCTTCACGATGCGCATCTTCGCGTTTTGGGCGAACACTTCGACCCGCCGGGGACCGACCAGCCTGGCGACCCAGACGAGCTCGGTCCCGCGGGCGAGCAGGTCCTGCACCTTTCGCTTCAGCCCGTCCTCGTCTTGCCCCCGTCCGGCGTACTCGACGGCGAGCCGGGGGACCCCGGTGGCCCAGCCGTCGGCGTCGGGGACGTTGCCGATGGAGATGTCGGGGGCCCTCAAATCGGTCGGGCCGCTCGCGTAGCCGACGTCGAAGCCGATCTCCTCGACGGCGGGGTCGGCCCCGAGGGCCCGAGCCCCCCGAACCGAGGCTTTGCCGTGGTGGCCTCCGCTCGGAGCGCAGTAGACCGCGTGCCCGTTTTCGAGCTCGTACCGATCCCCCTCCCTCAGCTGGTCCACCCGAAACGGTCCCGGCTCCGGCCACGGCTTGCCCATGGAAGAACGATAGCCCCGCCGCTCTCGGCTGTCAGCCGTGGCCGCTGCCCACGCTCGGAGCCGGGACGAGCTGCTCGGCCGCGCGGGCGAGGAGCGAGGGGAGGGCCAACGAGAACGCGAAAGCCAGCCCGGCGCCGAGGGCGAAGGTCGCGGGGTATCCGACCTTTTCGGCGAGAAAGCCCGACCCGAGGCTCACCGGGACCTTTCCGAGCACCTCGACCGCCGCGAGCAGGGTGTAGTGGGCTGCCCCGATGGTCCGGTTCACCCTCGACATCATGTACGCAAACATCGCGGTCGTGACCGCGCCGGCGCAGAAACTCTCGACCACGGTGGCCCACTCGATCCCCCACCGGGTGCGGGGCAGGACGGCGACCACGGCCAGCAGGGACAGGGCGAACGCTCGGGCCCACGCCGACCCGACGAGCGCCCGATCTGGCCCGAGTCGAGCGGTGAACGAGCCGCCGGCCAGCGAGCCGACGAGCGAGGCGGACATCCCAAAAGTCCCGACGAGCAGGCCCAGCTCGGCCGGAGTGTAGCCGGCATCGATGAGATACGGCTTCCACATCGTGGACGCGAGCACCTCGCCGATCTTGTAGGTTCCCACCACGACGAGCACCGCGGCGGTCCCAGGGCGAAGGAGGGTACGACCCAAGGTTTTTGCCACCGCCGCCGCGCCCATCGGCGGCCGCTCCTTCGATTCCCCAGGGAGGGCGACGGCGACCACCGCGAGCGCGATCGAGAGGATCGCGGTCATGCCCGCGAACACCCCCGGCCAACCGACGTCGGCGGCGAGCCAGACCAGCAGGCCGCCGCCGCCGAGCATGCCGAGCTTGTAGCCGACCACCTGCGCTGCGTTGCCAGGGCCAAGCTCCGCGCCTTCGAGCACGTCCACCGCGTACCCATCGACGGCGATGTCGAGCGTCGCCGCGAGCGCGTTCATCGCGAACACCAGGGCGAGCAGGAGCGGCAGATCCGCCGGCGGCACCCACGCCGCGGCCGCGGTCGTCATCGCGAGCAGGGTGAGCAGGGGGAGGATCCACTGGCGCCGGGTCCCGTGGGCATCGACCCATGGCGCCCACAGGGGTTTCGCGAGCCAGGGCAGGGCGAGCGCCCCGACGAGCCCCACTCCGGCGAGGGAGACGCCGGACGCCCGAAGGTACGCGGGCAGCGCGGTCGCCTGAAAGCCATAGGGCAAGCCTTCGCACAGGTACAGCACCCCGAGCAGGGCCACCCGCCGGTCCATCCCGAGGGACGGTGCCCGCGCGATTCGCCGAGCGCAAGCCGGGCATCGGCGCTACCGGGAGCACGGTTCGGGATGCGGTGGGGCCGTCCCGTTCGGCGCTCTTTGGGCCGATGAACCGTCAGGGCGCGAGCCGCTTGTACTCGACGTCCTCGTCGAGCGCGCGTCGCGTCGTCGTCGCCTCCCGGTTGATGAGGGCCGGCGCCACCTTTCTATCCTCTGGACCGATGCCCGAAGGGACGTTGTAGGCGTGCACGCCCCCGTCGCTGGGCGTCGGGCTAGGAGCCTCTGGGTTGCCGCTCGGCTCGAAGGCTTGGGTCCGTTCGGGCGTGTCGGTGCGAAACCGGTACGCCGGGTCCGAGGGCTGGAGGTTCAGCTCCACCGTGGGGTGGTTCGAGACCAGCGAAAGGTACTCGACGAGCGAGCCGTCGAAGTGAACCGTCGGGTACCCCAGGATGAGCCGAGCCGCGAAACCATTGACCTGCACCTCGAAGTTCGTTCGGCACTGGCTCACGATGACCGTCGAAGCGGCGTCGCCGGGGGCGTAGCCCGCGGCAGCGAAGATCGACTCGATCTCGGCCTTCGGTCGATATTTCCAGTCGTTGTCTCCGACATCCACCAGAAGATTCGCCCAGGGAAAGCTGACGGCCCCTTTGACGTGACCTTCGACCGGGACATAGGTCTTGGCCCGCCCGGCCTCGTCGTTGCTGGGCAAGCCCGAGGAGTTCCACGCGGTGGTGATGAACTGCCCCGGGTGGGTATCGACGAAGCTCGCGCCGGGCGCGGTGCGGGTGAACTGGTTCGTCGGTCGAGCGTCGATGATGAACTGCCGACCAAAGCCCGGTACCACGTCAGGAGCGCCGAGCCGTGAATCGACGATGGACAGGAACTCTTCGAGCGATAGGGTGAGGCCGGTGCTGTCCACCCGCAGCTGCCTCACCGTGAAGCCCTCGTTTTCCACCGCGTTCTCCGGGCTCCTCGAGGAGATGAGATCCCCGCTGTAGTTCTGCTTCAGGGTGCCATTGACGATGGCCAAGCGGGTGATGTCCGCTCCCCAGTAGCTCAGCCAGTAGATGCCGCGGGCGAGATCCTGGAAGAACGCGCCCGAGGTGAGCGTGTTCTCGCCCGCCGCGAACACGACGAAGTCCCTTCGCAGGTCGATGCCGTACTTTCGCAGCCAATCGTCGGTGGTGGGGCCGCTGGCCTGGTAGCGCACCGAGTTGGCGATGAGCCCGGTGTCTCGGGTCTCGTTGAAGCGAAAGCCATCGATTTCGTATACATACACGTTGCTCGCTGGGTTCGTGGGGATGTAGTTCTCCCCGGGGCCACGGTTTGCTGCGTTGAGCTGAAGCACGACGAGGCGAGCGTCGGCGGCGACGTTGGCCGGTCGTCCGTTCGGCGCCGCGGTGGGGGCGGCGCTGTCCACGGTGGCCCAGCCCGTCGCGTAGGTCTCGAGCGTCGCCGCCTCGATGAGACCGAAGCGGTTGTGGCCGTAGTCGTCGGCCGAGGCGCTGGCGAGCTCGACGATGGAGGCGCGAGCGGGCAGGCCGTCTGGGGTTTCGTCGGTGGTGGACGACGGGTCGCATCCCATCGACGACGCGATGGCCGAAAGCGACAGAACGAAGCGGTACATCATTTTCGGGCTCCTTTGTTTGGTTTGGGTCAGGTGAGATCGCCGGTACCGGCGGACGGGAGGGTCACAGACAGCTCGCGATGGTGGCGCCGGGCGCAGGCAGCTGCGGCGGCTCGAGCTTGTAGTTTGCGTCGGCGGTCCGAACCCGCGACGCGTCGGCGGCCCAGGCGTCGAACAGCAGCGGGCGGACGCTGGTTTCGGCCGGCGCCCACCGCCGCTCGCCGTCTACGAGCGCGTCGGTGGCCCACGGGCTGCCGCCGGGCAGGAGCCGCAGCCGCGTCTCGGGATGCTCGGCGATGAGCGAGCCCCACTCGAGAAAGCCGGTGGGGTACCAGCGCGCCGGAACCCCGACCACGGCGAGCAGCGCGAAGGCGGCGATGGCGCTCTCGCGTTCGTCGAGCCCGTAGACGATGACCACATCGCTTCGGTCGAGCCCGGTGGAATCGAACGCCGCGTCGAGCGCCTCGAGCGGAGCAAGTCGTACGCCATCTTCAGACAGCATCCGCTCAAGCGGAAGAGACGTCGAGCCCGCGATGCGACCGGAGGTTGCCGCGGTGCACGCGGGCGCGCCGGACAGGCAGGTGTCGTCGCCCGGAGCCGCCCCGAGCTCGTGGCCGAGGAACTGGGCCGTTGGCCGCACGTCGAGCAAGGGCGCGCTGCCCGCCGCGGCCCGAACGTCTCCAGCGTCCGCCAGCAGCGATGTGTGGTCCGCCCGGAGGTGGGCCACCCGCCGGTCTCCGTCGAAAGGGTGGGGCGCCACCGCGTCCGAGCGGTGGTCCACCCCGAGACTCGAGATCGGCTCGTCCAGGACCGCCAGCGCCTCGTGCGGGACGCCCCAGTAGCGAAGCGCGAGCCAGACCGCGGCGAGCACCGAGAGGCCCTCGGGCGAGGCCTCGCCCTGGGCGAGCAGGATGAGGTCCACGCTGGGTCGAGCGCCGTACGCTCGCAGCAGCCGGTCCACCCGCACCCCGTTGGCCGGCACATGCCCGATGGCCAGGACGCCGCTGCTGCGCGGTTCGAGAAAGGCCTCGAGGTCGGCGGCGTCGTAGGTGCGCACCCCGGGCGCAGGCGCCAGCCACGGCCTCTCGCCGCCCGACGGGCTCAGCTGTAGGACGACGAGATCGCCTTTCACCGACGGCGGGCGCTGGCCGGCCCAGTCCGTTCGCCACGCGTGAAGCCGGGACGAGGACACCAGCCCGGACACGTTGTCGGCCCGAACCGCCGCGCTGCGCACCGCGAGCGCGCGAGGGTCGGCAAAGAGGAGCGCGGGGTCGTCCTCGGTCCCTGGTGCCCCGCCGCAGGCGGTCAGACCAACGAGACCGAGGAGCGATGGGGCGAGCCGGCGCATGACCGGTTCGCTACCACCATCCGTTATAACGGACAAGTCCGTTTTGCTGGGAGCGCACGGATGGGCCCGCGCTCACGCCGGCGTCCCCCTTGGCTCGCCCTGGTCGGGCCCCGGGTCAGACGTCGCCTTCCTCGCTGGGGTCGAGGGGATCATCGAGCTCGGGGTAGCGGCGGAAGATCCCCTTTTCGTTGAATGGGATGCGCCGGGGACTGGCGAGGTATTCGGTGACACGGGGTCGGCTCTTCACCCGGTCCCTGAGGCCGAGCAGGCCCGGGGTGGGGCGGGTCGCGCGGGCGAAGGCCCGTGGAAACGCGTATTCGAGGCCATCGAGGACCTGCGTGAGCGCGAGATCGACGACGGTGAACGCGTCGCCCACCGCGTACGAACGGCCGAGGGTTCGCTCGAAGTGGGAGAGAAAGCGGCCGAGACGGTTCGTGCGAAAGGCCCGGGCCCGAACCTTCGCGGCATCCTTTTGCTCCTCGTAGTGGGCGCCCAGGTCGAGCGGGTGGTGGGTGTCGTGCGCCTCGGCAACGAGGTCCATCACCGTCATGAGCCGCTGCATCGCTTCGAGCTGGGCCTGCTCCTCCTCGGGCCAGGCGTCGTACTGGCTGCCCAGCCAGGCGAGGATGTTGGCGGTCTGGGCCACGATGATCTCCCCATCCCGGAGGACCGGGGAGGCGAAGACGCCGGGGTGCTCTCTCAGGAACGCCACCACCCGGGCCGGGCCACCGGGGCCCTCCCTGGCGACGTCCACGTACTCGAGGTCGAGCGCTTCGAGGGCGAGCCGGACGAATTCGCCCCGCCCTTGGATGTGCGGCCAATAGATGAGCTCATAGGTCACGAAGGGAGCAGAGCGGAGCCGGTGGCTCCGGTCAAATGGCTCGGTCGGGCCACGAGAGCGGTGTGCCCGAGCCGGACCAGAAGGTCGGCGGCGCCCCGGCTCGGCATCTCGGCCGTCTAAA
>DAIQNR010000204.1:0-6033 GCA_036788295.1 Myxococcota bacterium
GGGCCAGCCCATCCCTCTCCTCTGAGGGCGCAGGGCTTGAGCGCCTTCAGGGACTCGCGCGACCGAGATGGTCCTCTGCCGAGACGGTCGGACTTCCGAGGGTGGCGCGGCCGGTGCCGAGGACCCAACCGCGATTCATCGCCACCGCGCCCGCAACGGTTCCTGGTCGGCCTTCATGACGTGGGGTGCCGTCCGTGTAGACCATCCGAGATCCGATGGGCGCGATCCCGATCGCCGATGGGCCGCAATGGCGACCGTTGTGTTATGTCGAGGTCTACATGCGGGCCGAGACCTACGATGGCGCTGCCAAGCGGGTCTTGTCCCGGTCCCGAGCGACGAGGCTGTGGTTTCTGCTCCTGGGGTCGTTGACGGCGCTCGGGTGCCTCGAGCCCTACGAGGAGGATGAGCCCACCGACCCCGATCCTTTCGCCTCGCTCGATGCCCCCGTGGAGCGACTCGACCCGACCGGGCGACCGTTCACCACGCGGATCGTTCGGCTCCATGGGTTCTCCGAAGGCGCGCCTGCCGCCTTCGCTCGGGCGGACGGGGCCGTCTCGGGCTTGGTTCCGCCGGCGTGGCGGCTGTTTCAGGACGGCGCGCCGCTCGGTCGCGCGATCGTCGGCGTCGTGCCCGGCGACACCGGCTACGGGCCGATCTGGCGGCTCCACCGGGTCGACGTCACCCCCGCGTACGCGGGCGAGCCCATCCGCTCCCGCGCCGCGGTCGCGGCCGCGATCGAGCGGGGTCTGGTGACCGCGCCGGTCGCAACCGAAACCATTCTGGTCGCTCCGATCGTCATCGACGACGTCCGTATCGATGGTTGGCCGATGAACGGCCCTTCGGCAGGGACGGTCTGGTTTCGCGGGCAGGAGATCGCCTGGGTCATCATCCCTACGACGACCGACCTCACCGCCGAACAACGCCAAGTGCAGCCGCTCCCCGCGTACATCCCCCAACGGGTGAATCAGGATTTTCCCTTAGACGAGGCGCTCGCTCGCTTCGACCTCGATGGTGACGGCCGTCTCGAGTCCACCCACCAAGTGCTCTCCGCGGCTCCACGCCCTCTTTGCTCGGTGCAGCTGGTCCGTACGTCATCGAGCTTCCGTTCGATCGACTCGGCGGGACCGCCGGAGGTCATCGACGTCGACGATCCGGCTCTCGTCGCGCCCGGGTCCGGTTCGGTCCTCTCGTTCGAGGGGCGGGCTCGGCTCGAGCTTTGTCCGAGGGTCGATTCGTGAGGGGAGCGGTCATCGCCGGTCTATGGCTCATGGCCTGCGGTGAGCTCGATCCGGGCGTGGGTCCGCCGAGGGCCGGGCGCTGCGTGGATCGCGACAGCGACCCCGAGCAGAGCCTCTCCTTCATCGCGGACATCCGGCCGATCATCGACGGGGATCCAGGCTGTGGGTGTCATCTGCCGACCGAGCCCGACCCGATAGGTTTCATCGCGACCGGGCTGGATCTATCGTCGCTCGAACGTCTGCTCGAGGGGGGCGTCACCTCCGGCGCCGACATCGTCGTGCCCGGACTTCCTTGCCAGAGCGTCCTGTACCAAAAGACGACAGCCGCGCCGCCCTTCGGGAGCCAGATGCCCTTCGATGGGCCGCCTATGCTCCCTGAGCGCGATCGCCAGCGGATCGCGGACTGGATCGCGCAAGGGGCACCCCCGTGACCCGCGCCCTCATGGTCTCGATGGCGCTCGCCACGTCCGTCGCGTGCAGCCTTGCCGGCTCGCACAACCGGCGAGGGGGGTGGTCGCCCGAGCGCGTCGAGCGACTCACGCCCGAACTTCAGGCCAGCTATCGGGTCTTCGCCCACCGCTGCTCCCGCTGCCATCTGCTCAGCCGCCCCCTCGGCGCGGGCATCGAGGACCCCGAGCACTGGCACCGGTACGTGGCCCGTATGCGCCGAATGTCGGGCTCTGGGATCTCGTCCGTAGACGCCAAGCAGGTCCTCCTGTTTCTCGAGGCCCATGCCGGATGGGTCAGGGCGAGCCGGGGCAAAAAGGGAGAGGTTCCAACCTGGTGGGATGGACCGGAGACGGCCTCGAGCCGATGAAACGACTCGCGCCGCTGCTCGGCGGGCTCGTCACCCTGGGGCTCGCCGCCTCGGGCGCGAACGCTTTCGAGCAGCACGTCAATGTGGCTGGCTCGGTGCAGCTCGACTACCTGTACGTGGCCACCGAACCCCCCGAGAGGATCGGCTTCGACGGGTTCACGACCGAGCTGTCGCTCAAGATGGTCGCCGATTTCGGTGAGCGGACATCGGCTCATGTCAAGGTCTGCTACGGCTGCCACGGCTTCGAGGTGGCGATGGCCTACCTCGATTTCTGGGTCCTCGACGCGCTTTCGTTCCGCGTCGGCCGTATGAATCCGAGGTTTGGGGATTTCCCACTGCGGCACGACCCGGCCAACCATCGGGCGAACTCCAAGCCGCTCCCCTATGACATGGGCCGGATGCTCCGGCGGACCGAGTGGAACAACGGGATCATCCCCATTCCGTACGCCGACAATGGCGTCGAGGTCTACGGGACGTTCTGGCTTGGCGAGCAGGTCTCGCTCGACTACGCCGCGCACGCCGTGTCCGGGCTCGAGGCAGGATCCGGCGCCTCCGACATCGATTTCACCCTCAGCCGCAGCCCAGCGCTGTACTACACCGACAACAACGGTCGGCCGGCATTCGGCGGCAGGCTGTCTTCCTCCATCAACTTGACCGAAGTCTCGAGCCTGACGATCGGGGCGTCGTTCATGGGGGGCGAGTACGACGAGGCCGGCGAGCGGACCTACACCCTGGTCGGAGCCGACCTTCATTATCGGCTGCACGGGCTGGTGCTGCGGGCGGAGGTGTTGATGCGGACCACCGAGATCGACGCGGCGCCGGCCGTACTGAGATTCGAGCGGTTGAAGGACGACGACAGCTTCATCAAGCAAGGGTTCTACGTCGAGGCCGAGTACCCGTTCACGGATTGGTTCGAGGCCTTCGTGCGTTGGGATGGCCTGCGGAGATGGGGAAATCTCCCTGCCTCCAGCCCGCTTCGCCTCGAGAGCGCGGTGCTGCGCTACACGCCGGGAATCAACCTGGTGCTCCACCGCTCCATTCGGGTGAAGCTCTCGGCCGAGTTCTGGGACTTCTCCGACTTCAGGGACGAGGTCGCGGTGCATGCGGGTGTGGTGGGGAACTTCTAGTCTGCGCTCGGATCAGGCAGAAACGCACCGTGGGAACGGCCGCGAACTCGGGGGCGAGCCTCGGCCCGTACCTCCTGCACGACATCCTAGGGGAAGGCGCGGCAGGGGTGGTGTGGCGCGCCACCAAGGACGGCGCCCCTGGCGAGGTCGCCCTCAAGCTCCTTCGCGTCGAGCACCTCACGCCGAGCCGACGACGCCGGGTCGATCGTGAGGTCCGCGCGGTTGGTCGTTTGTGCCACCCGAACGTGGTGCCCGTGAAGGAACACGGACGGATCGACGGCGTGCCCTACCTCGCGATGGAGCTCGTCGACGGTCCGACCTTGGCGGCGAGACTTCGGGAGCGCCGGCTCAGTCTGCAAGAGCTGAGCGCCGTCGCGGTCGGCGTGGGGCGCGCCCTCGAAGTCGCCCACCGGGCTGGTATCGTGCACCGCGACGTCAAGCCCGCCAACGTGATGCTCAGGAAGGGGATGGTCCGGGTCGAGGCGATAGCGATGTGCGACTTCGGCCTCGCGAAGCTCCTCGATGAGTCGGGCTCGCCCGATCCGACGACCCACGAGGGGGCGATCCTGGGCACTCCCGCCTACATGGCGCCCGAACAGGGGCAAGGCCGAGTCGCCTCGACGTCGGCCGACGTCTACGCGCTCGGCGTGGTGCTCTTCGAGGCGGCCGCGGGTCGCCGCCCCTTCGAGGCCGACTCGGCGGTGGCCTACATGATCAAGCACGCGACCGCTCCCGTACCCTCGCTCGCCGAGTGGGCGGCCTTCCTCCCGGAGGAGGGACGGCGGATGATCGAGGCCTGCCTGAAAAAAGAGCCCGGTCTTCGACCGGGGTCGGCCGCCGAGGTCGCGCGCTGCTTCGAGCGATGGGCCGACGCGCTTCCGCCCGAGGGAGGCCCCCTGGGGGGCGGTCTACGGCCGCGGCGACGTGTGGTCGTCTCGAGACGAAGCGCGACCGCGCTCTCGCTCGCGGCCACGCTCTCACTCGTGGTGGTGGCGTTGCTCGGCGCCCTCCAGGGACCGTCCGTCTCGAAGACGACCGCCGCAGCCGAGCTTGACGGGTTGGCTTTGCTCTGGCCGTCCCCGAACGCGACCCGCCTTGGCGCCGGAGGCGCGCGGGCCGAGCCAGCGCCGTCCCCCCTGTCGCCTGGGTCGGCGCCGGACGGGGACCCGAAGCGGACGATTCGTTTGGACGGTGCCTCGGTGACGGAGGAGAAGGCATCTTCCGACTCTGCACCGCGGGCCCCAGCTGTATCGTCCCGGCCCCCACCGACGAGAGCGGCCCGTCGCTCTCGGCCAACCCTCCCTCGGCGCATCCCGTCGGCCCCGGTCGAGCAGGCGGCGGGCGCCTCCATCGCGGAGCCCGAAGCGAAGCCAGTGGCCCCAGCTACCCCGTCCGGCGCCGCGTCGGTGGAAACGGTCGCGGCTGGCAGCCGTCTCGTTCCAGCGGCGAGCGAGCCTCGGCAGCTCGGGGTGGCCAAGCTCGAGCTGCGCGGTGGGGGGAGCGTTGCGCGGTTCGAATCCCTCCTCGCTGCCCGGATGGACGCCCTCGGTCTATGTCTCTCGAGCGAGGATGGGACCGTCGAGGTCCGGTTGACGATCGATTTTTCGGGGCGAGCGGACAGGATCCGGGTCTCCGGAGACGGCGCGAGGGAGGCCTGCTTGAAGTCCGTCCTCAAGACGATCCGCTTTCCTCGACCGGACGTCGGGATGACGGAGCTGTCGTTCGTGCTGACTCGAAGGGTGGGCGTCTGAGATGGACCTGAAGCAGCTCGAATATCTCCTTTCGGTCGTGGAACACGGCAGCATCTCTGCGGCGGCGCGCGCGCTCGACGCGCGACAACCGACGATGAGCGTCGCCCTCAAGAACCTCGAGGAAGAGCTCGAAACCACCCTGTTCCATCGCGACCCTCGGGGGATCAGCCTGACCGATGCCGGTCAGACCCTGGTGCGAGGCGCCCGAGAGATCCTGACCCGGGTGTCCGAGACCCGAGAGGCGGTCCAGGGCCTCGAGCGCGACGACATCGGGCACTTCCACATCGGCTATCCCGATGCGCTCGGAGCCTACTTTTTGCCGAGCTTCCTCCGCAGCTTCCTTCAAGGGGCGCCAGGCATCCAAATCTCGCTCGAGAGCGGGCCAGGGAGCCCCAACGTGCGCCGCCGGGTCCTCGAGCGCGACGTGGACTTCGGGCTCGGGGTGAACCTCGAGCCCCATCCGGACCTGGTCATGGTGCCGCTGTACCGGGACGGGGTGGAGCTCTACGTGGGCGGCGACGAAGCCGCCCCGGCGAACCTGGTGGAGGCGTGCTTGCGGATCCGGCGAGGGCCCCTCATCGTGAGTCGCCGATCCACGTCGCTCGATGACTTGCTCCGTCGGCTTCAGGTGGACGAGATCCTCCCGGATAGGGTCCTCGACTGCGGCGACCTCCAGCTCGTGAGAAGTCTCGTCAAAGAGGGACTCGGCGTGGGCCTTCTCCCCCGGCGCGTGGCGAGGCATGGGCAGGAGGCCGAGCTGCGGATGCTGCATCGGGGGCTCCCTGGGGTCCCCGAGCTGGTCCATCTCATCTATCGGGCGGACCGACATCGGACCAAAGCGGCCATGCGCTTGAAGGATGCCCTGCTCGAATACGGTCGAAGCCTCCAAGCCACCGATCCAGGGGACCAGTCGATCCTGCCCCCCTGACCAGCGAGCGCTTCGCCCAACGAGGCCCTCTAGGTCTAGGAGCACCGAACGGGTCCAAGCGGCGCCTCCAGGCGAAGGATCCTTGGCCGTCCGGCGGCGGACCGAGGCCACTCCTCGTTAACCGACGGAGCCGCCCCTCGAGGGTCGCCGCAGGCGACCGGACGGCCAGGGA
>DAIQNR010000205.1:0-5827 GCA_036788295.1 Myxococcota bacterium
ATCCCGGACGGCTCCCCGGACGCGCTGGCCCAGTCCGAAGAGCGCCACCGGCTCGAAGCGCTCGGCCGGATCGCCGGCTCGGTTGCGCACGAGGTGAACAACGCCCTCCAAATCATCCGGTTGAGCCTCGAAGAGCTGGAGGCTTCGGAGCCGGTCGAGACCGCGCGCGAGGCGACGGGCCGCGCCGCGGGCGTCACCTCCCAGCTCCTGACCTTCGCCCGAAAAGCGCCGACGCAGGTGAGCCCGACGAACCTGGCCGAGTTCGTGACAGGCGAGATCCCGATCGTCCGCCGCGCCATCGGTGTCGATCATGCCCTGGGCCTGAGACTCCACAGCAGCCCCGCCGTCCTCCTCGACCCGAGGAAGATGTCCATGGCTTGCTGAATCTCTGCAAGAACGCAGCAGAAGCCAGCCCGCCGGGAAGCGAGGTCATCGTCGAGCTCGGGGTCGCGAGACATCTCGGTCGGGATTGGGCCGAGATCGCGGTCCTCGATCGGGGGCCGGGGATTCCGGACGAGGTCGTGCGCGAGCTCGGGAGCTTCGTGACGTCCTCCAAGCCGGAGGGGCTCGGCGCCGGGATCGGTCTCGCAGTGGTGCAGCAGGTGGTCGAGGAGCACGCGGGCGTGCTCGAGGTCGAGGCCCGGCCCGAGGAGGGAACACGCGTGCGCGTCCTCCTCCCTTTGCGCGACGAGCCGAGCGCACCCGCCGCGCCCGTGACCGCACCGGGGGCCTCGGAGCGTCCCAGGGTCCTCATCGTCGAAGACGAGAGCGCGCTGGCTCGCAGCATGGCGCGCATCGCCGAGAGCGCCGGCTTCGAGGTCCGGACCGCGGCCACTCTGGCCTCCGCGCGCGCGATCTTCGAGGCCGACTCGGGCTGGCCGGACGCGCTCGTCCTCGACCTCATCCTGCCCGACGGTCGGGGGCTCGAGCTCTTCGAGGCGATCCGCGGTCGCGAGCCTGCGATCCCCGTACTCGCGGTCTCCGGCTTCGCAGAGCGCGAAACCACTCTGGCTCTGGCTCGCGCCCGATGTGAGCTGCTCGTGAAGCCCTTCGGGGCGGACCAGCTCGAGCGGTGGCTCCGCGCGCTCCCCTTCGCCGTCGGGGGTTGAGCAGCCGGGGCGAGGCGCGGCCCGGGGCGGGTGCCCCGAAGCCGCGAGCGGTTCAGTTGCCGCCGGGCGGGGGCATCTGGGGCGGGCCCCCCATGGGGCCCTGCAGCCTCTTCGAGAGCTCACCCATTCGGGCCTCCAGCTTCTCGAAGTCGGGCTCGACTGCCTTGACCTTGGCCTTGACCGCGGCGTCGAGCGCCTCGGCCTTGGCCTTCAGGGCCGGGCTCTCCAGCGCCTTCTTCTCCAGCTTTTGAAGGTCCATGGTCAGGCCGCGGCCCTCCTCCATCAGCTTCTGGATGCCGGCCTGGTCGTCCTCCGCCAGCCCCTCGGCCTGCTTCGAGAGGGCCTCCAGGCGCTCCAGCTTTCCCTTGGCGGTGGGGTCGAGGGCGGTCATGGCCGCCTGCACCTCCGCCATCAGGGCGGTGCGCTGGGTGGCGATGGCTGGGTCCTCCAACGACTTCTCCACGGCGGCGCGCAGCTTCCTCTGAATCTGCATCGCCTCCATCAGCTCGGGGGGCACGCCGCCGGTCGGGGTGAGACCGGCGCCGGGCGGGGGCATCTGGGGTCCGGGGTCCTGGGCGCCGGCCACCAGGGGCAGGGAGATGAGCAGGGCGCACAGGCCGCGGGCAGACCGCGCCAGGGGACGATTCGAGCGCTTCGACATCAGGGTTCTTTCCTCGAGTGCGAGCGGGGCGGGCACGGCCGCCGCTGCGATCCGCTGCAAAGGGTCGGCTGCAAAGCGTCGGCTCGGACGGGCAAGGCCGCGACGGGTCGACCGGCGGTGGCCACGCGGCCACCCGATCGCTGGCGCGGCAGGCGTCCAGCGAACATGCTCACGTTAGCGGCATGCGCGGTGCGGGTAAAGCCGCGCGTGTGCTGCGGAGTCACGTCGAGCCCGCCAAACCCGGTCGCCTCGACGGCGGGGAGGAGCCACTCGATGGCCGGCTTGGGAAGCGTGAGCCTCTTCAGGTGCTGCTTGGTCGCGATCTTTCACGCGGAGACGGCGCTCACCCCCGCCGAGTGCTCGGCCGATTCCAAGGCCAATCGGGCCCGCTCGCTGAGCTGATCGGGGGCGGTGAGGGCCCACAGGAGCGTGTGCGTGTCGAGGAGGAGCCTCATCCTCCGGCGTCCAGCCCGAATGCCTCCCGGAGCGGGTCGGGCAGGGCGTCGAAGTCGTCGGCGAGGACGGCCGGACCCATGAACCGACCCAGCTGCCTGGAGCCGCCCCTCGAAGGTCGCCGCAGGCGACCGGACGGCCAGGGACGCAGGAAACGAGCCTGGGGCGTTGGTCCAGCCCGATCGGTGCTCTAGGGGATCGCTTCCTCGATGAGGCACCGGCGCGGGTCGGTGCACGGGTCAGGCTGGATCGCGCAGAACGCGGCCCGCGTGAAGTCGGTGGCCGCCTGGTAGGTCAAGCGGCCGGGCGCGTTTCGCGAGGGGATGAACCGCGAAGTGGTCCCGCTCAGCGTTATCGTCGCCTGGCCCCCGATGCACGGGACGTGGATGGCGCGGTTCAGGGTCTGAGTGAACGATCCGCTGCTCGCGATGCGATCGCCGTTGATGAGCCCCTGAAAGCTATTGCCGTTGGCAACGATCGCCCCGAACTGGTCGAGGAACCCCCCGCCCTGGACACCGGGGTTGGCCGTGAACTGGTTCGTGATGGTCACCACGAAGTCCACACCGAAGGAGCTACCGCCGACGGTGTTGATGCACTCCGTCACGCGGAGATCCCCTGTGGGCCGTGCAAGTTGGTGGTGCGGCAGGAGGCATGAGCCTCGGCCTGGGCTACCAGAAGAACGGCAGCGGCCAAAGTGCCGGCCATGATCGAGATTTTTGCCATCGATGTCCTCTCGGGAGCGCTCGTCTCCCGGGTTGGGCCGGCTTCTTCGCCGGACGTTTTAGGCGTTTCGGACCGTCCCAATGGACAGCCTGTCCGCGCGGACACGCTCCTGACCCGGACGCGCCACTAGGTCAATGAAAAGATTCATTCGACCTACGCCAAGCCGACAGCCCGGGAGCCCACCACACGCTCTATTCGTCCAAATCGTCCTCCTGCCTCGCCTCGCCTTTGGGCCCCAGGCGGGCTCGAACCTCGGCCTGGCGAGGTCGAAGAGCCCGCTCGGTGCTCTTTGACGCGAGGGGTCCGACCGACGGCCGGTTGACGTGACCCCGTTCGATGGGGGGTGGGTAGGAGCGTGGCGGCGCCCCGGCCCACGGCGCTCGGAGTCGATGGGGTCGGCCGGCCCGTCCTCGCCGGGGAAGCGGGGTCTTCGTCCGGTCGAGAGAGGGACTCGAGGGGCGGACATCGCGAGCTGGTCCTGCATCCGCTCCTCCTGATGAACCATCTCTGGACCTCGCTTCGCTCGGGCCAGGGGTAAGTTATTCGGACGAAGGGCAGGCAAGTCTGCCCTCCGCCTCGGAGGGTGCGCCGCCTCGCCTGGGTTGGTGCTCCGCCGCGGCCCCACCAGGTGAGGGCCTTCGGGGGCCTCGCGCCAGCGGCCACGGGTGGTGCAGGCAGGTCGGGTCGCCGTGCCGGACGTGTGGTTCGCGACGCGAGCCTTCGTGCCCGCGGAGCCGCTACCGGTGGCGCCGGACCCGGTGGGTTCGCGATGCCGAGGCTTGCCCGCCGAGACGGGAGGGCAGTTCATGGTACCGAGGATACGCCAGTCAGAGTGCGCAGCCTCCGCCCGTCGACGGCCACCGTCGCCTCGTTGGGGCCGAGCACGGCCAACATCAAGGACGGCGTGAATCGGGCCGGGCCGACGAGGTAGTGGGTCTCGCTTCCCCCTCGTCAGCTCACGTTCCGCAAGAGCACGTCCCGGAAGTACGCCGCGAGACCCGGCTCGATCTGCTCGTAGCGTGCTTGGAACCGCTCGTCCGCCACGTACATCTCGCCGAGCCCGGCGATGATCTCGTCGCTGGGCTCGTAAAAGCTCCGCAGGTGGTCTACCCATCGCGCCGCCAGGGCCTCGCCGTCTGCCGGCTCGCCTGCACGCAGCGCCGCCGCGAGCTCGCGCTCGATGGCCTCGCCGTTCGCCTTCACCTGCGCTCGCTTCTCCTTGGTCCAGCAGCGTGCGATCGATGGTTTCGATCAGCCGGCCGAGCTGCGCGCGCCTTCGCACGAGCTCGGCACGCTGCCGCTCGAGCGCTCGGGCCACATCGGGACCGTCGCGATCGAGCAGCGCGCCCACCTCGGCCAGCGGGAAACCGAGATCTCGGTAGAGCAAGATCTGCTGCAAGCGTAGCAGCTCCGCCTCGCCGTAGAGCCGGTACCCCGCGTCGGTGCGGGCGGCCGGTCGGAGGAGGCCGAGGGCGTCCCAGTGGTGCAGCGCGCGTACGGTCACGCCCGCGAGTTTCGCAACCTGCTGGATGGTGTACGGCACCGGCTCGTCCTCCTCGTCACGCAGGCTGCGGCCTGACGTGGCGTGAGGGTCAAGCGGTTCGCTCACGTCAATGGGGCCGGCGACGCGAGCACCGACAGGTCCACCAGCGAGGTGTCGAGCGAGATGCCGGGCGGGCCCCCGCCGGCGGCGAGCGCGCCGAGCCCCAAAGCAAAGACGATCGTGTTGGCAAGACGCCCTACCTCTACCCATCCGCTGGGCCATCGCGCCATCGGCGTCAACGAGGGTTGACGGTCAGGATCTCGGCGCCCTCCGCGCCGACATGGATGGTGTGCTCGGCCTGAGCGGACCACCGGCCGTCGGCGGTGACCACGGTCCAGTCGTCGCCGAGGACGCGTACTTCGGGCCCCCCGAGGTTCACCATCGGCTCGATCGTGAAGACCATCCCTTCGCGGATGCGCAGCCCTCGATTGGCGCGACCGTGGTGGGGGACGTGCGGGGGCTCGTGCATCGTCCGCCCTACCCCGTGCCCCCCGTAGTCTCGGACCACGCTGCACCCCTCGCGCTCCACGAAGGTCTGGATCGCGAAGCCGATGTCCCCGAGCCGGCCGCCCGGACGCACCGCGGCGATCCCGATCGTGAGGGCTTCGAGGGCGACCTTCACCACATGGCGCGCCTCGGGGCCGGGGGTGCCGACGAAGAACATCGTGGAGGTGTCGCCGACGTAGCCGTCGAGCTCGGTGGTGACGTCGATGTTGAGGATGTCCCCATCCTCGAGGACGACCTCGGGCGAAGGGATGCCATGGCAGACCACGTGGTTGCGGCTGGTGCACACCGCGGCCGGCAAGCCGTGGTAGCCGAGCTGGGTGGGGCGACCGCCGCGGGCGGCGGTGTCGCGGCGGACGAGGGTATCGATCTGAGCCGTCGTGAGCCCGGGTCGGACCGCTTCCCCTGCGGTGTAGAGGGTGGCGGCCGCGGCGCGGCCCGCCGCGCGGAGGCGTCGGAGGGCATCGCCCGAATGGAGCTCGATCGGCACCCGGCCATTCAGCCGGTGCGAAGCGCGAGGGGTCCAATACCGGTTCGGTATGGGCTAGTTTGGCGCGGTGAGCTTGGATCAGATCCGCTACTTCGTCGCCGTGGCCGAAGAGAAGAACGTCACGCGCGCCGCGGACCGCCTTCACATCTGCCAGCCGCCGCTGACCCGGCAGATCCGCGCGCTGGAGTCGGAGCTGGGCACTCGCCAAAGTAGGCCCGAACGTGCTCGGCTGATACGAATGACCGGGATACTCTGGCTGATACTTCGCAGTCCTGAATGAACTCTCAACGAAGGGGCTGTCGTTGCTCACTCTCCGCCGGCTGAAGCTTTGCTCAACCCCTAGC
>DAIQNR010000206.1:0-5797 GCA_036788295.1 Myxococcota bacterium
CTGGAGCCCGGTTTCAAGGTGAATTTCGCATTCCCGAAGTCGGAACTTCAGACTAGCCGATGCAGCCTCTTCCGTCTGTTGCGGCGCAGAAATCGGCCGGACCTCTGTCGAGCACGACCCCGATGCGCGGTCCCCATCGTCGATGCCCTTGGCTGTGTTTCAGGGTAAATACTATATGGCTGGATTTTTTTTGGAAATCGGAACGAGAAAGCGGCGGGAGCCCCGTATGGACCTACCAGTGGGACTTCAGATGTCAGGTGTTGGGGCGCGTCGCGGAAGCGCGGGCGCTCGGACGATTCCGTACTGGCCCCGTGATGTCGCCGGCGACCCGGACCGCGCGGAGAGCCCATGACAGTTCAACACGGGCTCTCGGTAGAATTCACCCACGGCGCGTCAGAGCCCTCACAGGATGGACTCTTCCACAGCATCTGGACGGAGCTTCTGCATTCGATGCTCGAACTCAGCAGCGTCGCGAGAACCTCTTCATGAAGTTCGAACAGTGGTTCAGCCGAGCCTCCGGCCACGACCGGCCGCGGCCTTGGCAGGTGCGGCTGGCTGACGATGATGCGCCTCGAAGTCGGCTCGTCCGCATTCCGACCGGCCAGGGGAAGACGCTCGGGGTGCTTGCTGCCTGGGCGTGGCACCGCGTCGCGCGGGGAGATCAGCGGTGGCCTCGTCGCCTGGTTTGGTGCCTCCCGATGCGCGTGCTCAGACGGTGTCTGAAGCGAGGCAGTTCCTCGAACGGGCCGGGTTCGGTGAAAGGGTGCGGGTCCATACGCTGATGGGCGGCGTGGATAGCAGCGATTGGCACCTCCATCCGGAGCAGGAGGCAGTCTTGGTGGGTACGCAGGACATGCTGCTATCCCGGGCCCTGAACCGAGGCTACGCGAGCCAGCGGGCCCGATGGCCTATGGAGTTCGGGCTCCTCTCGCAGGATGCGCTCTGGGTGTACGACGAAGTTCAGCTGATGGATGTCGGTCTCGCGACCAGCGCTCAGCTCCAGGCTTTTCGCGACGACGATGCCGAGAAGGGGATGCGGCCCACAATCGCATGGTGGATGAGCGCGACCCTTCAGCCGAGCTGGCTTCGGTCGGTCGATACCGAGACTCGGAATCCGGGCTGGGTCGAGCGGCCGATTTTCCTTCATTCAGAAGAACGGAACGAGGGGCCAGCCGGGGTCCGGAAGTTGGTGTCCGTCGACACGGTCCCCGCGGACGACGCCAGGACCTTTGCTGAGCGAATCGAGGGCGCACATATCTCGGGGACCGTGACGCTCGTCGTCTGCAATACGGTGGACCGGGCGGTCGCCACGTACGAGGCACTCGCGGGGCGCAAAACGCCACAAAAGAAGGGTCGAAAGCTGGACGATGCCAACTCGGCGCTGGCGGACGTGGAGCTTCGACTCGTCCACAGCCGATTTCGCCCAGCCGAGAGAGCCGGGTGGCGGGAGGGCTTCTTGAACCGTCAGGCCTCCGAAGGGGCCAACCGCATCATTGTCGCCACCCAGGTTGTGGAGGCAGGGGTGGACGTCAGTGCCCGGACCCTCATCACGGAGCTTGCCCCGTGGCCGAGCCTGGTTCAGCGCTTCGGTCGCTGCGCCCGCTACGAAGGAGAGGGTTCGGTGCTGGTCATCGACCGAGGTCACGATACGGAGAAGGCTGCGCTGCCGTACGGGCCGGGAGAGCTCACCCGAGCTTGGGATGTGCTTGGTGGGGTTGCCGACGTCGGGATCTCCTCGCTGGAGGCGTTCGAGGAGCATCTTGAGCGGGAACGGCGGGCTGAGCTCTACCCGTACGCCCCCGAGCAACTTCTTCTGCGCGGCGAGTACGACGAACTCTTCGATACTACCCCCGACCTTTCGGGGGCAGACCTCGACATCGCCCGGTTCATCCGGAGCGGCGAGGAACGAGACCTTCAAATATGCTGGGTGGATTGGGGAAAAGACAACCAGCCTTCTTCCAGGTTTCAGCCCAGCCGGGATGCGCTTTGCGCCGTCCCGGTCTACAAGGCTCGGGAATGGCTCAAGAGTGCGGATGCTCGCCCACATGCCTTCGACTACGTCTCGGGGCGCTGGGCGTCAGTGCGGGTCGACCGCATCCGTCCGGGGCTCACGCTCGTGGTCGATGCGGCGGCGGGTGGGTACGATCTGGCGCTCGGCTTTGCGCCGAAGTCGAAGGAGGGGGTGAAGCCTCTCCCCGAGGTCGAGGTCCCCGCCGAAGATCTCGCCGACGCCGCCGAGGACACGGAGGCTCTCAGCGAGGTCGCCCAGTACCAAACCATCGCCGAGCACGACCGCGAGGTGGCCGCCCTGGCCCGCAGCCTGGCTAATGCGTGCGCCCCGGAGTTTGCCCCGCTTCTCGACTTGGCGGCGCGCCTCCATGACTGGGGCAAGGCGCACCCCGCGTTCGCGGGATGTATTAAGGCGGACGCTGAGGCGCGCCCTGACCGACCGGATCTCGCGAAGGCGCCGCCGTCGGCCTGGTACAACGGCCGCCACCTCTATCCGATGCCGAGCGGCCCCCGCCGAGCTGGGTTTCGCCATGAACTCGCGAGCGCACTTGCCGCCTTCGAGTTGCTCGCCCGCCACGATCAGGACCACCCCGCGCTCCTCGGTGGCTTCGGTCCAGTGTTCGAGTGCGAGGCTCTCGACCGGGTAGATGTCGAGCGCACAGGCGGGGGCCCGATTGCATGCGAGCTCGCGGCACTGTCCGCGAGCGACTTCGACCTCGTCGTCTACTTGGTGGCTTCGCACCATGGAAAGCTTCGCGCCAGTTGGCAGGGAAGCCCCCACGATCAGGACTACCCAGTAGGCGACGATGACCCACTTGGCCTCCCTTTGCGTGGCGTCCGGCAGGGGGATGCGCTTCCCGCCATCCCCCTGCCCGACGCGAACGGCGCCGAGGTCGAGGTCCCAAGCCTGACGCTTCATCTTGATCCGGCCTCGATGGGCCTCGGAGGTCGCTACGGGCGCTCGTGGCGGGAACGGAGCCTCGCCCTTCAAGCTCGCTTTGGTCCCGGGGCGCTCGCCTACCTCGAGGCGCTCCTGCGAGCGGCTGATATCCGCGTTTCGCGCGGGCTCCTGAAAGGAATGAAGTCGTGAGCGTTCACCTGCACAGCCTAGCCTAGCCGGCTGCCGGCCGACCACGCTCGCCCATTACCTGAAGGCGCTCGGAGTCCTGCGTCTCGTGGCGGAGCAAGAAGATCCCGAGGCGCGAGGCTTCTGGAAAGATGAGAAGTTCTGGCTGCTGACGAATCTGGACCGGGAGGGATTGATCGGTTTCTTCCTGAACCGCGTCTCTCCCACTCCGATGGTCGCCCCCTGGAACAAGGGCTCCGGGTTCTATGCGGGTGCCAGCGGCCTCCCAGCCATTGAGGCAACGTCGGCGGCTCGATTCGCTGCCTACCGAGGCGCGATCGCGAAGGTAAGATTATTGCTGGAGGAGATCGCCGAGGTCGACTCGAGAATACGTGCGTTGAAGGACCAGACTAAGTCCAAAGCGAGAATGAGTGAGGCCGAAAAGGCCGAGGCCGAGCGGTTGAAGAACTGTCCCGAGCACAAAGGCCGGATCGCTGAACTCGAAAAGAGCTTCAAGCAGCTGAAGGGGCAGTTGCTCGAAACTTGCAGACTGAGATGGCGTGGACGAGAACTAGACTGGATGGAAGCGGCGGTTGTTCTTCGTCCCGGGGACGCCCCAGATTACCCCGCCGTCCTCGGTAGTGGGGGGAACGACGGCCGACTCGACTACACGAACAACGCGATGCAGCGATGGTCCGAGCTGCTCGACCTCGCCGAGGCCGATGCTCCTGCCCGACCCCACGCCCTGCCTCTTCTCACGCAAGCACTGTTCGGCGTCACCGGTCGCGCCGAGACCAACGCGTATCCGATCGGACAATATTTTCCTGGAGCGGCCGGCGGGGCCAATGCGTCGACGGGTCCAGAAGCAGACTCGCTCGTCAATCCCTGGGACTTCGTCCTCATGCTCGAAGGGGCGATGACGTTGCGGGCCCGCGCGACGCGGCGTCTGGATGAGCAGGCAAGGTCGAAGTCGAGCGCGCCATTCGCGCTGTTCGCCGAGGGTATCGGCTACGGATCGAGCGGCGGCGAGAAGGATGCCCGTGGCGAGCAGTGGCTTCCTCTTTGGTCGAAGCCTAGCACCTTGGTGGAGCTGGGCCAACTGTTCGGGGAGGGCCGGATGCGGGTCGGGTCCAACTCTGCGGCGCGCCCGGTCGATGCCCTCCGCGCGCTCAGCCGGCTCGGGACCGCGCGTGGCCTCGATAGTTTCGTCCGGTACGGGTACTTGGAGCGTTTTGGGCAGTCGACGCTCGCGGTACCGCTCGGTCGTCTCGAGGTGCGCGCCCACCCTAGCGCCCGGCTGATTGACGACATCGGTGACTGGCTGTCGCGCCTCGACCGCGCCCGGAACTCCGAGCATGCGCCGGCCAGTCTGCGTACGGCCGTCAAAGGGCTGATGGACGCAGTCTTCGCAGCGCTCTCCCACGACTCGACGCCTGCGCGATGGCAAGCCATCCTGACGGCCGCCGCCCGGGTGGAGGAGGTCCAGAGCCGCGGCGCTGGCTTCGAAGCCGGCCCCATCCCCCGCCTCCGTGAAGGCTGGATCGAGGTCGCGGACGACGGCTCCGCGGAGTGGCGCCTCGCGCTCAGCCTCAGTCGAGCCTGCGCGGAACCAAGGATGCGCGGCGCCGCTCGCAATGAGATCCGGCGGCACGCTCTGCCCTTGAATGATCAGGGAGGGTTCTCCACGACTGGGGAACGCCTGCTCGTTGGAGCCGATGTCGTGATGGACGGTCGCCGCCTCGTGGATGACCTTCTGGCCTTGCTCGCGCGAAGGGCAGTCGAGAGTCGGTGCGACCAAGGTCTGGGGCTCAGAGCGCCTCGTGGGTTTGGCGCTCACCCGAGTGACCTAGCCAGGTTCACGACAGGCCAAGTGGACGACGACCGCATCCTTCGGCTTGCGCGCGCGGCGATGGCGATAAATGCGTCCATGCCGGATATGGAGCGCTCGCCACCGAGTGTCAGGGATCTCGAGCCTGAACCGGCGTGGTGGGTTCTCCGCCTTGCCTGCTCGAGCGAGCCACTTTTGGAGGACACCCGGCCTCCCCTCGACCCGGCCATACTGCGGCGGCTCGCGGCTGGGGACGGCGCGGGCGCGGTAGTCCTGGCACTTCGTCGCCTGAGCGCCTTTGGCGTCCGCCCCGGATTCAGGGGCGCGGTGGCAGATCCGTGGCTTTCGCGGCGATGGGGCGCGACCCTGGCCTTTCCGATCTCGCAGTACACGACTCAGCTATTGGCGCGAAGGCTCGACCCTCAGCTTGCCCACACATTTCAAGGAGACCAACCATGACCAACCTTCTCGAGGGGCTCGACCGAGCGACCCGCCTGCTCTTCTCCATCCCGCTGCGGCCGCTGCAGGGCGACCGCTTCCAACCCACCGGGTTCCCAAGCCTGGGCGCCGCAACCTACCAGACCGCGACGGGCGACAAACTCTTGGTCGAGAGCGCGCAGAGTATGGCCAATCGGCTGGAGGCGGTGTGCTGGGACGGCGTAGCCCACAAGCCGGTCGCCCCATTGATGGGGCTCAGCCACGTGCGGGTCGAGGACGCGGGAGGGAAGTTCCTGACCGATTCCATGACCGAGTCCCACCGCTTGAACAGTCCCTATGTCCTGGATGGAAAATCAAAAGAGGGAAATGAGCAGAAGTTCCATGACCGGCTGAAGAGCGCGCTCGGGGGATTGGAGAAGGGTCCGGTCGATCGGCGGGCGCTGGCAAAGGAGTTG
>DAIQNR010000207.1:0-5650 GCA_036788295.1 Myxococcota bacterium
CCTCGGCCGTTCGCTCGCCGCGAAGCAAGCCGGGTAGCAGCCGGCTCGACCGGGGATGTCTCGTTTTTTGTTCAGAACGGGTCTTCGTCGGCCTCGTCGAAGGCCACGGGGGTCACCGCGGCTTCGTCCACGACCTCGAGCTGGCCGCCAGTTCGGGCTCGGTCGAGCAGGGGTGTCGGGTCTTCGTGGCCGATGAGGTGCAGCTGCAGCCGGGCGCGCGTGAGAACGGTGTAGAGGTCTCGGCGACCCTGGTCGGAGGCCGGGTAGCTGGCCGACGCTGGATTGAGAGCGACCACCATGTCGAATTCGAGCCCCTTGATCTGGCGCATGTTGGTGACGGTCACGCCCGGCTCGAATGCGAAGCTCGCGTTTTTCCCCCGCCGGACGGGGATGTCGTCGAGACGGGCGACGAGTCCGGCGTGCGCGACGTCGGCCTCGGCGGTGCGTTTGGTCACCACGCAGACGTGGGCGTCGGCCTGCTCGGAGAGAAAGGCCCGAATGCGTTCGGCCGCGCGGTCGAGGCTGTCCTTCGGATCCGCGGTGAGGGTCAGCGTGGGTTTGGGGCCCGAGAACCCGCCCGGGGTGTCGCCGTCGATCAGGGTGTCGGCGAGCTGGACGATCGGGCGGGAGGAGCGATGCGTGACCTCGAGGTGGGCCACGTCGGCGCCGCCCAGGCCGAGCTCGGCGGCGAGCGCATCCCACCCGATGAAGTCCGCTTCGGGCACGATCTTCTGGTTGAGGTCACCGACGACCGTCACCCCGGTGCGCGAGCGGACCGAGGCGAGGAGGACCTTCAGCTCGAGCGCGCCGAAGTCCTGGGCTTCGTCGATCATGAGGTGATCGTAGACGAGCGGCTGCTCGTCTTCGGACTTCCGCGGGAATCCGCCGTTTTTGAGCTGGATGAGGCGAAGCAGCAGCGCAAAGTCCTCGAAGGCGACGTAGGGCCCGGCGTGCCGCTCGCTGCCGTCCCTACTCTGGAGCTGGTTTTGAAAGCGCTCGAGCGCGTCGATATCTCTTGTTTCGACCCCGAGGAGGTGCTCGCCCAGGAGTTTTTTGTCCCGGAGGAACCGGAGCAGCTCATCTTTGTATTGGGTCATCCGCCGGTAGGCGTTGTCGAAGATGAGGCGAACCTGCTCGAGCCGCTCCCGCTCGCGCCTGCTGTCGGTCTGGTTTCGGGCTTCGAGCGCTTCCCGGCGCAGGACCCGGAGGCGGACCGCGATGGGCAGGGTCGAGGTCTTGGCCCGGCCGAGCCATCCTTCCTCGTCGTAGGGGCGAAGCTTCTCCTCGAGCCAAGTGAAGGCGACCGTCACCTGCCGGGCGACGAAGGCTTCGAGCGCAGCCAGGATCCCGACGTTTTTCTTCAGCGCTGCCGCGGCGGGCGCGTCGGCTGAAGTCATCGGCCGAGGCTCGATCCGGCCGGTGTAGGCTCTCCGGATCTGCTCGAGCGCCCAGCCGTGAAAGGTATCGAGCTGGACCTCACCGAGCCCGAGCTGCTCGAGCTCGCGACGAACGAAGCTGCTCAGGGCCTTGTTGAACATCACCACCAGCACCCGGGAGGGATCCACGAGCGGGTCCCCTTCGCCCTTGTCTGGATAGGTGAGCCAGGAGAGCCGGTACAGCGCGACCGTCGTCTTGCCCGAGCCGGCCCGCCCCTGGATGATCACCGGTCGCTCGAGGCTGGCGGTGATGAGCGCATGCTGCTCCTTCGTGAGCAGCGCGGTCACGTCCGGGAGCCCGGACACGTCGCGAGCGGTCGGTCCGGTGTCGCCATGCGCGTGAAAGCCGTCCGGACCGGCGGTGAGGGTGTGCTGGCCGTCGGACCGCTCGAGGATCACTTGCACGAGCCGGCGCTCTTCGGCCCCAACCTTTGCCCGGTGGAGCACCACGAGCTCCTGTTCCCGGTAGGGGGCTTCGAGCGCGATGACCGCCCCGGGGGCAGCCTGATAGAAGGCCTCGGCGAGCGGGTGCCGCCAATCGACGATGCCGCGGGTGGCGGAGCGCCCCTTGCCGACCCGGATCGGCTTCGCCTGGCCTCCCGGATACCCCAACTCCAGCCCTCGCTCCACTCGGCCTTACGGCCGTCGCTCTGCTCGGTCTGGGGGTACCTCGGACAAACGACGAGCAAGCTCGTCGTCCGCCTCGGTGGGTACCCCAACATCAGTTCGCCGAACCAAGGCTCGTTCGAGCGAAGCTCGAGCGCGTCGGTCTGAAAGGCGTTGTCGAGCCGGTGCGCTTCGTCGAGTGGGTCTGGCATGGCGCGCTTCTGCCCCGCCCCTCCCGAGGGGCTCGGACCCCGGCACCGTAGCCGGTGATCGGCCGGCCGCCAACACCTCGACCTCGTCGCAATCCATCGAGACCGGCTCGTGGGACGATCGCGTCGCCTGTGACGGACGACGGGAAGAAGCTGGTGCTCTGGGCGCGCTGACCTCGGCGCCGCGACCTGCCGTCTCCAGGCGCGCTGAAGATCCCTCCCGGAAGCGGGTGAGTCGAAAATCGAACCGAGCGCGTCGTTCGAGGCGTACCCTTCCGCAAGATGCGCCTCGTACCCCGCCCCATTCCCGCTCCCCTACGGGGGCTCCTCTTGGTCTCCTGGATTTGCGCGGCCGCTACTGGCTGCTCCGATGAAACCACCGACCTCGATATCGGCGCCGAGGATGTCGGACCGGGAGAGGAATCGCCCGAGGATGCTCGGGTTGCAGATGTCCCTACGATGGACTCCGGCGCCGGCCACCGGGACGCCGCCGAGGGCGACGGGGGCGGCGAGATCGACATGGGCGGGGGCGGTGGTGCCGGCTGCGTTGCCGATGTGGCGCTCGGCGAGGACTTCGCCTGCGCGGTCCGAACGGATGGCCGCGTCTACTGCTGGGGGTCCAACGAAAGCCGTCAGCTCGGAGACCGGACCTCGACGAGCCGACCGGATCCGCGGCCCGTGCTCGACCGCACGGGGGCCGAGTTGACCGACGTGGCGGAGGTCGCGGCCGGCCATCGGTACGCGTGCGCTCGTACCCGAGGGGGCAGGGTGCTCTGTTGGGGCTTGGACGGCTCCGGGCAGAGGGGACCGGGAACATCCGGGCTGAGCGGGGTCCCCGAGCCATTCCTCGAGGCGCCGGGTGGCGCTGAGGTGACAGACGCAAGGGCTATCGCGGTCGCTGCGGCCTACACCTGCATCGTCCGATCCGGGGGCCAGGTCACCTGCGCCGGGCTCAACAACACCGGGCAGCTCGGCGATGGGAGCACGGGCGCTCGTTCCGGCCCGATTCAGGTGCTCCTCGCGGACGGTGGGCAGCCCTTGGCTTCGGCCACCGACATCGATCTTGCGGGCTTTCATGGGTGCGCGCTCCGTGAGACCGACGTCGCTTGTTGGGGCAGGGCAGGTTTCGGACGCTTGGGGATCGGGATGACCGACGATGTCGAGAGCCGGGCCGTCGCCCCGATCACGGATGACGCTGCCGATCCGGTCATCGACGTCACGGCGGGCTTCAGCTACACCTGCGCGCTTCGACGGTCGGGTGCCCTCGACTGCTGGGGCGAGCTCGATGACTTCGGGATCGATGGTCCGGGCATCGGCAGGATCTTCAGGTCCCTGACGCCCGAGCGGGTGAGCAGCGCCCCGACCGGGGTCGCGCTGTCCCGAGGCTCCGACGGCAACTTTGTCTGCGTCGTGACACCGGACGCGGAGCTTCACTGCTTCGGGCAAAACCGTAGCGGTCAGCTCGGAGACGGGACCACGACCGCCAGGGCGGAGCTTCGACCCGTCCTCGACGCGAGCGGAGCCGCGCCGCTCGCCCGTGTCGCGGCCGCGGTCACCACCCAGACCGGAGCCTGCGCTCGGCTCGACAACGGGGCGCTCTATTGTTGGGGTGCAAATCGGTCGGGCCAGCTCGGACGCCCCTCGGGCCCGGAAGCTTCCCTCCCGGTCCGGGTGGACGTTCCCTGTCCGTAGTGGCTGCCGTAGAGCGCTACCTATCACCAGCCTCGGCCTGGCTTGCGCACGCCACCGAGTGGGTCCGGACGGGCCGCATCGACATGGTGGCCAGCACCGGCCGGCCGGCCCTCGGCTAGCGTTTCGAGTGGCGCTGCCCTACTGAGCCGCGATGCGCAAGGCGGAGCCAACATGGTCCCACAGGGCGCGCGCGGCCTCGTCCTCTCCAAGCATCCACAGCGCCCATGCGTGCCGCTCGGAAGCAACCGAGACGTCCGCGGGCGCGACCGGCTCGGGCAACACGCGCGCGTCGGTTCTGGGGTTGAGAAAGAAGGGACCCTCACGGGGGGAGCGGAACCTCGATCGGATGTCACCCATCGGCATCCAGACGAGCATCAACGGGGCGAGCGTCTCGACGTCCTCAGGCGCCGCGTCGGTCGCGACTCGATAGCTCGGAACGACGAACGAGTGGTCCACGAACAGCGTCGGCGCGTCGGCGCCCGCCCGCGTCACCGTCCAGCCGATGGTGTCCGGCGTCTCGCCCCCAGCCCAGGTGAGGTTGTCGCCGTCGATGCGCCACACGTCTTCACCGACGAGCAGCGCCCCCCGCATCGGCGCCCGGCCCGTCGCCGCCAGGGCGAGCGACATCGGCGGCGCCTCGGCGCCGAGCGGCTCGAACAAGCAAGTCAGGACCACCGTCGGCAAAGTGGCGCGGTCCAGCCGGGAGCGGCACGCGACCCGGTAGCGGGCCTCGTCGCCCTCGGAGAGCTCGAGGCTTCGGTCGGCCCAGTACTCCGCATCCTGGAGCCCCATCCATCCACTGATCAACCCGAGGTCCAACATGCGCAGCCTGAGGTTCCCGACCCGAGCCCCGCCGAAGCCCGGCCAGCTGAACTCGGGCTCGAGAACCGCCGACCGTGCCTCGAAGCCGGGCGGCATGCGCGCATGCATGAACCCGCACCCACAAAGGCTCACAGATGCAGCGATGCCGAGCACCATCCGAGCCATCATGTCCTGGATGGTACACGGCGAAGGCAGGCAAACAAGGGACGTGCGGCGTGATCGCGATCACCTGAACCTTCGCTGGTTGGACCTCGCGGAACCACTCGCGCCCGGTGACGAGGGGTGGTCGACGCTCCCGGGCACGAGCTTCCCGCCCATCGAGACCAGCTGGTCGAGGAAGGGCACCTCGACCTCCGTCCACTCCGGCCCGCCGCTCACTTCGAGTCCCCCGGCCGCACCGCGATATCGCCGAAGGCTATGGGCGTCGCGCGTGGACCTATGCGCGGCCGCCCATAGGCGCCATCGCCCTTCGGAGAAGCGAAGACCATTGAAAACCGGTTGGTTGCCGAACGAATCGTTCGGGTCCGATATGGGCGGTCGGACGCGTCTATGGGCGGACATCATGGCTCGGGCTCCTTCGGGAGGACGTAGCGGGTCCAACGCTGCTCGCGCTCTCGGGTGAGCCGACCCGACTCGACCAGCTGGTGGAGCAGGCGCTTCCGCTGATCGGGCGTCAGCCGGCACAGCTCCGCGATGTAGGCCCGTTTCGCTTCGGCGTGCTCCGGCACGAAGGCCACGACCTCGTTGGCCTGGGCCTCGGCCGAGGGACCGACCTGCCGGTCGTAGCCAGCGGCCCCCCTGCTCGGCGTAGATACGCTTGGCGTTCAGCTCGATGAGGCGGAGCCCGAGGCCCGGCAGGTCGGGGTGGTCGTCGCGCAGCTCGTC
>DAIQNR010000208.1:0-5629 GCA_036788295.1 Myxococcota bacterium
TTAGATCACGGGACCGGAACTTTTGGTAGTCGTTTCTGTTACGGGGGACTAGCCTCGGGCGACCTCCCGAGGGCGCTCGACTACCTCGAGCGATACCAGCGAGACAGTCCCGACGTGGAGCCCGACCTCGCGGGAATGCTCGCTCGCATCCGGCGACGCATCGAGCTGCGCGACCTCGCTCGACGCGGCCTGAGCGCAGTCAAGGCCGGCCGCCCTCTCGAAGGCGCGGCGCTCTTTCGTCGCGCCTACGAGCTGTCACCAAATCCATCCATTCTCTACAACCTAGCCCGTGCCTACGAGGACGGTAAAGATGTGGCGTCGGCCGTCGCGACCTTTGTCGAGTACCTGAAGACGAACCCGCCGGACGGAGCCGAGGTCAGGGAGAGACTGGCTCGGCTCGTTCCGAAGCCGAAGATGCAGGCGCAACCGGACCGGCCGGAGCGGCAGAGGACCCAGCCGTCCCGCCGTCGCCCGGCTTCCTCGGCTCCGGAGCCGTCGCCGCTCGAGTCCCCCCCTTCTGAGGCCCCGAAGCTCGACGACGAGGCGCTCGCGTCGATCGCCGAGGCCGTCGCCGCCCGGCTCCTCTCGGACCCCATGTTCAAGACCAAGGCGCCTCCGGTCGCGGTCTCTCCTTTGCCCGGCGAGTCCATGTCCGTCTTGGGCGTGGACGGGGACGCCGCCGGCGAGGCGACGGCGCCCGCAGCCCGGGCGGACGTCGCCGACCCTGCGCCGGAGGAGATTCAGGTCAAGACGGACAACGTCTACGATGAAGTGGTCATAACCGCCTCCCGCCGAGAGAGCGCGCCTCTCGATGCCCCAAACGCGGTGACCATCATCGATGGAGAGGAGTTGGCCCTCTCGGGCGCGCGGAGCATTCCGGACATCCTGCGCCGCGTGCCAGGCATGGACGTGATGGCGATGTCCTTTACGGATTACAACGTCGCCGCTCGAGGCTTCAATCGGCGGCTCGCCAACAAGCTGCTCGTGCTGGTGGACGGGCAGAGCGCGGTGATCGACTTTCTCGGCTATACATCGTGGAGAACGCTCCCGGTGGAGCTCGCCGACATCGACCGCATCGAAGTGATCCGCGGGCCCGGCTCGGCGGTGTACGGCGCGAACGCCTACACCGGCATCGTGAACATCATCACGAAGCGCCCCAGTGAGGTGGCCGGGAGCCTCGCCGAGGTCGCGGTCGGAAACGGGGGCATGATCGAGGGGACCTTTCAGCACGGGCAGCGGCGGGGCAACTTCGGCTACCGCCTGAGCGGCGGTTACCAGCGAGCGAACAAGTACGAAGTGGACTTCGATGTCGGTCAGGCAAATGTCAGCTCGAACGTATCGGAACCGGAGGAGTCCTTGGAGATCGGGCGCGCCATCGGGCAGGCCGAGCTTCGTTTGAACGACGGGACGGTCTACCTCGGGGGGAGCGTGGTCGCCGGGACCCAAGAGTTCTTTGGCGTCGGGGAGCAGCGGAACATCTTCGGCGAGGGCTTCGAGTCCTACGTGCGCACCGGCTACGTGAGCGACCTCGTGTCGGTGAGAGCGCTATGGTCCCGGGTCGAGAAGGCGACGATGGCTCAGTCCTTCTCGACCGGCACGCGGCCCTTCGAGAGCTTCTCTCGAAGCGACTTCGTAAGCATCGAGCCGATCGTTCGCCCAACCTTCGAGCTGCTCGGCACCCACGAGATGGTCGTGGGTGCCGAGTACCGATTCAAGGATATCGAGTGGGGGGCGCTCTCGGGCCCCCAGACCGAGAACCACTTCGCCGCCTACTTTCAGGACTCGTGGCGGCTCGCGGCGCCCGTTCTCGTCGTCGTGAGCGGGCGCCTCGATCTCCATCCGCTCATCGGGCCTCTTGGCTCACCTCGTTTGGCCTTCATCTGGCGGCCAACGGACAACCAAGCCATCCGGCTCTCCGCGGGCACCGCGTTTCGACAGCCGACGATGGCGGAGAGTTACCTGCAGCTGTCCGGGACGACCCGCGGCTCGCCGGGAGCGGCCATCACCCTGATCGGTGGAGGCGCGGACCTCGCGCCAGAGAACATCGCGACGTTCGAGCTCGGCTACCGACTCATCGACGAGGCTGGGCAACTCGAGTGGACTGGATACTTCAACCGAGTGAGCGACCTCATCACCCGGGCCCCGCTCGAACCGGACGCAGCCGGGACGGTCGTCGATGAGCTCGACGCCATTCGAATCGGGCGGAGCGTGTACGTCAACGCCAACGAGACCTACCTGGCGGTAGGGTCGGAGCTCAGCGGACGGCTCTACCTCTTCGAGGGGCTCGATGTCGGCGCGAGCTACTCGTTTCAGTACATCTGGGATGAGGCGACCGCAGAGCAGTTCACCGATACGCCGGTGCACAAAGCGGCGGTGTGGACCCAGCTTCGCACGTCCCTGGGTCTCGACGTCGGTCTGTCCGGACACTTCGCCTCCGACCAGGCGTGGGTCGAGCCCGCCTTCGATCCGGCGTCTCCGACGGGCTTCGACACCACGCCGCTCCCGCTCCCCGCGACGGTGACCGTGCTCGCGCGGGTTGGGTATCGCTTCCTGGACGACCAGCTCGAGGCCGCGGTCTCGGGCTTCAACCTTCTCGACGCGGGAGACAACCGTCAGCGGGAGCATCCATTTGGCAACCGGCGCGAGGCGCGGGTGTTCTTCAGCCTCCGGGGGAGGATCTGAGCGATGCAAAAAGCACTCTTGGTCTCGGTTTTTGGGTTGGCGCTCACCGCGTGCGACCGACCAACGGTCGGCTCCTCCGTCGAGCACAGAGCGACCGTGGGGGGAACGGTCATCGTGCGCTCGCCGCCGAGCGGCGTCCCTTGCCAGCCGAGCCAGGGGCTCGGGCCGGTGCTCGTCTTTCTGTTCGACGCGGCTTCTCCCCCCCCTCCGCTCGGCGCCGGTCGGCCGGTCGGCTTCGACTACGTCCCGAAGGAAAGCCTGTCGTCGCCAGGGGCCGTGGTGAGCCCAGCCGGACCGTTGTTGGCGCAGTTCATGTTTTCGGATGTATCGCCGGGCGCCTACCTCATCACCGGCTTCATGGACGCCGACGAAAACTTCAACCCTGTGCTCGACGAGCGAGCGCAGCCGACGGCAGGGGATGTGGTCGGTGGCTTCGTTGACGCGACGGGGCGGCCACAGCTCGTCCAGGTGGACAGACCGGTCGCATACGAGCAGATTGTCGTCACGCTCGCCCGCCCGCTGACCCTCGAGCGGCCCGCCTTCGCGGTCGAGGAGGTGGCGGACGAAGGGGGGTCGGCGCTTTTGACCCTGCAGGCCGTAGCCTTGGCTGGGCTCGGCATGGATCCGCAGTGCATAGGCTTCGAGGTGTCGCCTCGTGCGCTCGACGACGCGGGGCGTCCGATCGATGCGGACGGCGACGGGCAGCTCGACGTTTGGCCGCTCGTTTCGGTGCAGGAGCTCACGCCCTCTGGCGGAGGGCCCCCCGCCCGCCTCCAAGCCTCGGTCGTGACCGAGGCGCTCGAGCCTCTGCTCCTCGAGAACCCCGCTGGACTCGTGGCGCAGCGCATCCAAGTGCGCGTCCGAGGTCCGCGCTTCGCGCTGGCGGCCGACGGGACCCCCATCCCCCAACCAGGCCCCACGGCCGGACCATACGCGGTCTCGGTCGTTTCGGCTTCAGGGAAGACCTGGACCGTCCCCAATCGGGTTCCCCAGCTGTCGACGGAGCCGGCGCCCGGTCAAGGTTCTCCTCTTGTGCTCTTCGACCTTTGACGCGCCCGAGGACGGAGTCGGGTCGGCGCGATGGCGCCGCCCACGACCTGGACGTCCGCCTCGAGCAAGTAGCCCCCGTCGACCCGCCTGATGAGATCTTGGAAACCCAGCTTCCGCAAGGTATTGATCGCGACCCAGGTTCGGTTCCTCAGCGCTTCGAGGTTGCTTCGGTCGTTGGGCCAGGTCGCCTCGGCGAGCTCTTCGGTCGAGACCGGCGTCCCCACCGCCGCTTGGGAGCGCTCGCAGATGAGCGCGACGATCCGCATCAGGACCGGTCGCCGCTCGAGGTCAAGGTACGGCCCGCCGGGCAGCCTGACCCATCGTGCCTCCGGGCCGAGCTCGAGGATTCGCGTCGGCAACCGTCTCGAGCGGCGCTCCAGCGTGACGCGCAGCGCGCGCACCATCGGGTCGCGATCCAAGGCCGGGTCGATCGCCCTGCCGCCATCGGGGGAGACGAGTTCCGAGACGAGGCCGAGGCAGGCATGGGTCGGTCGCGAGTCGGTGGCCGAGGCTGCGCGCCGCGCCGCCCCGAGCCGAGCCAGGACTTCGGGCTCGGGCCGTCGCTGCAGCACGTCGGCCAGCACGAGAAGGATCTGGCGGAGCACGACGCTCTCCGCGGGGGGCTGCTCGAGGAACATGCGAGCTTGGTTGTCCTCCCCGAGCATCAGCATGGCCAGACCGGCGCCGGTGCGGCATCGAGGCTTCAGCGGGGGGACCTCCTCCTCCCGCCAACAACCGCTCCGCGAGAACACGTCGAGGGCGCCTTCTGGATCTCCCGAGGCGAGCGCGAACCAGCCGCGCGCTGCCGGTACGAGGCCTTGCGCTCGAAGCAGCCCCTGTGCATCGATGATCCTCTCCGCTTCGTCGAGATCTTCGAGCGCCGCCGTCTCGAACCCCTGGATGAAACGGAAGAGGGCTCGATTGGCCAGAGTGATCGGCATCGAGGTGCGGTCGTCGAGCTCCCGGTGAAGGGACAGGGCGCGCTCCTGCCCCTCGAGCGCGGCGGCGACGTCGGCCGCGTGCTCATAGGCGCACATCCCTCGGGACCGGCTGAAGAGGGCCCAGAGGCGGACCGCGCCGATCCCCACCGCCCGGGCCAACGCGGGCTCGAAGGCATCCCGCGCCTCCTTGAAGCGGCAGGCCCGCGCGAGCGCGTAGGCTCGAGCGCCGAGCGCCAGAGCCTCTGCCAAAGGCGGCAGCGGACCGCGCGCGATCCCATCGAGGCGCAGCAGGGCCGTTTGAACCCCCTTGGCGTCCCCGTGATCGGCCGCGCTCATGGCGGCGAGCGAGAGAGATTCGATGGCAAGCCCGTGGTGGCCCCGCGCCTGCGCGAGTCGGGCCGCGTCGTGGAGGGCCGCAGCGTCGAGCGCGCTTCCGCGGCACCAGTGCTCGACCCATCCCCTGGTCACCGTCGCTCGGGCCAGCAGCTCGGTGTCTTCGCTCATCGTGGCCGCTTGCACCGCGCGCATGGACGCGGCCGCCGCATCGGAAGCCCGACCCCGCACCGAGAGCCAGACGCTCGCGCCCAGTTCGAGACGGGCGGCCAGACCGGGATGGGACGAAGCGATGTCGCGGCCCACCGCCAGCCTGGTCTCGACCTCCGAACCGAGGTCGTCGAGCGCCCGAGGGCCCCCAACGCCGAACGCGAGACCGGCAAGGTCTCGTTCGTTCTCGACGAGATGCCGCGCGAGTCGGAGCGCGCCGCTCAGGTCCACACCGCGTTCTCGCACGACGTCGGCGACCGTTCGAAACAGGCGCAGCCGCGGAGGGAAGGTGTCCTCCACCACCCGTACCAACGAGCTCTCGACAAGGCGGCGTACGATCCGCTCGACCCCTCGACGGGCGCTAGATGACCCTGGCTTGAATGTCGATCCGGTCATGAAGCTCCCTGGAGGGG
>DAIQNR010000209.1:0-5514 GCA_036788295.1 Myxococcota bacterium
TCTAGATGCTCGAGCTCGCGTGCCACACCCGCGTTGGCGCCTCGATGGACAACAGGGCCGGGACGCGCTCCCGAGCCAGCGGCTCGGCGCGCGCGAAGCCCGCGGCAAGGAAGAACTCGCGGACCGCCTCGGTCGAGGGGAGCTCGCGTCGTCGGCCGCCGCCGGCCGTTGCCACGAAGACGGCGCCCTTCACCGCGGCCACCGCTGGCCCGAGCGCCTGGTCGTCCTCCCGGCTCCGCATCTCGCACACGAAGGCGCCCCGTCCGTCGAGGGCGCGCGCCACCGCCGCCGTCAGCCCCGCGCAGGCGGGGATTGAGAGATACCCGTAGAGCCCCTCGGCGACCACCGCGGGGCGTCGAGCGCCGCGCAGGAGGCGACCGAGGCGCCGCTCGAAGCCCGGCAAGAGGACGTCGTGGGCGTCGAGGTGCAGCCCCCCGAGGCGCCTGCGGAGCCCGTCGGGGGCGCGCGCGTCGATGAGCCGGCGCTTGAGCTCGACCATCGAGGGTAGATCCACTTCGACATAGGGGGTGCCGCTCGAGGCGAAGGCGACGCCCCGTCGAGACAGACCCGCGCCGAGCTCGACGACGACGTCCGGTGTGAGCTCCGCGAGCAGGTCGTCGATCCAGCGGTGACGCAGCTCCAGGTAGGCCGACAAGGTCGGGGCCCCCGAGCTCAGGCGGGGCAGCAGTCCGTGCCCGAGCGGGTAGAACCCCCAAAAGAGGGACGCCCCGAGCCGGGTTCGAAACAGGTCGGCGTAGGCGAAACCTGCGCGATACCAAACGTAGGCGGTGACGTGGGCAGTGGGGGCGATGTTCGTTCGCAGCATCGGGCCGACCTGCGGCATGGACGACGGCGGGGAGCGGCGCAAGCGCCCCCCCGGCACGAGGAGGCGTCTCAGGCTCGCTTCGAGAGCGAGCCATTCGATCATCGGGGAAAAAAATCTCTGATCCAAGATGGCGCCTCGACCACTAGCCAGCCATGCGCGAGAAACACGAGACGGGGCCGAGGCCGTGGACCCTCGTCGCGGCGAGGTCGTCGTCCTGTGGTCGGCGGCCCGCGGCCGTCGGAGATCCTGGTGCTCCGGCGGACAGCAACCGCTACATGGGTAGGCGAATCTGACCAATGAGAACGAGCGTGATGGCAGACGACGGACACATGCTCGAGCTCTGGCGCGCGGGGGACGCCGAGGCCGGGAACCGGCTCTTCGAGCGTCACTTCGACGGCATCTATCGGTTCTTTGCGAACAAGGTGGGCGAGGACGCGACCGACCTCGTGCAGCGGACCTTCCTCGCCTGCATCGAGGGGCAGCACCGCTTCGAGGGGCGGTCGAGCTTTCGGACGTATCTGTTCGCCATCGCCCGACACGAGCTCTTCGGGCACTGGCGGCGACGCCGCTCGGAGGAGATCGATGCCTCGCTCACCAGCATCGCCGCGCTCGATGATTCCCCGAGCCGAGTCCTCGTGAAGCGTTTCGAGGAGCGGCTCCTCCTCGAGGGGCTGCGCTCCATCCCCCTCGATCTCCAGGTCGTCCTCGAGCTCCGCTACTGGGAGGAGATGACCATGGAGGAGATCGCGGAGGTGGTCGGGGTGCCGGTCGGGACGGCAAAGAGCCGGATGCGGCGGGCCCGCGAGGCGCTCGCCTCGGCGATGGCGAGCCTCGAGGAAGATCCCGCGCGCGTCGAGGCGACGCTGCAGGACCTCGACGGCTGGGCGCGCGGCGTGCGCCGAGCCCTCCTGGGGGACGAGTGAGCGGCTCAGCGCCGGCTCGCGTCTTCTCGGAGGACGAGCGGGCTCACCCCGAGAGACTCCACGTGCGACGTGGCGCGCCGACAGAAACCGTCCCCTTCCTCCCCGCCCAAGCGCACGCCGCGCTGCCACTCGGCGATGCTCACGTCCACGCTTCGACCGAACGCTCGGGCTCTCTCCTCCGCCCGCTCGAGGTGCCAAAGGGCGCGCTCCGGTTCGCCTCGTTCATCGGACAGGTAGGCGCGGAGCCGGTCGGCCAGCCCTGCCCAAAGCGGCGCCGATCGGTCGAGCACACAGATGAGCTGCTCCACGCGGCGGCGGCTCGCCTCCGGGTCACCCGCCCGCAGCGCGTTCACCTCGAGGAGCGCCCATGTCCCCGCGTAGGTCGCAGCGTAGAGGCTCGACAGGAAGCGATGGGCTCGCGCCGCCTTCATGCCCGCCGAGAACTCCCGCCGGGCCGGGCGCGGGTCGTCATGATAGATCGCGCTCGCGTGCCGGTAGAGCTGCAAGGCGGCGCGCTGCGCCGCGCCGCCGGCCTCGGGGAGCCGCTCGGCGGCGCAAGAGGCGATGTCGAAGCTCTCGCCGAGCTTCCCTTCGAGGAGATGGAGATAGGCATCGACGACCGCGATCTGGGTCGAGATGATGACCCCGCCGAGCTCGGTCTCGTGCCGGCGGAACCAATCCCGGTGCCGTCTGGCCTCTCCGAGGTCCTGCGCGTGGGCCGCGGTCATCATCTGCCAAGAGCGCGCCATGTTGAGCTCCGTCTGGCCTTCGGCCTCCTCGAAGATCTGGCGCGCCGCCTCGAAGCCGGTTTGGGCTTGCCGCCAGTGTCCTTGGCGCTTGGCCGCGAGCCCTTCGAGGAAGGGCTCGAGCCCGCGGATCTCGGGCGGAAGCTCCACTCCGCGGCTCGCTTCTCGGCCGGCTCGCCGGTAGCGCTCGGCGAGAAAGACCTCGCGCGGAGAAGCGCTCGCGACGTTCGCGAGCACCGCGAGCAGGAAATCGCAGCCCGCGACCTGAGCCTGTGCGCCCGCCCGGGCGAGATCGCGGCGCGCCCGCTGGAGGAACCGGAGCCCCGAGAGAGGGTCGAGGAACGCGAGCAGCACGCCGATCTGGAGGTCCCGCCGAGCGCGCGAGGCGTCCTCGCTGGGCGCCGCGAGGCGAGGTCCTCGGCCGCGAGGACCTAGGACGAAGCGGCCGACCGCGAGGAGGTCGGTCAGAGACTGCTTCAGGCTCGGCCCGCGCGGCCGCACCCCGAAGGTCTCGTCGAGCCTCTCGAACCCAGCCGCAACCTCGCTCGCCGCGAGGAGCGCGCAAGCCTCATGGACGCGCAGGTCGAGCTGTCGTTCCCCGCGCGCGACCGCCGCGAGGCGCCCCCACTCCGAGGCGGCCTCCGCGTAGCGCCCGCAGCGCTCGAGGGCACGTGCCCGGCGCATCCGCCGGGCGTCGTCCTCGGGCGTGCTCTCGAGCACGACGCCATGCAGGTCTGCGGCCAGGCTGAAGGCGCGCTTGTCCTCCGCCGCCGCGGCGAGGGACGTCGCGTGGAGGGTGGCTTCTTCGACCTGGCCTGCCCGAAGCAAGTGCCGCACGACCCGATGGTCGACCCCGCCTCGACTCGTCAGCTGCTCGGCGAGGAGGCGGTGAAGACGGACCCGCGCCGGATCGTCGAGGCGGTCCAGGACCGCCGCTCGCACCCGGTCGTGGTAGACCTCGACGATCCCGCTCGCAGCCGTCCCGGCCCGCCGCAGGAGCCCATCTTGCTCGAGCGCTTCGAGGATGGGCTCGATGTCCATGCGCGGCCGGCCGAGCGCGGCGGCCAGGAGCGCGACCTCGGTCCACCCGTCGGCGATCGCCACCAACCCGATGAGGTCGGCCTCTCCTCTGGACGCGTCGGCCAGCAGCGCCTCGAGCGACCCGCCGATCCCCCGGGCTCGTCCCCGGGCCGCGACCTCGGCGAGAAACGGACGTCCTTCGCTCTCGCCCGCGATCTGGGCCACCGTGGCTGCGTCGAGGTCGTGGCCCACGCGACGCACCAGGGCCTCGAGGTCGTGCGTCGCGAGCGGGGGCACCAAAACGCGGAGGCCGACACCGAGCTTGTCGAGCCACGCCGCCGCGCCGTCGTGGCCGGCGTCGGTCCGCCGCGCGAGGACGATGTGGACGCGCGGGCCCCCATGGTCGACCAGATGCTCGAGCAGCGAGAGCGCGTCCGCGTCGGCCCACTGGATGTCATCGACGAGGAGCAGGGCGGGGCGCCCCGCGCTCGCATGATCGAGAAGAGAGGTCAGGGCGGCGAACACCTCCCGCCGATTCGGGGCTCTGGCCACCTCCGGCCCGAAGAGCGCGCTTCGCACCTTCTCCCGCGCGAGCTGCGCAGAGGCGCCAGGACCGGCGAGCACCGGGAAAGCCTCGGCGGCGGCGCGGAGGGTGCTTCTGTCCACCCGCTCTCCGAGGGTGGGGAGCGCCACCGCCAGATCGTCGACTACGCCGTCGAGGGCGTCATAGGGGATCCGAACGGTGGCGCGACTCGCCCCGCGAAGGACGAGGAGGCCCCGCCGGGCCCCGTCGAGCGCGAGCTCGTCCAAGAGCGTGGTCTTTCCGATCCCGCTCGGGCCTTCGAGGACCAAAGGGCGCGCGCCGGCCTCGAAATGGCGGATGAGCTGCTGAAGGAGTGCTTGCCGCCCGAGGACCGTCTTCTCAATTCTCGGTCGGGTCTTCTCGGCCCCCGGAAGTAGACTTCGCGCGGCGACGAGGGTGAGGCGCGCTTCCGGCGTCTTGGCCAGGAGGCCCTCGCAGACCGTGTCGAGCCAAGGGGGCAGGCCGGGCTTCGTCGCGGTCGGCATCGGCGGCTGGGCGCTGAGGTGGGCCGCGATCACCGCCGCGCTCGAGCCCGAGAATACGCGCCGTCCGGTCGCGACCTGAAAGAGCGTGCAGCCGAGCGCGTACGCGTCGGTGGCCGGGGTCGCGGGGGCGCCCTGGATGCGCTCCGGGGCGAGGTACCCGAAGCTCCCCGCCACGGAGCCGAACCCAGCGGGCGCCGACATGTCGGCCAACACACCGAAGTCCAGCAGCTTGACGACGCCCTGGCGGTCGACGAGCACGTTGCTCGGCTTGACGTCGCAGTGCACGATGCCCCGCTCGTGCAGGAAGCCCAGCGCATCGAGCAGCTGCGGCAGGGCTGCGGCGACGCGAGCGGCCGGGTCCGCGGCGCACCACTCGGCGAGGTCCACGCCGTCGATTGCCTACATGGTGAAGAAGTGGCCCTCGTCGTCGACCCCCAGCTCGTAGAGCCGGACGAGGTTCGGGTGGCGAAGCTCGGCGACCGCCCGAAACTCCCGCTTGAATCGGAGGAGCGACTCGCCGGTGGGCACACGCGCGCGCTTCAGCGCGACGGGCCGCTCCATCACCGCGTCGTGGGCGAGGACCACCGTACCCATCGCGCCTGCCCCGAGCGCCCGGAGTGTTAGAAAGCGCCCGTTCATCGCCCGGCCAGAGCACCGAACGGGTTGGAACGGCGCCTCCAGGCGAAGGATCCTGCGTTCTTGGCCGTCCGGCGGCGGACCGAGGCTACTCCCCGTAACCGACGGAGCCGCCCCTCGAGGGTCGCCGCAGGCGACCGGGCGGCCAGGGACGCAGGAAACGAGCCTGGGGCGTTGGTCCAACCCGATCGGTGCTCTAGGCCCTCACTCGGACGGGCGCCGGTCGAGGACCGTCGGGGCCGACGCGAGCTTCGGTCCGAGCTGCGGAGATACCCGCGTCGTCCGCTCGGCCCTG
>DAIQNR010000210.1:0-5460 GCA_036788295.1 Myxococcota bacterium
CTAGATTGCGCTGTCAGGGCGGCAGGGGGGTTCAAGGCGCGATGGCGCCGTTTCAGTGCCCCACCTCGATGGCCCGCGGCTTGCTGTACGCCCCGAGTGCTCGCCGCCGCCGCCGTCGTCCTCCTCCTATGGCTGATCCAGCTCGTGCTGGTGCTCCTCATCGTTCGAGCCGTACCGCCGGTGTCCTCGCTCCCCGCTCCGCCGTCCGAGATGGCGTGGCCGCGGCTCTCCATCGTCGTCCCGGCCCGGAATGAGCCAGAGATCGAGTCCGCGCTGCGCTCGAAGCTCGGCTGCGGCTACCCGGAGCTCGAGATCATCGCGCTCGACGATCGATCGGATGATGGCACCGGCGCGCGCATCGATCGAATCGCCGCCGAAGATCCGCGGGTCCGCGCGGTCCACCTGACCACGCTCCCAGAGGGTTGGCTCGGAAAGCTCCACGCGCTCCACCACGGCGTTGCGCTGTCCAGCGGTTCGTGGGTCCTGCTGAGCGATGCCGACGTCCATATCGAGCCGGGCGCGCTCCACACCTTGATAGCGCACGCGGAGCGCGAGCGGCTCGACATGCTGGCGGTGATTCCAAAGATGCGGGCCGTGAGCCTCCCCGTAGACGCCGGCGTAGTCAGCCTGCTGCGGATGATCTTCCTCAGCAGCAGGGGGTGGTCCAGCAATGACGACAGATCGCGAGTGGCGGTTGGGGTCGGCGCGTTCAACCTCGTGCGGCGAGAGAACCTGCTGTCCACCAGGGCCATCGAGGAGCTTCGCATGGAGGTCGCCGACGACATCGCCCTGGCGGCGCTGATCAAGCAGTCCGGGGGTAGATTCCAACTCTTGGTCGGTCGGGGGCAGGTCCACATCGCATTCGTGGACTCTTTCGCCGCCGCCGCTCGAAGCGCAGCGAAGGCTGGGGGGATGTTCAGGTGATCGTTGGCCGTGACCGTCGTGGCTTCGGCCGCTCCCTCGTGCGTGGAGCTCGGCGTCCCCATCGCCGCCATCATGAGCGGGGAAGCTGCGCTGGGCGCCGGCGCCCTCGCGCTCGCCACGGTTGCCCATATGGTACTGGCTCTTCACCTTTCGGCGCCGATTCGGGGAGCGCTGGCCTGGCCGCTTGGCCACCTTGTCAACGGCGCGCTGATGTTCCGCGCTGGTTCTCTCGCCTGGCGCGACCAGGGTGTTTGGTGGCGGGGCACGTTCTATCCGCGGACCACGATCGACGCCGGCCGAAGGATGGCGATCCCGAGCATGCGAATCCAGCGGACGCTTCCCGAGCAACCGAGAAGGATCTCCCAAAGCCCCAGCTGACCCCGGCCGGCCCCCTCCCCACTACGCCGCTTGGTTCGGTTGGAGGGGCGCCTCGATGGGCGAAGGCGGCTCAGGGGCCAAAGCCGCATCTCTGTGGGCGCGCCGACAAAGGCGACGGCCGACGAGACGTGTTCGCCCGGCGATGAGAAGAAAACCCGAGAGCGCAAGCGGGCCCCGGCCCGTGGAGCGGCAACCCTCGGCCGCGTCGAGCTCTTTCGGCGGCGGCGCTTCGATGGGCGAAGGCAGCTCGGGGCCGGGCTCCGCATCGGGCGCCGCGACCCCCGCGTCCGGCGACGATGCGCAGTCGAGGTTCACCTCGATGTCCGCGGTGCGAAGGAGGGTGGCCGTCCCCGCCACGAAACCCTCCATCCTCACGCTGTGGCGCCCCGGTGGTAGACCTCGGGGCGCAGATGCATCCGGCTGGGACGACTGGCACTCGGCGAAGACGGCGTCCACACCGCGGCCCTGCCAAGAGCCACCGACGGGGGCGAGTCCGCTGGCCCGAGGCGAATGAAACCATGGCTCGTCGTCCACATACGTCGTGAGGATGAGGAGCTCCCGCCACGGCTCGGCCTCTGCCGAAAGTTCGAGCCGAAGGTCCTGCCGAACGGCGACGACCTCCCGGTAGCATGACGCCGCCTCGCTGACGGGGACGAGGCCGTGGGCCGGTGGCCCTTCCCGCTGAAGGTTCCCGAGGCTCGCGGGAAGGGGAGCCGAGGGCCCGACCTCGATGGCTTGGCTGAGGAGTGGGATGTCCGAACACGATCCAGGTTCGGCCTCGAGCGTATAGCGGCCCGCAGCGAGCACCTCGGGGATGACGACGAACGCCCGCTGGCCCTGAGCGGGGAGGGACTCGACCTCCACCGGCACCGAGTTACCCCGGGCATCGAGGAGACGGACCACGGGAGGCCCGATGGGGGCGGCCGCGGTACGCACGAAGCCCGGCGGCCGCAGCACGAGCGCCGGAGCACCGGCGGGAGCCGAGGCTCCTTCCGAAGGATAAGCGTACCCTTCGATGCAGGCCCGGGCGGAGCACGCCGAAGCCACCTGCGGTGTCCCGGTGGCTGGCACCACCACGAGCACGAGCCCGAACATCCTCACAATTCCAGCGTCTACCAATACCGCCGCCCCGTCAAGCAGCCGGCCGTACCGATCTCCCACCGTCGAGCGAGCGATGGAGGCTTTTCGGAAGTACGGGGTACCGTAGAAGCGGACTCACTTCGCGATCGCGGAGCCTCGGGCGGCGCCGACCATCTCGGCCTTCGTGGGCATCGGGAAGGGGACCTCGATGCCCTGGACTCGAACGTGCTCGGCCAGCTTCGGGAGGAGTTGGCGAACGAGCGAGCGCCATCCGAAGCGGAGGAGGATGCTCAAGAATAGCCCGGAGAGGCCCCGAAAGCCCTCGTGAACGAGGGTAAGCCGGGTTCCGCCGTCTTCTGCGAGCTCGAGGCGGTACGTCACGACGGTCTCGTGCCCCCCGCCCCGCCAACTGAACCGTACGAAGCGGGGCGCCTCCACCTCGAGGACCTCGCCCTCGACCCGGCCGTCCCACGAGCCCTGCGGCGCGTCCTGAAAGAAGAAGCGTCGGCCCGGTTCGGGCGCGAAGTTGGTGTCGACCCACCAGTGGCGAATCGCCCGGGCGTCGGTCAGGGCCGTCCAGACGGCCTCTGGGGGTTGGGGGTAGGTGCGCTGGAATCGAATCTTCATGTCTCCTCCTCGCCCGGCGCGTCAGCGGACGCCCGCGGCTGCATCTCTGGCTTGTAGGGGCCTCGCTCCAGGAAGCCGCCGAGCGCGTCGAGGCGCTTCTCCCAGACCGCGGCGAACTTCAGCATCCAATCGACAATCTCGAGAAGCGGCTCGGGGCTGAGGCGATAGATGACCCGACGCCCCCGGCGCTCGTCTGCGACGAGCGCCGCGTCCTTCAGCACGCGCAAGTGCTGCGACAGCGCCGACGCGCCGAGACCACAGGCTTGCTGCAGCTCGGCGACGGGCACCGACTCCGACTCCGACAGCACCTCGAGGATCCTCCGGCGGACGGGGTGAGCGATCGCGAGGAACAGCTCATCCGAGTTCTGCCGCACGCCCAACAATTTAGGAGTCGCTAAAATGTTTGTCAAGGCCCTATCAAGGACGGCTGCCGCATCGTGGCGACCTCGATCGGCGCCCAAGGACGGCCGCGGGAGCTCGAAAGGAAAGCAGCGGTCGGTTCGAACGTGCTACGGACGGAGACATGAGGGCGGTGGATGGGGGTCCCGCGAAGCAGCCGGCTTTGGCGTCGCCTTCCCCAGCGGCAAGACTCGAGCCTGCGATCCCGCCGGGGACGGTCCCGGGAGGGATTGCCCCTCCCGAAGCACCGGGCGCGGAGTCGCTGACCGAAGCCGCCCGGGTTCGGCGCGAGCGCGACACGCAGAAGGCCGAGGCCGCGATCGCTGCGGCGCGGGCCGCGACCGCCCATCGGGTGCTCGAGGGCCTCGACGGGGCCATGGCGCGCCTTCTCGCCGCGCGCGACCTCTCCGGCCTCGGCGACCAGCTCGCGCGGCTTTCGGCCCGGCTCGAGGCCGCGGAGCGGGACCTGGGTGCGGTCGGCCGAGGCGGCGAGGGGACGCGGCGGGTGGCGGCAAGCCGCGAATCCATCGCGGCCCATGTCGAGCGCCTGCTCGCTGCGGCCTCGCCGAAGGACGCCCTTCGCGCTCGGCCCCGGCTCGACCGGGCCATCCATCGGCTCTGGAAGGGGGATGCACCGAAGCAACTTTACGCCACCGACGCAAAGGACCGGCCGCTCCCGTCGAGCTCCGTCGAGCAGGCGATGGAGGCGCTTCAGAAGAACGGGGTCCCGTTTCAGCTCATCACGCTGACTCGCGAGGACGGGAGCTCGGTCGCGGCGCTCGAGATCGAGCCTGGCTCCCGACAGAAAGGCCTCTCGAAGGTCGCGACCCGCGTGGCTGAGCGCTTCGGGGCCCGCTTCACGTTCTCTCCAGAGATTTTGGCCGACCATGGCGCGCTCGGCATGTTCAGTCCGGACTCGAACCGCATCTTTCTCGACAAGGACTCCATCCTCGACAATCGCTTGAGCATGACCGGCCTTCATGAAGTCCGGCATGCCTACTTTCACGCCCGCCGCGTTCAGGGTGGTCAAGACTCGATCTTCGATACCTTCTTCACTTCTCGCTCGCGCTCCCCCATCTCCCAGCGCTGCGAGACCTATCGGCAGTACCAATCGGGGGAGGAGCTGGCCACGTGGTCGAAGGACATCCGCATCGCCTTTCGCGAAGTGAAGTCTGGGCCCGCCGATCCATCTTCACCGTTTCCTTGGACGCTCCAGACGAAAGCGAAGGGAACCTACCAGCTCGCGATTCAGACGCAGGAGGCGAGCACGCGGGCGCTGCGGGTGGCGGACGACTTGCTCGCCACCAAAGGTTCACGGGCGCTGCGGCAGAAGCTCGAGGACACGCCGTACATGCGGGCGAACCGAGAAACGGGTGCGGTCACCATCGACGTGCTCGGCTTCGGAGCGCATCTGCCGTTCGTCACGCCCGAGGAGAAGGTCCTGTTCACGCGCCTCGCGGACGCCGAGGACAATCTGGCCGCGGTCAGGAAGAAGGCCGGAGTCCTCGCCCCGCTCGTCCTCGGAAAGTCGGACACGGCCGCGAAGCGGGAGCTCTACGCCGCCCAGCGGGCGGTCCTCGAAATGGCGCGGGAGAAGCTGATAGGACTTAGGGACTTCGCCGCGAAGCTCGAGGCGGAGGTCACCCCGCTTCACGAGCGCATGAGCATGCTGGCCGTTCTTCGCATGGGTCAATACGCGGGCGAAGACAAGAGGCCGGACTACCTCGAGCTCGGCGCCCGGTTCGAGGAGATGGCTCCGCTGGTCGAGGCGTACCGGTGCAAGGCGACGCCGAGCGACGAGGATTGGAAAGAACTCGTGACGGCGATGTATTCGGCGGGCTCTTTCGCCGTCGCCACGGAGGGACGCGCCTCGGCCGACCGCCTCGCGATGATGAGCACGAAGGCGGTCACGGGGCTGCGGCTGAAGACGCCTCGAGACCCGGCCGGTCACCCTGGGGCCTCGGGAACGACCGGGACGCCGCCCAACTCGGCAGACCGCACCGCCGCATCGAGCAGGGATTGGGTCCACAAATAATCTTCGCCGCTGCTCTC
>DAIQNR010000211.1:0-5429 GCA_036788295.1 Myxococcota bacterium
ACCTCGTGTTGGTGGTCGAGGTCGCCCAGAGCAGCGTGAGCCGGGATCGGGCGAATGCTGCGGTCTACGCCAAGGGGGTCCCGTAGCCGGTGCCCACCCCGCCGCTGCCCCGCTCGAACCACTGGGGGAGCCCGAAGCCGAAGAGCGCGACCGAGGCCCCCACCCAGAGCCGAGGGGAGACCGGCTCCCGGAGGAGCCAGATGGCGAGGAGCGGCGTCAACAGGACCTGCGCCTTCATGACCGCGCTGGTCATGCCCGCCCCGATCTCGGGGAGCGCGAGGCTGATGCCGCCGTTGCCCGCCACCGTACACACCGCGAGTACCACCGGTCAGCCCCGCCGTGCGGTCGAGCCGAGGCCGGTCCACCCGTCGAAGCGCGATGGTCAGGGCCAGGTTGAAGACCGCGGCAGAGGCGAAAACGGCCACGAGCACCGAGACCCGCGGGGCGATAGCCACCGCGGCCCGAAACGGGATGAGAAAACCCGCCGCGAACACGGCGGCGAGCAGCGACCACGCCACCCCCGCTCGAAACTGGGCACGACTCGCTCGGGCGCGGCGGACCTTCGCCCCACCGCGCCCGGGCCGCAAACGAAGACGCAGGCCGCCAGCTCCTCGCCGGCGGCGCGACCGCTCAGCGGTCCCGTTCCGAGAGCCCCCGGATGTGAAGGAGCACCTGCTCGTGGATCCCGTGCACGAGCGCGTCCGACCAGAGCGCCCAGTAGGCGACCGGCGCGAAGTCGAGCGCGTACCAGGTCCTCCCCTCGAGCCGCGTCCGTCCGCCGGGCAGGGCCTCGAGCCGAAACTCTCCCCGGAGGCTCCGAAAGTATCCATCGAGGTGCGGCGGATGGAGCTCTCGGTAGGGGCTCTGTTCCGTCATCGGCGGGGGCTGCGCGGCGACGTCGAAGGCGAGCTGGCGCGGCGGATCCCACACGGCGATCGGCTCGACGAAGGCCCCGGTCGAGAACTCGCAGTGCCGGACCGCGCCGACGCCCTCCCCGTCGATGCGGGCCCGGACCGGGTAGGCGATGCCGAGGCGAAAGACGAGCGGGCTCGGGGGCGGGAGCTCGGAGAAGCCGATCACGTGCGGCCACACCCGATCCGGCGGCGCGTCGATCTCGATGGCGGTCATCACCTCGCGCGCGCCCACCGGCTCGGGCGACGCCCGAGCCGCCAGCGCCGACAGCGGCGTGCAAAGGATCAGCGCGGACAGCGCAGAGAGGGACGGCGGGCGCCGGCGCAGGACGAGCGCTCGAACGATGACCGCTCCGAGCATGCTGGTCACGGCGGCGAGCGGCGCGACCATGAGCAGGCACAGCGCGCCCTCGAGCGCGAACGCGATGAGCGCCGCGCCCGCGACGAGCAGCGAGAGCGCGGCCACGGCGAGCGTCGCGCCGAGGCCCTGGACGGCCGGCCGGTTGAAGGCCGCCGACGAGACCGCGCCCATGGCGAAGGGGGTCGCGACGAACAGCGACCAGCCGTAGTCCCCGAGCGCCGCCCCGGCGACGGCCACCATCGCCGCCGCCACCGCCGCGCCGCCGAATACGCCGAGGAGCGCAGCCCGGACCCTTCCCCCCCGGACGGATGGCGAACCCAGATCGGGCTTGGAGGGCGGCGCCTCCCGCGACGGAACCACGGCCAGCGTCCCCATCAGGACCAGGTTCACGACCGGGAGCACGAAGGTGAGGCCGACCGCGGGGGAGAATCCGGCGTCCTCGGCCCGCCTCACCGACATCACGACGCCGATCCACAAGAACACCATGGACCAGAGCCACATCGCGATGAGATGGAGCTCGTCGCCGGAGCCGAGGAGCCGCTGCCTCGTCGCGATGAGGGGGCTCAGGAAATCTTGCGGCATCAGCACCTCGCCGCTCGCCGCAAAGACCAAGGTGGCGTCGAGAAGGTATTTGAGGACCATGAGCGCCAGGCCGGCGCCGAGGTAGGTGCGCCGGTCAACCCGGCCCTCGAGTCGAAAGAGTCCCGCCACCGAGCTCACGAAGGTCGGGTAGCAGACCGCGGCGAGCGGCGCGACGTCCAGGATGGGAGATTTCGTGGACATCGGCTAGGAGCCGTCCATGTCGCGTCGGACCGCCCTCGTGACCGGCGGGCGGCGGCGGGCGGCGGCGGGCGGCGGCGGGGGGAGACGGAGAGCGGGCGGCAGGGCCCGCGGCCGCCACGCGGTGAGCCGGATCTCGAGGCCCGGGCAAGGCATGGGGTAGGCTGGAAGAGCGAGTTTCGGCGCGAGAAGACGCACGTGTGCCGTCCGACGTCGAGGTCGAGGCGAAAGACGACTTAGCTACAGGGCGAAGGCGAGCTGACGCTGGGGTGGACCGGTCCCGGACTCGACCAAGCGGGGCGCGACCCCGGGACCGAACGTCGTGCGCCAGATGCCCCAAGCAGAAGGCCCTGAGGCGGCTATTCAAGCCGCTTTAGCTCGCGCTGCCGCTATTAAAATAATCGTCCTTTGCTTTATTAACGTCGCGCTGCGATGGTCTGGGGGTGTCTGGAACCAACAGGGGCTCCGGTCGAGCGGGCCGGTACGTCGAGACCGTCGCCGGTGGGGAAATCGTCCGAGCTTTCGTGCCTCCCCCGCTCCCACCGCAGCCGACGCTCGATCTCGTGCGGCTTGTCCCGCCGCTCGGCCGAGCCGAGCGGGCCCTTGGACGACTCGACGGCATCACGCTTCTTCTGCCCGACGACGGGCTCTTCCTCTACATGTACGTCCGCAAAGAGGCGGTCCTATCCTCCCAAATCGAAGGAACGCAATCGACCTTGGGCGACCTTCTCCGGTTCGAGGTCGAGGCCAGGGCCGGGGATCCCATCGACGACATCCGAGAGGTCTCCAACTATGCCGACGCAATGATGTTTGCCCTTGAATGTAAGGAAACCCTCCCGCTCTCACTCCGGCTCCTCCGCGAGATCCACGCCCGCCTGCTCGCGAGCGGTCGCGGACGAACGATGACGCCGGGCGAGTTCCGCCGCACCCAGAACTGGATCGGCGGAACCCGGCCCGGCAACGCCCACTTCGTCCCGCCCCCGGTCTCGGAGCTCGACCGCTGCCTCGGCGAGCTGGAGGACTTCTTCCACGAAACGAAATCGAAGCTGCCCGTCCTGCTGAAGGCCGGTCTCATCCACGTCCAGTTCGAGAGCATTCATCCCTTTCTCGACGGCAACGGGCGCCTCGGTCGACTGCTCGTCACCCTCTACCTCTGCCTCGAAGGGGTCCTGCAGAAGCCCCTGCTCTATCTGAGCCTCCACTTCAAGACCCATCGGGCCCGCTACTATCAGCTCCTTCAGGAGATCCGAACCGAGGGCAACTGGGAGGAATGGCTCGATTTCTTTCTCGAGGCGGTCGCGATGACCGCCGACTCGGCCTTCGAAGCCGCAGGGCGGATTGTCGAGCTGTTCCGGATAGATCGCGAACGAATCCAGACTTCGGGTCAGGGGGGCGTGGGATCGGCCCTTCGGGTGCACGAGGTCATGCGGGGGCGCCCGTACCTGACCTCGAAGCAGGCGGTCATGAGCACCGGTCTGTCCGCTCCGACGGCCAACGCGGCGCTGTTGGAGCTCGAGCGGCTGGGCATCGCGCAGGAGGTGACCGGGCGCCGCCGGGGGAAGGTCTATGGCTACGGGGCCTACCTCGATATCCTCAATGAGGGAACGGACCCGCTCCCGGGTTGAGGCCCCGGGCGGGGGCCGTCCGCGTGGGTCGCCCCCGGCGAGAAGCGTGGGTCAGGCGCGGGTGTCCACCAGAGGGCCCCAGACCTTCGAGATCACGACGGAACCTTCGCCCACCGCCGACGCGACCCGCTTCGCCGAACCGGCGCGGACGTCGCCCACCGCGAAGATGCCGGGGCACGAGGTGGCGTGGCTGCCGTCCGTCTGCACGAAGCCCTTGCTGTCGAGTTCGACGAGCCCCGACAGCCAGGCGGTGTTCGAGCGGCCCCAACCATCCCGAAGAGGCCGGCCGCCTCGAGCCGCGCTTCTACTGTGGCCTCGCGAAGGGTCACCGCCTCGAGCGTATCTGCTCCGTGCAGCCCAGTGACCTCGGCGCCAAAGTGCAGGGTGATATCGGCGTTCTTCCTGATTCGCTCGATCAAGTTGTCCGACATCGACGAGGCCAGCGACGCACCCCGGACTCCCTATACCCTCACTTACATGTGCTCGCGCTCGACGGCGGGTACGCCGAGTTCGAGGACGGGACGCTCACCTTTGTGGAGGACACGGCGCCGACCCCCGCGGAGCTTCGCGCGATCGAGGATCGCGTCGAGGCTCGGTTCGGTCGATGGCTGAAGCGCAACGGCTTCCGGACGAGAAGGGCCCTGACGAGCAGGCGCTCCTCCGCAACGGCCGCTCGCAGGCTCACTTCCTGCGGAAGGCTCGGTTCTCGGCCCTTCGCAAGCTCAGGCCCTCGACTGCGAGCTCGACGGGTGGTGGACCGAAGCGGCGAGGGCGCCGTCCGGCGTCCTCGCTCCGGTGGGCGCGCGACGGTCTTCGCGGTGGGAGGTGGATGCCCGGGTGCGCGTGGCCGCCGGCGACGAGAAGGCGAGGCATCAGCTCAACCTCCATGGCCCGCCGCCTGCGTCGTCGGCCCTGCGGAAGGCTCGTTCTCGGCCCTTCGCAGGCTCAGGCCCTGCGACTGCGAGCACTGCCTCTACATCGCGCCCATCCCCGAACCCCCGCTTCGCGGGGCTTCTATGGATCACTGCGGTGTCAGCCTCGACTGCGTCGAGCCTGCTGTCCTCGAAGTCGGCCGCCGTTCGCCGAAGCTCAGCTCGAGGTGCTCGATGAGGATCGCGTGCACTGATGTCAGCTCTCGCCTTCAGCGAGACCTTCCCAGCACCTCCTCGGGCCGTCCTCGACTTCGTCGAGCACGGCCTCGCCGAGCGCCTGACTTTCCGCAACCCGATGCGGAGCGGACAGCGCGACCTCGTCCTCCACCCGCCCGCCTTGATACCCCATCTCCAGACCTCGCTTCGCTCGGGCTGTGGGATCGGGGTCAAGCGTCCCAAGCGAGAGCTGGGCCTCAACCTCGAGAAAGCGACCTTGCGCGGCAAGAAAGGCTTCCTCCGGGGGTGGCGACTTCTGGGTTCTGCGAACATCGCCCAGCGCTCGGCCGAGCTCCGTGCGGTTGCCGTGGGCGAGCTCGAGGCCGAGCCGCCGGTTCGCGACCAGCGCTTCGTGGGTCTCGACCCCGCGCACCGCCTCGGCAGCCGCGTCCAAGACCGCTCGGGCGCCATCGAGGTCGCCCGCCCGCTGGAGCTGGTCGGCGAGCGACAACTCTCTTCGCAGCAACTGGTGCGCTTCGGGGTCGCCCGTAACCTCCCGCCGTGCCCACGCGGCCAGCTCAGCGCGTCCGCGCGCGGTCGGAGAGGTCAGTCCGCGCGCGGTCGGAGAGGTCAGTCCGCGCGCGGTCGGAGAGGTCAGCCCGCG
>DAIQNR010000212.1:0-5308 GCA_036788295.1 Myxococcota bacterium
GGCTTCTGCCCCGGGCCGGCCGGCGTCACGATGTGACGGCCGAGCTCACGGGACCTCCTTGAACCCACGGGCCGCCCAGCGCTGGCGGTCACCCAGGAGGACACCGATGAACCCCTACCGCCGCCCTCTCCCTCAGCTTGGGAGCGACCTCTTTCTCACCGACTCGGGCCTCGAGACCACGTTGGTGTACCACCATGGCATCGATCTGCCCTGCTTCGCCGCGTTCCCCCTGCTCCGGAGCGAGCACGGGCGGCGCCTTCTCGAGGACTACTACCGCCGCCACGCGGCCATCGCGCTCGAGCTCGGCCTGGGCTTCGTCCTGGAGAGCGTCACGTGGCGCGCCAGCGCCGCCTGGGGCGCCCAGCTCGGGTACTCCGAGGCACAGCTCGACGCGGCCAACCGCGAGGCGATCGGCCTGTTGGTGCGGCTCCGCGACGCGCTGGAGGCCCCGGGCTCACCGATGGTGATCAGCGCCTGCGTGGGCCCCCGCGGCGATGGCTACCGCCCGGACCGGGCCATGACCGTCGCCGAGGCCGAGGCCTACCACCATCGGCAGCTCTCGGTCCTCGCCGAGACCCGGGCCGAACTGGTGAGCGCCTTCACCCTGCCCTCAGCCGAAGAGGGCGCCGGCATCGCCCGGTCCGCTGCCGCGCTCGATCTACCCGCGGTGATCTCTTTCACCCTGGAGACCGACGGGCGCCTCCCGAGCGGCCAGCCCCTCGCGGAGGCCATCGCACAGGTGGATGAGGCCTCCGGCGGCTGGCCGAGCTACTACATGATCAACTGCGCCCACCCGACGCACTTCGCGGAGGTGCTGGAGGATGCGCCGTGGACGCGGCGCATCCGGGGGCTGCGGTGCAACGCTTCGCGGCTGAGCCACGCCGAGCTGGAGCGGGCCACGAACCTCGACGACGGCGACCCGGAGCAGCTCGGGTCAGAAAATGCCGAGCTCTGGCGGCGCTTCCCGCGGATCAACGTGCTCGGCGGTTGCTGCGGCACCGACCATCGGCACATCGCCGCGATCGCGGCGGCGGTGCTCCAAGGAGGAAAGGCGAGCAGCGGGACCCGAGCCTGACATCGGGCCCGGGTGCTGGCACATTCCCGGGGTGCGCTTCTGGCTCGTCCTGCCCCTCGCCACGCTCGCCTGCTCCGGCTCCGGGGAACCCGCCCCGCCTTCGGAGCCCTTGGATGCCGGGGCTTCGCTCGACGCCCAAGTGGACCCGCTGCCCTACGACGTGGACGCGGCGCCGGTGTGCGGGGCGGGGACCAGCTACGCCTCCGGGACCGCGGTGTTCGTCGAGCGCACCGAGGAGTTCGGGCTGACCGGCGTGCAGGGGACCCGCCTGTCGGTGGGCGACATCGACGGCGACGGTCGGCCGGACGTGTTCGTTCGGCGAGGGGGCGCGCGCTCGGACGACTTCTCGCCCGACGGCGCGCGACACGCCTGGCTGCTCCGCAACGTCGGGGGCCGATTCGAAGACGTGACGCTCGCCAGCGGGGTCACCGCGCGCCGCGGGGACGGGGCGCCAGGCCGGCCGCTCGAGGTCGCGGCCTTCGCCGACGTGGACAACGACGGAGACCTCGATCTGTACCTCGGCGTCTCGACCGCCGATCCGGCGGTCGTGGGGACGGAGACGAGCGAGCTGCTCCTCAACGACGGCTCGGGGCGCTTTTCACTCGCGCCGGCGGACAGCGCGCTGCGCCGAGCCGGCGAGCGGGACGCCCCGGCCGGCGCGTCGTTCGTGGACGTGGACCGGGATGGGCTCGTGGATCTGTGGGTGCCGCAGGCCGACTCGGGTTCGGGGGCCGATTTTCGCATCTCCCAGGACCGCGCGTACCGAAACCTCGGCGGGGGCCGGTTCGAGGACGCGACGGCGGCCTGGGGGCTTGGCACCGAGCCGTGGCAGCAGTTCTCGGACCTCGACGAGGGCCGGGCCCACACCCGGGCGTGGGGGGCGCTCGCCTGCGATTTGAACGGCGACGGCTTTGCCGAGCTGCTGGCGCCGTCCTACGGCCGCTCTCCAAACCACCTGTGGCAGGGCGGACCGAGCGGATTCTTGAACCGCTCGGTGGCCTCGGGCTACGCCTTCGACGACGACTTCGGGTGGCGCGACAACCAGTTCGCGCAGTGCTTCTGCGCCGCGCGGCGCTTGGCGCCCGAGTGCGCGGACGTGCCGCCGCCGGCGATCCGATGCCTCGACAACTGGAACCACGACAACGACCGCCGGCCGTTTCGCCTCGGCGGCAACAGCGGCACCACCCTGTGCGCCGACCTCGACAACGACGGGTGGATGGATCTGTTCACCACCGAGATCCGGCACTGGTGGGCCGGCTCCGGCTCGGACATGTCGGAGATCCTGCACAACACCGGGGAGCAGGAGGTCCGCTTCGTTCGGCCCGGTCGGGCTGCGACCGGCCTCGAGATCGCGCATCCGGGCCCGAGCTGGGACGAAGGGCACATGACGGCGGCCGCCTTCGACTTCGACAACGACGGCTGGCTCGACCTGTACATCGGGGCATCGGATTACCCGGGCAACCGAGGCCTTCTGTTTCACCAGAGCGCTCCGCTCTCGTTTTCGGAGGTCCCGGTGGAGGATGGGTTCCTCCACCATCGAAGCCACGGCGTGGTCGTCGCCGACTTCGACGGGGATGGGGACCTCGACGTCCTGGTTGGCCACTCACGGTCCCGCTGCGGCGAACCCTTCGACTGCTATCCCACCCAGCAGGCGCGCCTCTTCGAGAACGTGCTCGGGCAGGACGGAAACTTCCTGCAGTTGTCTTTGGTGGGAAGCGAAGGCGCGAACCGGGCGGCGATCGGCGCTCGGGTCGAGGTGAGAGCCGGGAGCCTGACCCAGACCAAAGAGGTCGGCGGGGGCCACGGCCACTTCGGGGCCCAGGACGACACGCTCCTTCATTTCGGTCTCGGCGCGGCCTGCGAGGCCGAGGTCCTCATCCGATGGCCCGACGCCGCCGGCACCGAAGAGCGCCTCTTCCTCCCCGCCGGCCACCGCGTTCGGGTGGTGCAAGGGGAGCGAGCCACCGTCGTGCCCCTGCCTGGCCGGCCTTGACCGTCTGCCCGGGGGGGCGAAGTCACGACCCATTTCCGGCTCGAATCCCGCCCATACTCGGCGAACGCCGCCAGAAAACCGGCTGGGTCCGATCCAAACCGCAGACATCAACGGTCTCAGGCCCATCCTTGAACGGCCAGACCGTGTGCGCGCACGCGAACGCGGTCTACCTCGGCGGTTCGGGGGCCGAGCTGAGGACGAGCGACGGGACCGGCGCTTGGTGGGTCAAACTCTCCTGGATCCTCGACGGGATGGGCTACCGCATCTGCGAGCTGATGCCGCCCCCTACGGAAGTCCTCGATGACGACACGGACTGCGTCCCGGTGATCGGCGAGTGGCAGGACGACGGGCTCACCATGCACGTCGGCGGCGCCGCACCGGACGGGGCTTGCTCGCCATCTACAACGAGCGGCGTCCGCTCTTGAACCGGGACCCGGCCCCCTATTCGATCAACCGGATCGACCCGCGCCCCGGCGCCGAGCCTTTCAACGTCGAGTTCACCTGCTTGCCGGACCGGGCGAGCCCGTTCGATGGCATGGTGCTCGGCTGCCCGTCGACCTGGGCGCGTCCGTGGAGGTGGTCGGCGTTGCTCTGTCCGATTTCGCGTGTCATCTCATCGCGTGAGCGACCCGACCGTCACGGTCCTGCTCGAGCGGTGTCGCGGAGGCGATGACCGGGCCCGAGAGCTCCCGATTCCCTAAGTATACGAACAGCTCAGGGCTATCGCGCGCCGGGCACACCATGGATGACGGCTCCCGCCTCGGTGCCAGGGTGGTGCGGGCGGCGGCGTCCTGATACGCCTTCTTGGGATGGCTCTTCGCCGGATCGATGGTGACCTACTAGCCCACGACCCTCGCATCGAGATCCACTACGAGGATGGTAGGCCGACGTGGTGCGTCCTGTACCCGCACGATGCGCAACTCGAGTTCTCGAGCGTCCTCGGCGACCTCGCTCGGCGACCGAGGACACCAGCGAGGCTCGGCCCATGTGTCGGGCGAACGCAATGATTTCCAGAGATGGGCCGTCTTCCCGGGACACATCGAAGGCGCTACGGTCTCCCGAATGGATGCCTCACGGAGGAGTCTGCCTCCGATCGTCCCTTCACGTCGCGATGCGGTCGAACCTGGCGGTGCGCTCGGAGGCTCATCGGCCGAGCCGTCATCCGGTCCAGCTTCCATGCCCTCGCGCGACGGCGGGCCTTTTGACACCCACCGGCCGAGGCCAGCGCAACCCGAAGCGAACGCCTCTTGTCCCGCCCCTCGAAGCCCGAGCCCCGACGACCTCGCGCCCCGGGGTCGTCGCCTCGACGAGCGAGGAATCGACGCGATCCTCGGCGAGATCCATCGCGTCGTGCGCGTCCGGAACCTCGCAGCGAGGACGGAGGGCGCCTACTCGACGTGGATCCGTCGATTCCTCGAGTTCCATGACCGACGCAGCCCGCGCGACCTGTCCGCCCGGGAGGTCGAGGCGTTCCTCTCCATGCTGGCCGTCCAAAAGAACGTCTCGGCCTCTACCCAGAACCAGGCACAAGCGGCGATCCTATTCCTCTTTCGGTCCGTCCTGCAGCTCGAGCTCCCGTGGCTGGACGAGATCGTCCGCGCCAAGCGACCGGCCCGCCTCCCCCTCGTCATGACGCGGGAGGAGGTGAGCGCCGTGCTCGCCGAGCTACCCGGCGTGCAGCGCCTCATGGCGACGCTGCTGTATGGCGCCGGCCTCCGGCTGCTCGAATGTCTCCAGCTCCGCGTCAAGGACGTCGACTTCGCGCAGCGGCAGCTCGTGATCCGCGACCCGAAGGGGAGGCGCGACCGGCTCGCCATTCTCCCGTCGACGGCGCTCAATCCCCTCCAGTGCCACCTCGAGCGAGGGCGTCCGTCCCATGAGCGGGAGGTCGCCCGGGGCCGCGGTCGAGTGGCTCTGCCCTCCTCACTCTCCGTCAAGTACCCGAACGCCTCGAGCAGCTGGGCTTGGCAGTGGGTCTTCCCCGCGACCCGCTGCTACGTGGACGCCGCCACCGGCGAGCTCCGCCGGCATCACCTCCACGAGACCGTCCTCCAGCGCGGCGTGACCCTTGCCGTCGCCCGGGCCGGCCTCTCCAAGAGGGCCACATGCCACACGTTCCGGCACAGCTTCGCCACCCACCTGCTCGAGGACGGCTACGACATCCGCACCGTCCAAGAACTCCTCGGCCATCGGGACCTCTCGACGACCATGATCTACACCCACGTCCTCAACCGAGGCCC
>DAIQNR010000213.1:0-5292 GCA_036788295.1 Myxococcota bacterium
TTCTCCTCCACGAGCGCTCGGATCGGCGGGATGGTCCCGGTCTCGACCGCGAGAGAGGCGACGAGCAGCCCCGCCGCGCCCGCCGCCGCCTCGAGGTGCCCGATGTTGGTCTTGACGGAGCCGATCGGCAGCGGCGCGGGGCGAGCCGCCCCATAGAACCCTCCGATGACGTCGCACTCCACCGGATCCCCGGCGCGGGTCCCCGTCCCGTGGGCCTGCACGTACCCGACCAGGGACGGATCGACGCCGGCGGCGGCGCAGGTCGCCCGAACGAGGGCAGCTTGCGCCTCGGGTCGCGGGACCGGCATCCCGTCGGTGCGGCCGTCCTGGTTGACGCCGGTCCCGAGCAGGACGGCGTGGATTCGGTCTTGGTCGCGAACAGCGTCCTCGAGCCGACGGAGCACGAACAGCACCGCGCCCTCGCCCCGCCCGTAGCCGTCGGCCGCGGCGTCGAACGCTTTCGACCGACCATCGGGGGCGAGGAAACGCCCCTTGCACATCACCACCGAGTACGCGGGGAACACCATCGCGTTCACCCCGCCGACCAGGGCAGCGTCGCACTCGCCGGCGGCGAGCGCCTGCGCCGCAAGATGCACGGCGACGAGCGAGGACGAGCACGCGGTGTCCACGGTCAGGCTCGGGCCGCGAAGATCGAAGGCGTGGCTCAGCCGGTTCGAGAGCACCGTCATGGTCATGCCAACCGACGTGTGGCCATCCATGAAGGGGAAGCTCTCGGGCTGGGTCGCCAGCAGCTGGTGGTCGATGGTGAAGCCACCGACATACACCCCGGTGCGGGAGCCGGCCGCTCGCTCGAGAGGTATGCCCGCGTCCTCGAGCGCCTCGTAGGCGGTCTCGAGGAGCAGCCGCTGCTGCGGGTCGAGCGCCGCCGCTTCCCGAGGGGACAGCCCGAACGCGGCCGGCTCGATCTCCCAGGGGGAGCGCTCGAGAAACGCGGCCCGCCGGGTGAACATCCGCCCCGGCGCATCCTCCCTGGCATCGAAGTGCCGCGACACCGACCACCGATCCTCAGGTGTATCCCGGACACCGTCCCCGTGGTGGAGGAGAAATTGCAGCAGCGTCTCCGGGTCATCGACCCCCCCGGGGAGCCGGCAGGCCCGCCCGACGATGGCCACGGGGGCGAAGGGAGCAGGTTTGCGCGCGTGCATGGCCGGCGGCGACAAGGGGACAGACCAGCCCGCCTGCCTAGGGTACGGATGTACCCATGGGGCATGAGGAGGACGGCGCAGCGGCGAGCCTCGCTGCGCTCGCGCTGCGCTCCCGTCAGCTCGGGGACTTTCGCGAGCACGCGCTGGAGCAGATCGCGAAGCGGGTCGGGGCCAGCGGCGGCTACTGGGCGTCCTATCCGTTTCGGTCCGGCCCGAGCCTCGCTTGCCTCGGCCACGAGCCGGGCCTCCCCCGCCGGCTCGCCTCGGCCCGATACCGCAGCGAAAACGCCGAGGTCTTCGCCAAAACCATGCGCGTCGGTGGGGTAGCCCGAGATCAGGACCTCGTATCCGCTGCGGAAAAAGAGCGCCTCGCCGCCTGGCGGGAGCAGCTGCTACCGGCCGGTGTGGCCCACACGCTGCTCGCGGTCGTCGAGTGGCCGAGCGGCCAGAGCGGGCTCTGCCTGACCCGGGGCCCTGGCCCCGCCTTCGAGGCGAGCGCGGTCCGAAGGCTCGCTTGCCTCCGGCCGATCCTGGCCCTCGCCGAGGAGCGTCTGCACGTCAGCCAGAAGCCGGGCCCGACGAGCGGGCGGCTGAGCCGACGTGAGGCCGAGATCGCCGCGCTCGCTGCGCGGGGCCTCACCAACCCCGAGATCGGGGGAGTCTTGGGCATCTCGCCCCTGTCGGTCCGAAACCGGCTGACCGCGGTGTACGAGAAGCTCGAGATCGCGGGGCGAACCGAGCTGTCACGGGTCCTGGGCGAAGACTGAACCGAGCTTCAGGGGAGCGTGGGAAACTCGAGTTTTCCGCAGTCGAGCGCGCCCAGGAACGCGACGAGCGCGTCGATCTCCTCGTCGCTCAGGTTCTTGTTCGCCACCAGTGGGGAGAGGTTGTCGTTTTCGTAGGCGCCGTTGGCCATGTAGCGGACCGCAGCCTCCAAAGTCTCGATGCTCCCGTCATGAAAGTATGGCGCGCTCTTCGATACATTTCGAAGACTTGGCGGCTTGAACGCGGCCCAGTCGGTCTCTTCCTTCGTCACCGACATGCGTCCGACATCGACCTCATCCTTTTTGACCTGCGTCCCGATCCCCACGTTGTAATAGACGCCGTTCGGGATCCCCATCGCCGACGAGAAGAACGGAGGCCCGTGGCAGGCAACGCATCCGGCCTTGCCTTGAAACAGCTCCCAGCCTTCCTTCTGCTCGTCGGTCATCGCCGATTCGTCCCCGTTCTGGGCGCGGTCCCAGGCGGTGTCGTCACAGACGAGCGTCCGTTCGTAGGCGGAGATCGCCTGCATGACCTGCTTCGGTCCGATCTCCTCACCGGGGAACACCTGGGCGAACTGCTTGGCGTAGGCCTCGATGGCGAGGATCTCCTTGACCTTCTCCATCTGCTTGTCCGGATCCGAACCCACCGCCATGTTCCCACCGGCCCACGCCGCGAGCGCCTGCTTCTCGAGAGATGGGGACCGACCATCCCAGTAGAAGGCCTGGAAGTACCCGACGTTCCAGATGACCGGGCTGTGGCGGGTGAGCTTCTGGTCCCCAGGCCCGATGGCGACCGGGTCGCCGCCGCCGTTGCCGTGCTCGTTTTGGTGGCAGGAGTAGCAGGAGCGGCTGCCGTCCACCGACAGCCGCTTCTCGAAGAACAGCTGGTGGCCGAGCGCGATCTTCTCTGGGGTCTGGGGGTTGTCGTCGGGGACGGGCATCTTGGGCAGGGTGGACGTTCTGCCCTTGGGCTTGTCCTCTCCTTTTGCCTCCGACGGGCGCGCCCCCTCCTCGACCGGCGGGGGATCGCTCTTCTTCTGGCAGGCGAGGATCATCGCAAGACAGCTTGCTGGAATGACCCAGCGAGACGTGCGGTACATCGCGTCGGGAGTACCACCGAACTCGGTTTTTGCGCACCGCTTTTGGGACTCCGGGGCCTTGCGAAGCACCAGATGGGCGGTGAGCATCGGTGGGTGGACCCTGTGACCCACTTCAACGCCCATCCCGAGCGGTGGCTACGGCTCGCGGTCGAAGCGGCCCGGGAGGCCGCGGCGCTCATCCGGAACGAGCTCCTGCGGCCGGGCGGGCCTCGGGGCGAACCGGGCAAGTGCCCGGTGGACGAGGAGGCGGAGCGGCTCATCCGGAGCCGACTCGCGGCCGCTGATTTTGCGGCTTTCGATTCGGCGGCCGCTCCTCCTGCGGTCCCCGATTCTCCGGCGGCCCCCGATTCTCCGGTCCCCGACTTGGGGGTCCCCGACTCTGCCGCTCCTGATTTCGCGGCCCCTCCTTTCCCCGCGCCGGCCGGTGGGGCGGGGACCGTTGGGTTTCGCGGCGAGGAGACCGGTGCGGTCGAGGGATCGAGCCCACTTCACTGGCTCGTGGATCCCCACGATGGGACGGCCGCGTTTCAGCGGGGCCACCGAGGGTCCGCGGTGTCCATCGCCCTCTTCGACGGCTCGACCCCGGTGCTCGGGGTGGTGCTCGCGCCCTGCCCTCCCGTCGGGCAAGAGGATCTCATCGCGTGGGTCCGCGGGGGTCCCGTGATCCGCGGTCGGCGGCCGGTGCGCCGAACCTGGCCCACCGCGCTCGACGGTACCTCGGTGGTGCTCGTCTCGCAGGACGCCGACACCAAGCCCGACGTGAACCGCCGCCTGGTCGAGCCGGCGCGCTACCTCCCGGTGGCTTCGGTCGCCTACCGCATGGCGCTGGTCGCAGTGGGCGAAGGCGACGCTGCCGTTTCGGTTGCGCCGACATTCGACTATGATTTCGCCGGGGCGCATGCCATCCTGCGCGGTGCCGGCGGAGTCCTGCTCGACGCCTCCGGACGGGAACCAACCTACGAGACGCCAGGGGCCTCCTCTGGCGGCCTGCTCGTGGGCGGCGCCCCTGCGCTCGCGCAGACCCTCATGAAGCGGCCGTGGCAGGAGGGGCTGCGCGGCCCGACGTCGGCGTCGCGGCTCAGCCGGCCGAAGAGCAGCCCCCGTGCCGACCCCGAGCGGCTCGAGCGGGCTCGAGGGGTGCTGCTCGGGCAGCTCGTGGGCGACTCCCTCGGAGCGCAGGTCGAGTTTCAAAGTGCCGAGAGGATCGCGGCCGAGCACCCGAACGGGGTGCGGTCGATGGTGGGCGGGGGACCGTGGTCGATCCTCGCCGGGCAACCCACCGACGACTCCGAGCTCGCCCTTGCCCTCGCGAGGAGCCTCATCGAAGCCGGCGGCTACGATCCCGAGCGCGCCGCCCGAGCCTACGCGGCCTGGCTCGACTCGGCGCCCTTCGACGTCGGAGTCACGACGAGGCAAGCGATGGCAGCCGGGGTTCGGGCCGTCCGCTCCGGGGTGAGCGCGGCGGCGGCGATGCGGGCAGCGGCGAGCAGAGACAGCCAGGCCAACGGCGCGCTCATGCGGGTCTGCCCGCTCGGGCTCTTCGCCGCGACCGACCGGGCGAGAGCGGTGGCCGCCGCCGTCGAAGACGCCCAGCTGACCCACCCCCACCCGGTGTGCAAAGCGGCCAACGCCGCGTTCGTAGCCGCGGTCGGGGCCGGCATCGAAGGCCAGCCTCCCAAGAGGATGTTGGAGGCCGCAGCCGCTCAACTATCCGGCCTCGACGGCGCCGGACCGGTACGAGAGCGGCTCGAGCGGGCCGAACGAGGCTTTCCACCGATCATCGACGGCGCGCAGCAGGGCTGGGTGCTGCACGCGTTCGAAAACGCCTTTCTCCAGCTCCTCGAGGCCGAGTCCTTCGAAGACGGCATCGTCCACACCATCGCCAGGGGAGGCGACACCGACACCAACGCCGCCATCGCCGGCGCCCTGCTCGGCGCCGCCCACGGCGCAAAGCGCGTGCCCCCGGCGTGGCGCCGCGCCGTCCTCACCTGCCGCCCCTCCGCGAACCCGGTGGAAAGAGCCGAAAGCGGCGCCGACCGACCCCGGCCACCGGAGTATTGGCCCGTGGACGCCCTCATCCTCGCCGAGCGCCTCCTCACCCTCGGCTGAGACCAGCGCGCCACCCCGGTTGCCAACCGGCCCCCGGTTCGGCACCCCCGCTTTCGGAAGCGCATCCGCGGCTGGTGCGCGGCTCGGTCTTCAAAACCGATGGGGGCTCCTCGACGGGGGTCTCGGCGGGTTCGATTCCCGTGCGCTTCCGCC
>DAIQNR010000214.1:0-5082 GCA_036788295.1 Myxococcota bacterium
CTAGACCTAAGGGCATCCCTGAGCAACTTCATCAAGCATCGGGGGACAGCAGGAGATGACCCCGGGGGCCTTGCTCCCATTCTCGCCGCGGTCAAGGAACTGCAGGCGCGAACGAGAGCCTTCTTGGAGATCAGATGAACAAACGAAACGACGTGATCGTGCGAGGGTCGGACGATACCTTTGAACTGGCCCAAGCCATCTTCCACGCCGGGCGAGCCGGCGACGAGAGCATGGTGGAAGCCATCGCGAACTACCTTGACCACGACAACTACCGGGTTCGCGGTGCGGCCATCCAGGCCCTCGTATTCTCCATGCAGAAGGGTGAATACTTCGAGCACGCCCTACGCATGCTCCAGGACCCGGACCACCTCGTGAGAGGACGGGCCATCTCGTCGGTGGGAAACTTGGCCAAAAAGCGCCCCGAGGACCATGAACGCGCTGTGCCGGTCTTGGTGCAGGCGGTTCGCGCTGCTCCGAGCAACCTCGAGGCCCACCATGCTTACGATTGGTTGAATGAGCTCGGCCTCGTCGCCTTTCGTGTGTGGGACGAAGAGCCCCCCTCCGAGGTCCTGGCCGCGATCGAAGCAGCCATGGGCAAGTTACCCGACCCGGGGTGAGCGTGCTGGGTTCCGCCGGATGAACGCCGTGCGCCCGGTCGATCTTCGCAAGAAGCGGTGGGTCGTGCCGTGCTCGGCATGGGCGTGCGCCGCCCGCAGAACCATCCGCACCCGGGCAAAATCGATGTCGCCCCGTCCGTAGCGCCACGCCAAGGCGCGAAGCCGGCGCCGATGCCGGAGCACCGCCCGCTGGTCGAGCCGCAGCTGCGTGGGGGTGACCACGAAGCCGAGGTATCTGAGCCCCTCCTTGACCCGTCGCAGCCGGCTCTTCTTTTCGTTGAGCCGCAGCCGGAGGCACAAGAGCTCGTCCCGGATGCCTTCGCGGACCGCCCGCAGAACCCCCGGGTCGTCGTGAAACACCGCGAGGTCATCGACGTACCGAAGGTAGCGATGCATTCGGAGCCGGTCCTTCACGAGGTGGTCCACCCGGTCGAGCAGGACGTTCGCGAGGAACTGGGACGTGAGATTTCCGATGGGGAGCCCCCTCCGCCTGTCGCCCGCCGCGAACAAATCATCCCCCGGAAAGTAGCCGGGGACCGGCTCCTGGGGGTTCGACCCGTCGATGAGCGCATCGAAGAGCCAAAGGATGCCTTCGTCGCTGCTGCCCCGGCGAATCTCTCCCTTCAAGACCGCGTGGTCGATGCTCGGAAAGAACTTTTGGATGTCGAGCATGAGCGCGAACTTCGAGGTTCGCGCCCAGGCCACGAACTGCTCGAGGGCCCTATGGTTGCCTTTGCCGGTGCGGCAGGCGTAGCTGTGGTGGATGAAGCGCCGCTCGAAGGTGGGTTCGACCACGCGGACGAGCGCGTGGTGCACGATGCGGTCGATGAGCGGCGCCGCGGAGATGAGCCGGGGCTTGGGTTCGAACACCCAAAACGTCCGGTACGGTCCGGGGCGGTAGCGGCGCTCTCTCAGGTCGGATTGAAGGCGAAACAGCTCGCTCTCGAGCCGAAAGAAGAGCGCGTTGGCCCCTTCGCGCCCCCGCTTGCCCCGGAACACCTCCCACGCCGCCTGCCGAAGGTTCTCGAAGGCCACGACCTGCTCGAAGGCTCGTCCCATACCTCATGCCTCAGCGAAGGTGGCCCGACCGACCGACCCCATCCATGGGAAGAACCCCACGCGGGGGAGGCCGGGCGCGGCCGGGGGATTTTTCGCCCCACCCCCCCGGACCATCCGGAAGGGGCCGAGGCATGGACGCAGGGGTCTCACCCCGAAACATCGCCCGGCCCGCCGTCCGTGAACGTCGTGCATTCGGCCCGGGGGCACCTTCCCGGAGGCGATGGAGACTTTCGGTGTGATTGGGCGCACCGGAGCCCGATGTTGTCGTTGCGGTCGGACGGGCCGTTGTTGTTGCGGTTCGACGCGCGCGCGTTCCGCGGCTCATTGTTCCACGACCCGCCCCGGATCGAGCGGTGGTCCCCTGCACCCCGTGGAAAATCCACCGGGGGAGGCTTGGGTCTTTTGGGCCCCGGGTCAACGGGCCTCGCCTTCGGCTCGGCCCCGCGGGCCGCTTCTCGGCGGGACGGAGCGCACTTTTCGCATCCAGCCCCCGAGCAGACGCCCGACCTCCTCGAGCATCTTGGCGAGGTGCTCGTACTGTCCGGGCGCGTGCAGCCGCATCTTCAGGGCCGAGCGGTTGTAGAGCCGCAGCCGCTCGAGGTGGTAGTCGGCGCGGAGCAGCGGCTCGAGCTTTCGGGATGTCTTCGTCGCCCACAAAATTTCGTCCTGAAACGAGAGGGCGGCGTCTTCCATGCGCTGCGCCATCACGAAGCGCTGGCTCTTGGAGAATTTTTGGGTGTGCTCGAGCACCCAGACCACCATCTCGAAGGTCTTGAGGAACAGCGGCGAGCCCTGAGGATTTTTTTCGGAGGCCTCATTTTTAGGGGTTGACCCGGGATCCATGGCGTGATCTAACCTATCCAATGGTGCGGAGCAAGCCAGCCGTTCGCGATAGTTCGTGACCTCGGGTAGGCCCTGAACGCCCGACCAGGGGTCAGGGGTTCAGAAATCAGGGTTCAGGATGGGGGTGAGTGGGCGCACCGGAGCCCGAGGAGGTCGTCGCGGTCGGACGGGCCGTAGTTGTCGCGGTGCGACGCGCGCGCGAGCCGCGGCCCAAAGCGCCACGACCCGCCCCGGACTGATCGGGTTTTCCCTGATTCGTACCAGTCCTCCACCCATTCCCATACATTTCCCGACATGTCCAGGGCGCCATAGGGAGAGGCGCCGGCCGGGTAGTTCCCCACCGGTGAGGTGGCGACGTAGCCGTCGTCATAGCCCTCCGCAATGGTCCAGCCGCTGTTCTCGCGCTTTCCCGTTTCGTCGGCGATGTTCGCCACCGGCGTTCGGCCGAAGCCGGCGTTGCCCCACGGGTACTTTCGGCCGTCGGTGCCCCGGGCCGCCTTCTCCCACTCCGACTCCTTGGGCAGGCGCTTGCCCGCCCAGGCGCAGTAGGTCCGGGCCCGCTCCCAGTCCACGCAGTTGACCGGGTGGTTCCCCTTCCCGGCCGCCTTCCAGGTGCAGCTCCCCCCGGTGTTGGGCTCCTTGCACCGGCCGGCTCGCACGCAGACGGCGTACTGCTCCACCGTCACCTCCGTGCGGTCGATGAAGAAGGTCGGCAAATCCACGGTTTTCCCCGGCTTCTCGTCGCCATCGCACTCGTTGTCCACCTTCTCGTTGCAGCCCATGAAGAACCGCCCCGCCGGCACCTCCACCATGCCCTCGGGCGCGGCGTTCGGCTCCTTGCCCGCCTTCAGGAGGCCGATGTAGCGCTCCGCCTCGTCCCGGTGGGGGTTGTCGGCCGGAAAATCCACCAGGAATTGCGCGAGCGCGCCGAGCCGCTCGCGGGCGGGCAGCGCCTTCGTCGTCGCCGCCGCCGACACGGCCGTCCACGCCCGCTCGAGCCGCTCCGCCCGGGACTTCTTCGCCGCTTCCAACGCCGCCGCGTCCCGCTCCGCCTGCGCTTTTGCCTCCGCCGCCCGGCGCGCGAGGTCCTCGTACGGGTCCGCCGCCGGGTTGCGCTGGTTGGAAAACGCCGGCTCCGCCGAGGACAAAGATGGGGGCGGCCGGGACATGGGCGCCCTGGCCAAGGCCGGGAGCTGGGGCTCCGGGTGCTTGAGCCGGGACATGAGCGCGGTCACCGCGCGGTCCACCGAGCGCGCCGGCTGCCTCGGGTCCCAAGCCTCCGCTATGTCTCGGGTCCGGCAGTGGCTCTCGATGGAGACAAGCCCAAGCCGCAGCTGCTTGTCCCGCCCGGGGGTCACCGAAACCTCGAGAATCGAGTTCGGGCTCACCTCCTGCCCGATGGCGCACGCCGTCGCCTCGTCCGCCGAGTAGGCGAGCGACGCCTTGGCTTTGGTCCGCAGCCGCGCCCGCTCCGCCGGCGAGGTCACCACCGTGAGCTTGCCCTGCCGCGACAGCTCCTGCTCGATGAGCCGCCCGAGGCGCTCCGCGTCGAGCCCCACGTGCCGACCGTGGTCCTTCACCTCCACCTCCACCCGGGGCAGCTCCGCCATCCAGCCCTCGATGCGCCGCTCCACCTCGTCTACGTGAAGCTTTTCCTCCAATAGATTGCCTTGCCACGTCCACAGAAACGCCGCCGGCAGCTTCTCTACCCCGAAGCGCTTCGCCAAGGTCCCCTCTTCGTCGCACAGGAGCACGTCCGGCCGCCAGGGGACGTCCTGGCACAGCTCCCGGTCGTCCTTCACCGAGACCACGACGAAGCGCAGCCCCTTGCCCGCGTACTGGCGCCGCAGCGCCTCCCACCGCGGCACCGCCGCCATGCACGGCCCGCACCACGTCGCGAAGAACTCGACCACCAGCAGCTTCGTCCCCGGGACCGAAAGCTGCGCCTCCACATCCAGCTCCGCCGCCCGTACCGAGACCGCTGGCGCCAGCACCGCCGAAAACGTGAGCACAGGCAAGGTGAGCGCCGTCACCCAAGCCGCCCACGAGCACCCAAACCGCCTTCGCTCTCCCATGTCACGTCGCCTCTACCCGAGCCCGCGCCCACGCACAACCCGACGGAACACCCCACCATAGCCCGATCCCTCCCCTCCCTCGCGATCAAAACCCACCGGGACAATCGGGGCCGCGGCGTTCGGCTTCGCCTCGGCGCGCTGGAACTCATGCTGGCAGCTCGGGATGGATGGGCGCGCCCGGGTTCGGCTCGGCTTTGCTTCGGCCGGAGGGTTGGGCGCACAGAGCGAGCGCACGGTGGCGCTCGCGGTTGTCCCGACGGAAGGAGGGGTCCTCCCGGTCTTCGCGGGCGGGACGCTGCCTCGGGGAAGGGGCTGACGCTCCTGGGGGGGCGGCCGCCGGGCTCACTCCGGCCAGCGGCGGTGGGCGAGGATGTGCTGGTTCAGCCTCCGGAGCGCCTCGACGCCGAGCTCCTCGACGGCCGCCTCCTGCTCCGGCGTCGGCTCGATCTCGAAGGCTTCGCAGAGCCCCCGGAGCGTCGTGCGGAGCT
>DAIQNR010000215.1:0-5037 GCA_036788295.1 Myxococcota bacterium
CTAGCGGCTCCGGACGCGGCTGTTGCTCCGCGTGGACTACCTCGTGGACCTTCACACCGCGAGCTTCGGGCGAGCGAATGCCTGGTACGTCCGCGCCGACCTCCGCCACCCGGTGGTGCGGGACATGGCCCGCCGGTTCGGACCCGCGATCATCCTTCACAACCACGCGCGGTCGGGCACCGTGCGCGCGGCGGCGATGGGATCGCCGCGATCACGGTGGAGATCGAAAATCCGCAGGCGCCCAGCTCGCCGAGAGGCATCGCGCCGCTGTGCTCGACCGCTCCGTCCCGTTCAGGACGATGCTCACCGAGCTAGAGACGGCGGCCGAGCGCTTCGAGGACGGGGACGCGCGCGAGGCGTTCCTGGCCAGCTCGCGTCCCCGCGCGGTCCGAGCGGGTCAGACAAATTCTGAAGAGACGACGATATCGTTCTTGACAAGCTCACCAAACAGCGAGACGCCACCAGCATCCGTCGGGTGCGGCTGCACCACGGATCCTTCCCAATCAGCTCCTCGAACCCCGGGCGCACATCCCTCGATGAGGGGGCGCACCCGGAGCTTCGTCCTCGGACGACCCGATCCAGGGGAGCCCCGTGGAGTTCACGGGAAGATGGTTTGTATCGCTGAGAGCGCGAGCCCGCGCTCTTCTCGAACCGCGGCCTAGCAGGAGAGGCGCCATGATGAACTACGGCAAGCACTTCTCGACGAAGAAGACGCGGCAGCTCGAGCCGATCCCCGGATCCTCACAGGTCGAGAACAGCGCGGGCGGATACTCTTTCGGAGTGGATGACTGGACCCGACTGGATCGTTTCCTGATCCTCGGCTCCGAGAGGGGCTCGTACTATGCTTCGGAGCCGAAGCTCACGAAGGAGAACGCTGAGGCCGTCCTCCGATGCATCAAGGCCGACGGTCTTCGGGCCGTGAAGCGCATCGCGCAGGTCAGCCAGGAGGGTCGCGCTCCGAGGAACGACCCGGCGATCTTCGCCCTCGCCATGGCTCTGAAGCTCGGCGACGAGGAGACCAGAAGGGCTGCGGCCGAGGCGGTGCCGTCCGTGTGCCGCATCGGTACGCACATCTTCATGCTCGCCGAGGCGGTTCAGGCGTTCGGTGGCTGGGGTCGCGCGACGGCGCGGGCCTTCGCGAACTGGTACAACGGTCAGGAGGCTTCGAGGCTGGCGCTGAACCTGCTCAAGTACCAGAGGCGCGCGGGCTGGTCGCACAAGGACCTCCTGTCGAAATCCCATGCGGGGGCGGGCGCGCCGGACGAGGCCCACTCGGCGCTCTACAGCTATGTCGTGCGCGACGGGGACCTCTCGGAGCGCACGGTGGAGCGGAAGAAGGGCGATCGGGTCTTCTCGACGGGCACCTACCCGGAGCGTTCTCGGGAGGCGCTGCCGCGCATCATCGAAGGTTTCGAGAGGGTTCGGGCGGCGGGTATCGACGCCGACGAGGTGGCGAGGCTCATCGAGGAGTACGGCTTGCCCCGTGAGGTCATCCCCACGGAGCACCTGAACTCCAAGAAGGTCTGGGATAGCTTGCTCCGTGCGGGAAGGAACGGCATGCCGCTCTACGCCATGATTCGGAACCTGGGCAAGATGTCGGCCGTCGGCCTCCTCGAGCCCGGCTCCGAGGCGGCGAAGTTCGTCGTGTCGAGGCTCGAGGACGAGGCCGGCATCCAGTCGGCTCGTGTCCACCCGATGAGCTTGCTGGTCGCCTTGCGCGTCTACGCGCAGGGTCACGGTGAGAAGGGCTCACTGCGGTGGGCGGCGGTGAAGCCGGTGGTGACGGCGCTCGACTCGGCGTTCTACCTCGCCTTCAAGGGGGTCGAGCCGACGGGCAAGCGCTGGCTCTTGGCGCTCGACGTGTCGGGGTCGATGGGTTGGGGGTCGGTCGGGGGTTCCCCGCTGACCCCCCGGGAGGCTTCGGTCGCGATGGCGCTGGTGACCGCGAACGTGGAGTCCGACTATCACGTGATCGGGTTCACTTCGATGGCCGCAACGGACGTCTCGGAGCTCGACATCTCGGCCGGGATGCGGCTGCATGATGCCGTGGCCAAGGTCGCCGATCTGCCGTTCGGAGGAACCGACTGCGCGCTGCCGATGCTCTACGCCAGGAAGAAGCGGCTCGAGTTCGACGTTTTCGTGGTACTCACCGACAGCGAGACCTGGGCGGGTAGCATTCATCCGACCCAGGCATTGAAGAGGTATCGAGCAGAGCTGGGGGTCAACGCGAAGCTGATCGTCTGCGCAATGGTGAGCAACGGCTTCTCCATCGCAGACCCGAATGACGCGGGCATGCTCGACGTCGTGGGCTTCGACACGGCAACCCCGGACGTCATGGCGGGGTTCGCGAGGACCTGACTCGATGAACACCGGCGGGGGACCAAGGATGCTCTGGTCCCCCGCCATCATGGATTCCAAGACTCTTGGGCGCGCTCGAGCGGGCCCAACCAAAAGTATCGCGAGCCGAAGATCGTTGGTTATCAGGAACTGAAGGTCAGGATGTTCGAACCTCCTCACCCCGAGCGCCGGGGTGTAGCTCAGTTGGAAGAGCGTCAGTTTCCCCGAAAGGGGATGCCCGACGACAGCCACTTGCTCGCGTTTTTCTCTGACCGCACGGGCCGACCGCTCGTGCCGTCGAAGTTTCGAAGTTCGAAGAATCGGGTCCACGTGCGAGCCGAACGGCAACAGAAGGTTATCACTTCACAATGATCCCCCTTCGACCGCCATCCACTTGCTCGCCTCTTCTCCACCGCGCCCGAAGTGGGCCGGAGCAGAGAGCATAGGACTTCCGAACTGCCGAAATCAACCGGGCTCGGCTCGAGCCCTTCACGCTCACCGAAGCGCAGTCCTTCCTGCGCGCGCGCCGAATCCGGCTGCGGCCCCACGAGCTGATGGAGCTGTTCATGACCATGGGCGGCGTTCCCTATTGCCTGAGCCTCGTGGAACGAGGCCGATCCGTACCGGAGATCGTCGGGCCGCTGTGCTTCGAACGCAGCAGCCCATTGCAGAGCGAGTTCAGCGACGTCCTCGCCAGCCTCTTGGACGAGCACGAAGACCATCGCCTGCTCCTGCGCACCCTCGCCCGAAGGCGCGAAGGCCTCACGCGCGCCGGGCTCATCGAAGCGACGGACATCTCCTCGGGCGGCAGCCTCAACCGCCGCCTGCAGGAGCTGGAGGAGGCGGCGTTCATCGGCCGGGTCGAGCCCTTCGGCAAGAAGAAGAAGAGCACCCAGTTCCGGGTCATCGACGAGCTGTCGCTCTTCCATCTGCGCTGGATCGAGGCCGCCCCGAAGGGCGTCCTCGCACGAGGTGGGGCGCAGCATTGGCAGACGCAGGCCCAGACGCCCGCGTACCGGGCGTGGGCCGGCTACGCCTTCAAAGCCTGTTCCTGCAGCGCGCCAAAGAGCTCACACGCGCGCTCGGTATCGAGAGCCAGGTCGTCGGCGTGGGCACCTGGCGCTACACGCCGCCCCCCGGCCGGCCCGACGAAGTCGGCGCGCAGGTCGACCTGCTCTTCGATCGCCGCGACTGCGTCCTCAACCTGCTCGAGATGAAGTTCAGCGCCGAGCCCTTCGTCGTGACCAAGGCCTACGCCCGTGAGCTCAAGCGGAAGCTCGAGGTCTTCGAGACGCGGACGCGGACGAAGAAGCGGGTGGTGCTGACGCTCGTGGCCCCGTTCGGTCTGAAGCCGAACGTCTGGTCGGAGGACCTCGTCGAGCAGGTGATCGACGCGACAACGCTGCTCGACCTGTAGCCGGACGCCTCATCCAACACCTCACTCCACACACACAGCACCGGCCGCGCCACGTCCTGGTCGCTGTCGTAGAAGACGCCACAGTACCCGGAGACCCCGAACCAACCGCCACACGCACGCTCGAACGGATCTGCTTCCGGCAGGTCCCCTTGCACGCACGCCTCTGGACGGTCCGAGAGCCCCACCATCGCGTCCCGACACGCGTCCGGATCCGCGACAAAGGGCACGCGGTCGGCACACTGACTCCGGCAGTAGGCGCGGTCGGGCCTCTGGAAGGTCTCGAGGCACGAACACATCTGCTCGCAACCACGCTCGTCGCCGCACGCGAGCGCGAACAAGCCAAGCCCCAACGCAACGAGGAGCCCCCGCTTCACGCTGCCTCGTCCGCCCACCGCACCAGATACTTGCCGCACTCGGTCTTCCCCAGCGCCTCGCCGCACTTCTTCACCTGCTGCGCGAGAGCATAAGACTTCCGAACTGCCGAGCATAGGACTTCCGAACTGCCGATCATACGACTTCCAAACTGCCGAAATCAACCGGGCTCGGCTCGAGAAGCTGCTCGCGAGGTGCCGTGAGGCAGGCTCACGACGACGGCGAGGGCGCGGTGAAGCGGCACACCCCCCAAGGAACCCCCGCGTAGTCCTCGTGTGACACGCCATCGGGGCCGCAGAAGACGGAGTGGTACGTCGCGGCGGAGACGCTCAGCCGAAAACGAGGCACAACTGCCCTGGACGAGGCGCAGGAGTGGAGCGTCGTGGAGGGTCGCGGGCGCGAAGAGGTCCTTCGCTGGCGAGGACGCGGGCGATGTCGTCGGGGTGTTTGGCGATCTCGACGAGGCGCATGCGTCCGCCGCAGCCCTGGACGGGACAGGTGGTGGCGTCGACGGCGAAGACGCGGCGCAAGAGCCAGGCCCTGGATGCCGAGAGGCGACGTGGCGGGAGGGGCGAGCGGGGCGAGGTCGGCGGGGGCGAAGAGCGGGAGCTGCGGAGGAGGCTCGAGCTCGCGGCCGAGGACGACCTCGGCGCGCGCGGACGAGTGCGCGGCGAAGACGCCGTGGTAGCGGAGCATGTGAAACCGCGGCGGCGGGACGAGGGCGCAGAGCCTCGCGATAAAGTCGAGGGGGTCGAGCAAGACGGCGTGGGTGCCGTCTTTCCACGCGGGCTTGAAGGCGAGGCGGACGTACCCATCGGGGTGGAGCTCGAGGCGCTCTTGGTTGAGCGGGGGTCGGGCGACGTAGCGGCAGAGCCGCTCGAGGCGCTTTCGGTCGCGGCCGTCGACGACGA
>DAIQNR010000216.1:0-4988 GCA_036788295.1 Myxococcota bacterium
TCGCCGAGGCCGGCGTCCGGGATGTGTTGCCGGACTTCAGCGCGTCCGCGCGCGGTCAGAAAAACCTGCTGGAGCACGCCGACGCACGCCTGCCGAGAGCGAATCCAAGATATCGGCAAACTGCCGTGGCTGGGCTACGGTATCCTGAAGGGCGACGCTGCAGACGGCAGGCCGCTCGCCAGGAAGGCCATGACCGATATCGACATCCGGCCCTGTCGCGTGGGCGACCTCGACGCTGTCGCCGCGCTGGCCCTGCGGGCGTGGGCGCCCGTGTTCGCGTCGATCCAGACGGAGATGCATCCCGCCGTGTACGCGGCCCTGTACCCGGGGGGCTGGGAGGCGAGCCAAGCCGAGGCGGTGAGGTCGGCTTGCACCGACGAGGGCAAGCGCGCCTTCGTCGCCGAGCGCGAAGGTGCGGTCGTCGGCTTCGTCGTCACGCAGCGCCACCAGACGCTCGGCGAGGTGTACATGGTCGCGGTGGACCCGGCCCTTCAGGGCGGTGGCGCCGGCGCGGCGCTCACGGCGCATGGGTTCGAAGTTCTGAGGGCGGAGGGGGTGTCGGGTGAGACCGGCGGCGACCCGGGCCACGCGCCCGCGAGGCGCATGTACGAGCGGGCGGGCTTTCGTGTGCTGCGGGTCGCGCGCTACTTCAAGGCGGTCTGAGTAGCCCTTCGCTGGGGGGAGGCTCGGGTTGGGTCCTTGGCTCGGGCCTCCGCGCAGCTGAAGGCGTCCTTCGCAGGCAATCGGACGGGCGCGAAGTGCGGTGGGCCGAAGGACGGCTGAAGCCCACGGACGGCGAGGCGTTGCCTCTACACGGCCCGCAGATCAATATCGGACCCCAGGGAAGCAATCCCATGCACGCCACGATCCCCCAAGGCCACCCCTGGACGTTCGAGGAGGTGCAGCAGCTCGAAGCCGAGACCGGTCGGAAACTAGAGCTGATCGACGGCGCGCTCTACGCAATGGCCGATGGCTCGGACGAGCACCATCTCCTCGAGGTGGAGCTGTTGTACCAGCTACAGTCGCAGCTCGTTCACGGCCCGAATCGCGGTCCTTGCCGACCGCTGCCGTCGAACGCCAAGGTCCGCGTGCGGGATCCCGAGACGAAGAGCTACCGATACCCCGACCTGTCGATCTTCTGCGGGGAGCGCAAACGGCACGAGGGGACGAACACCCTCTACACGAACCCCACCGTACTCTTCGAGATCCTCAGTCTGGGGAGCAAGGAGGTGGACGAGGTCATCAAGCTGGGTGAGTACACGGAGATCTCGTCCCTCCAGGCGTACGTGATCGTTCACCAGGACGAAAAGCGAGTAGCCGTCCACCATCGCTCGGAAGACGGCGGATGGGCGCACGCCGAGCACACGGGGGGGGTATTCGAGATCGCGGGCGTCCCGGCGAACCTCGACGTAGGCCAGCTCTACGCCTCACTCGAGTGAGAGGCGCACGCCGGACCCACGAGGCTTCCCGCTCGATGCGGCTGGCTTCGAGCGCGCCGTGATCGACCGGAGCGGCTATCTCCTTCCCGGTTACATCCCGCCGCTTAGATGGACTGGCCGGCGACAAAAAACTCGAATCGCCCGTCGATCTCGCTCGCGGCCGCTCGTCGCCTCGATGCGAAACGCGGCGGCGCGGGGCCGAGAACCCATGGGTCGGCCTTTCGAGGAACGGGAGACAACGACATGCGAGTCATGGCGATCGTGAAGGCGAACGAGGAGTCCGAGGCGGGGCAGATGCCGAAGGAGAGCGAGCTCGAGGCCATGGGTGCCTACAACGAGGAGCTGGTGCGGGCGGGCGTGATGCTCGCGGGGGATGGGCTGCAGCCGAGCCACAAAGGCAAGCGCGTGCGCTTCGACGGAAAGAAGCGCACCATCACCGACGGGCCCTTCGGGGAGACCAAGGAGTTCATCGCCGGGTTCTGGCTGTGGCAGGTCAAGGACATGGAGAAGGCCGTGGAGTGGTTGGCGCGGGCGCCCTTCGACGGGGGCACCGAGGTCGAGCTGCGGCCGATCTTCGAGACCGAGGACTCTGGGGCGGAGCTGACCCCTGAGCTGCGCGCTCAGGAGGACCGGCTGCGCGCCGAGCTCGAGCGCAAGCGCTGAGGCTCCATCCAGATCGAGGTCGACGATGAGCGAAGCGCGAGCGACCCGGCGGGCGATCGAGGCGGTTTGGCGCATCGAGTCCGCGCGGCTCATCGGCGGCCTCGTGCGGGTGGTGAGGGACCTGGACCTGGCCGAGGACCTCGCGTCCGAAGCCCTGCTCGCCGCGCTCGAGCGCTGGCCCGAGACGGGCATCCCCGACAAGCCGGGGGCGTGGCTGATGACCACCGCCAAGAACCGCGGGCTCGACCACGTGCGGCGGCGGCAGATGCTCGAACGCAAGCACCTGGATCTCGCGCACGCCGAGCGGGCTTTCCACCTGCCCGACGAGCCCGGTGAGCACGGCGACGACCTTCTCCGCCTCGTGCTGGTGGCTTGCCGACCCTGGCGCCGTCCGCAGGACGCGTTGCGCTTACCCTCCGCCTGGTCGCCGGCCACTCCACCGAGGAGATCGCGCGCGCCTTCCTCATCCCCAAGCCCACCGTCCAGCAGCGCATCGTGCGGACCAAACGCACCCTCCGCGAGGCGAAGGTCTCGTTCGAGGTGCCCACCGGACCGGCGCTCACCGAGCGGCTCGCCTCGGTGCTCGAGGTCGTCTACCTCGTGTTCAACGAAGGCTACGCGGCGACCCGCGGGGACGACGTGCTGCGCCCCGAGCTGTGCGCCGGCGCTCTGCGGCTCGGCCGAATCCTCGCCGAGTTCGTCCCGAAGGAGGCCGAGCCACACGGCCTCGTCGCCCTCTTGGAGCTCCAAGCCTCGCGGATGGGCGCGCGCGTGGACCCCGTGGGCGATCCCATCCTGCTCTCCGATCAGGATCGAGGCCGATGGGATCAGCTCCTCATCCGCCGCGGTCTTTCCGCCCTCGAGCGCGCCGAGCGCCTCGAGCAGCGCCTTGGACCCTACACCTTGCAGGCCGCCATCGCCGCCTACCACGCCCGCGCGCGACCCCCGGGGCCACCGACTGGCTGCGCATCGTCGCCCTCTACGACGCGCTGGTCGAGGCCACCGGTTCGCCGGTGGTGGAGCTCAACCGCGCGGTCGCGGTGGGCATGGCCTTTGGTCCGGGGCAGGCCCTGGAGCTGGTCGACACCCTCGCCGAGGAGCCCGCCGTGTCCCGCTATCGCCTGTTGTCAGCGGTGCAAGCGGACTTGCTCGCCAAGGTCGGTCGATCCGGGCCTGCCATCGAGGCCTACGAGCGCGCCGCCGCCCTCGCCCAGAACGAGCGAGACCGCGCGATGCTCGCCCGATGCGCCCACCTCGTGAAGGGCAGCGCCGCAAACGATCGCTGACCGCCCGTGCTCGCTGCCATCTCTTCCGGGGTATCCCGGTCACGGCGATCTCTGAGAGGTTTTTGGTGAACCAGCGATGAGATCGCCGCTCCCACGACGTCCAAGACGCATGACCACCTTCATCTTCATTCACGGCGCCGGCGGACGCGCCTCGCAGTGGGATCTCGTTGCCGCCGAGCTCCGACCGCTCGGGCACGAGGTCGTCGCTATGGACCTCCCCTGTGAGCAACATGTCGGACTCGACGCCTACGTCGATGCAGTCGTCGGCGCGATCGTCGGCGCGGTCGGCGACCGACGAGCCGACCTGGTCCTCGTGGCGCAGTCGCTCGCCGGGTTCATCGCTCCGCTCGTCGCCACGCGGGTGCCGGTGGAGGAGATCGTGCTCCTCGCCGCCATGGTGCCGAGGCCGGGGGAGTCGGGCGGCGAGTGGTGGGCGAGCACCGGCCACGAGGCCGCCGTCGCCGCGCAAGGTCTGCCCGACGATTCTCTCGAGACCCTGTTCGTCCACGACGTGCCTGCCGAGGTGCTCGCAGCCACGGAACCCCCCCGCACTCAGACGGCGACGCTGTTCGAGGACCCGTGGCCGCTCGAAGCGTGGCCGGACGTACCCACCCGGTTCCTCCTTTGCCGCGACGACCGCTTCTTCCCGGCCGACTGGCTGAGGAACATCGTCCGCGACCGTCTTGGCATCGATCCGGTCGAGATCCCTGGAGGTCACACCGCCTTTCTCAGCCAGCCGGCAGCGCTCGCGCACGCGCTCGTCACCCGCTGAGCGCCGCCACCGAGCAGCGTCCATCGATGAGCCTTCAAGATCGAGTCCCCATCGAGCGCGACGCGCATGCTCTCTTCCTTCATCCCGGCAAGCGCCCCGTCCAATTCGGAGCCCCCACCGCTTCTGCGAATGTGCGGGCGGAGGCGTTCATGGTTCACGCACCGTTCACCCGAGACCTCATCGAGGTCTACTTCGAGCGGAAGGCCGCGTCCGAGACCAAGCACGAACTTGTGAGCGGCGTCCTCTACGCGATGGCCGGCGCGTCCGCCCGGCACAACGAGCTCTGCTTTCAGTTCGAAGCGGGGCTACGGGCCGCCCTGGCGGGCCGCGGATGCTACGTCGCGTCGCGGGATCAGCGGGTCGCGGTGGACATCAAGCTCTCGGCCCCGAGCGGGCGAGGGACCTACGTCTATCCGGACGGGGTGGTGGCATGCCCGCCGGGGTTCAACCGCGACCGCCCGGCCTCGCTGCTGAACCCGATGCTGGTGGTGGAGGTTCTCTTACGAGATACGCGGCGAGACCGGGCCGACAAGCTCGACGCATACCGCGACAGATCGGGGCTCGACGACATCCTCTTCGCGCGCACCGACGTCGTGCTCGTCGAGCACCACCACCGGGTGACACCGGATCAGTGCCTGGTGACCCTGCACCGCAGGGGGACGCTTGCCATCGAGGGCCTCGGCGTCGAGCTGGACCTCGGGGCCCTGTGCGCGGGGGTCGGGGTTCTGCCCGTCGAGGACGGCGACGATCTCGAGTCGGGGGAGGACCCATGGTAAGGGTAGATCGGGTCGAGCCGACGTCTCGGACGGGGTTCTCGGGAGTGTCCTT
>DAIQNR010000217.1:0-4874 GCA_036788295.1 Myxococcota bacterium
GGTCCCCACTACGATGATGGCTTTCTCGCCATCCGGCCCGTCGGGCTCCTGGTGAGTTCGGCAGCCGCGGAAGCAGTAGGCAGCATCGGCGGGGCAGTCCTGGCCTAGAACTCTCCTCCGAGGAACGTGGCCCATTCGAAGTTGAGGTAGAATTGGCTTTGGCTGACGCCATGTGTCCAAGCAACATCCGCGCCGAGGAACACCGATGCGGATGTTCCGGTGAGCATCCATAGAAGCCTTGTATGGCTTGCTCTCATCCTTCGCCGAGTGAGTTCCAGTGGACCGGCAAGTCAAGGCGCTCGTGGCCCTCGAGCAGGGCGAAGGCTGAAGTCAGGCCTTCGCGATGGAGAAGGAGACGGCGGTCGTTCCCCAGCGCAGGACGATCGACTTGTCCTTCGCCTCGAAGGTGAGCACTTCGGTCTTCTCGGCGGTCTTGGGGGTGACCTTCACCTCGAGGGCGTCGAGCGAGGGGTCGTGCTTGTACGCGCCCCATTGGTTCGGCTTCTTGTTGAAGACGAGGGTCCACTCTTTTTCGCCGGGGACGGTGAACAGCGCGTAGACGCCGGCCGGCAACTTCTTGCCTTCGATCTTCACGTCCTTCGAGAAGCGCACCACCGTCGCCTCGTCGGCGCCGGTGCGCCAGAGCTTGCCGTAGGGGATCGTCTCGCCGAACAGCGTTCGGCCCCGGGCGCTCGGGCGGCCGTAGGTGACGAGCACCGCGACGTCGTCGATCTTCGTCTCGAGCTGGCCGTTTTTGCTCTTTCGCTCCCGGTCGTCCCCCCGGGGCGGGGCCTGCCCCGGGTCTTCGGCGAGCGCGGGCGCCGCGCTCGAGAGACCGGCGGCGAGGAGGAGGGCGTAGCGGAGCGTTCTCATGGACCCGAACGCTAGCGCACCGAGCGGGGTGAGGCACGCGCGCTACGACCCTCGCTTCCTACGTCTTCGAGAGGCGGCCGACGAGGTGGTCCACGACCCGCTCGAACGGGTCGAAGCCAAAGTGCGCGGCGACGGCGGGGCGAAGGTTGGAGTTCGCGTTGATGTCGTAGAACACCGGCTCGCCGTTCACGGACGCGTATTCGATCCCGGCGACGTCGAGCCCGCCGGCCTCGGCGATGCGCAGGGCCTGCTCCACCGCCAACCGAGGCACCTCTGGGTAGGGGAAGAACGAGGGGGGGCGGACCGGCTCGGCCGGCACGGCGCAGGCTCCCGCTTCGTCCCCGGTCGGGTGGCAGACTTCGGACGGGCACAGATTGAACCCGCCGTGGGCTACGACCCGCATCGCGTACAGCAGCTCGCCCCCGAGCAGCTCGAGCCGGACGATGCCGTGGTCGGGGTCGTACTGCAACTTTTCCTGCAGGAGCAGGATCGGGTCCGGGTCGCGCAGCGCCGGGTCCTTGGCGGCGGCGGCGAGCTCCTCCCGGTTCGCCACCTCGCGGATGCGAGCCCCGCTGCCCCCGAGGTCCGGCTTGAGCAGGGCCGGGAACGGGAACGCCGGGTCGAGCCGCGACAGCAGCGCGTCCACGTCGGCGAAGGCCAGGGTGCGCGGGGCCGCCACCCCGAGCCGCTGGCACAGCGCGACCTGGGCCGACTTCGACAGCTCGAGCGCAAACGCCCGGTGGCCGTTGACGACCGGGACCCCGGCTGCGTCGAAGCTGCGGAGCAGCGCGAGCGCCATGGGCACCGCGTGCCGGTGGCCGCGCGTGGCCGCGCTCGGGCTGGCTTGGCTGAACACGAGCCGCGCCTCGGGCAGCGAGGCCGGGTCGAAGGCGGCCGACTCGAGGTTGAAGGCCGCCCAGGTCAGGCCCCGGCGCTCGAGTGCCGAAAACAGGGTTTTTTGCCACTCCGGGTGCTCGAACAGCACCAGGATGTCGACCGCTTTTCCCACGCGCATACGTCATCACGGACGATTGTTCGTGTCCACGGATGAAGCGCGGTTGATGAGAAGACCGGGGCTCCGGTTGACCGATGGCGCCGCGGAGGGTGCGCTTTGGCCATGGCCCCATGGCTGTGGCTCATCGCCAGCGTGTTCTCCGGAGACCTCGATCGGGCGCTCGAGGCGAGCGGACTCTCCGGGCACGAGAAGGCGCGAGCCGCGGCGTCGCTCCAGCCGGCGCTGTCCGCGGTGGCCAAGGCGGCCACGGTGGTGGAGGCGGCCCCGGGGGCGGCGGTGCTCGAAGCCCTGCACGAGCGGCTCCTGTCCGGCTACGACGAGGGAGCGAGCACGATCGCCGACGTGCTCGAGGGGGGCCGGTTCAATTGCGTCTCGGCCACGGTGCTCTATCTCATCGCCGCCCGCGCCGCCGGGCTCGAGGTGCGGGCCGAGCTGCTCCCCACCCATGCCCGGGCCCGGGTCCGAGAGGGAGGGCGGTGGGTGGTGGTCGAGACCACCTCGCCGAGAGGGTACGGGCCCGATCCGGCCACCATCGCTCGGGTCGCCGAGCAGGTGGTGCCGGTGGTGGAGGGCAAGCGGGCCCTCGTCCCGCCCCAAGGGCGCACCGGCGGGCTCGAGGTGGCGCTCGCCGCGATGTACTCGAACCGCGCGGTCGCGGCGCGGCTGCGGGGCGAGGACGAGGAGGCGGAGCGCATGCTCGCCGGGGCCGAGGGGCTCGTGCCCGACCAGGCGATGGCGGCGGCGCTTCGCACCCAGCGGGCGGCGGCGCTCGCCCGCATCGCGCAGCCGGGGCTCGACAGCGAAACCGAGCCTGCCTTGATCAAGGCGCAAGACGCCTTGCTCCAAGCGGTGGCGCTCAGCGCCGAGGACGGCGCGCTCGCGGCGACGCTCGCCCACAACCTGAGGGTCGCCACCGAACGCAGGGTGGCGATGAGGCTCGCGGCGGGCGACATCGAAGGAGCGGAGGCCACCTCGCGGGAGGCGCAGGCGGTGTTGCCGGACCGCGAGAGGAGAGGGTTGTCGGTGGCGACCGCGTCGCGGGTCGCCGTCCATCGCTTCGAGGCCGGAGAGCAAGAGGCGGCGGTGGCCGCGCTCGAGGCGGCGTCGCGGGTGCGGCTCGACCCGTCCGACCGGGCCCTCGCCGACGCCGTCCGCCACAACCTGCGCGCCGCTCGGCTCGCCGCCGCGGCCGGGGCGGCGGAATCGGGGCACCTGACCGCCGCGCTCGCGTGGCTGCCTGCCGCCTCCGGCACCGACATCGAGGCGGTCGCCATCCGGGCGGGGCTGGTCCGGCTCGAATCGGGGGACCTCGATGGGGCCCTCTCGGCGTTCGAGCGCTGCCTCGAGCGGGTACCAGAGAGCGCCCCGTGCGCGCACAACCGGCGGGTGGCGCTCGAGCGCTTGCTGGTTCGGGCGATGGAGTCCAAGGACTGCGCGGCGGTGGAGGCGGCGGCGGCGGCCCGGTCGAGGGTCGCTCCCCCTCATCCCGGGGCAGCCCAGGCTGCGCTCGCCTGCTGGCTCGAGACCGCGAGAGCGCGGCTCGGCGCCGAAGATCCGGAGGGCGCGGTGCGGGCGCTCGACCGGGTGGCGGCCCGGGACCGAGGGCAGCGCGCCTACCGTTCGGCCCGCCGCTCGGCGGTGACCTCGTGGGTCATCGTCCTCGCCGAGTCGGGCCGGTGCAAGGAGGCGCGCCGCGTCGGGGCCGAATTGAAGGCCAGGGAGGTCGAGACCGCACTGAGGGGGTGCCCCGGATGAGGCGACCGGGGAAAACGGGAGCGATCGTTGTCCTCTCGTGCGCGCCGCTCGTGCTCGGGCACGGGGATGCGCCCGAGGGAAGGTGGTGGATCGGCAACCGGGGCGCCGAAGCCGAGATGCGGTTCACGGACCATGATCTCGCCGGATTGGAGCCGGAGAGATTCGCCCGCCAGGTTCTCTCTGGAATTCAGCTCAGCGATCGGGACGGGACGGTCTGTCCTCTCGAGCAGGACGCGATCGACCGGCGCCCGGGGGGCATCAGCGTGCGGGCAAGCTTCGAGTGCCCGAAAGCCGCCCTGCTCGGCCTAGGGTACGAGCTTCGGCTCGGTTTCGTCGGCAAGCACCCCGTGGTGGCGACGGTGGAGGGGCCGGACGGCGCCGTCTTCACCCACGTCTTCTCGAACGGGGGCGCTCTTCGCTCCGGCGAGATCGGCTCGAACGAGGCAGGGTCCGGGTTTCGGATCTCGCCGCTGTCCGCGCTCGCCGGTTTCGCCATCGCCTTGCTCGCTGGAGGCCTCGTCCCGCTCGGGCTTTTCTCGCTTCTCGCTTTGGGGGGCGCTGCGGTTTTTGGCTTCGCGGTCCCCGCGCTCGTCGGCGCCGCCGGACTCCCGGCTGCCTCCCTCCACGCGGTCCCTTGGCTCGGCCCCCTCGTGGTGGGGGGCCTCGGCGTTTGGCTCGCGGCCCGGCCTCGGCCCCTGCCCCGCTTGGGGCTCGGGCTCGCAGCCCTTGGGGTGGGGTCGGTTTTGGGCCAGGAAGCCTCGGCTTCCTGGCTCGGCGCGGCGCTCTCGTTTTCGGCCGGCCTCGCGTGGGCGCAGGTGAGCGCCCGGCTCGACACCCCCGCCCGGGTGCGACGGGTGGGCGGCGCGGCGCTGGCCGCGAGCGCAATCCTGCTCGCCCTGGTCTGACCGGAGGGAAGACGTCGCGCGGCTCCGTCGTCTTTTCTCGTTCCGTCCCGGCGCGGCTCCTGGATTCGGTCATCTTGACCGCGGAAAACGCGAGCATCATGATGCCTCGCTGGGGACAACCCTGACGCTCGACGACGATGTCGCACAGCGGCTGGAGGAGGAGGTCCATCGCCAGCGAAAGCCGATGAAGCAGGTGGTGAACGAGGCGCTTCGCCGAGGACTCGGTGACCGCGATGCACCCCCAGCCGAGCCCTACCTGGTCCGGCCCCATCGGACACGGCTCAGGGCCGGGATCGACCCCGGCGCCTTCAACCGTCTCGCCGACG
>DAIQNR010000218.1:0-4854 GCA_036788295.1 Myxococcota bacterium
CTGGACAGCGATCGGGGCAACGGGGAAGCTGGTGGCCATGAGTGACGCCTTCGTGCCCGAGGCCGTGGACGCGCTCGTACCCAGGGTCCTCGACCGCGCCGATGACGGGCTGAAGACGGCGGTCGCCGGGCCTCCCGGCTCCGGGCTCCATGCCCTGGCCCAGCGCCTCGAAGCGCGAGGAGCCGTCGTCATCGAGACGGCCGAGTTGTCCTATCCGGATGCGTCGGGAAGGTTGGTGACCGAGCTCGCGCGGGCCGCCGGAGCAGGGGTTTCGGCCCGGGCATCGCTTGCCGAGCTCGTCGACGCGGCTGTCGAGCGGCTGCATTCCCAGCACGTGCCGCTCTTGGTCGTGCTCCTCCCGAGGACATGGGATCGGGATCTGATGGCCAGCCCCACCGACTCGGAGCGGCACGGGCTCGGAGAGAGGGCGCGAAAGCTGCTCGACGTCCTGATTGGCCAGCGAAGGCTCCCGGTCGCGTTTCTGGGAGTCAGGGCGCGCGCCCTCGGTCTGACGTGGGGTGACGATCTCCCTCTCGTTCGGGCCTCGGCGCCGGGTCGCTGGCTCCGCGAGGCCGAGCGGTGGGGAGAGCTCAGCGACGTCGCGGCCGAGCTCGGCCGCTTCGTGGCCAAAGCCCACGAGATGGACCCGCTGCGACTGCGGCTCGCGGTCGGGGTGGTGGCGCTCGGGATCCGGTCCGCGGAGACCGTGGGGCGCGAGCTGCAGACCAACCGACCGCTCGAACCCCTGGTCGAAGACATCGCTCAGGCCGCGGTCGAGCAGGGCGAAGCCGCTCGCGCGGCGCTCGAGCGGCTCACGCTGCTCCGGGTCGGCCTTCCGCGGGAGGCCCTGCTCAGGGCCTCGAAGGCGCCCGAGGCCTGGGCGCCGATCCTGACCCATTGCCTGGGCTATGGCGACGCCTTGGTCCGAACGTCCGACCAGGTCCGCCGGTTCCTCGCGAAGAGCCTCCGTCAGGCCGGACTGCGCGAGTCCCGCGCTCCGGAAGTCAGGGCACGACTCCACGCCGAGCTGGCCGAGACCCACGCGGCGCTCGACGGGGGTGTGAATCCGAACGACGTCCGGCTGGGTTCGGTCACGCACTGGTGCGAGAAGGTCCACCATCTCGCGGCGGGAGGGCCGCTGACCCGCGACGCTTGGCTCCAGCAAGAGCAGCTGCGGCCAGAGATGCTGTGGGACCGGGCGCGGACGCTCAGCCGGGTCTATCGAGACTTCGATGGCGCGGCAGAGCTCTACGAGCGCTGCGTCGAGCTCGACCCCGATGACGACTATGCCTGGCACTACCTCGGCTTCAATCTGGACCGGGCTGGACGCGGTGGGCCTCGCACGGAGCAAGCGTTGGCGACGGCGCTCGCGAAGTCGCCGGCCAACCCGTGGTGGAACAGCCGCTACATCGTGCACCTCATTGAGCGAGGACGCTTCCGGGATGCCGAGAAGGCTTGGAACGAAGCCCAGCGGGAGGTCATGAATCTCGGCACCGAGCGTCCCGAGCTGGCTCTTCACCTTCACCGGTGGGTCGTGAAGGCTTGGCTCGACGCGGGTGAGGTGAAGCGGGCCAGGGTTGTGCTGGATGATGTGCCCTCGGAGGCGTGGTCGGCAGAACGCTCGGAGGAGCTGCGGAAGCTGGAGGTTCGCTTGCTCGAGGCCGAGGAAGCCCTCGAGCTCGGCGCGACCGTTCGACCCCCAAATTTGGCGGTCAGGGCGCCCGACCGTTGGCGTCCGCTTACGCCGCTCCCCAAGGAGGGGCGGGTCGCGTGGTACCCCGGCCGGGTCGAAGCGGTCGATGACCGCGTGGAGATCGTTGTCGTCGCTGACCCGGAAGTTCGGAAGCGGCGGCGGGTGTTGCGGTCGAGGATCTCGCGGCAGGTCTGGGATGAGGCCTGCAAGGTGCCCCCGGAGGTCGGGCTCTTCATCGAGGTGGGGGACTACGGAGACCGACAGGTGATCCTGCCGCTGCCCAGGGTCGAGGCGCTCCCGGGCCTCATTCGCAGCGAGGAGCTCCGCCATCTGCGGAGTTGGAGCGACTGAGTCCATGTCGCTCGATCTGAAGGCGCTCGACCGCAACCTGCTCTACGTGATGGTCGCTGGCCCCGGCTTTGGTGAGGGCGTCGCCGTGGCCCTCCCGGAGCGCGGTTGGATTTTGGTGGATGGCTGCCGAGTCGATGGACCCGTGGGCGAAGACCTCCCTCTCGCCGCCATCGTCGAGCGATTTCGACGACCCGATCTCCTGGATGCTGCTGACCCATCCCCACGAGGACCACGCGGCTGGCTTCGAGAGCTCGGCTCTCCCGGGGGCGTTCGGGCTGGGACCGAGTGCCCGTGGAGGATGACACCGACATGCTGCGCGTGCTGACCTGGAATCTGAACGGGAAGGTCGAAGCTCTGCAGGCGATCGTGGGCCATATGGGTGGTCAAGTGGACCCTGCGCTGGCGCTCTTGACCGAAGTTCCGGACGGACGGAAGCTCGGGCTGCCTGGAAGCGAGCGGACGCTCACATCAGAACCCTTTTCGGAGTGGTGCAAGAAAACTGCCGGGAAGGTACAGGTTGCCGTAGGCAGGCCCTCCAGGGTGACTCCCAGCACCTCGAACTACAACCACTGCGCGGTGATCTACCTCGGCCCGGGCCGCCTCCAGGCGCACGAGGTACCGATGCGGCGGGTGGCGGTCGCGGTCATCGAAGAGGTGGGGTTCAGGCTCACCGTGGCGAGTGTTCACGGACATTCGGCCTTCGGAGGAGGGAATGATGTCAAAACGAAGAACCGAACGCTGGCTCGGGGCGTGCGAGAATGGGTGCAGCGGCTCGCAGCGGGCGGGCGAGCCGTGATCGCCGGAGACTTCAACATGGACCCCTACGACGAGGGCATGAGGGAGTCGGATGGATGGAGGGCCGATCCGACGAAGCCCCTGGACCCCGACGGTGGTTTCGCCAACCTTACGTGGAGCCTCATGCGTTGGGGGAGCCAGGGGACGATCAAGAAGAAGCCTCGGGGCTGGCGCTGGTTTGACCAGGTCCTGGTGGACGAGCACCTCGCGAATGTGGCTCGCCTCGGCGAGGCCCGCGTCCTCACCGAGCTCGGGACTTCGAATCCGTCGAGCGTGGCGGTGCTGTCCGATCACTGGCCTGTCGAGGTTCCGCTCGACCTCGATCTAACCCCGAAGGGAGGAAGAAATGAGTAGGTTCAAGGATCTTCTGGATGAACCAGTCACGAGCGACCCGTTCGAAGCGCTGAAAAGCTACCGTGAGGTAGTCCAGGAGCTGGCGAGCGCCATCGCCGAGCGCTACGAGCACCTCTCCGCGAGGGCGGTGCTCGAGCCCATCCATCCTCTCGCGACCTCCACACTCCTGGTCCTTCGGGTGTTCTGGCCCCGGCGGACCGAGGAAAATGCCTTCGACGCCCTCACCTTCAAGGTGACCCTCGAGGGTGAGATCTCCGCCCTGTCCGCTGATGGGTCGGAGGATCTGCATTCGGAAGAAGAGCTGCGGGCGCACATGGAGCGTGTGACCCGCAGTCATCTCCGAGCGACGCTGACCAGGCTCGACCGCGAAGCTCGGGCGCCCTTCACGGCGACGCTCCGTACGCTCGACGGTCACGTGCTCGCGGCGAACGACTCGTTGGTGGGGTACGACACCGTGAGCCGCGACCAGCTGACCAGCGGCGATCCCCGTGTCTCGATCGAGGTCTGCGAGGCCGTTCCGCAGCCGTTGAACCGGTTTCTCCCCGGCACGGTGAAGTACACATTCCTGACCGGCCTCCATGGGACCTGGCGGGTGGTGGAGCAGCCGAGGCCCATCGAGGGCACCGACCGGTACGAGATCGGGCTCGAGCGCGTGAGCGGATGAGCGCTTCGGTGGTCATGGCGTCGGCGCCGTCGGGGTTTGGGACCTCGGTGCTGGAGTGGCGGCTCCGGCGGGCGGAACAGGGCGCGAGCCTCGGCCCTGAAGTCGACCTCGTGCTCGTGCGGGCGCATCCGGTGATCGCGTCCGCGGGCGCGCAGCTCCGGTTCCGTGGGCGCACCTGGCAGGTGGTGCCGGTGAAGGGGGAGCTCGGGCTGCGGCGGGCCCTGTACGAGGGGGCGGCGATCGGGGTGGTCCCGGAAGGGGGTGGGTTTCGCGCTCGACCTGTCGGAGCGCGCGTTTCGGCGGCAGGTGCTCCGGGTCGAGGCGCAGGACGTGATGGCGGCGGCCTCGGGGCGTTACGCGGCGCGGCTTCGGGATCCCGTGCCCGCGCGGGCCATCCTCGACGCGCCGGAGGTGCTCGCGGCCTCGAGCGGGGCGTAGACGCTCGGCCCGACCCAGACCGTCACCGAGGACGAGCTCGACCGGAAGCGCGCCCTGCTCCGCGTGGTGCGGCCCCCGCAGGCGCCGCCCCTCAATGGGGCGTCAGGTGTCGCCGCTGTCGCGTCCGGTGTGCGAGGCGACATCGACACGACGAAGCGCACCGCCATCCTGAGCAGCTTTCAGCAGTGCCTCCCGGAGGCGGCGGAGCAAGAGTATCTCAGGGCGCAACTGCTCGACCTCGAGGGGGCAGCGGCCTGGGCGCGCGCGGTCGAAACCGGACCTTGTGGCCCACCGCCGTCCCGGTGAGTCGTTCACCTCAAAAAGGCGCGGGCGGCCCATTGCATGGGGGGCCGAGATCGGGGAACCCGACAGTACCCATGGCCAAGACCAAAACCGCGAAAGCGGAAGACGAATCGACGGCGAGCTTCGGCGCGGGGGAGGCAAAGGATGCCTTCGCGCGGATCGAAGCCCAGATCCGGGCGCGGCTTGCCGACAAGGCGCCGATCCCGCGTTTCGAGCCATCTCGGGCCTGCTCGCTCGCCCTGGGCACCGCCCAGCG
>DAIQNR010000219.1:0-4616 GCA_036788295.1 Myxococcota bacterium
CGGGAGCTTGGTCGTGAGGTGCCGGAGCTTCGTCGTGGGGTCCGGAAGCTTCGTCCTGGGGTCCGGAAGCTTCGGGGCCGTTTTTGAGCTTGCGGGCCCGGCCCGCAGAGGCCTCCGAACCGAAAAACGAGGCCCCGCCCCGAGGCGGAAGTGCTTGTCTGGCGGTAAACGAAGCCTCCATGGAAGACGACCAAGCGCCCGGAGGGGACGACGAAGCTTCCGAAGGGGACGACCAAGCTTCGAAAGCGGACGCCAAGCTCCAAAACGCGCGCCAAGCTTCGCGGCTTGTGCGCGTCCATGGCGACAAGGTAGGACCCAGGCCCTCAAACCGCCCGCGCCCGAGCGGTGGCGATTGACCCCGATCCGGTCTCGGGCCAAACCGTCCGCCGGTGCGAAGGGAGTGGCTCGGAGCGTTGTTCGGCGTCGCGGTCGCCTGCGCGGGCGGGATCGCCTCCGCTCCGCTCGACCGGCGATCGCCGGCGGACAACGCCGAGAAGACCGCCGCGCGGCCCAGGACCGGCGGCGACGCGGCGCCGGCCGAGACCGGGGAGCCCCGATCGCCGACCCGGTCCGAGTCGATCGCGCCGGCCGAGGAGGCCGCCGTGGTGGAGCCTTCGGTCGTGCCCCCCGTCGAGTCCGCGGTCGAGCCTTCGGTCGAGCCCTCGGCCGAGGCGGCGGTGGAGCCTTCGGCCGAGCCCGCGGTCCAGACCCCGGTCGAGGCTGTTCGTCGGGTGCTGATCTTGGGCGACAGCATGGCCGCCACCGACTTTGGCCGGGAGCTCGAGCGGGCGCTCGCGTCCGAGACCGTGACCACCCGGCGCCGAGGCAAGAGCGCCACCGGCCTGGCTCGCCCCGACTTCTTCGACTGGATGGCGGAAGGCGCCCGCCAAGTCGATCGCCACGATCCCGACGTCGTCGTCGTCATCCTGGGCGGCAACGACGGCCAAGACCTCATCGGAGGGCCCCGGCGGGTGCGGTGGGGCGCGCCCGAGTGGGAGGCCGCCTACGCCGAGCGGCTCGACGCGTTCGCGGGGCGCCTGCTCACCGCCCCGGAGCGCCGCTTGATCTGGGTGGCGCTGCCCCGGATGGCTCGGCCGAAGCTGGAGCAGAAGCTCGCGCTGATCCGCCGGGTGCAGTTCGACGCCCTCGGGCGTCAGCCCCGGGCCGAGTACCTCGACACGGGCCCCTGGTTCTTCGACGGCGAGGGCCGAGACGTGAGCACGGTCGAGTGGGACGGCAAGGTCGCCCCGCTCCGCCAGGACGACGGGATCCACTTCAGCGTCCACGGAGCCCGGTGGTTCGCGGGCCGCGTCGCCCCCGAGATCCTTCGGCGGCTCCGCTGACCCGCGCCCCTCAGCTGTCGTCGGCGACGATCGAGAATCGATCCGATCCGAAGCGTCGCTGTCCGCGGCGCACCTCCACCACCCCGGCGGCTCCGCTGACCCCTGCCGCCGCCAGCTGGGCCCGAGCCCGGTGGATGGCGACGTTCAGCGCGTTGGCGTCGAGCCGCAGCTGCCGCTCGAGCACCTCCCGGTCGCGCCAGCCCCGGCGCTCCGGGGCCAACTCCCGGTCCGCGGCCCGGGCCCGGGCCAGGGTCAACAGGACGTAGCCGTGCTCGCGGGGCTCGAGCGGGATCTCCATGTTCGGGTACATCAGGGTGATGCCCACCTGCTCCTCGTCCCGGCTGACCGAGAACCGAAACGCGAGCCGCTGGATCGACAGCTCGAACCGGGCCAGCGGGGTGCTCTCGTCCACGAACGGCAGCTCGATGGCCCAGACCTGGCCAGCGGCAGGCAGCCGCTCGTCGCCTTGGAGCCGCCGCGCGGTGCCGTCGGCGCCCTCTGCCCACCAGTCCCCCGCCGGATCGGGGTAGACGGTCCATTCGGGGGTGTCCTCGTCGGGGAGGACGAGCAGGCCGGCGCCGCCGGTCCGCACGTGGCCCGAGCCCAGCTCGATGGCCATCACCGACGGCGGCCCGTCGTCCACGAACGCGAAGACCCGCTCAGGGTGGCCGAAGGCGAGCCGCGCCCCGAGGCGAAGCGGCACCAGCACCCCGGCGTCGATCCGGGCTCCGTCGACGAACGTCCCGTTCCTCGAGCCGAGGTCCCGCACTTCCCACCGCCACCCGTTCCAGGCGAGCACCGCGTGCTCGGCCGAAGCGTGGGGGTCGTCCACCCGGAGCCGGCACACGGGGGACCGACCCACGAGCGTTCGAGCTCCGAGCGTCTGCGGCGCTCCCTGCCCCCGAACGACCGCCCCCACCGGCCGAACGTAGCAGCCCTGCCGCCGTCACGGGAGGCGGGCGGCGACCACCGCCAGCCAGCCGAAGCCGACGAGGAACGCGACCCCACCGATGGGCGTGATCGCCCCGAGCCATCGGGTCCCCGTCAGCGCGAGCAGGTAGAGGCTGCCCGCGAACACCACTTGGCCCACGAAGAGCGCGGCTGCGGGCCCGTTCACCGCCAAATCGCGGCGGGCCAAGCCGGCGACCGCGACGAGCCCGAGGCCGAGCGCGCCGTACATGTGGTACCGCGCGCCGGTCTCGAAGACCGTGAGCAGGTCCGGCGCCAGCTTCCCCTCCAGCCCGTGGGCTCCGAACGCTCCCGCCGCGATCGCGATCGCGGCCGAAACCGCGGCGACCGCGAGCCAACTCTCCGCTGCCATGGACCCGTGCTCGCAGGGCGAGAGGGCGGGGGCAAGCGAGGACTCGGACGTTCGGTACGGATCTGCGAGGCCGCTTCGCCCAAACCGGAGCGTCGCGAGTAGGGAAGTCGGGTGGTCGGTGCTCCGACAATCGAATTGACTCCCCCGGACCGCTTGGCTAGCGCGTCCTTTTGTCTCGCGAAAGGGGCGGTGATGAAAACCAAGGGCAACGCAAAGACCGCCCCCGGTCGCAAACCCCGCCATCGCTGCTCGTCGCGAGCTGGTACCGCCGCCCGGCGGAAAGGAAGATGATGACTTCGAGAAGGCTCCTCGGCGCATTTGCGCTCACCCTGGCTGGCGCGCTGGCCCTCTCCGCGTGCGGCGACAGCGACGACGAACGACCGGACCGCCCCGACGCTGGTCCGGCCGCGGACACCGGCACGGACCCGGTCGATACGGGCGTCGATGCCGGCATCACCGACACCGGCTCCCGCCCCGACGCGGGCGATACCGGCGTCGCTCCCGATGCGGGGCCCCGCGGCGCTGATGAAGGCGAGGAGTGCGTCGCCGGAACGGCCCCGTGCGCCATGGGTCTGGCCTGCGTGAACTTCGGCGAGTTCGCGGTTTGCCTCAACACCTGCAACGCGGACGCCGAGTGCGCCGGCTCCGACCTCATCCCTCCGTCCGAGTCGTGCCGGTTCCTGGGCTCGCTCACCGCCGGGGACGGCACGACCTTCGGCTACTGCGTCCAGCAGATCGCCGAAGAGGGCGACGTCATCTTCTACCCGCCGAACCCCACGGTCGAAACCACGCGTCCCCGGCTCGCCACCTGCGGCGAGAACACCATCCGCACCCAAATCGCCGCCAGCGAAGCGCGCTGCCTCCGAAGCTGCGACGAGGCGAGCGACTGCGTCGGCTCCGCCATCGGTCCGGAGTGTGCCGGCGGTCTTTGCATCGCCGCCGACGCGACCCGCGCCGGCGAGGGCGAGTTCGCGGTCATCTCCGCCACCGAGGTCCAGGCCTGCGCCGAAGGCCTCAACCGGTTTGGAGCGGGCGGCGGAATCCCGGGCCGGGTCGCGTGCGCCCGCACCTGCGAGACCGAAGCCGACTGCACGACCCCCGGGATCGAGGTGTGCAACCTCAACCGAGGCACCTTCACCTCGACCGCCATCATCGGGGTCTGCACCCGGGGCGAGGGGCTGCTCGGCGCCCCCTGCTCGAACCGGCACGTGGTGAACGGGTGCAACTTCGACCGTGAAACCTACGGCCAGCTGTCCTGCAGCGACCTCTTCGGGCTGATCGACGACGACGAGCCGCAAAACGGCATCTGCACCCAGTTCTGCGGCGACCTCGACAACGATCCCATCACGCCTGTGGAGATGTGCCGACTCCCGAGCAACCGGCCCGGAGACCCGCAGCCGACGTGCTTGACCCGGACCAATGAGGGAAACCCGATCTTCGGCATGAACTTCCCCGGGGCCGGCTTCTGCAGCGACAATTGCACCAACAACCCCAACTCCTGCGGAGGCATCTCGTCGGCCTGCTACGACCCGAACGCCATGCGCGGATTCACCATCACCACTTCGTTCTGCGTGGTGCCTCCGGCGGAGCCGACGCTTCCGCTGTGGGACGCGCGGGGTCTCACTCGGATGATGACTCCGCCGGCCGAGGCGAACTGCGAAGAGCGCCCGCACCGGTGCCCAGAGGACACCTTCTGCCTGAGCGTGGGCACGGGCCGGTCCCTCTGCGTGTACGGCTGCAACGCGGAGGGGGTGGGCGGCCTCACTGGGTGCGAGGGCCGGACCGTGGACGGCAACTCGAACCTGGCGTGCGAGCGGTTCAACATGATGAACCCCGAAGGCTTCTGCTGGTCCGCGCCCGAGTGACCGCGGCCTGGTAGCTGCTGCCTGCTTTCGATACGGTCGGCCCCTGTCCGGGGGCCGGCCGCTCCGTCCCTACGCTGACCCGCCGAT
>DAIQNR010000220.1:0-4534 GCA_036788295.1 Myxococcota bacterium
CAGCGAGCTGGGCCGCCGGGAGGAGGCGCTCGCCGCCGCCGAGGAGGCCACCGAGCTGTACCGTCGTCTGGCCGCGGCCCGCCCGGACGCGTTTTTGCCCGACCTCGCCCGGAGCCTGCTGGTCTCCAGTGTCATTCTGGCCGGCCTCGGACGCACCGCGGACGCGCGTGCCGCGGCCAAGGAGGCGACGGACCTCCTTCGCCCACTGGCGGAAGCTCTGCCCGACGTCTTCGGGCCCCTGCTTCAGGCCGGGCTCGGCATCCTCGAGCGCCTCGAGTAGAGGGAAAAAACGTGCGCAGCCTACGAAGGTCGAGTCCGACGACAAGAGGTCGACGACGGCCACTCATCCTCGTCGGTTCCCCGGACGAGACCCTCATCGAGCCCGGCGCTTGGTGGAGCGCTCTCCTGGCTCTTTCCACGCCGACGGAGCTCCGTCAGGCACGAGGTTGCCGGCTTGGCTTACTCCCGCCCTCGGGGGTACCGTCCGTGCGTGGCGTCGGCGAACCTCTTCGAGATCTCGAAACACTTGAGGGTCTTGGGCCCCCTCGACTACGGAGACCCGCGCTACGTAGAGCTCTCCGCCGCTCGAGGCGACTTCTCCTACGGGCCACTGCTTCGAAGCCTTGGTGTCCATCCCAAGACCTACAAGGTGGAAGCAACGCACGACGCCTACTATGGGGTGTTGTGTGGCCACCTCGGCTCAGGCAAGAGCACCGAGCTTCGGTGGCTTGAAGGCAAGCTGCGAACGCACGACACATACTTCGTGGTGCTCGTCGACATCGCTTCGGAGCTCGATGTCCACAACTTTGACTACGCCGACCTTCTCTACGCGCTTGCGAACCATCTCGTCGGGCGTCTCCAAGAAGCGGGCGTTCGCGTCCCCCCTGGCGCATGCAAGCCTCTCGAAGACTGGTTCATCGAGCGAATCGAAAAGCACGAGGGCACACGCGACTATGCGGCCGAGATCAAGGCGGGCGTGCAGGTCGAATCCGGACTCCCTTTGCTCGGAAAACTCTTTGGCGGACTGACGACCTCCATGAAGACCCAGTCCACCTACAAAGAAGAACTTCGCAAGGTCGTGAAGAACAGCTTCAGCAGCTTCGCGGATGCCTTCGGGCGCCTGCTCGAGGCGAGCGAAAAGCAGCTCGCCGCATCGTCGAAGCCGGCGCTGATCCTGTTCCTGGTGGACGGCACCGATCGACTGTCCGAGGAGCAAGGTCGGCGATTCTTCGTCGGCGACATCAACCAGCTCCGAGCCGTGCGCGGGCGCTTCATCTACTGCGCTCCCATCCGCCTCGTCTACCAGTTGAACCTAGGAGGGGAGGGTTTTGACCACATCCAGCGTCTTCCTATGGTGAAGCTGCGGGAAAAGCATGAGCGAGCGCGGCTTTCCGGCGCCTATGAAGCGCTGCGCGCGCTCGTGTACGCGAGAGCGGCGCCGGAAGCGTTCGACGCCGAGACGACGCTCGATTATCTCATCGAAATGTCAGGTGGTCATCCTCGGGATCTTCTCCGTCTTCTCGGCTACTGCTTCGAAAGGACCAAAACCGACCGCTTCGATCGGGCGTCGGCGGAGGCTGCGGTCAAGCAGCTCGCGAGCGACTACCGCCGCCTGCTCCGATCGGACGACTATGATACCTTGGCGGCGGTCGACCTCGCGCCGAAGGGGGAAGCGAACCGAACGAAAAATGTAGACCACCTCCTCGCCAATACGGTTCTGCTCGAATACAACGATTTCTGGTGGATGAGCCATCCAGTGGTACAAACCCTCGATGGATACCGAAGTGCCTACCAGAGACTCAAGACCCCATGACCGAAGCCTCCTTTTTGCATGCGGGCCTGCCAGCGAGCCATGAAGGGCCGCTTCGGCGCCTTCGGCGCCTGCTTGGGTCGGAGGCGGGCGGCTTTCGGTTGGTGGTCGTCGTGTGCGAAAACGAACTTGATCGCTCTCGGTCGATCCGCGCAGTGGCCCCACCGCGATGCGTGCTCGACGCTACGTTCGCGGAGAGTTTCGGAGACCTCGAATCCAAGCTCGAGCAGTGGGGACAAGATGGACCGGTGCATGTCATCCGGCTCGACCATTGCAAGGACGACTGGTTTCTCGAACTGAATCTGAGGCGAGATGCAGTCGCCAAGAAGGTCCCTCATCCGCTTGTCCTCTGGCTGGATCCGGACGGAACGGACCGGCTCGCGCGACTCGCGCCCGACGCGTGGTCGTGGCGCAACTCGGTGATCGAGCTGCCCCCCGGGCCGGTCACCGCCATTGCGCACGGTGAGGCCACCATTTCGCCGGTGGGACTGGTGGCGCGGGTTGGGCCGGTGGCGCCGGTTGCCCACCAGCGCCTGAAGAACGAGCCGCCTCCGCCGCGAGAGGGGAGGGCCCTCGAGCGCGCCTTCGTCGTGTTCGTCCCCGACGAGGAGGCGTGGGCGATGGATCTGGTGAAGGCTCTCGAAGCGCGGGGATTGTCGGCCCGGGCCGTCGCCGTCCCGGAACGCACCCAAGAGCTGCGATCCATGCCCGATGGATTTCTCGAGGCCAACGTGTGGGTGATCGTGACCTCTCGGGCGGGCCCGGCGAGCCGGATTCCCGAGTCTTGGGACACGCTGCGCGATCGCGCCATCCGCGACGGAAAGGTGCTGTTCGTGGTGGGCGAGCCCGATGCGTTCCCTTGGAGGTTTCTGGTGCTCAGCCGGCTATCGCCCCTGTCCCCGGAGGACGGGCCCGACCGGGTGGCCGAACGCATTCTCGAGGGCCTCGAAGCGCGCTCCCTCGCCAAGTGCCTTCGCAGCAACGCCTACCCGAGACCCTCCGCCGCGCTGCCGTCGATCTTGCTGAACGCCCGCTTCGGGGTCTTGCCCTACCGTGAAGAGGCTCAAGACGATGTGCTCGACGAGCTGGAAGCATGGAGCCAGCGGCCAGGGCCGAGCGCCCGCATCTTCGTGGGCCCCGGTGGTTCCGGCAAAACCCGGCTGTTCATCGAGTGGTGCCGTCGCCTCGGGCGGCGAGGTTGGGTGGCGGGCTTTCTCGACGACGACGTGCCGCTCGAGGGCATTGAGTGGCCAAAGGGAGACGATGTCCCGCTGTTCATTGTCGTGGACTATGCCGAGCTGCGCGCCGACCTCGCGCGGTCGGTGTTGTCTCAGCTCGCGCGGCGACGGTCCGGGCGTACGCAGGTGGCGCTCCTTGCCCGGTCGGAGGGAGATTGGTCGGCAACCCTTCGCGAGCAGTACGGTCTCGCCGCCCTCGAGTTGGGTCCAGCGATCGACGTCGGGCGCGCGCGGCTCGACCAGGAGCAGATCGAGTCCCTGTACGAAGAGGCGGTGGCGGGTTTTGCTTCCGAGCTTCGAGTCGAGCCGCCGGCGCGTCGGGCGCCGCCTTCGTTCGCGGGGCGACCCACCCTTCTCGAAGTCTATATGGCGGCGCTGCTCGCAGTCCTCGGGAGAATGGACGAAGACACCGGAGATGTCGTCGAGCGCATCCTTCAGGAGGAGCTGCGAGCCTGGGCATCCCAGGAGCTGTTCGGCGAGGACACCGAGGCGGCGAAGAGCCTCATCGCCGCGCTCAGTCTCCGGGGAAACACGGCCAGCTTTGCGCTGTCCGCGCTCGCGGTTCGCCTCGGATTGCGGGTTCGTCCGGCGACGCTCCTTCGGCTCGCCGAGACGTTTCCCGGTCGAATGGGAGAGCTGGGAACGGAGGTTGGCGGTCTTCAGCCGGACCGTCTAGGGGAAGCCCTGGTTGGAGAAGTCCTTTGCGACGTGCGCACGCCAGAGGACTTCCTCGAGCGGGTGTTCGAAGGCTCAGGCCGAGCGACGCTCACCCATGGCTTGACCTATCTTGGGCGTGTGGCGCTCGACCGGCCGGACGTCCGGACTTGGGTGGAGGCTTTCCTTCGAGGCGACCTCAACGGGCGCGTCCCCCCGGCGGTCGATGCAGCACTGGCCCTTGGATTCGACACCGCGTTCGCGTCGATGGGGCCCACCGTCGCCCGGCTCGTCGTGGCCGACGGGGGTGTCGAGCACCTCGCGGACGAAATCGCCTGCAAGATACCCAGGGAGACCGTGGCCCTCCGCGAGCTCGCTGTCTGGGCGGCGGAGGCGAGGCTCCGCGCTCCGTCCCTGCCGACGGCGGAGCAAGCGGAGCGCTCGCTGGAGCTCGGGCGGCGCCAGCAGGCTCTGGGGAGATGGGAGGCAGCGGCAGAGTCGGCCGAGGCAGCGGTCGAGCTGTACCGGAAGCTGGTGGAAGACTCTGTTCGGTTTCGGCCCAGGTTGGTTGAGAGCATCATTTTCTACTCGAAGAGCCTGGCTTGGCTCGGCCGGCGCGAAGAAGCGCTCGCGGCGGCCGAGGAGGCGACGAGGCTTTCGCGAACCGCACTTGCGCGGGACCATCTCTTCCTCAGCCACTCGACGGCGGACAAGGAGGCCGTCCGAAAGCTCGGGGACGTACTCGAGGCGCTCGGGCAGCCGGTGTGGCTCGACGAGAAGCAGCTCGGGGCGGGCGCCGCGCTCCACTCGGAGATCGCCGAGGCCCTGAGCC
>DAIQNR010000221.1:0-4532 GCA_036788295.1 Myxococcota bacterium
CAGGCCGCCCGCCTCCTCGGCCCGCTCGAGAAAAGACGGCCAATGCTCGCGCACCAGCGCGTGTAGCAGCGTCTCCTCCGGGCGGCGCCGCGCGTACACGTCCGCACGGCCGGATACCGGACACGCGCTCTCCAGGATTCGGGCGCCCACGCCGCTTCATCGGACACGCCTCGCCGCCGGTTGCGCGGCCCTCCTCGCCTACCTCAACAGCTCCACCGGCGGGCTCGCTGGGCGCGCCCCCCGCCTCCTGGCTTTGCACCTCGGGCGTGCTGTGCCGACCGTGAGACGGCTCGCGCGCCCCCGGTGGGCGAGGTCCGCCGCCCTGTAACCTCTCGGAGCCGAACCGCGTGGTCTCGTTCGAAAGGAACACCCGACCCCGTGAACACCGACTTCGACACCCTGATCGTCGGCGGCGGCCTCGCCGGCCTCATCGCCGCCACTCGACTCGCGCGAGACGGACGCCGGGTCGCCCTCCTCGAGAAGAGCGGCGCCCTCGGCGGACGCGCGCGCACGACGCGCCAGCTCGGCCACAGCTTCAACCTCGGACCGCACGCGCTCTACCGCGGCGGCGCGCTCGCGAGGGCCCTCGACGCTCTGAACGTGGACGTCCCCTCGCACCCGGTCGCCGCGAGCGGATTCTTCCTCGACGGCGACGCGCGACACACGGCGGTCGCCGGCTTCGTCTCCCTCCTCACGACCGGCGCGCTCACGCTCGCGGGCAAGGTCGAGCTCGTGCGCTTCATGGCGCGGCTGAAGTCGCTCGATGGCGCCGCGCTCGCCGACAAGACGGCGAACCAAACGCCTCGAACCGAGGCACAGCCGCTGCGGCCGAAGCGAAAGACTGGCGCTTATATCTCACCTTTACCCACATAAAGAGCGTGTCGCCGTGGCTGCTCTTGGCGCTGGCCCTGCCCTCGCCGAACGATGACGTCCCCGCTCGCGCGCCGCTTCGGGCGCTCACCGTGCCCTCCCCGATGGCCCGAGCGGACCCCGCCACCTCGACCGCACGCGGACGCGCTGACGTCGAGCCGGCGCCGAGGACCCTGGGCGAGCTGAACGAAAACTGCCAGGCCGCGCGGGACTGCCGACCGGAGTTTCCCTGCACCGACCGGGTGTGCGTGGCGAAGCCAGAGCCGAAGGCCGACGACGCCCCGCCCTTCTCCCCGGAGAGGGTCGAGCCCTCGACCTCGCTCCGGGCCACCTTCGGGCTGCGCGGGGGCTGGGCCTACAACCACCGCGCGCGCCGCGACCTGCTCCGCGGGAGTTCGAGCGTCGCGGAGGACCATCAGCTCGCGGGCGACCTCCTGGTCGGACTCGAACTCGGGCTCGCCGACGACCGGCTGCTCATCGGCGCCGCCATCGGGCCCACGGCCCTGTCCGGCTTCGAAGCGTGGGCGCCCACGCTGCAAGCCGAACTGCGGGCCGCCTGGCGGCTCTGGCGGGGGAGCCCCTCGGTCGGGCTCTACCTCGAGCCCCAGGTCACCATGGCCTTCGGGGAGATCCCCGGCCACACGCCTTCGGAGGGGGGCTCGCCCTGCGCTTTCGCGCGCACTTCCTCGACCTCGGGGTCCACGCGAGCGGGCTCGGCTTCGCGAGGGGCCCCGTCCGCCTCGACGACGTGACCGTCGTGGCGGAGACCCTGAGCGTGGCCCGCGCCGGGCTCTTCCTCGGCCTCGCCCCGCGCCTCGCGTCCTGGTGACCCGCCCGCGAACGGACGCTCCGGATTGTCCCCGGTCCACGGGTGCTCTACGGTCCCCGACGAGTGAGCCCATCGCGAGAACCCGGGAACGAAACGATCCCGACACCATCGAAGGAGCGTGTACGATGCCAATCGCGCCATCGTGCGCCATCGAAGAAATCTGGGCATCGCGGGGTTGACCTGAGGAGGGTCCACTTCGCGCTCACCTTCGACGTCGAGCGATGGAGGGGGCCGGACCAAGACCTCACACTCCGAGACCTGCTATCGAAGCTGCGTGGGATTCCGACCACATGGTTTCTCACCGAAGATCGTACCCAGTCCATCGTGGACCGGCACCCTTGGCTCCCGGATGCCCTGCTAGGCGAGGGGCACGAGGGAGCGCTGCACGTGCACTTCCAGAGTCCGCAAACGGCCGAGCAGCAGGAGGACGTCGAATCCGGCCTGGCTCGACTTCGTAGCGCGGGGATCCCCTGCACGAGCTTTCGCGGTGGTGCCCACGTCTTCGATGACCATATCGCGGAGCTCTTGGTTCGATTGGGATGTCGCGCGGACACGAGCGCGGTCCCCGGCCTCGTCCGCGTCCACCGAACGCCTGGAGGGTTGACGACGGCCGCCTACGCGGACATCTGGGACAGTCGGCCGTATTGGTACCGCCCAGGCCTGCTCGAGCTGCCGTTGGCCTCCTTCCCCCTCGAGCGACCGTACGCCTTCTTCACCCGACGGTTTCGGCTGCCGCTGCTCCTCAGCGACCCCGCCGCGTACGCATTCAGGCTCCGCGATCTATCGGACACCCGCTGGGATGAAGATGTCCCGGTGGTTGCCATGGGCCACAGCTACGAACTCCTGGGCGAGAGCTCGCGGGAGCGGTTGGTGCGGGCCCTACATCAACTCCGAGATGAGCATGGCGTCGTGCTCTCCACCGTCTGTGCGCTCACGGAGTCGCTCATCCAGGGACGTCTCCAAACCCGCCTCGGCACGCCGCCTGGACCGATTCGTCGGGGTATCTCGCAAATGGCCGCTTCTGCCGCTCGCCGCTGGTCGGCCCTCCAGGGTCGAGCAGAATGAGAACGGACGCACTCGTCATCCAGAGGCTTGGCGTCGAGGATTCCATAGGTCGCTACCAGTCTCCCCCGCCGCTGGACCGTTCCTGGCTATTTGGCGAACGAACATCGAGAGCGGGCACGCTCAACCTCTTCTTGGTTCGAGACGGCGATGCAGCGGTCGGAAACCTGGGTTTCATCCCCCAGCCCCTCCGGCTGCATGGCTCAGGCGTCCCGTCGTGCTACCTGCTCGCGCTGGGCGTCGAAGAAAGCCACCGTGGGCGTGGCCTCGCCAAGCGGCTGCTCGAAGCCGTCCACGCCGAACAGACGACCATGATCATGGTCGGGATGACCGCGGCAGCGCAGCGCTTGTACGAGCGGCTAGGCTACACCGACCATGGGCTCATGGTCCAGTTGTTCCGCATCGTTCAACCTTTGGCCGCGATGCGCTACATCGCCGCCCACGGGTCGCTCCATCCCATGGCCCGATGGCTCGGTCGACTTCCGCTCCCTGGCGGGGACAAGGCCGCAGACCGGTCCGAGGGCACATTCCGGTCCCGGCCTTCCTGGGCGTGGCGCTCGTCGGCCGAGAGTCGTCGGTCTCGTTTCGTCCGAGGCCTGCCCGCTTGGCTCGAGGTGACCGGGGACCGGCCCGGTCTCTCCGAGCTCGATGCCTTCTTCGATGCCGTGGCTGGGGCCCATGGCTGCATCGCGGAGAGAGACGGATCTTTCGTGGCCTGGCGGTACTGGCGCTGCCCGAAGACGCGGTACGGGGAATACTATTTGCGGGAGCGCGGTCGGCTCGATGGATACGCTTTCACGAAGATGTTCCTCCATCCGAAGGGGATGCGGGTCGGCGTCGTCACCGACCTCCTCGTTGCACGGAACGACCATCACGGGATGGGCGCGCTGCTCCGCCTTGCGAGCCTCGACCTCGAACGAGCCGGCGCTGAGGTCATCAAGTGCAGCTTCACCCCGTCCTGGGCTCGAAGGGTGGCGGAGCATCTCGGGTTTCTGGACCCGAAGCGCCTCCTGCCTCGAGGGTGGTGGCCGGGGAGGAGGGTGTTCAGCGCACCCGGACCGGTGCCGCTTCCGCTCTCGCTCGAAGACTGGTGGCTGACCCGAGGCGACTCGGAGATGGACTTCAACGACGCCGTACCCGGCTCGACGATGCTCGACCCCGGCGCGCCGTGAAGGGCTCAGTCCTCGGGGACGACCTGGGTCGCGAGAGCCGAGCACTCGCGCTCGTCCTCCAGAGACTCCCCGGCCGCGTTCCAGCACGTCAGCGCATCTTGAAAGATGCCATCAGCAACGGCCTCTGGACGCACGTCGAAGCTCGTCCCCGATTGAGGATCGCATCCCCGCCGCACCGGCCCGTAGCGAAACCCGTGCGGATAGACGACGACGGGGTGCTCGAACGCATCGAACTCGTAGTACGTGCGACCCCTGCGAGTCCGTATCGTTGCACCGAGGATGTTCGGTGCCGCACCGTACTCGAGCTCCGCACGAATCCAGAACTCCCCGCCCTCGATGACCTCGAGTACCCAGGCCGAAAAGCGACTGTCCCCGATGTCCGCTGTCCAACGCCCAAGCTCTGGCTCGGCAACGATCGGCCCCGTGACCAGTTCTGTTGCCAGCGCCGCCTCGCGAGCCAGATACGCGAGATGTCCGCCCCGAGCGAGGAAGTCGGTCCGCCACCGATCGGAACCGAAGGGCGGAGGCACAAGCTTGCGGTCGCGAAAGCAACCCGGAGAGAAATCCGCAATGAGGAGGGGGATGGCTTCGCCGCTAAG
>DAIQNR010000222.1:0-4426 GCA_036788295.1 Myxococcota bacterium
CCTTAGCTGCAGGCTCTTGGATTTGCCATGACCTCGAACCTGTCAGCGATGGCGGCTTTCCTCTGCGCCGCGGTGGGATTTGGGTGCGACGATGGGTTGGTGGCGGCCGTTCGGTTCGAGCCGGTGACGGCGCCGGAGGGGGTGGACTTCGGGCTCGTGCGGCCGGGAGAGGAGGTTCGGCGGGCCGTGACCTTCCAGAACCCGAACTCGCTCTTGCTCGAGGCGTCGCTGTCGCTCGAGGGGCCGGGGCGGCCTTCGTTTTCGGCTCCGAGCCAGCTTCGGCTCGTCCCCGGGGCGACCGAGGTGGAGATCGTGTACCTGCCGGTCGAGGTGGACGCGGACCACGAGGCCGTGTTGCGGGTGGAGTTTCCTCAGGACCCACAGGTGTCCGGCCCGTCGGTGGCTCTTTTGGGCCGGGTCGCCCCGAGCGCGCTCACGCTCGCGCCGCTGCGTCTCGACTTCGGCGCGGTGGTCGTGGGGAGCACGGTCAGCGCGTCGTTTCGGGTGGCGGACCGAACGGGCCGGGCTTCGGACATCTCCCTTCGGCTCGAGCCGGGGTCCGAAGACTTTGGGGCCCCGGTTCCGGCGCTCGTGACTGGGGCAGGTGGGTTCGAGGTCGGTTTTGTCGCCCGGCGGCGGCAGGGGTCTCGACGGGCGACGCAGTTGCTGGCCCAGTCTGGAGCCGGGGGCCGGGCCCGGGCGGAGCTCTTTGCCGAGGTGGTGGAGGTGCCGCTTCGCTGCGCGTCGCCTCTCGACCTCGGGTACCTATCGCCCGGCGCTTCCGCGGAAGCGACGGCGACCTGCGAGAACGTGAGCGGCCAAACCCTCGCCCTCGGTCCGGCGGTTGCGACGAGCTCCCAAGACCCTCCGGAACGCTCTCGGTGGAGCGCTTCGGCGGCCGAGGCGGAAGTGCCAGCAGGGGGCTCGGTGGACGTCCGGGTGTCGGTCGAGGCGCTGGCAACGGATGAAGACGGCCGGACGCTCGAGGCCGCCGTCGCGGTGCCGGTCACCGTCGTCGGTCAGGACGGCCTTCAGACCCGTCCGGGCCGAGTGGAGGCTCTTGTGCGGGTGGGGGCACCGCAGTTGTCGGCGTCGCCCACATCGCTCGATTTTGGTCGGGTCCAGCTCGAGACCGCGTCTTCCCTGCCGGTGGTGCTCGAGAACGTGGGTCGGTGGCCGGTTGAGTTGGAGCGGGTTCGGGTGGTGGGCTCGGACAGCTTCTCGTTGTCGCCGCCGAACCTTCTGTTACCGGGGGAGCGCGTCCTCGCCGAGGTGGCCTTCTCCCCGAGCGCGGTAGGGCTGCAGACCGCAACGCTCGAAGTTCTCGCCGCCGGCGCGCTCCCGGTAGAGGTGTCGCTGTCCGGCGAAGGGTTCGACGGGCCCCCGTGCCGGGACCTTCACGCTTGGCTGGAGCTCCCTTTCGGCTCGGTGTACGCAGACTACAACCGCACTCTGCCCCTTCGGCTCGAGAACCGCGGGCCAAGCGACTGCGTGGTCGGGCCGTTTTCAGGCCGAGTTCCTCGGGATGTCCCGGTGGAGGCGGTGGACGGGTCGCAAGTTGTCCTCGCCCCAGGGGAGAGGCGCGACGTCGAGTTTCTGTACCGTCCCACCGAAGAGAGCCGGCTCGAATCGGAGCTGAGCTTTTATGTCAACGGCACCCCGCCGGTGCTGCTGGTCCGCTTGACCGGAGCCGGCGTCACCTGGCGGGCCGTGCCCGCGTATGGTCCGGCCGATGGTTGGCGATGGCCCGCGATGGCGCTCCCTACCCACCTTCGATTTCACCTCGGGCCCGGGTGCGCCTCCCAACAGGGGGTAATCGACGTCACGGAGCACTACACGTGGTTCTGGGAAACGAACAGCTTGATCGATACCGAGCTGCAGGTCGGAGACGTCACCATCGAAGGCCCGGACCGGGCGGCTTTCGTGCTCGTGGGTCGGGGGCCTGCCCAGCCGTTTCGGGAGCCCAGAGGCCGCAGTCTGGTTCCCCGGCGGATGACCGGGGACAGGCTGGAGGTGGCCTACCGCCCAACGAGTCCAGGGCAGCACCGGGCTTGGCTGCGCGTGGAGGCAGACGGCATCCCGGACCCGCTCACGGTGCCGCTCTTCGGGGATGCGGGCCCCGTGTGGGTGGAAGATGTCATCGCCCCCGACCCCCCGCTGGACGTGGTGCTGACCGTTGCGCCACGGGATGAGGCCGCTGCCGACCAAATCCGTCCCCAGGACAGGCCGGGACAGCCATGGATAGCAAGACCGAGAGTCCTACTCGGGAGTCGGTCCGACATCGCCGACGGCTTGGGTTCGGTCTGGGAGGAGGGAGTGGACCTCCAAGTCTCGACCGTCCACTCCCAGTCCCCTTATGGTACTTGTCCTTTCAACCGAGCGGTGGTTTCCCGATTGCGAGGGATTCCGACCGATGCCGATTGCAGGTTCCCGCCAGCCGACCTGCCGGAGGGCTCCTGCGGCTTTTTCGCTCTGGGCTCGAGCGTGGCCGGCCGAAGCGAGGATTTTCGGCGCATCGATTCGAATACGCTTCCTTCGCCCGAGGTGGCTCTTCGCGCGCTGGTCCAAAGCTACCCGACGTCCCTCCCCCCAGGCTTCTCGGCCGGGAACACGCCCATGATCGCCGCGGCGACGGCTGTGGGCTGGCCCCTTCGCAACACTTGGAACGAGGGCTTCTCCGTCCCGGTGGAGCGCTGGCCATCGTCTCCCTGATCCCCGATCATACTTGGTTCGACCTCGCCCCTTTGAACCTACTCGTAGCGCTACGAGGGGGCAAGAAGTCGTCGGTGATGGTGTCGGACGTCCTGGGGGACGGACCGGGCGTAAGGCTGCGTGTGGGTGAGACCTGCGCCGACCGAACCCAAGAGGCTTTCGAGGCCCACCTCACGCAGGACGCAGGGCTCTCCCAATCGACTGTCCAGGGATACACCCGCGAGTTCGTGATGCCATCCGGTGGGCGTTCGGTAGACGGCGCATGCACGCCAAACTGGCCGGAGTGGATCGCGCGCAATGGCCTCCCAGTCAATGGGTTTCGGACCCGGTACCCGCTCGAGGAGGTGGCGGACGGCAGCAGCGTCGAGGTGACGGTCGGCGGTCAAGCGGTCCCGGAGCTGGCCGCGGACGGCAACCCGAACTGGTGGTACGTGCCCGAGTTCAACCGGGTGGACTTCGCCCCGGCCGCCGCCCCCCGCCGGGGCGACGAGGTCCGCTTCCGGTACCTGCAGCGCTGCTCGGAACCCCTCTGAGGCTTCGGACGGAGCAGACGAACCCGAAATTGCAGCAACGATTGGTCCCCCGATGAAAAGGCGGCAGCTCAACCATCCCCCGACCACCAGACTGCGCGTCGCAACCGAAACGTCCGTTTGGGCGGCGATGCTGGTCGCCGCGGTGGGTTTTGGGTGCGACGATGGGTTGGTGGTCAAGGTGGCGTTTCAGCCGGTGACCGGGCCGGAGGGGGTGGACTTCGGGGTGGTGCGGCCGGGGGAGGAGGTGCGGCGGGCCGTGACCTTCCAGAACCCGTACTCGCTCGTGCTCGAGGCGTCGCTGTCGCTCGAGGGGCCCGTGCAGCGTTCCTTTTCGGCTCCGAGCGGGCTTCAGCTCGTCCGCGGGGCGACCGAGGTGGAGGTTGTCTACCTTGCCGGTGGAGGTGGACGCGGACGACGAGGCGGTGCTTCGGGTGGGTACTTGCCCTGGAGGAGCGGGACGACGAACTCGCCATCGTGAGCCAGGTCCGGCCCGCGACCGGTCGGTCGCTCGTGATGCCGTGTTCACTCGAGGTCGCCGGTGAGGTCCCGGAGGGATTGCGGGATCACCCCCGCGTTTTCGAGCGCCTCTCGGTCGCAGGCACCGATCTCGGGCGCGATGGCGATCCACTCCACCTGCCACGCTCGGAGCCTCGGGTGGGCCAGGGCAGGCGCGAACGGCTTCATACAGCTGCTCCGTGAGCGCCTCCAGGTCTGCCTGCGTTCGGCGACGTCTCGTCGATTCGGTTCGACGAGACCGAGCCTCGGACCGCGAACCGAGCCCCCGTCGCTCCTTCCTTCCTCGCTCGCTCGTACGCCCCCTCGACGGCTCGCGCGGCCGCGCGCTGCCCTTCCTCCAGATACTCCGTCACCAACCACTCGATCGCGTGCGCCAGCCCTGAGAGCTCTTGGGTGCCTTCATCGCGACCCACTACCGAGCGGCGGTCCCTTAGCTCAACCCTCCCAGTGAACAATTTCGACCTGCTGACCTGCGGTGATCTGGAGCATGGCTGCATCCGGCTCAAGTATCGTGACTGCGCCGCAGGGCGAGCGCTTCCCCTTTTCGTGCAAGCAGCTCGGCCTGTTTCCGAGCCGTGGGGCGAGGCGGATACCCCATCTCCAGACCTCGCTTAGCTCGGGCTGGGGGTACATTCCTTCGGACGAACGGCGAGCAAGCTCGCCGT
>DAIQNR010000223.1:0-4334 GCA_036788295.1 Myxococcota bacterium
GGCCGCAGGACTTGGAGGACGCCCGCTACCTCGAAGACGAGGATGACGGTTGAGGAGAGGGTGCTTCGCCAGTCCCGGCACTGCGCAGAACGCCCCGGAGGGTGCCCGGAGCAGTGGCGGGACGACGAAAAATCGGAAACTCCGAGGTTTCGCAGTCGCGCGACTACGAAACAGAGGTCTGACCGGCCAAGGCTAGCTTAGACCTAGCGGGGGAATGCACTGTGGCCACACGACGCATAGAAGGCGATGAAGAGCTCCCTCAAGATGGCTGAGGGTTTGGAGCAGACTCGGGGAATCTCATCCCACGCGACGGTCACCCACAGACTCGAGCCCAGGAATCGCCCGTCCTCCTGGTGAATGCTCGACGAGCACCGGGCGGCGAGCACGCCGATCTGGAGCATGGCGCTCCAGCAGCCGATGTCGGTCTCGGGACACAGGGCGCAAAGGTCCTCATCGCGACTTCGTAGCCGCACCTGAAGGGAATATGCCCGGTCGTCGACCATCTCCTCCGGGGGGAGGTCCAAGCAGGTATAGCTGTAGTATCCATTCACGTCGGGACAGAGGCCCCCGACTGGCAGTGATTCCCCCGTGCATGAGAGGAAGACCGAACCGAACAACAAGAGAGTTCTGCCCCTTTTCATCAAAAAACCCCTCGCCGTGAACCCAGACGACCGAAGAGGCCGGGCTCTCGTCCTCGCGCCCTTAACGGACGCCGCGGGTCAGCCGTCCTCTGGAATGGGACAACGAAGTGGCCGCACACCAAAGAACCTGAGCGCCGTGTCGCTTCGTCTGCGTGCCTGCACCAAGGACGATGGCTCGGAACAGATCCGAGGGATCTCGTCCCGGGGCACAGTTACACGGAGTTCCGACCGGCGCATATCCTGCGCGGGAAAATCCGACCAGCAGCCGCCCCCGACGACGTTCGCCTCCAGCGCAGCGCTCCAGCAGTCGATGTCGAGTTCTGGGCAGACTTGGCAAAGGTCGGTGTCGGCACTGTCCAGTACCAACATATAGAGTTCCGGCCCGTCAAAAGGCTCCCACCACCCTTCCCCATCCGAACAACCCGCAATACTACTCCCACAGAAGATATCTGGGTCCTGGACCGCCTGATCGCCGCATGAGCAGATTAGACAGCCGAGGAGGACGTGACCTGCGGCACCGTATCTCATGGGGACCCCACCGAGAGCCCGGCTTCGTTGCTCCACGCCGAGCAGGACCGCACCGATTGGAGCTGCCGGTGGCCTCCTCGCACGCATCGGCGCACTTGGTAGCCTGGTTCGTAGAGGACGTCGCCGTCTTGGAGGTTCGGATCAAGGATCGTGACCCGCGGCAGCGGGCCCGGGTCGGGGACGGCGACGGACGCCCAGCAGTCGAGCGGAGAACCGAGCGGAGCGCACGACGACGACGGCGGCGTCCGGCGCCGCACCTGCACTTCATGCACCTCGTCCATCGGCTCCTCCCACAGGAGCTGAACGTGGGCATCGCCGATCCGGTAGGCGGTGAGAAGCCCCGGGGAGCTCGGCGGCTGGGCGGGGATGTTGGCGTCAGCGTCGTTCGTCGAGGGCGGACCCGCGAACGCGAGCCGGTAGGTGGCCGGTCCGCATCCGTCGGCGTTGCAGCCGCGAGCCCACATCGACACCGAAGCTCCCAAGGCGGTGGGGACCGTCGTCGATGCCTTTCCATTCCCCCCCACGCCCACCGACGCCGCTTGCAATCCCGCCCCGTGCGTCGACCAAACGAACTTGACCGTGCTGGCGCCGCTCGGCGCGCTCGCTTCGAAGTCGACCCGGTCGACCGCGCGGCTCGTCACAACCAATTCGGCCGGCGCCGCGGGCAGATCCAGAGGCTTCATCCGCACGCTGAGGCACGACTCGGGGGGGGACCCATTGAGGTTTACGTCCCAGTCTTCCGGGCTGATGGTGCCGTTCAGCGCCCAGGCCGAGTACGCCCGGGACCCATGGGCGCCGCCGTTTCGATAGGCTCGGACGCGAACGCAGTAGCGACCGCCCGGCGTGAGCATGTCGACCGGGACCGCATCCACAGGGGGCCATACCGGGCTGGTCTTTCGGTTGGCTGGGTATTCTATGGTGCGGCTTGCGAACATGGCCCCGTCCAGGGCCTGAGCCTCGACTTCGAAGCCATCTTCGTTGGAAGCGAAGTCGGCGAAGCGAACCCTGATTTCCCGTTTCGTGACGTCGTTGTCCGGGTCCACGAAGACGAAGCGCGGGGGTTCTGGCGGGCAAGTGGAAAGTTGAAGCCGCGCCGCCGCCGCGTTCACGTCCACGCGGGGGATGGTGAACCGCGGCTGGGCGCGGTCCTCCTCCTTCGGCTGGCCGGACTCCTCGAGCGCCCGGAGGATGCTCTGGGGCGAGCACTCGGGGCGCAACTGCCGAAGCAGAGCAAAAGCACCGGCGACCCGAGGGGCGGCGAAAGAGGTCCCTTCACTCTCGAAGGTCGCCCCGCCTTGGCCGACGACCGGCACGCGGTCGCCTCGCGCCGCGAGCTGAACGAACCTCGCCGTCCGACTCCGGCAGTGGATGTTGTCGTCGGTGTTGACGCCCGTTACCCGTACGAGACCACGGATAGCATTTTCAGCGCCGTCGCCAGTCGCGACCACCAAGCCCACTCCTTCCTGATAGTCGCCCCAGAGACAGTCCCACCAGCTGATGTTGCCAGCAGACTTGACCGGAGCAACGCCCGAGCGAAGGAGTTGCTGCACCCACGGAAGGGTGCCCCCGAGGCGGTTGACATTCCCTGGGGTGCCATAGCTCATGTTGAGGGAGGCGATCTTTTCTCCGTGCTCGACGCGCTCCGCAATGTCAGCCACCGCCACCTCCTCCCTCAAGGCGAGTCGATTGTAGGAGATGACGCTTGCGGCCGGTGCAGCGCCTTGGGGGGCGATCGCTGCCGAGGCCACTGACGTGCCGTGACCGCAGACAGGCGAGGCTCCGTTCGGGTAGCGATCCCTCCAGCAGCGGAGGGAGCAATGAGCAAGCCCCGGGTCCCGGTATTCAACGAGCCGTCGGCAGTGCTCATCTCCTTCGACCCGGCCGGCAAGTTGGGGGACCGACGCGTCGACCCCGACTTCGAGGACCCCGATCTTCCAGCCCTCGCCGCGGATGCCTTGGTTGTGGAGCGGCGTCACGCCCTCCTGCGCATTCGGCAGGGGGGAGGAGTACCCGCTCAGCAAGGAGAGGAGGCCCTGCCTAGCCGAGGCGGACGCATCGGGGAAGGGGAGCTCGCGAATCACCGCGGCGGTGGCGGTCTCTGCGTAGGCCAGGATGTCCGAGATGTCCGGGGCACGGGCAATCACCGACGCGAAGTAGCCTTCTACGCTCTCGATGTACGAGAGGCGGCCATCTGCGTCGAGACGTTCAGCGAGGGCCCTCTGGGCGGCGCGGGGCGAGCCGCCGGAAGGGCCGAAGCCTTGCCCGGCGCTGGCCCAGTCCTGCTCAGTGGGCCCGCCCTCGCGCTCGGCAAGCTCGATGCTCAGGATGCTGGCCTCCATGGCGTCGAGGTCGCTCAGCACCAAGCCCGCACCCTCCTGGTCTTCGCGGGCAAGGAGCAGGGCCTGCACCTCATCGTGGTTGGGGACCAGCACCGCTCGCCGGGTCCCATTCGACGAGAACTCGAGGTAGCCGGCCGACGTCCAGTCGGGCTTGCCATGGCCCCAATCGTAAGCCGCGAAGACCAGCAGGCGGGGCTCGGCGTCGGACGGTTCTGCGTCGGGCGCACGGTTCAGACCGAACCCCCGACGGTACAGGCCGATCCGTCCGCCGTAGTGGCAGAGCCGGGAGGACAAGCGGATTCGCCCGCACCCTCCCCAGCAGCCGGCGAGCTGATCGTCGAGCCACCTCGAAGAAGCTCCTTCGGTGCCTCGAACCCGTGGGCGGTCAACACCCGAGGCCCCTCTTCCTCCAGCTCTTCGACGACCAAGACGGTAAACTCGAGGACCGTCGTCGAGCTGTCCTCCCACGTGACCTCCACCTCGAACGACTCCTGAGCCGGGGCCGTGACGTCAGCGAACCACGTGAGGTGACCGCCTTGCGTGAGCTGCGCACCGGCTGGCCCAGCGCGAATCACGACCGAAGACCACGGCGGTCCGTCGAATGCGATCCCGTACTCGAGCCAAGCGCCAGCCTGCACCGCTTTGGGCGGCGGCGTCACAGGGGGGGGGAAAGCGAGACTCGACGACGCGAGCAGGGTCGAAACGAGCGCGACCGGAACGGGGGACGGGGCGCGGGCAGCCATGCCGGCAAGGTAGCCGCTCGCCGGAGCGAGGGGCAATGCCGACCGAGCCCTTTTTTGGACAAATGGAGGGCGGCCAGCCAGCG
>DAIQNR010000224.1:0-4317 GCA_036788295.1 Myxococcota bacterium
GTCAGAGGCGGAGGCGGAGGCCGTCGAGCTCGACCTCGACGGCGGCGACCTTGGGGGTCCGGAGCACGAGCCGGATGAGGCAGCCGGTCTGGACCCGACCGGTGGCGGTGGTGCGCAGCGCATCGACCTGGACCGTGACCCGGTCGCCGTCGGGGGTGCGGATTGTCACCTCGGTGGGCCTCGTCCAGTTCAGCGCCGCCTCGGTGACCTCGAACTCGATGGTCATCGACGCCTCATCGGAGTGCCGGAGGGTCGCGTGGAACCACCGGGGTCGCTCGGGCGCTTGCCCCTTCTGCTCAGCCTCCTCCCGCTGGGGAGGCTTCTCCGCATCCATCAAAAGCGCGTCCAGTTCGAATTCCAGGGGCGGCCCATAGGCCCGTTCCCCGAGCCCGGTATCCGACATCTCTTCATCGAGGCCAAAAACGGCCCTCTTCGGCGAGAGCATCGAGGCGCGCTTTCGCATCGCCCCGAGGGGAGGGGAGCGCGGCGGCGAGGGCATCGCGTAGGCCATGCCCTGCGGGACCAGGTGGGGCATGTCGGTGAACCGGGTCGGCACCGACGGGTCCACCGTCGCCGTGTCCGAGATCGCCACCCACGAGGTGCGGCGGGTCGCGATCTGAAACTCGATGCCCAGGGTCTCGATGTGGGCGTCGAGGGCGCGGGCGTCGGCCCCGGCCGCGCTCGATTCGGCCTCGAGGTCCTCCACCCTGGCCCGAGCGAACGCGGCGGCGGGGGCGGACGAGCCGGTCCCGGGCGCCGCCGAAGCCACGTCGAGGTCCATCGTCCACGGCCCCTCGGCGGTTCGGCCCGTCACCCGGAGCTGTCCCCCGTTCGGGTCGAGCCGCAGCGGGACGAGCGCGGGGGCCCCGGCGTACAGCTCGGGCAGCCGGGCCACCCCCAGCTCCCGAAGCGCCGACCCGGACAAGTTGAGCTCGGTGACCAGGGGCTGATCGGTCGCGGCGAGTAGGCGCGCGGCGTGGATCTCCGCGTCCTCACCGGGGGCGACCACCCGCTCGATGCCCCCGCCCATCCTGGCCACCGGTCCGGTCAGGCTGCGGTTCACCGAGGATCCGACCCCGAGGGTGTGGACCCGGGCCGAGCGGGGCAGGCGGGCCTTCACTGCGGCGACGATCTCGGCTTCGAAGCCGACGTAGCCGTCGGTCACGAGCACGACCTGGCGCAGCGCCCCGTCACGCAACGGCCGGAGCGCCTCGATGATCCCCTTCTGCATCTCGGTCGAGCCGGCGGCCCCGAGCTTTTCGAGCCACCGGTCGGCCTCGGCCCGCCCTTTGTCGTCCATGGCCCGAGGCTTTCGGAGCCAGCGCACCGGCTCGTTCGCAAACGCGATCATCTCGAGCCGGTCGTCCTCCCGGAGCCGGTCCACCAGCGCCCGGAGCACCCTCTTGGCCTGGTCGAGTGGCTCGCCGTGCATCGACCCGCTCACGTCCACGAGCAGGATGAGATCCCGGGGGACCGCCTTGGTCGGCCGCTTCGGGGGCACCAGCGTGAGCAGGGCGAAGCCGTCCCCTTCCCGAGGGTGACCGGCGCTCGGTCGCCCCACGTCGAGCGCGCACCCCGGCTTCGGTCCGGCGACCGGCCACTCGACCACCAAGTCCCGGTCGAGCCGGGTGTCCTCCGCCAGCCGAATCTTTGCGCCGTCCACCCGCAGCGGGTGGGACGGGGACCGGGGAGCGCCGACCGGCTCGTCGCCGAGGTCGAGCTCGAGTGTCGCCCGGGCGTCGATGTCTTCGGGCCGCTCCGCGAGCGGCACGGTGACCTTCTCGGCGTCCGGGGTGCGGCCGGGGGCCCCCAAGTATCGGGGTCCGACGACGGTGGGGAAACGAAACGACCAGGAACCTTCGGAAAGCCAGGCCAGGGGCTGGTCCACCGAGACCTCGACCTCGACCTGCTCGCCGGGAGGGATGTTCCCGATCTCCTGCGAGAACAGGCTCGACCGCTCCTGTTCGAGCAGCGCGCCGCTCCTGCCCTCGACCAGCGCCCGCTCGAAGTCCTGCCTGGCCGCCTCGCGGGACTTCACCCGGCCGTCCGTCCGCACCCCGCGGAGGGTGAACGAGAAACCCACCACCGCGCCGTCGGCGGGCAGCGGCAGCAGGTACCGGACCCGAAGCGGCTCCTCGTTGGGGTTGAAGAACGTCTGGCGGAGGGTGCTGCGCGCGATCCCGGCCCGGGCCCGGGCCTCGAGGTGGGTTTTGCGCAGGGGAAGGGGCCTCCCGTCGGAGGTGACGAGTCGGGCGCCAGCGGAGCTGTCGAGCTTGTTTGCGTTCATCTTCGGATCTCCTTTTTCGGGGCGATGGTCGTCGCCGTCTGCCTCCTCAACGGAGAGCCCCCGGAGCCGATGACAAAAAAAGTTCGAGGCTTCAGGGCTCCGATTCACCGGGTTTGAGCCGGAACCGATAGACGTGGTGCTCGCCTGGCCGCAGGTGGACCCGCACCGAGCGGGTTCGCTGTCCGTCGGCCGAGCGGAGCACGAGGTCGTGGGCGCCGGCCGGCATCCGGTGGCGGCGCAGCGGCGCATCCCCGATCCGGGCCCCGGTGGCGGTCTCGACCCAGCCCGCGGGGGCGAGCACCAAGGTCAGGGTCGCCGGACCCGCCTCGACCGGGCGGTCGGCTTCGAGGAACCGGACGTCCACCGTCTTTTGTTCCCCGTAGCGAAGCTGCAGCGAGGTCGAGCGGGCGTCGCCGCCGGGCGCGACCACCGTGACGTCGGCCGAGCCGGCGTTCACCGTGACCGGTTCCATCGGAGTGAACCCTCGGTGGTACCCATTGATCCGAACCGAAGCCCCCGGGACGTCGGCATCGACGGCGATCGTGGATCGTGCCGGCTTCGGGATGCGCACGTCGAGCAGGCGGTCCCGACCGGCGACGACGGTGATGTCCTGCTCGAGGCCCTCGGTGGCCCCGGGGTGGCGGATCTCGAGGTGGTAGCGGCCGGCCTCGAGGATCAGGCTGCCGGGGGTGCGAGGGATGCGGAGCGTGCCATCGACGTGGACCTCGGCTCCGCTCGGGAACGTGCGGATCCGGTACTTGCCGATGGTGACCGGCTCGCCGTCCCGGTCGAGCGGCGGCCCCGAGCACGCCGCGAAAAGGGCGATCCCGAGCAAGGCTGGTTTCACGCCGCGCCCCCGAGCCGAAACGCCGCGCCCAGCCCGCCGACGAAGCCGGTCCAGGCCCCGGAGAGGTCCAATCGGCCCGCCCCGAAGACCTGAAGCTCGACGGTCAGCTGCTGCGTCCACCCGATCTGCACCCCCGCCTCGAGGCCGAGCAGGCCATCGACGCCGGGCAGCCGCAGCTCGAGCCCGAGGCGGGGGCCGGCAAAGAGGCTCGGACGGCCGACCCCGGGGGGCTCCGTCCGCCACCGCAGGCTCGCCTCGACGCCGAGCCCCACCGCGCCGGCCGGCTGCGGCGGGTCGAAGCTCGGGCCCACCGTGAAGCCGAGTGTGGTCGAGAGGCGCGGGGAGAGGTCGAGCTCTGCGCCGAGCCGAGCCCTGAGCCGGGCCGGGTCGTGGAGCCGCCCCTCGACGCCGACCCGGCCGGCGAGCGGGCTCTGCCCCGAGCGGCTCTCGAGCCCTTCGATCGGCAAGACCGCCTCCTGGGGCCGGTCCGCCTCCTGGGGCTCGTCCGCCGCCGGGGGGCGATCGACGGCGAGCGCGGCCCGGCGAGCGGCGGCCGCGGCCGGCTCGAGGATGTCGAGGCCAAGGGGCGCGTCTTCGCCGAGCTCGAAGACGATGCCGCCCCTCTTCCCGTAGCCCACCGCTCGGACCTCGAGCACCTGGGCCGGCCAGACGTCGGCCGCCGAGAACCGGGCCGTCCACCACGCCCCTTCTTCGCAGGCCTCCGCGGACAGCGAGCGCCCGTCCGCCGCGAGCTCCACGACGACCCGCGCGACGACCCCCGGGTCGTCGAGGACCGCGATCCGGACCGCCACCGGCTCGCCGCGGGCCGCGACCGGGTCCCCGAGCTGCGCGCCGAGCGCCCAGGCCGCCCGAGGACACAGAAACGCCCCCACGCAAACCCAGAGGCCCCAGGAAAAGGCTCCGAAGCACCGGGCTCCGACCCTTCGGGTCCGGACTTCACCTGCCACCGTCGAACGGTACCCCCGCGACCGGTCGGTGTCGAAGCCGGAGCGGCGGGGGCGGACCGACGTCGGCCGGTCAAAGCGCTCGCGGTCCGGCGGGAAGGGTCGGACCCTCGAGGCGACAACGTCCGAGGTTCGGCGGGAAGGGTCGGATCGTTGCGGCGACAACGTCCGAGGTTCGGCGGGAAGGGTCGGACCGTTGAAGCGACAACGTCCGAGGT
>DAIQNR010000225.1:0-4265 GCA_036788295.1 Myxococcota bacterium
CTAGAAAACCCTCTGGCTGCGATCCAGACGTTCTTTCGGGTCCTTCGTCCCCAAGGGAAGCTGATCCTCGCCATCCCCGACAAACGCTATACATTCGACGCCCCACGAGATGTCACCCCGTTCTCCCACCTCGTGAAAGATTTCGAAATCGGTCCGGAGTCCTCCCGAAAGGAGCACTACCGGGAGAACGGCCGGGTCTTCGAGGGACTCGAGGAAGGCGAAGCGCTCGACCGCTACGTGGACCGAATGATGCAGGAGCGCGAAAACCTCCACTTTCACGTCTGGGACTTCGATGCCTTCGCCGAGCTGCTGTTCAAGGCGCGGTCGGTGCTAGGGATCCCCTACGATGTGGTGGAGTTGGTCTCGAGCGGCCGGCACGAGGTGATCGCCGTCCTCCAAAAAATCGCCTCGGCCGGCGCTGAAGGCTGACTCGCTGCGCTCTTCGCACCGGGACGATCTTCCCGATCGGTCATGAAGCGCGAAGATCCCCTTGAATCTTCCCGAACGGGAAGTATGCTCGGCGTCCCCATGCGCCGCATCTCGAGCCCCGAGGATCTTGGCCGCGCGGTTCGCGAGGCCCGTGAAGCGGCGGGGCTCGACCAGGTCATGGCGGCGGGGCTGCTCGGGGTGGGGCCTCGATTTCTGAGCGAGCTCGAGCGGGGCAAGCCCACCGTCCGGCTCGAGCATGTGCTCCGCGTACTCGAGGGCCTCGGGCTCGAGGTCCATCTGAAAGTTCGCGGCGCAAAACCAGAGGACCAGACGTGACCACGCGGCTCGAGGCCTGGACCGTCGCCGGGACCCTTCCGGCGAAGGTCGGCGTGGTCGAGCGGGCCGAGCCGGCGTGGCGCTTCACCTACGAGCCGACGTGGCTCGACCGCGCCGATCGCTTCGCCCTCTCCCTATCCCTGCCCCTCGAAACCCACCCCCACGAAGGCCCGAGCGTCCGCCGCTGGTTCTCGAACCTCCTCCCCGAGGGCCAGGCTCGGCGGGCGGTGAGCAGCCGGCTCGGAGTCTCGGAGGACAACGACTGGGCCCTGCTCGTCGCACTCGGCGGAGATTGCGCCGGCGCCCTCAGCTTGCTCCCCGAGCCCAGCGATGGCTCCGCCGAAAACCGCCGGTCCGCCGAACCACCAAACCCCGAGGATTGGGCCTATGAGCCCATGGGGGACGACAAGCTCCACCGCCTCCTCCACCGGGAGGTCGTGCCGCTCCTCGTGAGCGGGACCACGGTCCGCCTCTCGCTCGCCGGTGCACAGGACAAGGTTCCCGTCGCCGTGCTCGACGGCGTGCTCCATCTCCCGCTCGGGTCGGCGCCCTCGACCCACATCCTCAAGCTCCCGAACCGGGATTTTGCCCACCTCCCGGTCAACGAGGCTTTTGTCACCGAGCTCGCCCGGGCGGCGGGCCTGCCCGCGGTCCACAGCGAGCTCCTCCTCACCGAGCCGGCCGCCCTGCTCGTCGAGCGCTTCGACCGGCACCCCTCCTCGAACCCCTGGCCGGTGACCGGCCTCCATCAGGAGGATCTCTGCCAGGCCCTCGGCCTCCCGCCCGGCCAGAAGTACGAGTCCGAAGGCGGCCCCTCGCTCGCCGATGCCATCGGCACCGTGCGCCGCGCCTCCATCCGGCCGCTCGAAGACGTCGCCGCGTTGATCGCGTGGGCCGCGTTTCACGCCGCCGCGGGCAACGCCGACGCCCATGGCAAAAACCTCGCCCTGGTTCAGACGACCGCGGGCACCCGGCTCGCCCCCTTCTATGACCTCGTCTCGACCCGGGCCTATCCCCAGCTCGACCGAAAGCTCGCGATGGGCATCGGGGGCCACGCGGACATGGACACCCTCCGCCGAACCCACTGGCAAGCCGCCTCGAGGGACATGCGCCTCGGCCCGAAAGTTGTCCTGCGCCTCGTGGAGGAGACGATCGCGAAGGTGCTCGACGCCCTGAAACCCACCGTGCGCATCTTTCGGGACCGCTACGGCGGTCAACCGGTCCTCGAGACCCTCCCCCGCGCCATCGAACGACGCTGCCGCGCCGTCCTCCGCGGCCTATCCCCGTCCCCGAACACCTGACGAGCGTCAAGGAGCCGGAGGCACGACGATGCGCCGAAGTCCGTCAATCCGAGGTTCGCTATTGGATGGTTCGCAAGACGCCAGACTCGGACAGTTCCGAACCCGGGAAAGACTGAACGTCCGACCATGTTTCAGAATGAGGGTGAGAGAGCGCACCGGAGCCCGAAGTAGCCGAAGCGGTCGGACGGGCCGAGGCCGTCGCGGGTCGACGCGCGCGCGAGGCGCGGCTCACCGAACCACGACCCACCCCGGACCGAGCGGGTCTTGCCTGCATCGTACCAATCCTCCACCCATTCCCAAACATTGCCCACCATGTCCAGCGCTCCGTACGGCGAAGCGCCGGCCGGAAACTGCCCCACCGGCGCGGTGCCCACGAAGCCGTCGTCGTATTCCTCGGCGATGGTGGCGTCGCTGAGCTCGCGCTTCAACGATTCGTCGGCGATGTTGGCCACCACGGTTCGGCCATAGCCCTCGTTGCCCCACGGGTACTTTCGGCCGTCGGGGCCCCGGGCCGCTTTCTCCCACTCCGCTTCGGTCGGGAGCCGCTTTTTCGCCCACGCACAGTAGGTGCGGGCCTGGCTCCAGTCGAGGCAGTTGATGGGGTGGCTTCCCCGCCCGCTCCTTCCCCAGTTGCAATAGGAAGCGAACCTCGGCCGTTCGTTTCCATCGTAGAGGGGCATGTCGAGACCGGAAGCCGAGCACGCCCCCGCCCGCACGCAGGCTGCGTACTGCTCCACCGTCACCTCCGTCCGGTCGATGTAAAAGGTGGGCAGCTCGAGCTCTCTTCCCGGCTTCTCGCTGTTGTAGCACTCCTGGTCCACCCGCTCGTTGCAGCCCATGAAAAACGCGCCCGCCGGCACCTCCACCATGCCCTCCGGTCCAGCGGTCGGCTCCCTGCCCGCCTTCAAGAAGCCCAGGAAGCGCTCCGCCTCCTCCCGGTGCGGGTTGTCGCTCGGGAAGTCCTCGAGAAATCGGCCCACCACCTTCGCTCGCTCTCTCGCCGGCAGCTCCCTCGTGACGGCGACCTTCGACACCGCCTCCCACGCCCGCCCGAACCGCTCCGCCTTCTCCCGCTTCACCGCCACCGCGGCCTCGGCCTTTTGCAGCGCCGCCTCGTAGGGGTCGATGTCCGGAGCAGTGCGAGGGGGAAGAGCGGTGGTCGAGGCCAGCTTCGAGGGCGACGACAGGGACGTCGGCGGCTGCGGCTCGGGGTGCTTGAGTCTCATCATGAGCGAGGCGAGCGCTCGGTCCACCGAGCGAGCCGGCTCCTTCGGGTCCCACGCCTCCGCGATGTCCCGGGTTCGGCAGTGGCTCTCGATGGATACGAGGCCAAGCCGAATCTGCTTGTCCCGCCCCGGCGTCACCGACACCTCCAGAATCGAGCTCGGGCTCACCTCTTGGCCGATCGCGCACGCCGTCGCCTCGCTCGCCGACATCGCCAGCGACGCCTTGGCTTTGGCCCGAAGCCGCGCCCGCTCCACCGGTGAGACCACCACCGTGAGTTTGCCTTGCCGCGACAGCTCCCGCTCGATGAGCCGCTGCAGCCGGTCCGCCGAGAGCCCTACGTGGCGCCCGTGGTCCTTCACCTCCACCTCCACCCGGGGAAGCGCGGCCATCCACCCTTCGATTCGCTGCTCCACCTCGTCCACGTGAAGCTTCTCCTCCAAGAGATTGCCTTGCCACGTCCATAGAAACGCCGCCGGTAGATCCTGTACCCCAAATCGCTCGGCCAGCGCCCCGTCCTCGTCGCAGAGCATCACGTCCGGCCGCCACGGCACGTTCTCGCACTTCTCCCGGTCGTCCTTCACCCGACACCACGGCGAAGCGAAGGCCCTTGTCCGCGTACTTCCGCCGCAGCGCTTCCCAGCGCGGCACCGCCTTCATGCACGGCCCGCACCACGTCGCGAAAAATTCGACCACCAGCAGCTTCGCCCCCGGCACCGACAGCTGCGCCTCCACGTCCAGCTCCGCCGCCCCCCGCCGAAGACTCGACCGCCGCCAATGCCGTGAGCGCCATCACGCACGCCCCGAGCCCGCTCCAGACCCCGATCCGCCGTCGTCCCATGGGACCCGTTCGATACCGAAGCCCTCGCCCCCGCACAACCACCCGCCTCATCGACCCATCCCTTCACGCCGTTCTCTTCGGTTGGGTTGGCGCCCTCCGAGCTCTCTCGATGTAGCGGCGGCAAATGGCCTCGT
>DAIQNR010000226.1:0-4167 GCA_036788295.1 Myxococcota bacterium
ACCAAGCGTAGCGGGTGTTCGGCTCCGGGTTCACGGCGAGGGTCCGTGGGCTGCCCGGGCACGCGGCCACGAACGGCAGGACGGGCACCCGGCCGGGGGTGATGGCCAGAGTGGCCGAAAAGCTGTCGTTCGAGGGGTTCACGTCGCCGGCGAGCTGGGTGGAGGCGGTGAGGACAACGATGCCCCCGTCGAAGGTGTCGAGCGTCCCCACCGTGAGCACCGCCTGCTGGCCGACCCCGAGCGTCGGGGCGTAGGTGCTCGTGAGCACGGACGGGGAGGCACCAACGATCCCCACCCGGACCGGAACCCCGGTCACCGGGACGTTGCCCAGGTTCCGGATCTGGACCTCGAGCGGAGAGGCCGAGATCCCGCAAGCCTCGTCCTCGGGGGACACAATGGCGGTGACGCCGACGTCCTGCGCAAAGGCAGGGACGGTAACGAGCAGCGAGGCGACGACCCCAGACCCGAGTGTAGCCGAAGAACGAGCGATGCGACCCATACGCAGACCACTACAGGGGGTCCGGGCCGACGCCAAGGGGGGGGGCCCGAAAACCTACGACGGCACCAGCGACGGCCCTTCGGGTTCGTCCTCGTTGCCCGGTACGCCTCTTGGCTCGGCGCTCCCCGGGCAGCCAAGTCCTACCCTCGAGATGGCTCAGCAGGACGGAGCCGGGCGAGAGAGTCAGTCCTCGAGCTGCTCAATCAGGAAGTCTACGACATCTCCCGGGTAGCCGGAGTCACGGGCGCGGGTCTTTATCTCGCAAGTTAGGCCTTGGGCTACGCAGCGGTCGTAGAGGGCGTAGTGGCCGCGCACGTGGTGGACGATTTCGCTGTGGGTCGTGATCTGCTCTTGGGATAGGTCCCGCCCGTCGTTCGCGGTGTACATGGGAGGGTCATCCGATGATAGATGCTGGTAGTAGTCGAGCACCCAACTGAGGCTTCGACCCTCGGGCGTGCCGGCCTGGTCCGAGCGGCTCATCTGGAGCAGCGCATTCTGCCCGCCGTCGAGGGTTGCGTACATCCATTCCGCGTCGAAGCCGAGCAGCGAGGGCCAGCGCAGCCAGTTGTAGCTGACTTGCCCAAACTCGTGGCCAACCGCCTGAAGCCGGCTCGACTCGCGCAGCGCGGGGTCCGGGTGGCCGGCGATGGCGAGGTCCGGCACGGTGGCCGTCCACATCGCGCAGCCGCCCCCCGCGCTCGGACCAAAAGCACCGAAACGGCTGGGGTCGAGGTCGTAGTCTCCGGCTCGATGGCGCAGGAACTGGACCGCACGGGCGCAGTCGCGCATGATGTAATCGAGCCGGGCGCCGTTGACGTCCGCAACCGTACCGATGTCGTTCGCGACGCCCTGCGCGATCGCCAGATTCGGGTCGGTGTATGCCCACCGGTAGTTGATGCTCGCCACCGCGAAGCCCGCCTCGAGGAAGCGCCGCACCCGCCCGCCGAGGTGGACTTGGTTTTTGTCGCCGACTTCGAATCCACCGCCATGCATGAAGACCGCGAGCGGAGTTGGGCCCCGTACCGGCCGCGGAAGCCACACGTCGAGGCGGTTTCGCTCGAAGGGGCCGTACGCGACGTCTCGGATGTATTGGTGGCGAACGCCCGGTACCCGACGGTCTCCGCCCCGAACCACCTGGCCGGTGTTCGACAGGTACGCCGTGCTTCCGTCCGAGAAGCTGGCGAACCAGGCGTCGAAGTCCAGTGGCGCTTGGGACGTTTGCGTCGGCGCGCCGGGTTCGGAGCCGTCAGCGGGTTCACCGTTCGTGGATCCACCGTCAGTGGATTCACGGTCAGCGGGTTCGGCGGCGTCAGCGGGTTCGGCGGCGTCAGCGGGTTCGGCGGCGTCAGCGGGTTCGGTGGCCTCGACGGGCGCGACCGCCTCGAGGGCGGGGCTGTCGGCGACGCTTGTTCCGCACGCCAGGAACGAGGCGGTCAGGCCCCCAAGGAGGCCAGCTCGGGCGATCTTCATCAGGCCATGCCGGTGGGGGGTCGCCTCCACCGAGCCAACGCAAGCCGGCTGCGCTCGCGAGGGAAAGTCGGGTCGGCGTTCACGGGACTGGGGCACGGGGCCGACAAGAGATCCAACCGAGCCCGAGAGCAAGCGGACGAGCAGCCGACGGTCGTCAGGCGTCGAGTCTCGCCATGATTCTCGAGCCGCCGGCGCCACGACGCGTGTGGTCGGCGGACGGCTCGCGGGCGCCGGGATCGCTGGGGCCGTGATCGGAGCCGGCTTCTCCTCCGTGGACCAGGTCCGGGCCTACCAGCGCGGTGAAGTCACCGCTTCCCAGGCGATCGGCACGGTCACCGCCGAGGCCGCAACCGGACTTGCCGCCGGAGCCGCCGCGGGGCCGCGGTGGGAAGCGTCATCCCCGTCGCGGGGACGGTTGTCGGCGCTGTTGTCGGTTTCGGGGTCGGCATGGCCGCGGGCTATCTCGCCGACCGGGGCCTCCGCGCGGCGGGAGTGACCAACGCCATCGCAAGCGGCGTCACCGGCGCGATCGACGGCGCGGGCCGGCTCGCCCAGGGCGCCGCGGACACCGTGAGCGGCTGGGGTCGCTCGCTCAGCTCCGCCTTCGGCTGGTAGGCTCCGAGAATGACGATCTATCGCGGCCACGGGTTCTCGTCGAAGATGCCAAGCGGGTGGGTCGACCGCTCGACCATCACCCTCATGGGTCCCACCGCGCCGGATGGCTTTGGCGCCGATCTCGTCGTCACCCGTCAGCCTCTCCCTTCGGGCACGAGCGCGACCGCTTGGGCGACCGAGCAGCTCGCCGGGCTCCCCGACGAGGTCGATGCGTTCGAGCCGAGCGACCAACGCGCAGTGGTCTTCGGGGGCCGTCCGCTCTACCAGAGCCTTCACCGGATTCGGATCGGCGAGCGCTGGATCCATCAGGTCCAAACCTACCTGGTGGTGGAGCGCGGGGCGGAAGCGGAGGGGTTCGTCATCACCGGGAGCGCCTCTCCCCTCGCGTTCGACGCCGCAATGCCGATGTTCAAGCAGTTCACCGAGGCTTTGAGCCCATCGAGGTGGCAGGGCGGACGAGGTCTGGCTCATCGCCTGCGCGGACGCCCACCCCTCCTACGACTACCTCCTCGACGACACGGGAGCCCTTGCCCTTGGTCCCGCCGCATCCTTCGAGGTCCACGTGGAGCGCCTCGCCCTGAGGGATGAATTCTGCGATCGAGGCCCCCCGCCGAACCTCGACTTCAACGTGAAGAAGCGCGCCGTGGCGGAGCCGACCGAGACCCGAACCCAGGTTGTCCCCGAAGCCTCCGACCGCTTCTTCACCTACCGCGTCGGCGCCGATCTCCTCGCGGTTTGGGAGCACGAGAGGTCGCGCTGGCTCGAAGTGCTGTCGCGCTGAATCGCTTCCTCGCCGGGCGGCACCGAGGGCAAGTCAGCGAGCAGCCGAGCGTCGTCATCGAGTCTCGGCAGGCTTCTCGCACGCGTCGTGAACCACGACCTGGGGTGCTTTCTCTGGGCCCAGCCTCGAGCCTGCCCGTCATTCCCGATCCCAGCGGACGTCTATCGGGCGATCGATTCCCGGCAATGGCAAGGCCGCGGCTTCCACTTCGACAGCGGCGCGTTGACTTGGCGTGAGGGGGCTCCACGGCTCGATCGTGACGACGTGCCCCGCACGCCGCCAAGTTCCCAAAGTCTCCCCCTCGACCAGGAGCGCGCCGGGCCAGACCCGCGAGGTCCAAAGAGCGCGGCGGAAGCGTTCGTCGGGCACGAGGAGCGCGCGGTCGGCGCCCTGCAAGAGATACCAGGTGTCGCCGCTTGGCAGCAGGCGGGCGGCAGCGGGAGCGGCGGCAGCGAGCCACAAGTCCGCTTCATCAGCGCGCTGCATCCAGGCGTCCCCAACAGGCGTGCGCACGGGCACGAGGCTCTCGCCGAGGGCCGTGAAGGCCGCGAGCCCCAGCGACGGAGAAACCCCTGCCCAAGCCGCGAAGGCCGCCGGGGTGGCGGGGCCAAACACCCGAAGGTAGCGTCGAGCCAGCTCGAGGCGGGCCTCGAGCGGCTCCATCGTCGGGGCCGGTAGGTTCCATACTTCGGGTTGGCGCGCGCCATCCCACCGGATCGCCACCGTCCCGGTGGGTGCCGCGTAACGAAGGCGATTGGGAGACGTCTCTGCCATGGCACGCGCCGCATCGGAGAGGGAACTG
>DAIQNR010000227.1:0-4012 GCA_036788295.1 Myxococcota bacterium
CCTAAGGAAGCCATCGGGCGTGCCTCCCTCGGGTCTGCGGAGAATCCGCCGACCGGATAAGGGCCTGCTATGACACAAGATCGGCCAGCACGCTGGTACCCAGCACGAGTTCGCGATTCGCTCGGCCACTCGCGAGAGCGCGGCCTGCGGGCCCGGTCCCGTACGATCATGCCGGCTATCTGTGCCCAACGAGTGCGAAGCGGCGACGCCATCAGCGGCGGCGAGGGCCGGCGAGATGGTACAGATGATCCCGCCGCAGGCCATAAGCCTCGGAGCCCGCGCAACGCCTCCGTGGCTGAGACGCGGCGCGTGCCTCGACGCTCCGGAGCGTTTCCACGAAACCCGGCCCACGGGGTCGGAATCATCAGCGACGGCTCGCCCCGCGAGCCCAGAAGGAGCATCATGAACGAGCATTCATCCCCGACCCATCGGGATACAACAGACAACGGCAGTCTTCGCGACAAAGCCGAAAGCTATGCCGAAGCGCAGACCCAGCGAGCCAAGGAGATCGGCACCCGTCGACTCGAGTCGACGGCAGAAGTCGTGGAGCAATCGGCGCAAGGCTTCGATGACGCGGGCCATGAGATGCTGGCTCGCGCGGCTCGAAGCCTCGCCGATGAGATGCAGCGCTTCTCGTCGAGCTTGGAGGGCCGGTCCGTCAGCGAAATGGTTGGCGAGTTCGAGCACTTTGCGCGCGAGCGGCCGGCGGTCGCCCTCGGCTTCGCCGCGGCGGCAGGCTTCGCGCTCTCGCGCTTCCTGACCGCGTCGTCGAAAACCGGACGTTCCGGCAACGGCAGCGCGAGCCGCGACGATGACGACTATCTGCGGTTCGACGAGCCCATCTACGACCAGCACTCCAAAGGTGAGTACGCCCATCGAACCGCCCTCTCGGACCGTGGCCCCACCACGGCGCCCCAGGGCGCGTACACGAGGGTGACGGAGCACTCGGGCAGCGCCGGGCCGGACTTCACGTCCGGCGCACTTCAGGGCTTCTCGGGCGTCGGCCGATCCGACGACCATTGGCCGGCAGGGGCGACGCGGGGACCGATCTCCGGAGCGGCTCGAGAGCAGAGCTTCACCCCGGCGGGCATCATCAGCCCCGCCTCGGACCTCACGCCCGGTGCGGATGCGGCGACCCCCACCGACCGAAAGATGGCGGCGAATGCGGACGCCGTCGCGATGCGAACGAGGGTGGGCTCACCCGACCGGCCGCTGGCTTCCCATGACCCCATGACCTCGCCCGAGGAGGATGACGAAAATGTCCGTTGAGCCGACGAATGGAAACCATCCGAGCGACCAGCTCGGCGCATATCCCCCCTACGATGATCGCGTTGGCGTGGCGGGCCACGTCAGCGGCCTCGCGCGAGATGCGGCTCGGCTCGTTCAAGACGAGGTGCAGCTCGCCAAGATCGAAATGACCGAGAAGATCGACGACGCCAAGCAGGGCGTCGCCGGCCTCGGCGTGGCCGCCATCTTTCTCACGTGCGGACTCCTGACCCTGAGCGCGGCGGCGACCCTGGCCCTCGGCCTCGAGATGGATCTTTGGAAGGCCGCCCTGATCGTGGGCGGCGTCCTGACCCTGGTCGGCGTCATCGCCTTCGTTTTGGGCAAGAACAAGCTCGAGGACGCCACCGATCCCGTGCCCCACGCGGCAAAGTACGAGGCGAAGCATACCCGCGCGCGCCTGAAGGAGCAGTTTCGATGACTTACACGACCCATGGGCAACATGACCGGAAATCTACGCTTCGCGACGACATCGAGATGCGTCGCCGAGGGATCGAGCACCACCTCTCGGCCCTCGAGGGGCAGTTTTCGCCCGGGCAGATGTTCGAGCGCGCGCTCGACAGCTTCAGGGGAAGCGGCGCGGGCGACTTCAGGAAGAACCTCGCTCGGAGTTTCACCGAGAACCCCTTGCCGGTCCTCCTCTCTACGGCGGCGATCAGCTAGCTGATCGCCTCCTCTCGGGCGACGCCCAAGCTCGGACAGGGCCGTTCGCTCTCGGAGTCCAGCACGCAGCGGGCTGCGAAGGGAGATTTGGAAGGCGACGATCAGCCCCTCCTCGGCGCTGGATCCATGGCTTCGGAAGCTCGCGAGGGCACCTCACGTGCCGCTGATTTCGTCCGCTCCAAAGCTTCTGACGTCGCCGAAGACGTGCGCGGCGGCGCCTCGCGTGCAGCCGATGGCGTCCGCTCCAAGGCCTCAGAGGTCGCCGGGAGCATGCGCTCCACGGCATCGGACGTCGCCGAAGGCATGCGCTCCGGCGCCCGTCGCGCCGGAGAGCGCATCGGCGAGGCGGTGGATGGGGCGGGCTTTCAGGCTCACCGGGCCGCGGACCGCGCCCGCCACGAGTACAGTCAGCGACCCCTGGTCGGGGTGCTCGCGGCGTTCGGCGCGGGCGCTCTCCTCGGCGCCCTGGTGCCGAGCACCCGGCGCGAGAACGAGCTCATCGGGCCCTACCGCGACGGCCTCCTCGAAAAGGCACGCGACTACGGCGAGGAGGTCCTCGAGCGGGGCGAGCGGGTGGCGCGGGCCGCCGTGGAGTCCGGGAAGTCGGAAGCCCAAAGCGACACCCACCGGGACGCGGGCGAGAAGGCGGCGGAGGTCCTGAAGTCTGCCATAGACGAGGCCCACACCTCGGGCCGGCGGGAAGCAAGAGACATGGACAACCCCACCTCCTTCTGACTCCCCCGGAGGAGACTCGACCCGCATGCGCCCGCCGACGCGGCGCCGCCCAACGGGGGCAGACCCGAGCTCCTTCACGAGCCGGGCTCTCGCCCCCCCTTCATTCGAGGCCCAACCGGGCCCCTCGGCCCCGCGCCCAGACTGAACAAGCAGACCTCCTCGAGACCATTGCGCTCAACGGCGGGGCAACCAACCTAATCTCCTGTTCAACCGGGGCCGGGCCGGTCCCAGGCACCCTATCGCAAGTTCGGTCCCGCTCCGCTCAACACCCTGACCTTCATCTGCGGGCCCGCCCATCGGTCATCCCGTCCTACGCGTACTACCGGCATGGCCCGGAGTGCCGATATGGGGTCAGAGGACACCACCCACCATAGGTGGTTCCATCACAACCACAGTAAACGACATGGTCATCGGGGGAAGGACCTCGAGGAACCAACTCTGCACAAAGGGATTGGACCTGAACGCAATGCCCAAGTGGATCATCGCACCCTGCATCGAAGATGCAAACATTGTATTTTGGGGTCGAGCCGTCGTTTCCACAATCACGATGAGAACGACACCGAGGAAATAGGTCGCTGGCTCGCTGGGGAGGCCCCGAACATCCGGCTGCAGTCGTGGGAGGATTGGCACACTCTCCTGCTTCGCAGACGCATAGTCCGTTGTTGCACCCATCTCCGAAGAGAAGTTCGTCTCCAACCAACCTAAGGCCTCGAGCAGACTCTACCTGACAGAAAAGAGGAGCGTCCGTCAGTTCACCAGTGTCGGCCGAACAGGCGGAGGCGCAGCCTACGACGAGGGCAAAGAAGCGGAATATGCCGGTGCACATGGTCATCTCGTACCCCTGTCTACCAGTCGAACTAGAACGCGGGTTGATTTTTCTGTTCGAGGCTGAGGCCGGCCCGCCCTCCCGGCGACCCATATAGCCCGTTCTGTCAACCGCGATCTACGCCGAGTCCCCCCGCCGCGATCCGTCGCTGAGTTGGTGTCGCCAGCCGCCCTCACAAAGCCTCGTGTGAAGTTCCGCCAGACCGAGCGCCTCCCCATGTTGGTCCTTCGTCACACCGGCCCCCCCCCCCAGAACGCCCGTCCAGACGACGGAAGGCCCGCTCGAGAGCGCCCTCATCGATGAGGTGCGCCAGGGAGTTGAACCGATAGCTCGGGTTCTTCGCCTGCTCCATGACCTCGAGAGGTCTCGGTGACATGTGCTTCGCGGTCGACGCCGCAGTCATGGCTCCCTCCACGGATTTGCATCCGACACGGACCGCCCTACAACGCTCGCCGCGCCTGGCCTTCAGGGTTGCACCTCCCCTCGGCAGCACGAGATAGCAAT
>DAIQNR010000228.1:0-3973 GCA_036788295.1 Myxococcota bacterium
CCCAAGCCCCCGAAACTTGGAAAGACCTCGTCGCCGGAGAAGATCCGCACCCATCGACATTCAAGCCAGGGTCATCTAGTCGGACCTAGGCGAGCCGTCCACGACGACGCACCCTGGATCGCCGTGCCCGCCGCATGGACCGCCCCAAGCCGCCCGGCTTCGGCGTCGGGCGCTTCGATCGAAGCCTACCTTGCCGGACGCTCGTGTCGGTGCGACACACTCGGCTGTGCCCATCGCCCTTGGACTCGCTGCGATCCCGGCTGTCTTCGCGTGGCTGAGCGGCCGATCGTCGAATCTGAAGGCGGACTGCCCCATTCGGGCCGAGGCCTGGCAGCAGCGGCAGGCGCGGCTGGTCGGCATCACGGCCGCGACGTGCATCCTCTTGTTGTGGTTCGAGCTCGAGGGTTCGCGGGTCGCCGCCCTGCTCGCACCCCTGCTCGCCATCATCGCCGATGTCCCGGTCCGTCGCGCGGTGCTCGGGGAGCAAGCGCCGGTCCTCGTTCGGCTCGCCCATGTCCTTCGGACCACCGTCGCGCTGCCTGGCTTCATGATCACCGCGGCGACGCTGCCGCTGATCCTCGGGAGCTCGGCGAGCTGGGGGTGGGCGACAGCAGCGTTTGCCCTGCTGCTCCTTTGGCTCGTCGGTGGCGGCGGACTCCGTCGGTGGCTGCTTTGGGCGCGTTTGCCCGAGGATCGGGGCTTCGAGGCGATAGTGGAGGCCTCCCGGGCCCCCCCGCCGGTCCAGCTGTGGGTCATCGGAGACGCGCGCACCCAATGGCCGGCTTCTTTCGCGCTGCCCGGAGTGGCCAGGAGCGACATCCTGGTGGGCCAGACGCTCGTGGACCGCCTCGAACAGCGCCACCTTCACGCGGTGCTGGCCCACGAGCTGGCCCACCTCGAGGCTTGGCCCCCGTCTCGGGTGTGGCGGTCGGCGCTGCTCGACCTCACGCTCGCCGGCGGCGCCGCCTTTCTAAGGCCGCTGGCGGGCATGGTGGCCCCCGAGTTCGCGGCGTCGGCCTCGCTCCTGTGGTGGTTCTTCGTCATGGGCCTCTTCGGCTTCCTCGCCGCACGCCGGCAGGACGAGGAATCGCAAGCAGACCTGCGGGCTGCCGAGCTCGTCGGCGACCGGGAGGCGGTCGCGGAGGCCGTCGAGCGGGCCTACGAGCTCGCTTTGCTCCCCCGAGAGATGGGAGGTGAAACGTCGTCCCATCCGAGTCTCCGCCAGCGGCTCATGCGGCTGCGGGGCGAGTCCAAAGACCCTGAACCGAAGCTCGCGATCGAGCCGGGGCCGGACGGGGCCAAGGTCCGACCGCTGTTGGCGCTCGAGCCCGTCGTCGCCGCCGGCCTCGTCCTCCTGTCCGCCGCGCTCGCGTTTTCCATCGGCTCGACCCCGCTCGCGTTCTCTGCCCTCTTCGCACCCGGGCCGGCCACCTTCGCCGCCGCCGGCGCGTCCGTCCTCGCGACCGCCGCGCTCGGCACCGGGGCCGGGTTATCGGATCTCTACGGCGCTCGCGTCCTGGTGGCCGTGTGGGCGGTCGCGGCGCTCGCGTTTGCGGCCTTGACCGTTTCGTCGGGTCCACGGCGACCGGGAAGCCCCGGCTTCACGCGCCAGCTCGGGCTGATTCTCGCTCTGTGCGGGCTGCCGGTGGTGCTGGCTGGCATCATCGCCGCGATCGCCGCGCAGGAGGGCCTATGGGCCTCCGACCTCGCTTTCGAGCTTCGGTGGTCGGTTTCAGGGCTCGTTGGCGCGGCGGCTGCCCTCATCGTCCACCGAAGGCTCGGGGCGGCGATGGTTGCGCTGCTCGCAGCCGGCGCCGCCACCGCCTTCGCTGTTTCCGGCGCGCTCTTTTCCGTTCCGAGCATGAAAGAGAGCACGGCCCCGGCCCGCCGGATGCACGCGTTCACGGCGCGCGGAGTTTGGCCGGACCCGATCCGGATGGATCCCACCGGCAGCCGGGTTGCCTTGCGGCAGAGCGACGACAGCGGATTTCAGCTCCTTCGCACCGATGGGAGCAGCACGGCGGTGGCGGCGAAGGACCTGTGGCTGCCGGGAGCAGACCGGGTGCTGACCCTCAGCGAAGACGGGGCCCGCATCGAGCTGTTTTTGGACATAGGGGGCAGGCTCGAGCGCCAATCGACCGCGGCGATAGAACCCTTCGTTCGAGCGAGGTTTCAGGCCACCGGCGACCCAAACCTCCTTTCCGTGATCGAGATCCGCAAACCCGCCAATGAGCTGGGCACCAAGGCGCGGATCTTGGACGTGGACTCCACCACCGGCGCCGTCGGCGACCTTCGGAGCTTCTCCGCTCCAAGCGGCTTTACGACTTCGGGTGCCATTTCGGGCACGGCCGGGACCTTTCTCCTCTCCGTACCCATCAAGGCGGTAGACCACTGGCTCGGGAGCATGTTGTTCGCGTGGCCGCAGCTGCACCCCAGGATGGTGCTCTTCGCCGCCGGCGCCGGTACGCCCGTCCTCGTGGGAAGAAACCTGCGCTGCCACCCGGGGAGCCAAGGCCGCGTGAAATGCATGGTCGACCAAAGCAATGGGACGGTCTTCTTCGCCGTCAGCGCCGACGGTGCAGCGCCCATCTTTTGGCTGCCCTCCCACGAGGAGACCCCGTGGATGAGCCACACCTGGATCTTCGCGCCGGATCGGGCTGCCATCGACCGCGGCGACGGCCGGATCCTTTACGCCGACCTCGAAACCGGCGTCGCCACCGCCCTCATCCTTCCTGAGTTGGCCGACCATCACGAGTCCTCGCCGTGGTGGCTCGCGCTCACCCCCCATGTCGTGGCCAGGGCCACTATGGTCGGCGATACCGTTTACGTCGACGTGTACGAGCGACCTCGGGCCCTCTGACTTTCGTAAAGTCAAAACAGCTCGAGCTGGGCCGGGGCGCGCCCCGGGTAGGGAGAAGGGCGGCGAAAGGGACTCGGCTCGATGGGTTTTGCGATCGGCGGGCCGTCGAGGCCGATGTCCTCGACGAGACCCTCGAAGGTTCGCAGGGCCGCCTGCGCCCACGGCCCGTCGCCGGCCATGCGCCCATGAAAGCGGGGGTCGTTGAGGCGCCCACCGCGGGCGGCCCGAACCTTGGACAAGATCTTGTGAGCGGTGAGCGGGAGTCTCTCCCGGATCGCGGTCTCGAAGATCTCGGCCACCGGACCGGGGAGCCGCAGAAAGGTCGTCGCCGCCCGAACCGCTCCGTTGTCCTTTGCCGCTTGAAGGAGCGGGCGAAGCCCGTCCTCGGAGAGCCCAGGGATGAACGGAGAGACATTGATCCCGACGTCGATCCCGGCCGCGGCGAGCCGGCCGATGGTCCGAAGGCGCCGGGCCGGCGTGGCCACCTGGGGCTCGACGGCGTGGGCTCGAGCGGAATCCAGGATCGGGATGCTGATGGATACCGATAGATGGGTGACCTCGTGCAACGCGAGCAGCACGTCGAGGTCCCGCTCCACGAGCGGCGCTTTGGTCACGATGGACACCGGATTTTGGTACTCGGCGCAGACCTCGAGGCAGGCCCGGGTCAGCCGATAGCTGGCCTCGAGGGGCTGGTAGCAGTCGGTCACCCCGGAGAAGACGACGAGCGCGCCCTTCCACGCTGGCCGATCGAAGGCCTCTTTCAGCAGCGCCGGGGCCTCTGGCTTCACGACCAGGATGCGCTCGAAGTCGGTGCCGGCGCCGAGATCAAGGTAGGCGTGGGTGGGCCGGGCGTAGCAGTAGGCGCACCCGTGAAAGCAGCCGCGGTAGGGGTTCACGGTGTAGTCGAAGCCGAGATCCGGGCTGTCGTTCTTCGACAAGACGCTCCTGCTGCTGTCCTCGAGCACCCGGAGGCGAGCCCGGGGCGCCTCGCCGGGGAGGTACTCGACGGCCTCCGACGCCCATGGGTTGGGCGGATTGGTGACGACCCGCGTGGCCACCAGCGCAGTCGAGCACTGTTCATTTGTCTGGTCAAGACCCGCAGGGCTGAGCTTC
>DAIQNR010000229.1:0-3959 GCA_036788295.1 Myxococcota bacterium
TCTAGTGTGGAGCCGAGACCCGCGCCAGAAGCGCCGCGGGGATTTCGACCTTCAACGAACATGATCGGTTTTCGGCGGCGCGGACTCATCTCGAGCATGCCCGATACGCCCACCCAAACGCTTCTCTCGCTGCCGTCGCGCCTTTGGGCCCTGCCGCTCAGCGTCGTCGCCGCGGTCGGCTTGCTCGCCGCTTGCGGGGACGAGCAGGCCCTGCCCGAAGACATCCCCACGGCGGTCCAAAATGTCCTGTCCGAGGAGGACATCCTGCGACTCGAGGCGCTCGGTCTGGTCATCTACCGGGGCAGAACCCCCCCGCAGGTCGAGGGACGGTACCTCGCCAACACCGTGACGCTGGTGGAGAGCTCCTTCGAGGACCCGCTCTCCCCCGGACACCGCTTCGCGCCGGCCACCCTGGTCTTTCGCGACCAGGTGGGCTCGGATCTCAGGGTCGAGTTCCAGCAGGCAGGGAGCCAGGGGGAAGGCGTGGGCGGCTTCATCTCCGGGGCCGGGGACGGATTTTCGGTGTACGCCATCCTCGACGGCATCTCGAACGGGATCCAGAACCAGACCGTGCAGATCTATTCGGGTCGGCTCAGGGATGATGGCATCGAGGACCTGCAGATCGCCCTCTACATGGTCCGCAAGGAGGGCGATGCGGACAACCGGCTCCTCATCCCCGAGGCCACCGGTCGCCTGGTCGAGGAGGAGGACGGGCTGGCCGAGCGGCAGTGACGGACCCGTGGACGGACCTCACCCGCCACGAGCACCTACAGCGAAACGCCCGGCTCCCCTGCCGGTGGAAGACCTCGCCGGCGGCGGCGTGCCGCTCTCGCACCGGTCGGCCAGGGCGGTCGGATCGTCCACCGACAGACCTCGAAACAGTCCCCGAGCACGAAAACCCTGCCGTAGGACGGACCTGCGCCCCCTGCCAATGCGGGGCTCGACACTGAACGCATCATCCGTTTCCATCCTCGGATGGCGCCGCGGGCTGAAGACGGAACCCTTGGGGACGACTCGTTTTCGGGGGTCCGCAGTCCGGAAGGCACAACCCCCTCCGAGTGCGGCGCCGCGCCCAGCGGAAGGGGGTCCGATCCCACCGGCCGGCTCACGCCCGAGCAGATCGAAGCCCTCGGAGACCGGATCGGGGTTCTGGCCTTCGAGCACGCCCAGAAGGAGTCGGAGCTGATCGAGGTCATCGGCGCTTTCGACCGGGCGGAGGGCTGGGGCCGGCAAGGAGCGCTGTCCTGCGCCCATTGGTTGACCTGGCGCATCGGCCTCTGCCCCGTCACGGCGCGGGCGACGTGGTCGTCCACGATCCACTCGGTCGGCTGATCGCCGCCGCCCCGCCCCTCGGGCCCTCCGAGGAGCGACCCTCCGGGAAGCGACCCTCCGGGGAGCGCCCCCCCGGGAAGCGACCCTCCGAGGAGCGACCCTCCGGGAAGCGACCCTCCGGGGAGCGCCCCCCCCGGGAATGCACCCATCGTTGGTGGACCCGTCGAGGAGAATCGTCGGGGCCGCGATTCCGCGGAAGCCGACTTTGGAGAGCAAGAACCCCCTGCATCCAGCAGCTTCGTCTTCGACCCGGACGGACCCTCCTGGACTCGTGAACCAGCCACGAAACTCGGAGCCGCTCGGGCCGCCGCTTGGGCTCTTGCTCCACCTCATCTCGACTTCGTACCGCTCGACGTCGTAACCGTCGTCGATGCGCTGCTTCAAGCGCAGGACGGGTGCCCGGCAAGCACCGCTCGACCGGGCTGAGGGAGCCCGGGAGGCCCTCGAACTTCTTCGCCCCCCGGGCGGCCTTCGGTCCGTGCTCGTCGCTGTCCTTCGCCGGGCGCTCGAGCGCCTCGACCCGCCGAGCGGCGGCCCACATCGGCCCAGCGCCGACAAACCCCCTTGGCGACCCGAGTCTCTTCAGCGCTCGACGACCACCTGATGTACAAGGAGCGCAGTGCAGCCCCATTGGCGAAGACATTGGGTCCTTCTCGCCGCGCTCGCCGTCCTGAGCGCGCCCGTTTTCGGCTTCGATCTGGCGTTCTTGGGGCCGAGCCCCGGCTCGTTCATCGTCCTCGATTTTCGCGGTTTGTTGGTCGGTGCGTGGTTCGTCCTCGTATCGGTGTATCTCGCCGTCACGACGCCGCTCGTGGCCGGCTCCGGCCCACGCGCTCTTCGAGCACCATCATCTATATTGGCGCCAGCCTTGGCATCGTGGCCACGCTCTGGCTCGTGGGCCATCTCTGGGTTCTGGCGGAGGACCGAGCGTCGGAGGCGGAGCAGAAAAGGTACGCCGAGCAGGCGTGCGCCTTGGCCCAAGCTTTTCGCCTCGAGCGTTGGTGGCTCGAAGCCGACGATTTTCACTTGTCCTGCGCCTCGACGAGCCGATGGACAGGATCTCTGCCCACGCCTACGCGGACAGTACTGCCGACCTGCACGGGGAGGCGGAGGTCGAAGACGTCGGGCCGGGCGAGTTCGAGCTCACGGTCCCCCTACAGGGTCGCAAGGACAACCAAACAGTCGACGCGTGGTTTCTCCAGTTTCGGCTCGAACAACAGCAGCGCAAGGCGACCATCGAATACTTGGACGACAAAAGGCCCGGCAACGAATCGTGCCTCACGCGCCCGCTGCCCCCCGCGTCGCCACCCCTTCGCGAATGGCAACAGCTCCCCCATTGATGGCTTGGGAGCTCAGCGATCTCTCCAGAGCGCCGCGGTGACCCAGTCGCTGGTCAGCAGCCCGAACTCGGTCGGGACGATGTTCTCGACGGCATACTCTTGGGCCTGCAGACACCAAGAAGCTTTGGTTGCTCCCACCCGGTAGAGGCATACCGTGCCATCGTCGTAGCCAACGGCGACGTCGCGCCTCCCCACGAAGGCATGTGCGCTAACCCAGGGGGCCCGAGGTCGCGCTCTGTCCTCGTGCTCGGCCTCGAGCTCGCGAGCGCCGGTGCCGCCTTTCGCGCGCTTGGCCCCATCGCCCGCGCCGCCCTTGCGGCCCCCGACCGCGACCTCGCTCGGGTCCTCGGGCGCCTCCGCTCCGCATCCCCCCGCACCGAGCTGGCCGAGCGCCTCGAAGCCGAGATCCTCCGCCAACGCTTCGACGGGATGGCGCGGCCCAAGCGGCCGCCCCCGACCAAGCGGGCCGGCCCCGAGCACGGACTGCTCGCCGGGCGCCTCCTTCGGGAAGATGGACGCATCTCGGGTTGCCGCTTCGCCGGTGACTACCGAGACCAACAGATCGCCGAGGCGCTCGCCCTCCGAAGTCCCACCGACCCCAATCTGCGCATCCAGGTCCACCTCGACGCCGACGCCTTCCTCGACCGGATGTTGAGAAAACCAACGGCAGGCTTTTCCTTTGACAAGGACGGCGGCGTGATATTTCTCCGCAAAGAGGCCAGTCGACTCGAATGGTTCCACGAGTACACCCATGCCAAGCAGTTCATGCAGCTCGGCCATGAGGCCTACGACAAGCTCGGCCGGTGGGAGCGGGAGCTTCATGTCTTCGAGACCATCATGGACCACCAGTCGAAGTTCAGCCTCTACGAGATCCTCAGGGCCAAAAACCACATTCGAGGTCTAGCCGAGAGCTTCAAGAAGAGCGTTCCACAGAGGGCAAAGAAATGATGACGATCAGGGAAGCGATCCAGAGGGTCGAGGCGAGCCCGGCCGAATCGGGTGGAATTGCGGCAGCGATGCTCGGGGACTTCTTCGGACTTAGGTGTTGGCGGATATGGGTCTTCACCGATCCACTCAAATGGGGAAAGATGGACCCGGCGACGGTACCCATCATCATCAACGCGGAGACAGGGGAAGAGATACCCTACGGGGTGCCCTGAGGAGTTCGAGACCAGATGAAAGACAAGAAGGGGCGTCATCATATCCTCGAGGCCTTGGACATCACCGAGGATTGGTTGTCCAACAACGGCCGGAAGAATGAGGTCGTGGTATATCTCAGCTTTCTAG
>DAIQNR010000230.1:0-3898 GCA_036788295.1 Myxococcota bacterium
AGAAGCGAAAAGCGAGCGCTCTCCGGTGGAATCCGGACGGATCCTTCAATATGCGGTTCGCACCCCACCAAAATCTGGGGCACGCCGCGCCCACCCACGTCCGTCGAACGCCTTGAGGCCCTTGCGCCTCCGCCCGGATGCAACTCGTCCTGCAACTCGTCCTGCGATACGGGTGGCAACTCGTCCTGCTACACGGGTGGCACCGTTCCCCCTGGCACTGTTCCCCCCGAGGGCGGCACCGAGGCGTTCCCCCGAGGGGGCCGGCACCGTTCCCCCAACTAAGGGGGCCGTTCTTGGTCGAGGGACCGATGACCAGGTCCTGGAGGGCGAAGAGGAGTCCGATGACGCCGACCACGGAGCCGACGCTACCGGGACGGGTGGCTGGACAGAAGCACCGACCGATATCATGATCGCGGCCGATGACCGTGTCCTACGAGCACGAGTCGCTCCTGGACCTGTTCCGGCGCCGCGAGACGCTCGCCGTCGAGCTGCTGACCGGCACCCTCGGCGTCAAGGTGCCGAGCTGGTCGCAGGTGCGGGTCTCCGAAGGCGACCTCGGCCAGATCGACCCCGTCGAGACGCGCGCGGATCTCGTGCTCCTGCTCAACGAGAACGACGAGCCGGTGTTCGGGATCGTGGTCGAGGTGCAGCTCGCCAAGGACCCCGCCAAGCTCTTCGGTGGCCGCTGTACCCGACGACGCTCCGGGTGCGGCACCGGTGTCCGGTCGCGGTCCTGGTGGTGACGCCCGACCGGGAGGTCGCGAAGTGGGCCGCCACGCCGATCCCGCTCGGCTCGGGCAACGCCTACTCGGTGGTCGTGCTGGGGCCGGACGCGATCCCGCGCGTCCAGACGCCGAACGTGCCGGTGGAGCTGGCGCTGCTATCGGCGAAGGCCCACGCCGAGACGGAGGGCGGCCTGGAGGTCGTGGAGGCGGCCCTGAGGTGCGTCATGCAGCTCGACGCCTCCGAGCGGGGCGAGTACCATGACCGCCTGTGGGCCTGGCTGAGCCCGGCCATCAGGGAGAAGGCGAGCAAGATGCTGGAAGAGCACTTCCCGTACCCCCAGAGCGATTTCGCCAAGGAGCACTTTGCCAAGGGCGAAGCCACGCTCCTCCTGCGGCTTCTGACGCTCCGCTTCGGCGAGCTGCCCGACGAGGTCGCGGAGCGCGTCCGCCATGCCGACGCCGAGACGCTGCTTCGATGGGGCGAGCGGTTCGTGACGGCTCCCACCCTCGACACCGTCTTCGCCGACGATTGACGGCAACTCACTTCTCGAAGGGTTGCGTCTGCCGATGCACCTCCCGCAGCTTCGCCGTAGAAACATCGGGGTAGATGACCGTAGTCCGGAAGTGCTCATGCCCGAGGACGGCTAGGACGCGCCGGAGTCCGGGACAAACAGCCCGAGGGGTCGACCCATGAGTTCGTGCGGAGTTTCCATCCGCACGCCGCCGCAGGCGAGGGCTTCGACGGCCCCATCCCATCGGCGCTGGTAGCGAACGAAATCCCTGCTCCGGCCGTCGCGAATGCGCTCGACGTAGCCGCGCTGGTCTCGAAGCACGGTGAAGTCGTCGTTTTGATGGCGTACCGGGAAAGGAGGGGGCCCTGGTACTCCAGGCCATGGAAAGGAGCCCGTCGCTTGCGCCCACGAGTCGGCCGGCGTCGTCGTAGTCGAACGGGAACTGCTTGCCTGACTGGGAGAGAATTTTGCTCGAAGTGTTGCCGAGCTGCGGGTGGCTCAGGTCGAAGCGGTCGTCGTCGGTGCTCATCGACAGGGGGCGGCCGAAGCCATCGTACGACGGGAAGGCGAGCGTGGAGACGCCGCCGAGAGCATCCTGCCGCGCGACCTGGGCGAGCCGGCTTGAGCCGCCGCGGTAGGTCATGTGGGTTTGGCTTCGGGCGTTGCCGCTCGAGGCGAGGCGGTCGTGGCCGTCGTAGCTGTAGGTCGTCTCGCCTCCGATCTGACGCGTCAGTACGTTTCCGTGGTCATCGAAGGTTTGGTTGACCGTGAGGTCGCCCAGGGTGATGCCTCGGGCCCACCCAAACCCGTCGCGGTCGTACCAGACGACTTCGAGGGTAGGGAGCGTGACCTCGGCCACCGTGCCCCGAGGGCCTCGGGTGTAGGCGTGAACGGACGACGCCGGAGCCGGTCCGCCGTCGGCCCTGACCTCTGAGCGCTGAACAAAGCCGTCCACGCTGAGCTCGACGCTCGAGCTCAGGGTGTCGAGGCCGTTGGTATGGTCCCTCCGGATGAGCCGGCCCCGGTTGTCGTACCCGAGCAGGGTCTCGAAGTCGGCCACCTGCGAGCCGACGAGCCGACCCGCCTCGTCGTACCGGAACGTCTTCTCGGGCCGCTCGGGGACGACGCCGAACCGGACGCCGCCGGGGTCATGGGCTCGATGGGTTTGGAGGGCGTCGTGGGCTGTCCGATTTCGGGCGCCCATATAGGGGAGGCTGGCCATGAGAGCCAGGCCTCCGGCTGCCGCAGCCCCACCCATTGTCGAGGGGTATCGCAATTCAGACCGCGGCATCAGACGGTCGGTCCCGGGCGCTCGACGATTGACCGATGCCAGGCTTGGAGCGAGCGCCTACCTTGTAGGGCGTGCGCTCACCTCGTCGTCTCGCGCCGAACACCGTCTGGTTCGTGACCGCTCGCTGCGCCAGGGCCCAGTTTCGGCTCAGACCCGATCCGGAGCGGGTCGATGCGTTCGGGAGGGCGCTCGGTCGTGCGCTCGAGGTGCACCCGGCGGTTCGGCTCTTCGCGGCGGTCCAGATGTCGAACCACCTGCACCTCGTGGTCGAAGACGGGGCCGGTGTGCTCGACCGCTTCATGTGCCAGTTCCTTGGGCCGCTGGCGAAGGCGGTCAACGAGCTCGACGACGTCTCGGGCCAAGTCTACGAGCGGAGATACTCTGCCATCGAGATCCTCGACGATGGGGCGCTGCTCGACCGGATCACCTACACCCTCACAAACCCGGTGGCTGCGGGGTTGGTCGAGCGGGTGGAGTTGTGGCCCGGGCTCATCGTCGGTCCGGGGTTCGTGGAGTCGAGGATTTTTGCGCGGAAAGGGCCCGAGAAAGGAGAGCTCTGGGTTGACGTCGATGTGCCACTCCCGCGGGAGTGGGTGCGGTCGGGCGTCCGGTCTCGGGAAGAGCATCTCTTGAAGGATCGGGGGAGGCGACCGGTGCTCGGAACGGCGAAGGTGCTCGCACAGTCGGTCTTCGGGGCGCCGGAGCACCCAAAGCGAGGCCCGGCACCCATCTGCCTTGCCGCTTGCGCCGAACTCCGGGAAGAGTTTCGTGTCCGCTGGCGGGCCTTCGTGGACGCCTACCGGAGGGCATCCGCCGCCTTCCGGACCGGAGCGCTCGAGGTCCCCTTCCCGGACTGGTCCTTCCGTCCCTCCCTCTCGCAACGGACCGGGACGATCTGACGATGGCCAAAGACACAGCCGTGCCCTCATGCGCCCAGGGCCGGTGAGAAGCGAAAAGCGAGCGCTCTCCGGTGGAATCCGGACGGATCCTTCAATATGCGTTCGCACCCCACCGAAATCTGGGGCACGCCGCGCCGACCCACGTCCGTCGAACGCCTCGAGGCCGTTGCGCCACCCCCCGGATGCAATTCGTCCTGCAAAACGGGTGGCACCAATCATCCCATCCAATCATCCATCAATCATCCATCCATCCATCCGGCCCGGCCAAGGACGCAGCCACGGTCTTGTGCGCCCAGGGCCGGTGAGAAGCGAAAAGCGAGCGCTCGCCGATGGAATCCGGACGGATCCTTCAATATGCGTTCGCACCCCACCAAAATCTGGGGCACGCCGCGCCCACCCCGTCCGTCGAACGCCTTGAGGCCCTTGCGCCTCCGCCCGGATGCAACTCGTCCTGCGACACGGGTGGCACCG
>DAIQNR010000231.1:0-3854 GCA_036788295.1 Myxococcota bacterium
CTGCGACCTCCACGGGGAACATTTCATGGGGGTCGTAGGTCACCGTGGTGGTGGAGCCAAAGGGATCGGTCGACCGCCAAGGTAGATGAAAGCCTGCGGCATCGCGGTAGGCGAGCACGGCGCTCTGCGCCCAGACGTCGCCCGCGAAAAGCTCGTGCCCGCCTTCGGTCCACAGGGCCTGCGCGTAGCCCGGGGTCGGCCCGGCGGGGTCGAACAAGTCCTGCTGCGCTGCGGGCACGGCCAGCGCTCGAAGCCGGCGCACGAATCCGCGGGGATCCGTCTCGCCTGCCGGGCGTTCGGCCGTTCGGTCGCCGTTCCAGTAGAGGGTCTGCGACTGCATGAGGAGGGTGGCCACGCCTTGGCTTCCATCGATGATCGAGCGAACCTCCTCGAAGGGGGTGTGGGGTTGAAGCGACAGCCCCGTTCGCTCCCAGCTCCGCTCCGAGGCAGAGAGCCGAACTCGGTAGGTGCCGCCGAGAACATCATGGTGCTCGACCAGGCCCTCGCTGGTCGTTGTCCAGTCTCGCGTCTGCTGGATTGGTCCCGTGCTTCGCCCGAAGGCGACCGTCGCCGTGCGGCGTACGTGCCCATAACGAGCATCCTCATCGGTGACCTCGAGGGTGAACTCTCGCACCACCCTCGCATCGCTCGGGTCCCGCTCGGTGTGAAAGCTCCGTGTCTCGCGAGGCACCACGGCAAAGACGGCGCTCCTCGGACCGGGCCCCGCATGAAGACGGCGCACCTCGACCTGCGTCTCGGTGATGACAAAGGGCTCGCTCGCGTTCGATTGATTGTCCTCGCCGTAGACCTCCTGGCGAAGCATCTGGCCCCGAAGGGCTCGACAGGCATCGCGGACATCCTCCTGCCCGAGACCGGAGGGAATCAGGGTGGGTTCAAGGGGCGCCACGCTACCCGGATTCTCGTGCGCCCCGCGCCGGAGCACGGCTTCGAGCGCTGCTCTCGAGCGGCTTGCCCCCGTATGGTACCATGTTCGGGTGACGACCGGCGGAACAACGCCAGGGTTTGTATCATCGAAGCGCCCCGAACCGCGGGATTCGCCATAGGTCTCCGCGTCGCGCTGCTCGACGAACCCGAAGCCATTGAACTCTCGTTCGTCTGGGTCATAGTACCCATCGTGATAGACAAAAGTCTGCACGAGACGAAGGCCGGAGATGAAGTCCTCGTGCTCGACGCGGTCCACGACCTGCACGGGAAATGGGAGGCGGGTCACCCACGCTCGCTGCGTGTCCCGGGCCTCGAGATAGAAGCGCGTCGAGGCGGTGTAGCGGATGCTGGTCTCCGCGCCCATGTTGTTCACGACGCGGGTCAGCAAGTGCGGCTTGTAGGCCGACGGCGGTGCCTCCTCGTCGTCCTCCCGGCCAAAGAGGTCCACGTACACGACCCGGCCCTGGTCCGAGGGCCCGCGTGAGGACCACACGAGGCAGGCCGTCCCCCTGCCGAGGAGGTCGACGACCTGCACGTCGGACAGGTCGTGGGGCACGGGGAGTCCGCGAAGGAGGGGGCCCTCACCCCAAGTGTTCCCGGCTTGGTTCAGGGAGATGCGGACGCCGTCGGCGCCAAGGTAGATGAGGTCGGCTGCCCCGGTCCTTCGAGGTCGGCGAGGCGCACCCGGCGCCCGTCGAACCGCGTTGCTCGGTCCAGCATTGGCGCCGACCCCATCGTCACCATCGCTCCGAAGCGACCGTGACCGAGATTCGGCCAGTAGGTGATGCGGCTGTTCTCCACCCTCACGATATCCGAGAGCCCATCGCCCGTCATGTCCGCGGTGAGCACGGCAGACCGCGCGTCCGAAAAGAGAACGCGAGGTCCCTCACGCTCGTCTTTGGGCAGCGGCCTTCGGACGACACTCTCGAAACCGGCCCGGCCCTTTGTGCGATACAACAAGATGAGGTCACCGGCGAAAACGACGATATCGGCACGACCGTCGCCGGTCACGTCAAGGAATCGCAGATTCGGATCCGAAAAATCGAGGTTCGGGATGCTTCTCAGGGGCTCGAAACCCTCGAAGCCGGTACGCCGACCGGCACCGCCGTAGGTGCCGGTCTGTGCGAAGAAGCCGGACATGGGGGGCGCGTAGTGGACGAGGTCGAGCTGGCCATCGCCGTCGAAGTCCACGAGTTGGTGGCGGCCGTCGGCAACGCCTCGAAACGCCGGCGTCCTCCCGAGCGCGCGGGGGGCTCCGAGCCGACCCTCACCCTCCGGCCTCCGGTACCACCAAGCCCCCGGCGACGCGACGAGCGCCCCGGGCAGACCCTCGCCGTCGAGGTCGACCCATTGCGCACCCACAGCATCTGTCCCCGGCGGCAGCCCTTCGAGGTCACGACTGGACCGAACTCGAGCGACCGATATGGACTCGACAAGCGCTGAGTCAAATGTCGGAGCTAGGGCGGTGCGCACGGCGGCGAGTCCGTCGGGGCGCACACGGAGCCAGGCCCACCGACCACGCTGCTCACGGACGAGGATGCCCGCGGCCACGAGCTGCGACGGGTGATGACCGACGGTTGGCTGCGATCGCCCGAGCGGGTCGCCAGGTGACAGGCGCGGACCTCACCGGCCGGAGCGGCGGCGATCATCGACACCAGGCGTAGGTGGATGGGGTCAGCCACGCCCTTCAGGACGCCGGCCAGCTCGAAGCGGCGTCGGTCGCCTCATCCACCTCGCCCGAGCCCCCGTGGTCCCGATTTTCATCCACGGTCTCGGAAACGAACTCTGGCCGCAGATCCGGGGCAACTTCGACGGCACCGGCGACCGGATCCTGCTCGTGTACGGGGCGACCGTCCCGCTCGACGACCTGCTCGACGCCCCCTCGACGAGCCAGACCTATCGCGCGACCGCGGACCGGGTGATGGCGGCGATCGCCGCCCTCGGGGAGGTGGTGCGGAGGCTACGGGCCGAACGACCGGAGTGGGCCATAGGGACACCACCGGCCCCGGTGCAGGCCGAAGGACAAAGCGGTTCGAACGAGGGGGATTGACCGAGGCCCATGAGGCGGCGAGGCTCCCGGCGCCCATGCACTCCCCTGCGCTCGGCCTCCTCCTCGTGTCGTTCGTAGGCCTCGCCTGCTCGAGCGCGGGCCCGGCGAGAAATCGCGGTCTTCTCCCCCGGCCTCCGCTCACCCCGGTCGAGACCAGCACGATCGGCTTCGACGTTCCCGCCGACCGAGAGACCGAGGGAGCATGGTTCGGAATCGCGCCCATCGGCCCCGTCCGAGGGTACAGGAAAGAGGCTGGGGAGAGGCTCGGCCCCGGAGCGGCGCGCTTCGCCATGACCCACGACGACGGGAGCCGCTGGGACGTCGAGTGCCGGGCTCGCCTCGACGGCGACGGCCACGTCCTGGGATGCCTCGGCCAGCGCGTGGACTTTCGAGCCACCGCGAGCGCCGACCGCCTCCTCCTGGTGCTGCTCGCGAAGGGGAGCGAGCCGATTCGGGGGCTCTTCGCCGATCGCGAGGCCATCGTTCCCCTCACCGGGTTTCGCGGGAACGTCCCGGTGGACACCCACCTGATTCTGGGTTCTGGAGAAGGCTTCGGGTATCTTTCGAGGGGACCAGGCGACCCCGACGCAGCCCGGTTCCGGCGGGGCACCCCCAAGCGCTGGATCGACGCTGCGGTCCCCATGGCGCTGATGCTCGGCGGAGTGTTCGACCCCCGGTGGGAGGCCCGCCTCCCCGAGCGGGGGTTCGACGGGGCTGGATTTCCCTCCGAGCCGCCGGGTGACTTGTCCTCCGTGCTCGGCTCCGACCCGGAGCTCGAGGAGGCCGTCGGGTGGGTGCTCGCCGCGGTCTCGGCCCCGGCCGAGCGGCAACCGAGCCCTACGGCGAGCCGATGGACTAG
>DAIQNR010000232.1:0-3578 GCA_036788295.1 Myxococcota bacterium
AACCCGATTCGCAGGCGAGCTCGCCAGGGTGGCGGCCTGGCCCATCGAGCGCGTCTTCGTCTCCCACGGCCAGATCGTCGAGACGGACGCCCGCGCCGCGGTCATCGCCGCCTTCCGGCGGTTCCTGGGCCGCGCCGCTGGGGAGCGGACGCTTCCGGCGCCGAACTGAGCGCCCCATGAACGCACCCGCGGCGAGCCGACGACGGACCAGGCCGAGCCACGTTCGCCGCTCGATGCGACAAAGCCCCCATCGATGGTTCGAGAATTCTAAGGACCGGCCGAACGGTGGCTCGAGTGTTCCCCCGCCACCCGTGTCTTCGCCTGAGCCGAGGCGCCTCCCTCGGGGCTCGCGCTGGGAAGCCCAGCCCTTGCCCGCCATGGCTCTCCCACGCGGCTGCCGGAGCGGGATTTGGGCTTTGCTTTCCCCTGGTCGCCTGGGCCATCGACCTGCTGCACCGCGGCGCGGACCCCAGCTGGGCGGCGCTGCTTTCCCTCCACGAGAAAAACCCCATTCATGCGATCGTCGACCTGGCGCCCTTGGTGCTCGGCTTCGCTGGGTACATCGTCGGGGTTCGGGAGACTCGAATCCGGAGCATGAACGACGCCCTCGAGGCCCGGGTGCGGGAGCGGACCGCGGCCCTCGAACGCGCGCTCGACGACGCGAAAGACGCCCGGGAGGACCTACGAGCGGCCAAGGAACGGGCCGAGGCGGCGCTGTCGGCCCGGACCACCTTCCTCGCTGCCATGAGCCACGAGCTTCGAACTCCCCTCGTGGGGGTTGTAGGTTGGCTCGAGCTGCTCGAGCGCCGCGACGGACGGACACGCGAGGTCGCGTTGGCGAGGAGGTCGGCCTCCGCCCTGCTCGACGTGATCGGTTCCGTCCTCGACTTCGCCAAGATCGACTCCGGCAAGCTCGACCTGCGGACCGCTCCCTTCGAGCCGGTGATTTTGGCGGAAGCGGTGCGGGACCTGTTCGCGCCCACCGCCGCCGCGAAAGGAATCGATCTTCGGCTCGGATGGGATGGCTCTCTGTCCGGGCGGTGGTTCGAGAGCGACCCGGCTCGGCTTCTGCAAGTGCTGCGAAACCTCGTGGGCAACGCGGTCAAGTTCACCGAAAGAGGGTGGGTCGAACTGTGGGTGGGTGAAGGGTCGGGGGGCATATTGGCCTTTCGCATCGAGGACACCGGCTCAGGCATTCCGGCAGAATCCTTGGCCCGCGTCTTCGAGCCGTTCGAGCAGGTGGATGGAACGACGACCCGTCCCCACGGCGGTACTGGGCTTGGACTCTCCATCTCCCGGGACATCGTCCATGGGCTCGAGGGCCAAATCTTCGTGGAGAGCCAGATCGGAGTCGGGAGCGTGTTCCGCGTAGAGGTGCCCGCACATCCGATCTCGGCCCCCACGGGAAGGAGGAGCGACGCGGCCCATACACCCGTCCGAAGGCTCCGGGTCCTGCTCGCCGAGGACAACAACCTGAACGCAGAGGTGATCCTCGCCCAGCTCGACGCGCTCGGTGTGGACGCGGAGCGAGTCGACAACGGTCAACTCGCTCTCGAGCGCGCGCTCGCCGGTCCCTTCGACCTCATCCTAATGGACCACCACATGCCCGTGCTCGATGGGGTCGAGGCGACGAGGCGGCTGCGTAGCTCCGCCTCGAGTCGAGCTCAGACGCCGGTCGTTGCGATGACGGCGAGCGCGGTCGAAGCCGAGCACTCCGTGTTTGGACCGGCAGGCATGGACGGATTGCTCCTCAAGCCAGCGACGCTGCAACAGCTCTCGGAGGTGCTTTTCCGCTACTCCGATGCAGCGCCTCATCCAGAGAGCTCGCCGGTCACACGTCGAGCCCCGCCGGACCGCACCGGACAGCGCCCCCGATCCGGCTCGACTGCCTCTTCAGTGGATTCGAAGGGCCCGAGCGACCCTTTTCTTCCCGAAAACGAGACCATCTCGTCGGTAGGTTTGAGGCCCAGTTCTGGTGACGCATTGGGTCAGGGCGATCCCGTTCGGTAGCTTGCCCGACGGCCGAGTTGCGGCCGATTTTTTGGCCCTCCTGGACGGTCGAGGGGCGCGTTGGCACGACAAGCTGATCGATAGGACAGTTCTTCGGACCCAAGCTCTCGTTCCCCCCTCGTGACGACCTAGGGAATGCCCCATCGAATCGTCCTGAGGCGCAGGCGTGGCATGGTGCGTGCGAAACCTTTTCACATGCACGTGACCCGCCGGGGCTTCCGGAGGGGACGGAGCGGTCGGGTCTTGCCCGGCCAAGGAGACCACGATGCGGACTCTCATGACCTCGGATGCGTTCTCGATCCCCGCCGGACCGGTGGAACTCGACGCGCAGCTGGCTCTGCCCGCTGACGCGGTGGGACTGGTCATCTTCGCGCTGGGCAGCGACCACCGCCTCGACGCGTCCCACCGCCAGGTGGCCCGCATCCTGAGAGAGGCGGGCCTCGGCACGCTCGTCTTCGACATGCTGGCCGACGAGGAGCGGCAGCGGCTCAGCCACGACGTCCACCTCGCCTTCGACCTCGCCCTGCTCGCCGAGCGGCTGGGGTCCGTGACCCGTTGGTGCCAGACCCGTGGGCCGTCGCTCGACCTGCCCCTGGGTTTTTTGGGCAGCGACGCCGGCGCCGGGGCGGCGCTGAGGGTGGCGGCCTCGGACGGGAGCTCGATCCGGGCGGTCGTGTCCCGAGGGGGCAGGCCGGACTTGGTAGGTCCAGAGCTGCGTCGAGTCCGCGCCCCAACCCTGCTGTTGGTCGGTGAACTCGACCCGCTCGGCCTCGACTTCAACCTCGACGCGCTCGGCCGCATGTCCGGACCCCACCGGGTCGAAGTGGTCCCAGGCGCGAGCCACGCCTTCGCCGAGCCGGGCGCGCTCGAGACGGTGAGCCGCCGGGCAGCGGCTTGGTTTCGGGCCCACATGAGCCCCCCGTGGCGGCATGTCCCGAAGGAGGAGGACATCCGGGCGGCGATGGCCACGCAGGTCGCGTTGCCCACCGCGTGAGTGAATCTCGGCGGCGTCGCATTACATTGGGGAGAAGGGATGGCGTCTTTGGCGGCGGCCCGAGACCGCGGGGTCGTGTGGAAGGGCGCGGGCGAGCGAGGCGCACGCGAGGAGGATGACCACGCAGAACGGGGCGCCGATGCACACGACCCCGGCTTGCAGGGCTTGCAGTCCCCCTTTTCCTGCGGCCGCGAGCAAAACGGCGGCCACCGCGCCTTCGGTCAGGGCCCAGAACATCCGCTGGCCCACCGGTGGGTTGGGGTGGCCGCCGCTCGTGAGCATGTCCACCACGAAGGAGGCTGAGTCGGAGGACGTGATGAAGAAGATGGCGACGACGACCGCTGCGAGCAAGCTGTTGAGCTGCGCGAGCGGCATCTGGGCGAGCAGGACATAGAGGGCGGTCGAAACGTCGCGCTCTACGGCGGAGGCGATCGGAGCTCCGGCCCGCTCGAAGAACAGCGCCGACTCCCCGAACACGGTGAGCCACAGGAACGTGACCAGGGTGGGCACGAGCGAGACCCCGAGCACGAACTCACGGATCGTTCGGCCCCTGGAGACGCGGGCGACGAAGGTC
>DAIQNR010000233.1:0-3337 GCA_036788295.1 Myxococcota bacterium
GTAGAGTGCAACCTTCCCAAGGTTGAAGTCGCGGGTTCGAATCCCGTCTCCCGCTCAAAACACCGACAACCTGGCAGACGGCCTTCCACAGACGACCAACGGAATTCGCCCATGATGACGTGCGCGCCGAGGGTGTCGCGCTCGCGTCGCTCGCGCGAGCCGCCCTGGCACCCGTGCTCACCGCCTGGACGTCGAGGGAAGCGTCCGAAAAGCCCACGGACTTCGGCTCGCATATTGCGCCCCGCCGGCAGAGGACCACCTCGTACACCGGAAGGCCCGAGGCACGAGCTACGAACGCATGCTTTTCGAGCAGCACTCACGAGGGACCGCTGGCCGGAACCGCCCCCTGAACATGCCACGCCTTCTAAAGGAACGCGCGTGGCCATTCCCTCGATGGAAGTTCAGAAAAGACTCGAGAATGCACTCGCAGAGGGGGCGTCTCTTGGGAACGCCGTGACTCGGGAGGCACAACTACTCCGAGAACATCGGACCCGTCTGGTGTCGGACGTCGTGACCGGAAAGCTCGACGTTCGCGAGGCTGCGGCCCGGCTCCCTGACGACGAGCCGGAGGAGCTTCCGCGGCTCGAGGACGTCGTCGATGAGCCGATCACCGACGAGGTGGAGGCGGCGTGAGCCGACCGCGCTCGAGCGAAGCCCTCGTCGGCCTCGTCCGGGAGCTCCTTCGGCTCCCAAGCGAAACCGAGTGGGTCGAGGTCAAGTGCGACAACGACCACGCCGACAAGATCGGCGAGTACCTCTCCGCACTCGCCAACTCGGCCGCCGTCGAGCAACAGCCATTCAGCTACGTCCTGTGGGGGATCGAGGACCGGAGCCGGAGGATCGTCGGCACCACCTTCGACCCGAGCACCGCGAAGCGCGGCAACGAGGACCTCGAGCCCTGGCTGAGGCGCCTGCTCACCCCAGACCTCGATTTCCACTTCTCTGAGGTGGCGATGCCCGAAGGCCGGGTTGTCCTACTCGAGATCCCGAAGGCCTACGCCCACCCGGTGCGATTCCAGGGCACAGGCTACATCCGGGTTAAGTCCTACAAGAAGAAGCTCAAGGACTACCCAGAGCGGGAGCGTGCCCTGTGGCGGGCCCTCGAGGACGGCTCCTTCGAAGACGGCCTAGCTCGGCAGAGCCTCACCACCGAAGAAGCGCTCTCGCTGCTCGACGTTGATGCGTACTTCCGCCTCCTGAACCAGGCCCGTCCTCCGTCCACCGCGGCCGCGCTCGAAACGCTCGCGGCCGACGGACTCCTTCTGGCACGCGGGTCGAGCTGGGACATCACCCGGCTCGGCGCCCTCCTTCTTGCGCGCGACCTGACGAAGTTTGGACGCCTCGGCCGTAAGGCGGTGCGCGTCATCGTCTACAAGGGCGACGACCGCGTTCGCACCGTGCGGGAGCGCGTCATCAACGCGGGCTACGCCGCCGGATTCGAGGACCTCGTCAGGGACTTCAACGACCTCCTCCCGAGCAACGAAGTCATCGGGCAAGCGCTACGGAAGGACGTTCCGGTCTATCCCGAGCTGGCCGTCCGTGAGATCGTGGCCAACGCGCTGATTCACCAAGACCTCTCCGTCACTGGCGCCGGCCCCATGCTCGAGATCTTCGACAACCGTATGGAGGTCACGAACCCGGGAGAGCCCCTCGTCCCGACGGATCGCTTCGTCGACTGCCCACCCCGGTCCCGCAACGAGGCTCTGGCGGCCATGATGCGCCGTTTCGGGGTCTGCGAGGAGCGAGGGAGCGGCATCGACAAGGTCCTCGTCCACATCGAGGTCCACCAGCTGCCCGCCCCGATGTTCGAGGCGCCCGGAGACTCGACTCGGGTCACCCTCTTCGCCCCGCGCCTCCTCTCGGAGATGGACCGCGAGGAGAAGCGTCGGGCGGTCTACTGGCACGCCTGCTTGAGGTTGGTGCAGGGCAAGCGATTGACCAACGCCTCGCTTCGTCAGCGGTTCGGCATCGACCAAAAGAACTCGGCCCTAGCCTCGAGGCTCATCAAGGACGCTCTCGACTCGGGCCGCATCGCGCTCGCGGACCCCTTGGCCGGCAACAAAGAGCGGAGCTACGTCCCGTTCTGGGCTGTGGATCGGGAGGCACCATGAGGTCACACCTGAACAAAGAAGGGCTATTTGACGGCCATTTGATCGGCGCGGCTTCCCGGTCCGCCAGACCGAGCCATTTCAGGCCCTTAGCTGTCCCGCGGCTATTTGATGGGTATTTGACCGTCCGCTCCCGCGCGAAGCGTAGATCACAGATTTTCCTAGGGAATTTGGATCGGCTAGCGTTCGTCGCCCGGAGACCGCTCGAGGAATCCCGACGTGACAAGACCAACACGAACGGGCCGGGCTGGAGGCCGCCATCCTCCGCGCGATGACCGGGCGGACCGACGTCCTCGTGCCGGCTCACCAGCCCACGGAAACCGCCGTCCCCGGGCGGCACCCGCTGGCTCCTCGGTGACGCCCAGCCTAGGCGTTGGTGCTGCGCGCGGTGGCCGCTCGGCTCCGTTTGCCCGAGAACGAGCCTGAACGACGGGCGGCCCTCGTCGCGGCCGAGCAGGAGCAGTGCCCGCTGGTGACCGGCGACCGTCGCCTCCGCGAGGCGGCCAGGCTCGAGGGGGTCGAGGTCCACGGCACGTTGTGGCTGGGGAGACGCCTGGTCGAGGAAGGGTGCATCGCCGTCGACGAGCTGGAGCACGCCTACGGCCGGATGAAGCTCGCGCGACGGCGACTTCCGTGGGGGAAGGTCGAGGAGCAGCTCCGCGACCTCCGCGGCGCATGACTCCCGAAGCGAAGCGGCCCATGGCGCCACCACCCACCCCATCCTGGGCAGCTGCCCGAGGGCTTGGCACCTCGGCGAACGCGTCGGGTTCGACAGCACCTTCCAGAAACCGAGTGGATCAGAGGGCCTCCCAGGCCAGCCCTGCGCGCCCGCCCGCTGACACCCGGTCAGCCGGTTTGCTCGACGTCGTTTCGCGGCGGATCATCGCGTGGTAGCTCATCGAGGCCGTGGTGAACGTCCGAATGGTCTCCGTGCCCGAACGCAGCGCAGGTCACCGGGGGCGCGCCCGATGACCGCCGCCCCGAACATGCCGTTGTCCGCGCCCGGTGGTTCGAGTCCATGCTCGCTTCGCCCAAGCCCGACCAGTTCTTGGTTCAGTGGGCGTTCGCGTTTATCGCCAACACCCTTTTTTTCGGCGGGGTGGTGGGAAGCGATGCGTCCAGCGCGGAAGCAGAGGCTGCGAGAACTAGCCCTGATTGCGAACACCAACTACTAGGACATCAAGTGGGCGACAACAACGGAGTTCATCGACCAGCGAATCGACCGGGTT
>DAIQNR010000234.1:0-3278 GCA_036788295.1 Myxococcota bacterium
CTAGTGTGCCCACGCATGCAGTTGACACATCGGAACGCTACGGCCAGGGTTGCCGCCCTCCTGTCGGTTGGGCTGGGCGTTGCTTGCGGGGAGTCTGGTCCGTTGAGCGAGAGGCGCATCGAGCTTCGGGCTTCGACCGGCGTGCTCGACTTCGGAGACGTGCCTCTCGGTCAGGAGCGCTCGGAAGAGATCTTGTTCGAGAACGCCGGCGAGGTCGCCGTGGAGCTCTCCTCTCTGTCAGAACTCGCCGAGCCCTTTGGGCGCGAATCGCCTGGGCGTCCAGTCCTGGCGCCGGGCGCAGCGGTCTCGCTCATCATCCGCTTTGCGCCGTTCGACCTCGGGACCCATTCGGACCAGCTCGAAGTCCTGGCCGCCGAAGGCGCGTCGCTGAGCATCCCGGTCCTCGGCACCGGCGTCACTGCGCTTTCGCTCCTACCTCCGGAGCTCGACTTCCGGACTGTGCTCGCTGGCGCGTCCAAGACGGCCACGGTGGCTTTGCGGAACGACTTGGCCGAAACCGTGCTAGTGACGATCGACAGCGCTCGAGCGCCATCCGAGCGATTCGTGTTCGACGACGATCGCCTCGCCTCCGGAGGCGTGACGATCCCCCCGATGAGCGAGGTCGTCGTCCGTATCACCTACCGGCCAGAGGCCGGGATCGACCGCACCGACGTAGGGTCCGTCGTCCTCTCCGTATGCGAGGCTTTCGGCTGCCGGGCCAGCCTCGGTTTGCGAGGGCAAGGTACGACCTCGGCGATCGCGTGCACAACCGAGATCGACTTTGGGTGGCTTGCCCTGGGTGCGGCCGAGACCCGGGTCGTTGCGTGCACCAATGTGTCGTCAGAGACCGTGATTCTCGAGTCGGGGCTGCTCGCCGGGTCGACCCGGTTCTCGTTGCCGGACGGCTTCCCCGAGCCAGGGACGGAAGTTCAGGCGGGCGCAACCTTTGGAACCTCGATCCGGGTCGAGGGCGTCGAATCCGACGTCGGGGGGCCGCTCCGCGCGAGCCTGCAGGTTCGGTCACGGGATACCGAGGGCCGAGAGCTGGCTTTGGAAGAAGCGATGCTGACCGCTCGAGTCGGTCCACCCCTCATCGACGTCGTCCCGCCTTTTCTCGACTTCGGCCAGGTGGCCGCGGAGACGACGCTGACGCGGACGGTGCAGATCTTCAACCGCGGTCGCTCCGTGCTGTCGGTCGTGGCCGTGGAACCTCCCGAGGGATTTCGTCTCGCCGTGACCCAAGCCCCCACCATCATCCCGCCGGGCGGCTTCGAGCTTCTTTCGCTGGCGTGGACGGCGGAGACCGGGGTCGACCTCGAGGGCGCCGTGCGCATCCAAAGCGACGATCCCACACAGCCGGTGTTCGAGCTGCCGGTTCGGGGCCGCGCCGGGCCCCCAGGGAGGTGCTTGTACCGGCTCGAAGCCGAGTCGGTCCGATTCGGGAGCGTGACGGTTTTTCACCAGCACACGAGCTTCTTGGCGCTGCGCAACGTCGGCGACGTGCCGTGCCTGGTGCGGACGCTTCCGGCCGTGGGCCGATCCGATTTTCGCTGGGCCGACGACGAAGCTTCCTTCGAGGTGCGGCCCGGGGCGCGCCACCTCGTCATGGTGGACTTCCGACCCACCGGCCTCGGGCGGCGCTCCGCCCAGCTCCCGTGGTACGTCAGCTCCCCACTCGGCTCCGACGGGCTCCTGGCCGTGGAGGGCAGCGGGTCGTCGCGACGACCTTTTGTGCACTCGGCCTTCCAGGACTTCGGCTATATCCCCCAAGCGTGCGGCACCGTCACTGCGACCCTCACCATTCGAAACGCAACGTACGAGCCGATCGTGGTCCGGGGCCTCACATTCAGCGGCGACCCGGGCTTCGAGTTCGACGATCCCGGCTTTCCGCTCACCGTGGACGACGAGTCGTTTCGGTACATCACCATTCGCTACACCCCCGGGTCCGAATCGGCGGCCTTCGGCCGGTATCGGGTCCGCGTGGATGGCCTCGACGACATCGAAGGAACGCTCTACGCCGAGACCGGAACCGCGACCCGGGTGACGGAGACCTTCGGCCCGGATGGCGATGAGAACAAGAAGCTCGACGTCATCTTTCAAGTCATGCGCGCCGTCGGCGAGGCCGAACTGGACACGATGCGTCCCGACTTCGAATCTCTCCGGGCCGAGTTCGACCGCCTAGGGGGTGGACTACCATATCGGCCACTTGACGGCCTTGGGGAGCCTTCGCGAAACGAACACGTCGTCTTGGTTCTGCCCGCTTCCCGAAGAAGAGACGGGCATCCGGCCGGTAAGAGTGCTACCCGGCTCGTGTGGGTTTCTTCATGAGACGGTCAGCCCAAGCGGTACGCTCGAGCGATACGTCTCGCCGAGCGGCGAGCCTTCGGCGCGCGAGGCGCTCGCTCGAATGCTGTTCGCACCGCGTTCGTTGCATAGAAGGCCCGACGAGAACCTCGAGAAAGCGGTCAGCCCCCCGTGGATCCTCCAGCACAATGCCGGTTTCCTCCGCTACGACGCGAACCTCCTGGTCGTCTGGAGCAGCCCCAGCGGTGGGGTTTCTGTCGGGCCAGCCGCAAGGAGCCTTACGTACCAGCTCGTTCACTCCCTCGAGGCGCTCATGGGTCGACAGGCGCGATTCCGGCTCCGAGCGGTGTCGGTCGACGGCAATGGATACGCTGGCGGAAGGTGCCAGTATCCAGAGAGCCCCCCAGTCGAAGACTATCGCTCGTTCGGGAGTGATAGTATCTTGACCTATCCACTGGCCGGGGGGGGTTGGGTCGGTGCCGGGAGGAGCCGAGTCTATGGGGCGAAGCGATCGCCAGCAAGTTCCTCCCTTTCCATGGCCACTCGCGGCGCGTTCGGTTGCGCCAAGCCGCCCGTGACCTCGAAATCCGGGTGGGTGGCCGCCCGCTTCGCGGAGGAAGTTTTGGTTCGGGCGCGGATTGGCGTGTGAACCCGACGGAGCTCGACACAGTCGGTCCCTTCTTCTTCGAGTCGCATATGCTTCCCTACACCATCATCGAGTTTTCGGACGACGCACAGCCGTCGCCCATGGAACCGGTTTCCATCTCCTACACCCCGTCCTGCGTCCCTTGACGCTGCGCATCGAGGCCGGCCACGCGCTCGCGGTTGCGGCTGGGTCCTTCGAGGCGAAACAAGGGAGCGCCCGTCGAAGTTCTCCTTCGCCTCGGCAAAAGCTCATGGCTGGCTGCGCACCCTCGGTGGGAGAAGGAGGGCCTCGTCGGCGGCGGACAGGCACTCTCCGAAGAAGCGGATGT
>DAIQNR010000235.1:0-3147 GCA_036788295.1 Myxococcota bacterium
GAGATGCAAGAGGCCCATCGCCGGGCCGAGGTCCGAAACGGCGAGGCGAGCCAGGCCAAGAGGGCCGAGCGGTCGTTCCGCGAGACGATGGGAGCACGGTCCGCGGACCAGTCCGATCGGGCGGCCGCGCGCGACCGAGAGGCGCGGACCCGCAGCGACGCCGACGCCCGCCGGGTGCTCGACCAGGTTCGAAACCAGAAGCCCCAGCTCCCCCACGAGCGAGCGAAGCGCGAGGCGCTGGCCCAGGCGCTGGGCGGAAAAGCCGCTCTCGTCCGCCGCCGGGACGAGCAAGGGGGCGATCATCGCGTCCTGCTCGACCGGACCGAGCAACACCAGGCCGGTCAGACGAAGGAGCGCCGCGCGGTGGAGGACCGGCTCCGGGACGAGGACGGCCGGGATCAGGTGGTGCGGGAGGAGCGGCAGGAGAGCTTGCGCAACCCCGAGGGACCGGTGGTGGCCCCCATGGAGGACGACCGCCGTCGCCGCCGGGACCGGAGCGAAGACGAGCGCCGCCGCGAGTCCGAGGCGCTCGCCGGGGTCAAGAGCGCGGGCGGATCGGCGCCGGTGGTGCCTCCCGAGCTGCTGGAGAAGATCGTAGGCGCCGTCACCCAAGTCATCGAGGACGGACGAAGCCACCTCCGCGTTCGGCTCGAAGGCGCCGGCCTCGACGGCGTGGAGCTCGAGGTGAAGTGCGAGTCGAGCGAGGTGCGATGCACGGTGACCGGGTGCTCCGACCGGCTGCGCCGCGACCTCGAGGGGGCCGCGCCGGCGCTCGGCCAAGCCCTGGGCCGCCGGGGCTTTCGCTTGTCCTCCTTCGAGGTCCGCTAGAGCACCGAACGGGTTGCGGCGGCGCCTCCAGGCGAAGGACCCTGGGTTCTTGGCCTCAGCGCGAACCGAAGAGCCCGCCCAACGAGCCGAGGAGACCGCCGCCCGCCTCCGGCGCGCCGGAGAGCAGAGGCACATGGCGCGCGATCGCCTCGAACGTGCTCGGGTCGAGTCGGGACTTCAGAAAAGCAACGATGAGCGGGAGGATGGTCGCTGCCTGCCCCCGATCGAGCCCGAGCTTCTCGACCACCGAGGCCAGGCCGGCGAGCTGGCCGGCGCCTTCGAGCGCGGCGCCGGCGCTCCCGAGCATCTGGCCGAGACCACCGCCGCCGAGCATCCCCGCGAGCCCTCCAGCGAGCCCGGGGGTCTGTGCCTCGTCGGCCTGGCCTTTCCACCGGTCGATCTCCGGGACGGCGCTGCCGAGCTGGGCCGCCGCCGCCGGGTCCTTTTGCTCGAGCATGCCCTTCACGCCGCCGAGCACGGTTCCTGCGAGCGACTCCGCTCTGCCCGGATCGATGCCGAGCTGAGAGACCAGGCTTTGGATGATGTCCATCCCGCGCTCATACCCCCAAGGCGTCACCGTGAACAGCGGGATGGCTGGTCCATCGCTCCCCGATGAACGCTTGCTCCCAAAACCGCCACTCGTAGCGGGCGCTGACCACGAAGTTCTCGGTGGCCCGGTGGCGCTCGGCGGCGGTGGCGCCGGCAGCGAAGCGCTCCCAGCGGCTGAGCAGCTCGGTCATGTAGGCATCGAAACTCGGGTCCGAATACATGCGCAGCCAGTCCGCGTACGGGTGCGAGTCCGGGATCGTGCCCAGGGTCTTCAGCAGGTGGCGCCCGAGCTCGATGTACAGCCACGGGCAAGCGGCGAGCGCTCCCACCGCCTCGACCAGGCTCCCGCGGGCGGCCGCCGCCACCATGTGATCCTGGTAGGCCCGGTTGCTGGGGGTCAGCTCGAGCGCGGCGATGTCCCCGGGGCCGTACCCGAGCTTCTCTCCGTAGCCCGCGTGCAGCTCGCCTTCCACCACGAGCGCGAGCCGGCCGGCGTCGATGAACCAGAGTTTGTCGGACGGTCCGGGGCACCGGGAGGCGATGAGGCAGCAAGCGTCGGCGAAGGCCTCGAGGTACCGGGCGTCCTGCATCTGGTAGAAGCGAAACTTCTCCGGCGGGAGCGTGCCCTCGGCGAGCTGAACCACGAAGGGGTGGCGAAACGAGGCCCCCCACACTTCGTTCGCCGCTTCTCGGCAGGCCGCAGGAAACGGGGGGACGGGGAAGGACGGCGCTGCGCTCATTGCAGCGAGTCTGACCGAACGCAGCAGAGAAAAAAAGGGCCCCCGGAGGACCGAAGGAGCCTCTGGCGCATGGCAAACTCCGGCTGATGGCCGCGATGTTTCTGTTGGTGGTGCTCGCCGGGTCCGAGGTCGAGCCTGAGCGATGCAAAGCCCACGAGCGGTGGACGGTCGTGGCCCATGGAGGGGCGGGGGCTTGGGCCGGCTCGGACGAGGTTCGGGCCAAGAGCACCGCCGCGCTCCGGGCGGCGCTCGAGCGCGGAGGGGCCGTGCTCGCCGCCGGCGGCACCTCGGTGGACGCGGTGGTGGAAGTCGTGGCCGCGCTCGAAGACGCGCCGGAGCTCAACGCGGGCCGCGGTGGGCGGCCGAACGCCAACGGCTTCGTCGAGCTCGACGCCGCGATCATGCGCGGGCGCGACCGCGCCGCCGGGGCGGTGGCCGCGGTGCGGGACGTGAAGAACCCGATTCGCCTCGCCGAGCTCGTCCTCCTCCGCTCGCCCCATGTGTTCCTGGTGGACCGAGGCGCGAGCGCGTTCGCCAAGAAGATGGGCCTTCGGCCGGTGCCCCCGGCCTACTTCCTCGTACCTGGGAAAAGGGAAAAGAAGTCCAAATCGGGAACCGTCGGGGCCGTGGCCCTCGACCGGTGCGGGAACGTCGCCGCTGCCACGTCCACCGGGGGCTACGGCGAAAAAGCCCCAGGGCGGGTGGGCGACGTCCCGATCATCGGCGCCGGCACCTACGCCGACGAGGTCGTCGCCCTGTCCGCGACCGGGTGGGGCGAGTGGTTCATTCGCCAGGTCGCCGCCCACGACGTCGCGGCGAGGATGACCTATGGGGGCGAGCCTCTGACCGTGGCCATGAGAGCGACCTTGCGGGCCATCGAGCGACCGGCCGGCGCCACCGGTGGCTTCATCGGGATCACCCCCGCCGGTGAGTGGGGCGCAGAACACACGAGCCCCGGCCTCCTGCGGGGGGTGGCGACCCACAACGCGCCCGCCCCGAAGGTTGGAATCTTTGGACAGCTTCGTTAGCC
>DAIQNR010000236.1:0-3086 GCA_036788295.1 Myxococcota bacterium
GCGCAGCAGCCTGAGGACCATCTCCACGGCCTTCTCTTGGCGTCCCTCTTGGCGTCCCTCTTGGCGTAGGCGTTCGGCAGCGGTCATGGCGGTCTCCTCCGCAGCTCGTCCCAGCTGCGCCACCACCGGACGTAACCCAGCTGGCTCGAAGTCGGCAACCGAAGCGAGGTACTCGATCAGCGCCCGCAGACGAGCCAGGCCGTTCGGCGCGACCAGGAGCTGACCGAGCGCAGGCAGCCATCGCCGAAGCTCCCCCAGAGGGTCCGGGCTGCGGGGCAAGCGCAAAAGAGCCCGAAGCGTCAGCTCCCCGAACACCGACAGCGCGCGGGACCGAAGACCGCGCTCCGAAACCAGGGCCTGTGGCGAAATAAGCTGGGCCAGGTCGTCGAGTCATCGCCGTTGCTGGTGGTGGCGCGAGGAGGGAGCATACCCGGCCGTCTGTGACCGACGAGAGCGAAGCGGCGACGCCACCAGCGGCGGCGAGGGCCGGCGAGATGGTGCAGATTATTTCGTCGCAGGCCCTCAGCTCAGGTCGTCGAGGATGAAACTCATCCGGGGCACCCACGGCGCCGGCCCGCCGTCCACCAGGGACTCCACCGACGTCGGCGCCGTCCACGGACCCTCCCCCGCGAACAGGACCACCGGCACCACCCGCGGCAGCTGCTTCGCTTCGGGCTGCCCCTTCAGCCACTCATCCCAGATCCGGCCCACGTACCGGAGCATCCGGTAAGCCATCAGCCGGTCCACCGTGCTCTGGTGCTCGAGCAGCACGTACACCAGGCGAAGCTCCCCGCCCGACGTCGTCATCCCGGCAGGCGCTCGGTTGACCGCTCGGCCATTTCGTGGGGTCATTTGACGGATGGCTCGACAGATGAAACGGAAGACCGACCGAGGCGGCGCGGCTTGGCGCCTCGTCGGGGCGCTCGTGCTCTCGGGCTGCGGGGAGGAGTCGATTCCCGCTGCCCCGATGGGTGGGGACGCGGGCACCGATGTGGGAACAGACGCAGGCGAAGACCCGGGGGTGTGCGGAGACGGTCGAATCGGGCCCGGGGAGCGGTGCGACGGCGAAGCGTTCGGGGGTTTGACCTGCGCCGACTTCGGCTTCTCCTCGGGCCGGCTCGAATGTGCGGCGGGCTGTAGCGGCGTTCTCCTCGGTTCCTGCGAAGGGACGATCGCCTGGACGGCGGACACGGCGGGGACGGTCTGCGACGATCGCACCAAGGAGTCCCCCAACGACGTTCGCGCCGCCATGCACGACTTCGAGTATCGGTACTCGGTGCGTCCCGATCTATCGGTCAGCGGCCGTTCCCAACTAATCGTTGGGACTCCGGGAGGACCGCGAAGCACCTTCGTCGTCGAGGGTCCACCTGATACTTGGATTGCAGGGCGAGCCTTCGAAGAGATCTATCGGGCGGTCTGGGGACCGGTCGAGCTGCAGCCAAGCCCGTTCTCCGTGGACGGGCCCGGTCGAATAGATCTCTCCGATGATTGGGAACCCATGGCGGTGTTGGTCCAAGGCGCGCCGCCGGTTGACGTTCGGCTCGAGGTCACTCGTGCGGAGAAGACCGTCCTCAACCTCCCCCTGCGCGACGTCGCCCCATCCGTCTTTCTGCCTCCTGGCCAACTCGAGACGCGGTTGAGGGCCCGTGGAACCTTCACGCTCGCGCCGGAGACTTTGCCCGGGGGAGGTCGCGCTCTTCAGATCCAGTGGGTGCGGCATACAATGCGGGTTCGAAGCCCGTTCGAAGGTTCGAGCACCGTCCGACTGTGGGGTGTCGATTTGGGGCAGGTGGGGGCGAGCCCGGTCGAGTTGTCTCCCGAGGGACCTCGCGGACAATCAGCAATCTTGGTCGTCGCGGGGGCGGGCGGCGTCGTGACCCTCGAGTTCGCGTATGAGCCCGACCAGGACACCGAGCTTCTCGGTGGGGCGACGGTCAGCTTGCGCCGAATCGACCTTGAAAACTCGATGTTCGACCACAGGTTCCAGCTGGTGTCGGCCGACGGCGGACCCACCTGGAACCTCGAGCTGGGGCCAAGCCAGCTCGAGGCGAGCGCAGCCTTGCCTGCCGGGCGCTACCTCGTCTTCGGAAACAGCACGCGTACCGACCTCACTTGGGCGCCGATCGGCGAGCTCGCGCACGGCGACGAGCCGAGCGTGCTCTCGGTGGCCGTGCCGCCTCTGCTCGAGGTCCCGGGTCAGCTCCGCTTCACTCGGCTCGACGACGAGCTCCCGACCCTCTACCAGCTGACCTTCGAGTGCATCGAAGGCTGCACCGGGACCATTCAGACCAGCGCCCGAAGGGAGCGGGACGGGTCCGAGGACCATCTGGACTTCGTTCTGCGGGCCTACCCGGGCGTCTATCGGGTGCGCTCACAGAACGGCCTCCTCCATCCAGGGGTAGATCTTTCCTCCGAGGCGCCCCTTACGCTCGACGCGCCGGTCGTCCGCGCCCAGGTCCTTCCCGAGTTCGACCCGGAGGCGCGCCTCGCCGACGCGCTCATCGAAATCTCCCATGCGTTCGGGCGACATTCGAGCCCGGGCAGAAGCCTGACCGCGTTGATCCCCCCCGGGCGGGTGGTGGTGCAGGCCAGCGAACGCCGGGGCTCGAGCATCGGCCCGACCGTGGTCAAGCAGCTCGACGTGCTCACCTCCACCGTCGTTCGCGTCGACTTCCGCGCTCGCGTGATCTCCGGCCAGGTTGCCGGGCTTGCCGAAGGCGAGCGTCTGTTGCTTGAGGTATCGAACACCGGCGACGTCCTGCAGACGGGCGCCGACGGGCGATTCTCCTCCCAACGTCCCCTCGTGCTCGGATCGGCCGTGACCCTGACGGCCATTTCGCCGTCAGGCAACATCGCCGCAAAGAAGCTCATCTGCCTGGAGATCGACTGACGGCAAAAGTGTTGCAATATTTGGAGGGGTTTCGGGTGCCGCAGATCCATCTGCCCGCTCGACAGCGCCTCGTCCACAAACGTGCCCGAATGTCGGACGGGCCGGACAACCGTGGTCTTCGGGAGCGCCGCGGGGGTCTTCGTGCGGGGCACCGCGGGTCAGGACAGGGGCTCGTCCGCGAAGACCTGCTCGAGGC
>DAIQNR010000237.1:0-3085 GCA_036788295.1 Myxococcota bacterium
CGTCGTCGAGCACGGCTCCGGGCAGGCGGGCGTAGGCGTCGATCACCGCCGCCGCCGCCGCCGCCGCTGGGCCCTTGGGCGGCCAATCGACAGCCGCGCGCCCGCGAAGCAAAGCGACCGCGGCCAGCGCACCGGCGCCAGCGTCCGGGTCGCGGCGCTGAAGGCGGACAGCGGCGGCTTCGATCTGCGAGGGCAGCATCGACTGCGCCGCCGCGACGGCAAACGCGGCCGACCAGACCGCTCGGTCGGCGTCGGTGAAGTGCATTCGCGGCCCCGCCCGGGCGAGCCGCTCCACCGCCGCCCGGCGACGGAGGTCCTCCGGCAGCGTGGCCAGCTCCGCGCTGCGCACCGTGAACCCGAGATCGAGCAGGATCCGGCCGGCCTCGGCCCGGTGCGCGGGCTCGAGCAGCAGCCGCTCGAGCGCGACCCGGGCTCTCCGGCTGCCTCTCCGAACGTGGAGCTCGGCGAGCGGCAGCGCCACGAGCGGATCGTCGTCGGCCAGGGCCGGGTAGGACAGCCGCCGGGGCACAGTGGCGGGCATCGCCGAGAGCGCCGCCGCCACCGCGCGCCGCACTTCGAGGCGACCCTCGGCGAGCGCCGCGGTCACCGTCCCGGTCCCGGTGACGTCTCCGAGCGCGAGCAGACCGAGGGCGCGGCCGAGCCGATGATCCGGTGAACGGGGGCGAAACCCCCGAATTCGTCGGAGCGCCGCTTCCTGGCGACCGAGTCCGACCGCCGCCGGCAGCCACCACGGTTCGTCCTCGGTGCTCCTCCAGACCTCGAGCAGCGCCGCGACCGGCGCGAGGCGAAATCCGTCGGCGGTCGGACCGAGCCGAAGCACCGCCGCCGCTGCGGCGACCGGGACTTCGACGCAGCCCTGGGCAGCGAGGGCGAGGGCGAGGGCGAGCATGGCGCGCACTCGAACGGCGCCCGGCGGCGCCGGTCAACCCGGTCGCCGGCCGTCGGGGGGACACGGCCAAAGAGCGGTGCTAACGTCCCTCTTGCTCGCCATGGGGAAGCTCGACGCGCAGCGGGACGGCCTCGACGAGGCGTCGGACAATCGGGCGTTGGCGCTTCGCCTCCCCCGCTTCGATCCGGTGGTCTTTGGTGAATACGTCCTGCAGGACCGCATCGGCAGCGGCGGAATGGCCGAGATCTTCCTTGCGACCGCGCGCGGGATCGAAGGCTTCGAGAAGCGGCTGGTCATCAAGCGCATCCTCCCGACGCTCAGCGACGACGAGCAGTTCGTGCGCATGTTCATCGAGGAGGCGAAGCTGTGCGTCGCCCTCAAGCACCCGAACATCGTGCAGGTCTACGACCTGGGGGAGATCGACCACCAGTACTACATCGCGATGGAGTACGTGGACGGCCGGGACCTCCTGAAGACCCTGGCCGCTTGCGGGCGAAAGCGGATCGGCTTTCCCACCGACATCGCCTTGTACATCGTGATGGAGGTTCTGCGGGGGCTCGAGCACGCCCACCGCCTGACCGCGACCGACGGCGCGCCGCTCGGCATCATCCACCGGGACGTCTCGCCCTCGAACGTGCTCCTGTCGTTCGAAGGCGAGGTCAAGATCGGGGACTTCGGCATCGCGAAGGCCACCACCAGAGAGAAGACCGCCACCGGAATCCTGAAGGGGAAGTTCGGGTACATGGCCCCCGAGCAGGTGAGCGGGACGGCGATCGACCACCGGGCCGACGTGTTCGCAGCCGGCATCGTGCTGTTCGAGCTGCTGACCGGCCACCGGCTCTTCGCGGGCAAGAACGACCTCGCGGTGCTCGAGCGGGTCCGGGACGCGATCATCGAGCCGCCGGTCCGGCACTACCGTCCGGATTTGGACCGGGAGCTCGAGGCGGTGGTCGAGCGGGCGCTCGCCCGAAGGGTGCAGGACCGCTTTCAGTCGGCCAAACAACTGCATGACGCCTTGCACGCCTACGTGTACCGCTCGAGGGCGCAGGTCGGGGCGCCGCACCTCGCCCGGTTCATGCAGAACCTGTTCCTTCATGATGCCGAGGAGCAGGCCCGGAGGGCGCGGGTCCGGCTGCCGCCGGTCGAGCCGGTGGGACGGGTGCTGCCGCCGCTGTCCCTGCACGCCCGCGCCCACAGCCGCGCCGAGCTCGAGGAGCGACCGACGGGAGCAACCGAACTCCCAACCATCGGCCCGGCCGGGCCAGAGGACCGCGGCGCCCCCCTCGGGCAAAACCGCGCCTTGCTCGGGCTCGACGAAGACGGTCCCGAGGAGCTCGGACCGGAAGACGTGACGGCGATCGCGCCGAAGACGCCCCCTCGCGCCCGCTCGAGCCTCTTGACCGAGCCCCAACCCGGGATCGATCTCGGCCTCGACCCGAGGCCGGCGGCCTTGGCCATCGACCCAGCGCGCATCGTCGAGCGGACGCAGAACGTGGAGCCCCCGTCGGGGGTGGACCTGCCCACCCTGCCGAGGGATGGGGCGGAGCCGCTCGCTCGGTTCTCCGAGATCGACGCGCCAGCGACGACCGCGGATCCGGCGCCCCGTAGCTTTTCGGACCCGGCCACGCCCGACCCCGACAACCGGACCGTGCTCGACGAAGACGACCCCCTTGGGCCTTCGGGCGGCCCGCTGGACCGGGCGGAGCTGACGTTCATCGACGGCGACGAGACGGCGACCGGTCTCGGCGCGGTGGAGCGGGCGGCGCTGCTCGCCGGGGTTCGGGACGACGACGACGAGACGGTGCCCCGACCGCAGCCGGTCCCCGCTGCGCCCCGGCCGCAGAGCCGAACGGAGCGCCAAGACCCGGGCGACCTCACCACCGGGAGCATCGAACCGGTGGACGTGGAGACGCTCCGCGCGAGGCTGCAGACCGCCCGGAGCGCCCAGGTCGGCGCACCCGACGATCGCTCCGCGAAGGACGCTCGGACGCTCGGGCCGACGGGGCCGCGCCCGGAGCGAAGCCCGTCCTTCGACGGGGCGAGCGACCCTCGCTCGGTTTTTTCCGAATCGGGCCCAGTCCCGTACCCTCGGGTGGACCTCTCGGCCACCTTCGACGATGTCGAGCTCACGCTCGGATTCGAGGAGCCGCTCGACCGGACGCTCTCCCTCGTCGG
>DAIQNR010000238.1:0-3063 GCA_036788295.1 Myxococcota bacterium
CTAGCGGCGGGGTCCCGGGTTGCTGTAGGTGAAAGGACGACAGCGGGAGCTGGCCGGCGGGGTGGACCGGGCTATGCGGCGGGAGCGACCTGCCGGGGACCCGTGGCTTCGCCGACCCTGCCCGGCCGGACGCCGTCTCCGTCAGCCTCGATGTCTGCGGTCCCACTGGCCTCGTCGCGACCCTGCTCGGGGATGGTCAGAGTGCGTTGGTGTCCGGAGGGCTGGGTGGAATTATATTTCAGGAAGGGCCAGTCACCACGGTTCTTGGGCACGCTCATCCAACTTCCGCGCCCGCGAGCGAAGCCGTTCGCACCATTCTCAAGATTCTGGGACGAACGGTTCACTGGGTCTTTTGTGGGGGAGAAGTGACAAAGGTACAGCCATGAGCCTAGTCTTGCTTGGACACACGGCCTGTCCGCTCTGCGAACAGCCGATCGAAGCAGAGCAACTTTTCATAGTATTTCCCGCGTTCGTGTTCATGAGGCCCGATCCCCTTGAAGTCTTCAATGATGCCGCAGTTCACCTGAGCTGCTCGAGTGCTGATCCTCGGCGGCAGTTGGTTCAAGAGGTGGCGGAGCGGGCCATGAGAGCGTCCATGCCAACGGAGAGGGTCTGCGATGTATGCAGAGAGACCATTACGAACCCTCATGACCACATCATGATCCCTCGTATTGGTTCGGACTGGGGTCGTGATGCTGCGCGCCACTTCTTCAAACATCTGCACTTATCGTGTGTGTCCCACTGGGAAGGACTTGGACTCCTTTTGGATGTCCTCCGGCGCCGTCCATGTGGGTCGGACGGACAGATCGCCCAACTTGAGGAAACCCTAGAGAAGTGGGGGCGCGGGTGCGTGTGAACGTGCCATGGACAGGCAAGCCAGCATAAGCAGCCAGGGCGTGCACAAGCGTCCCGCGTGCACAAGCGTGGCATCCGCATTGCGGGTGGGTTGCGGGGCGGCGGCGCGGTCGCCTGTCAGACAACCGGGTGTTGCGGGGGCGGTGGGACTCTCTGGTTCTCGGACGAGAGCATTCCGGCGCGTGTGCACCTCCCGGTGAAGCGCTGCCGGCAAGCATGACAGGACCTTTCGGCAGCGCTACCACCGGGGGGGAGGCAGCGGCGTTCCGCGCCGCCATCCAACGACTACCAATGCCGCCCACCGGCAGCCTCTCCGCCCAAGCTCCCCGAGTAGAGAAACCAAAACCCTGAGCCGCTCAGGCCAGGCGGCTTGCGTGACGGCGGAGGAAAGTCTCGTAGCGCTCTGGGGGGCGGCCGAGCACCTGCTCGACGTGGGGGCTCACCGCCTCGGCCCACCCGTTGGCTTTGACCCGCTCGAGTCCCACGAAGGCTTCGATGTACGGCTCCGGCGTGCCCTGCGAACGGGCGCCGGCCTCGAACTGCTCGAGGCTGAGATCCACGTAGCGGATCGGGCGCCCGCCCACCGTCGTGAGCAGCGCGGCGACCTCTTCACCGGTGAGCGCTTCGCCCCCGGTGAGATCGTACGTTTGTCCGGCGTGGGATTCGGGGCTCATGAGCACCTCGACCGCGACCGCGGCGATGTCCGCCGTGCTCACGAAGCTGGTCCGCTGCCCCCCGGACGCCCCGTAGAACGCGCCTTCTTTCTTCAAACTGTCCATCGCATAGGTCAGCACGTTGTCCTGAAAGAACGTGGGCCGCAGCACGGTGAACCCGATCCCGCTGCTCCTCACCTTCTCGTCGGCCCGGCCGTGCTCCCGCGCCACCCACAGGTCGGCGCCCGGGTCGGCCCCGGCCGCGGATAGTTTCACGATGTGGCGGACGTTCGCGTTCTTGGCCGCCTCGAGCGCCGATTCGGCCAGCGCCGAGAAGCCGGGCACGAAGGGGACGAACAGGAGCGCCCGGTCGATCCCCTCGAAGGCGGCGGCGATCGTCGCCGGGTCGTCGTGGTCGTAGCGCGACACCTCCGCGCCCGCGTCCGCGAGGCGGGCGGCGCGGCCCGGGTCGCGCACCCCCGCCCGCACGTTTGCACCTTGGGCCAAAAGGCCCTGGACCACCTGCTCGCTCACGTTGCCGGTCGCGCCGGTCACCAAAATTTTCGTCATGGGCAACTCCTTGGGGCCGGACCCTAGGCCCGATATGGGCATGCACCCAGTGCAGGCTCTACATGGTAGCATTCGACCCCGTGCAGCTCTCTGCCCTCGATCTGAACCTGCTCGTCGTGCTCGGCGCGCTCCTCGAGACCCGCAGCATCAAGCAGGCGGCCGAGCGCGTGTCGCTCAGCCCCTCGGCGACGAGCCACGCCCTTCGCCGTCTCCGCGACGCTTTTGGCGACGAGCTGCTCGTCCGGGCCGGGAAGGTGATGGTCCCGACCCCGCGGGCGCTCGCGCTCGAGCCCCAGGTCCGGGCGGTGCTCGAGCGGGCGGAGGCCCTGTTCGTCTATGGCCGTGAGGTCGTCCCCGAACGGCTCAGTCGAAGGCTGTCCTTTGGGACCAATGACTTCTTCGAGCTGGTGCTGCTTCCCCTGTGGAGCGAGCAGCTCGCCTCGCTCGCTCCGAAAGTGGACTTGCTCTCCCGGCCTCTCCGGGATGGGTTCACCGTGGCGCTGCGCGATGGAGAGATCGACCTCGCCATGGGCGTGTTCTCGGAGCCGCTCCCGGAGGACGTCCGCACCGCGCCGCTGCTGACGAGCCGCTTCGTCTGCTTGCTTCGCAAGGGCCACCCCGCCGCCGAGCGCCCGCTCAGCCCCGAGGGCTTCGCCGCGCTCGAGCATGTCCTCGTCTCCCCTCGGGGTCGCGGCCTGGGGGTCGTCGACCGCCGCCTCGCCGAGCTCGGCCTCGAGCGCAGGGTGAGCCGGATCGTCTCGAACTTTTCGGCCGCTCCGGGGCTCGTCGCCGGCAGCGACTATGTGCTGACCGTCGCCGAGCACATCGCCGACCGCTTCGCCGAAAACTTCTCGCTCGTACGCGTTCCCCCGCCGATCGATATTCCGGGGTTCACCGTGCGCGTCGCATGGCACCGGCGAAACGACGGCGACCGCGAGCTCGACTGGCTGCGCGGCACCCTCCGCCACCTGGCCCGCACCCTCCC
>DAIQNR010000239.1:0-3025 GCA_036788295.1 Myxococcota bacterium
CTGCGCCCTGAACCAATCGAGCACGTCATCATCAATCCGAATCGTAATGCGCGTCTTTCCGCTCGGCGACGACAGGACAGGTCCGCGCCTTGCGCCCTCGAAGTCGTACTCTTCCTTCATAGTAGTCCTCTCATGTAGGCTCTTCGCTCCCCGGCTGTCGCCGGCCGCGCCGAGATGATGCGAGGAGTATCTCCCCGCCAGGTGAACGCCACGACCACCGTCGACCCAGGTAGTCCAGGCCCAAGGACACCCACCTCTCCTCATCAGGGTGCGGGTCTTCTCGCGTCTGTGGGTAGGGGTCTTCAAGAGCACCAGAGGCGTCTGAGAACGCGATGCCGTGCTTGAGAACGTTCGCACTGCCCTTCTCGGGGTCCCACTCAAACGCCACGAGACAGACCGTATGCACAATTATGCATACGCGCGTCAAGCAGCCTCTCGCTCAAGGACACAGGCGTTGCGCAGACTCGGTCCAACACCCGACGATAAGCTGCGGCCGCGAAGCGGCCGTCAGCCTTCACCGCCCGCGAGGCTTCCGGCGCACGTGATCAGCGGGGACGAGGGTCACGACCGCGCACCGCGCTCCAAACCGTGATCACGTAGACTGCTCCGGCGTCGAACTCGTAGTACACGTGGTATCGTGTCGAACGCAGCAGCACCCGCATCGACTCCTCATGACCAGGAAGTGGATACGGCGTGCCAGAACCCGGGCGCTCGCCGATGCGCTCGAAGGCCGCTTTGAGTTCCTCGGCAAAGAGGTTTTGCGCCGCCGGTCGATTCTGTGACCACCACTCATCGATTCGACGGATCTCGAGGCGAGCGCGATGCGAGACGAAGACGGGCACCGTCATGATCGCCGAGCGCGAAGCTCTGCAAGCACCTGTTCGGCCGGGACGACTTCGCCACGTCGAATCTGCTCCATGCCCTCGCGAATGGAAGCGTGAAGGCGCTCGCGATCCTCGTCATCGAGCGAGTCGCCGCCCTCGTCCACGATCAACTCGAGCACGGTCCCATCGGGAAGATCGGTGGGCTCGTCGAGAACGATCCGACCGTTCACGACTTGGGCTCGAAATGCCATAGGGAGAGGCTAGCAGCGGTTGCTCAATCTGCCAACGAAGGAGCCCCTAGCCGCGGAGACGAACGATTTCAGAAGCATCTGAGACTGGTCGGTCCAACCGAATTCAGCGCGTCCGCGTGCGGCCAGAGATTCGGGGACTCGGCCTTACCCAGCCTCGGCGCCCATCACGGCGTTCCTCGCAGCCCAGTTCGGAGGGGTGGTGGCGGCGGCTGCGCAAAGTGGCGGTGGTTGCAGGGTTTTTCTCGGGCGCTGGGTCATCCCCTCGGCGCCATTCAGACCACATCCTGGGGGCCGGTGGCCTCCCGGGCGCGGTCCGGGAGGTGGTCGAGCGGGCTGAGGGGCCTATGGGTCCGCAGTCCAGGGCGTGGGTGTCGACCGTGATGGTCGCGACGTCGCGGTCGCCTCGGGCGCTCGTGTCGCGAGCTCCCCGGTTTTGGGGGGCGGACTCGAGTGCTTGCGCCGACTGGGTTGCCGGCTCGGGGGGACCGGCTCGCGGTTCGAGCGAGCTCGGGGTCGCCACGAGCCCTCGAGCCTCTGCGCCGCGGACTCGGGCGCGCCGCGCGCGGAGCCTGAGGAGGTTCTCGAGAGTCGAAGATATCGCGTGGGCCCAGCTCGCCGTCGTGTCCCGGCCCGAGCATGCGGACCCGGCCTTCGCGCACCTCGACCCGAACTTGGTCGTCGGAGGGCCGCGCCACGTTGAAGCGCCTCCCGACGACCTCCACCCGCCAGCGCCCCCGCTTCGGCCGTGCGGCCGCCCTGACGAGGGGTCGCCTCGACGTCGCAAGGGCCGACACCCGCCCGATGCGCACACCTCGATGTCCGCGGCCGGGCCGACGCCGAGCGAATCTCCGCGGCGGTTCCGAGGACGCCAAGTTTGGGGGAGCCCGCCCGAGTGGGTGGCGGGCCGAGCACGCCCTCCTTCGGACAGCGGGGCGGCCGCGGCCACCCAAACTGTCGAGCTGCCAGCAACCAGGCCACCCTGGACGTGACCGTGGACGAGGCCTCTCGAGCCAAGCTGGTCGCCGAGAACCAGCTCCTCGAGGAGCTGCTTCCCCGGCAGCTCGGCGTGGACGAGCTGGTGGCCCCCCTCGCCCCCGTCGCCGACGCCCTCCGGGCGGCCAAGGCCGACGGCTAGGGTGGCGCGAGGTTCGAAGGCACGGCGCAGCGGGGGATGCTCGGTTCGGTTCGGTTCGGTTCGGTTGGCCGTTCGGCGAACGAGAACCGAACGAGCCTCGAGCCGAAAATCGCCGAGAGCGGGGCTCGGCCTGGGTTGGCACGAACCTCGCTTCGTCCGGGGCGATGTCGACTCCCGAGATGCAGCGCCTCCGCGACGGGACCACCGGCTACGACCTCTACCCGGTGCAGACCGAGCGCCAAGAATCGGCGCCCACGGCACGTGCGCCGGGAGCGCCACGGGAGTCGCCCGATTCCGTCACCGGACCCATCGCCAAGGGAACCCAGTGCCTGCTCGAAGCCCTCCAGGCTTCGGCCCCTCGAGACCCTCGAGCTGCGCCGGCCTTGGGTCTCACCCGAACCGGCCAGACGACCGAGGGTGGAAAGCCGGCCGAGGTTCTCCTACTGTCGGGGCTCGACGGAGCCGCGCTGGCCCAGCTTCAAGCGGAGCGGGCCGCCAAGGGCGAGGCCCATCGAAGAGCCTTCGCCGAGCAGATGAACCGGGAGGTCCCCATCGAGACGCGGATCGAATTCGTGCACGTCTCGGCCTCCCGACTCACCGAGAAGGCGCCGATCCCCGGCGAGTTCACCCACAGCCTGGGAGCGACCGTCCACCGCCATTCAGCGCGTCCGCGCGCGGTAGGAGATTTCCCGGCGCGCGGGGACGCCGCCACGGTCGCGTCCGTGCTCTCGGGCCTCCGCGGCAAGGACTTCGTGCGGGCGCTCGAGCCGCTGTCGGCGGCCGAGCGGGTCGCGGTGCTCCAGGGAGCGATCCAT
>DAIQNR010000240.1:0-3016 GCA_036788295.1 Myxococcota bacterium
GCGCGTGCCGCGGCCAAGGAGGGTACGGACCTCCTTCGCCCGCTGGCGGAAGCTCTGCCGGACGCCTTCGGGGTCCTGTTTCAGGCCGGGCTCGGCATTCTCGCGCGCCTCGAGCAGGACGAGGGTTGATAACCCTTTGGGCGCTGCTCAGCGGGGTGAGTCGAGGTCACGCGGCGAGGGAGCGGAGGGCGGACAGGACGCGCCGGATGGTGTCGGCGGGGCTGCTCGCGTCGAGAAGGTCGAGTACGTCTTCTTGCGCCACTGGGTAGGGCCAGGGCGCCCGGCCGTGCAACTGCTCGCGGTAGCGCTCAACGGTGCTCTTCGCCCACGTGAACCGCTTTCGCGCGAACTCTCGGGACCAGCCATCCCGGCAGAGGACCTGAAACGGCTTGCCGGCGAGCGCCGCCTCCATGGTCGCGGCGACCGGCCAAGGGTTTTGGGGATCAGCGAGGAAGCGGGCCAGCTCGTGGGCCATGCCCCCGAAGCCGCCGATGACGAGCACGGGTTTGTTCGCTTCGAGCGACAACGCCACTTCCTCGAGGATCCCAGGCATGTAGCCGCTCCACCCCCGAAGTTTTCCGGCGAAGACCACGCGGACCCCGCATGCCTTCGAGCACTCGAGGCGCATCTTGCTGAGCGCACCGGCGCCCCACCGGGCATGGGCGGGGTCGTTCGGGTCGAAGTCTCGGGCAACAGGCCATCCTTCTTCGTCGGGGTCGATGGGAACGAAGCGGCACACGGAGAAGAGCTCCGCTTGTTGGCGGGCGTCGATGAAGCGATAGAACGGCCACGCGGCGTAGTTCGTGAGCGGGCTGTCCTCCGGCTCGTTCGGCGGGACTTGGGTGAGGCGGTACCATCCCTCGGCGGCGGCGATCACGCCTTTGGTCAGGACGTCGTCGTGGTTTGAAAGAGCGCCCCCGAACTCGAGCTTGGCGCCGGCCTCGAGCAGGCGCTGGCTGAGCCGAAACATGACATCGTTGACGTGGCGCATGCCGAGCCCCGCGGCGGCGACGTCGGCGTTCGCCCCGCCGCCCGAGAGCGCCACGCGAAGGTTCCCGAGCTCGAGGGGCGCCCCGTCCTCGAGCCGCTCCTGGGGCACGAGTCGAACCCTTTCGCCGAGGCGCCTCGAGGCTTGAGCCTGGCGTTCCTCGTGCTCGGCCCGGCGCAGCCCGCGCCCCGGGTAGGCAACGGTCCAGCGCGTCGATTCGCTCGGGGCCAGCTCGTCGAGCACGTGGGCCAAAGTCCAATGGTCGGGTACCCACGTCAGCAGCACGAGTTGCTCGTCCTGGGGCTTCTTTTTCGCCCACTCGTCGGCGATGCCGACGGCGAAGGCGCGATAGTAGACGATGAGAAGGGTCTCGAGGAGCAGCCGATCCACGATGTTGGCCACGCGCGCCGCCGGGTCCGCTTCCCCGAGCGCCCAACCGATCTGCGCCACTTGGGCGAGCTGCGCGAGCTGCCGGCTCCACCTCGTCTGGGGAAGGATGACGGCGACGGTCGGGGACACGGTGAAGACGCGAACGGGACCGTCGAGTGCTTTCATTGGCCGTGGGGTGCGGGCGAAGCTCGCTTCTTGGATGCACCAGTTTCGGCGAGGGTAGACGCTGGAGACGATGGCGATCACGGCGGTTCCTGCGTCCGCGGGCTGCTCGACGAGCAGCGAGCGCCAGGCATGGCCCGGCGCGATGTCGTTTTCGTCGAACCATGTCTTGAGCTGGCTCACCTTGGCGAGGTCGTCGCGCAGGCCCCGGGCGACCTCGAGCCCGTCGGCCTTGGCGTGGCTGATGAAGACCTGGATGGGTTGGGGTGGTTTGGGCGGCCCGTCGCTGTGGGGCTCGAGCTTTTGTCGCAGCTCGCGGGTGACCGCCTCGGTGAGCGCTCGGCGCAGCACCCGCTCCGAGCTCCCGGGCAGCGCCTGGGCTACAAAGAGCCAGGCGAGGTGGCTCGCCCCTGGGCACAGCGCGACCGGGTACACCACCCGGGCAGCGTCGGCCGGGGTTGTGGTCATCATCTCGCGCACCGCCCGCCGCCACGCATCGTCGAGAAGCATCTCGGCCGACACCAAGACGACGACCGCGTTCAGCGCGGCCTCTCCCCAAGCCATCTTGGGCGCCAACTTCCCGCCCTCGAGCGCGCAACGGTACCAGACGGGAATGCCCGCCTCGGTCGAATCGCCGTCCTCGTCGGCGACCCGAAACCAGTCATGGATCGCGTCCGCGTAGCGCTGCGAGGTCTCGGAGCCGGGGTGAAACACCACGTAGATCGACAGCGGAGTGCGAAGGCCCATCGCGGGCGAGCCTAGCGCAAAGGCAGCCGGGGCGCATTTTTGGGCAAGCCGGCCCGGCGCCCGGGGCGCCGCGGCGGAATTCGAGTCCGAGGTGGAGGAACGGGTGTCGTCCGGGGCAAACGAAACGCACGAGGCGGCGCGTTCGGGGTAGGCTGCGAGCATGCCGACCTACCGCTGCACGGTTCTCGCAGGCGGCGCCGCCGACAAACGGCGCGGCGCCGTCGCCAAGGCCATCACCCGCGCGCACCACGAAATCACGGGCGCGCCCGGGTACTTCGCCCAAGTCCTGTTCGAGGCGGTGCGCGCCGCCGACGTCTTCATCGGTGGGGGCTCGCTCACCCACGACCACATCTTCGTGCACGGGTTCATCCGGGAGGGTCGGACCACGGCCGACCGGCGGGCCCTGACCGAGCGGCTCCTTCGGGACGTCGCCGCCGCCGCCGAGACCGAGCCCCGCCTCGTCTGGGTCTATCTATCCGAGCTTCCCGCTTCGCAGATGGCCGAGTTCGGCACGGTCCTGCCCGAGGCCGGGGACGAAGAGAAGTGGAGCGACGGCCTCCCCAAGGATCTCGTCGCCTTCATGACCAAGCGCTGAGCCATCGCCGGCGCCTCAGGCCCAGCGGGGCGGGTGGGCGCAGGCGCCGAGGCGACGCCTGAGCACCGAACGGGTTGGGACGGCGCCTCCAGGCGAAGGATCCTGTGTTCTTGGCCGTCCGGCGGCGGACCGAG
>DAIQNR010000241.1:0-2982 GCA_036788295.1 Myxococcota bacterium
GCGGGCGCGCTCCTCCTCGGCGCGGGCGCGCTCCTCCTCGGCGCGGGCGCGCTCCCCGGCCACGGGGAGCCGGAGCTCGCCACGGTAGACGACGTCCACCTTCCGGCCTGGACGCCACGCCTCGTGGGGCAGGACGCGGAACCCGAGACCGGGGATCGACGTCGACTCGACCTCGCCCCCGGGGGCTATCGTGACCTCCTCATAGAGCCCGTCCACCATCCGGAACCAGGTCAGCGCCCGCGGGTCGTCGAGCTCGGGGAAGAAGAGCGCGAACTCGGGGACGTCGTTGTACTCGCAGAACGCGGTTTGGAAGCGGGTGTCCTTGATCTCCTTGCGTCGGTCCCGGGTGCTCACGACCTCGCCGATGAAGAGGGCCTCCTCGGCGGTCGCCCGCTTCACCTCGGTGTCCGGTCTCAGGACCGACAGGTCCGGAAAACAGACCTGCTGCTCGTCGGTCCCTGGGTTGATGAACCACACCGAGGCGTCGCTGAGGACGGTGAGGGACAGCTCCTCCCCCAGGGCGCCGAGGATGGACGCGAGGTCGATGACCATCGCGGCGTGGGCGGGACTCTGGGCCACGTCGAGCTCCGTGTCGTACCACGGCCGATCCTCGACCGCTTCGTGGAGCCGAGGCTCGATGCGCCGCGGGCGCTCCAAGTCGGCGAGGTTGGGCATGGGGCGAGGATGCCGGATCGAAGGGCAGCGCGCCAGCCGGACGGTGCTCGAGTTGGACGCGCGGCGCGGGGTCGTCTTCGACGGGGACGCGTATGCACGGAGGCCTCGCGCCACCTCGGTCCCTCGCTGGCTCCTCACCCGGTCTCCTACCAGGGCTCCCTCCCGGTCCCATCGAGGGGGGGAGCTCGGGTGGAGGCGGCGTAGGCGCGCGCCGCCTGGGCGTCGAGGCGATCTCGCTCGACGAGGGGGAGAGGATCGCCTGCGCTCGTCGCAGGACATCCTTCAGCTCCTCGGTCCCCCCGGCGGCCTCCAGGACCCGAGCCCGAGAGAGCAGGAGCCGGGCGTGGATGATGACGGTGTGCTGGTTGGTGGGGCGCCGCCCGGCGGGCGCCTCGAACACGGCGGTGGCCTCCTCGGTCGCGCGGTCGGCGGCCTCGAGCTCACCAGCCGCCAGCGCGGCCAGCCCCTGCACCTGGAGGGCGCGGGACAGGATGATGCCGTGGCGGAGAGGCTCCCGGGGCGCCATTCGTCGCCCGATCGCGGCTGCCTCTTCGGCATGGACCCGGGCGGCGTTCAGGTCTTCGAGCCCGACCTCGGACAGCGCCCGCTCGTGGAGCACCGTCGCGAGGTCGATGCCGTAGACCGAGTCCATCCCGGTCTCCACGCGGGCGTTCACTCGGGCGTGCTTCAGCGCGCGTCGGAGCTCGAGCCGCGCTCCCGCCGGGTTCTGCGCCTCGAGCTCGATGCGGCCGAGGCCGAGCCGGAGCCAGACCAGGTTGCGTCGCTCGCCGACCGAGGCGGCTTCCGTGCAGGGACTCAGGACCTCCACGAGGATCGCTGGGTTGATGACCGTCCGCTCGCTCTCGGGGTCTCTCTCCCAGCGGCCGCAGATTACGGAGACATCAGGATAGGTCGTGAGCCCGGTCGCCTGCACACGGATGCGGAGCTCGCTGGCGTGGACCCGGCACGGGGGGCCGCGCGGCCGAGCGCCATTTCGGCGAGGGCGTGGCCGGCGAGCGCGGACAGCACGTTTCCGTAGCCGCAGTACGCGCCGCCGGTCAAGGTGCGCAGCCGTTCCACCTCGGGCCAAGGATGAAGCCCATGAAAACGGGCGTGCACAGGCTGCATAGGTCCTGATCCGAGAACGCCTCGCAGCTGTCCGCCTCGGCCGCTCGACCCAGCTCGGCTTCGCAGATCTCGGGGTCGAATCCCGGCAACGAAGAACTCGGCCGGATCTGCTCGAACTTGGCCTCGCAGTCGTCGATCTGGTTCGACCGAACGAGGCTCTCCCCGCATTCGTCGAGCCGCTCGCAGAACGCGCGAACATCCGAGGTGCACGCGAATCCGGTCGCGAGGCCGAGGAGAAAAAGGGAAGTGGTGATGGTCTTCATGTGATGGTGGGGAAGGGCGGCGAGCACCAGGGTCCGCCGCCCCATGTCCTCATTGGGTCAGGTCCACGAGAAAGCCTCGGCACGGCACCCAAGCTGGCCGACGGCTCCCATCGTTCAGGTTTCGCATCGGTTCCACCGCATGGAGAGAAGAAAGCTCATGAATCGAGGGCTGCACAAGCTGCACAGGTCCTGGGCTCCGAACGCTTCGCAGGTCTCGGCTTGGTTGGCTTGTGCGAGCTCGGCTTCGCATGCCTCGGGGTCGAACCCGATCTGAGGCGCCAGGTCCTCGAGCTTGGCCACGCAGTCGTCTACATTGTTCCTGCTGGTGTTTTCGCCGCACTCCTCGAGCCGCTCGCAGAACGCGCGAACATCCGAGGTGCACGCGAATCCCGTCGCGAGGCCGAGGAGAAAAAGGGAAGTCGTGATGGTCTTCATGGTGATGGTGGGGAAGGCGGCGAGCACCAGGGCCCGCCGCCCCATGGTCTCATTGGGTCAGGTCCACGAGAAAGCCTCGGCGCGGCACCCAAGCTGGCCGACGGCTCCCATCGTTCAGGTTCGGCATTGGTTCCACCGCATGGAGAGAAGACCTCTCATGAAGTCAGGGCTGCACAGGCTGCACAGGTCCTGGGCTCCGAACGCTTCGCAGGTTTCGGCTTGGTTGGCCCGTGCGAGCTCCGCTTCGCACGCTTCGGGGTCGAACCCAATTTGAGGCGCCAACTGTTCTAGCCTGCTCTCGCAATCTTCTAGATTGTTCCCTCCAAAGTTTTCGCCGCACTCCTCGAGCCGCTCGCAGAACGCGCGAACGTCCGAAGTGCACGCGAATCCCGTCGCGAGGCCGAGGAGAAATAGGGAAGTCGTGATGGTCTTCATGGTGATGGTGGGGAAGGGCGGCGAGCACCAGGGCCCGCCGCCCAAT
>DAIQNR010000242.1:0-2911 GCA_036788295.1 Myxococcota bacterium
TTGCACATCGGCTCCGGCTCCTCGGGGTCGGTGGGCACAACCCGCCTGGTCCACTGCGCGATGTGGTTCGAGGTTGAGAAGTCCTGAAACGGCAGCGCGAACGGGGGAAAGCTCCCGTCTCGTCCTTCCCGGATCGCGTCGGGGTCGTAGGCCGCCATCCACAGGAGCTGGTTCTCCCCCACCGCCGGCCGGAGCCCGTAGCGGCGAATGGCGGAGAACGTGAACCACATCCGGCGGCCGCTGCCGTCGGCGTGGGCTGGGTCGATGAACGGCGCCCACTTCGGGAACGTCTGGGCCAGGTTCTCGCTCGGATCGGTCGGGCCCGGCGCGTTGACGGAGGTGAGCTCGACCGGCGTCCCTCCGACCGCGAGCAGCGCGAACAGCCGGGAGCTGGGATCGGTGTCCCCGTTGCAACTCGGCGCGTAGCTCTGCCCCGGGGGGCATTGGCTCCGTCCAAACAACAGGAAGCTCCCGTCGGGGGAGAACGCCGGGGTGTAGTGGTTGAACCCGTCCCTCGGCTCCACCACCACTCGGGGCGCGCTCCAGCCGGCCGCTTCCCGTTCGACGTAGGCGATCCCTCCCCGCCCTGGTCGCTGCGACGAGGAGTGAATCGTGACCTGCGTGACCGCGATCCGGTCGCCCGCCGGCGACCAGTCCACATGGCTCGGCTCGAATCCGAGCTCGATCGTCTCCTCGACCGCGCCGGTGTCTCCGCTGCGAATGCGAATCTGGGTGCTCGGCGGGTTTCCGTCCCCGAACACCCCGGCGAAGCGCTCCGAATCGGGGCTCCAGCTCTGAAACTGCTCCCGAACTTCGTTCGAGCCCCGCATCACTGGGTCCATCGGCTCCGCCACCCGGAGCAGGGTCATGCGCCCATTGTTGATGCCGCCTTGGCTCAAGGTCATGCGCCGGCCGTCCGGGGACAAAGCGTGGCAGCCGTAGCAGGTCCCAGTGCCCGAGGTAGGCCAATACCGCTCCGGCGCGCCCTGGCGGCCGAAGTCCACCCGCATGATCGCCTGCCTGGACGTTGTCCAGTAGTACAAGCCGCCCTCCACCGGGCGAGGCGCGATCGAAAACGAGAGCGGGGCGGATCGGCTGCGGGTCGCGGCCCCATCGTCGGTCGCCTCGATTCGAAGCTCCACCGGCCCACGCCCGGCAACGGTCGGCCCGAGCGCCGTCCACAGCGCCGGTGGCAGCGCGTACAGGCAGCCCTCACCGAGCCTCTCGCACCGCGTGAACACCTCGAGCTCGATGCCGGGACCGGAGAAATGCAGCCGAAACAGCCGGTCCTCCCCTCGGCCGGGGATGTAGTGGATCTCGACCCCGGCGAGGTTCGGGGGCAGCAGGGTCCCGTCGAGCGGGTACACGATCCGCGCCGCGGGGCGCTGCTCGTCGAGCCGGGCCCCGGCGAACACGGCGGCCGGGTCGGGCGGCAGGTCGGGTCCGACCCGCTCCGAGCGCTCGACGCGCACCGAGATGGGGGCTTGTGCAGAAAACCCCTGGAATTCCGCGCTGAGCACGGTCTCGCCCCCGCGCCCAACCGTCTCGACGACCGCTCCCTCGCGGCGCAGCACGGCCGGATCGGACAGGGAGAGCCTCGCCCGGGCGGTGACGTCCTGCTCGCTGCCGTCGTCCCGCTGGCCGACCACCGCGAACCGGACCTGGATGGGCTCGGCACCGAGCACGAGGTCGGCCCGGGCCGGCTCGATCCGTACGGAGGTGAAAACCGGGGCCCTCGGTCGGGTCGGATCGGAGGGGTCGGTCGGACGACTGGGGTCCGTCGGGCCAGGGCCGGTGGGCTGCCCTGGGACCTCGATGGACGGGGGGCTCTCGCCGTCGGGCGAGCACGCCGCGCCGCCGAAAAGAATCGCGAGCACGAGGACCGGGACGCGCATGAGCCCATCAAGAACCGGATGGAAGGCCGGCGTCCATCGGACGCCTGTTCCGCCGAACCAGCACGAGACGGGCCGAGTAGGATATAAACCTACCGGTAGGGGCCGGACCGGCGTCGCGCGACGTGAGGCTTCGAGCCGCCACGGCGTGGACTCAGATGAGCCTGCGGCAGACGCCGAGCCAGCCAGCCCCTACTGCAGCTGCACGGAGACGACCCCGTTGTCATCGTCGCAAGTGAGCGGGCCTACCGGCTGGTACCGCGGCGTCGCATTCCCCAGGAAATCACCTTGCGGCGACTCCACCTCGAAGAAAACCTGCGGATGTTGCTTGCCCCTCAGGTGGAACTCGAATCCCCCGGGGGTGCACCGAACCCAGTCGGGGAGCTCGCCTCCAGGCTGAGGGCACTGAGCCCGCACCTCCATGTCGGGTGCGCTCGCTACGACCGAAAACTCCCGCACCGCTGACCCATCGGCGGCAACCAGGGAAACTCGCATCTGCCCAAACGGGCCTCCTTCGAGGCATTGCTCGCAGGCTACGGAAACGGGCAGCCAAGCTACTCCGAGCAGCAAGGGAAAGAACTTCGAGCGCAAGTTAGGATTCATGGAATCTCCTCTCAGTTTGGAGTGAAGCTGAGGTAGTAGGGCCCCTCGACGTCCTGGTCTCGACCCCGCACCACCACCAAGTGGCGACCGGGCGTCATCAAGCTGATGCTCGAGGCCCGCGGGCAGAGCCCCCCATCCGGTCGTCCGTCGCTCTGCAGCTCGACGAAGCGCCCACTGTCAGAAAACACCCCGATGATGGGGTCGAACTTTGGGCGACACGCGTCGAGGTCGTCGGGAGACGTGCTCACCGCGATGTCGAACCGGCCCGAAGCCGGCACGTCGACGTAGAACCGATCGACGTCCCGCGACGATAGATAAGCCGCGACCAAGACCGGCGCGGGGCCGAGCACCTGAGGCTCCTGGTCGTTCGGCTCCACCTCAACGATCCCCCCCACAACCTGGCAGTCGCTGCCGCA
>DAIQNR010000243.1:0-2837 GCA_036788295.1 Myxococcota bacterium
GCGGTCGAAGAAGCCGGTCGGCTCGGAAAGCAGACTGAGCTGCTTTCCTTCATGCACGAGTTTGGGTGCTTCGAGCGCAAGACCATCGGCGAGCGAAGTTCCCGTGAGATCGGCGTCGATGACGAGCGGACGCCGACCAGCGGCTTCGAGAATGCTGGTTCCCGGCACTGGCAGACTTCGTGGCAGAGGCCCTTAGTTCTCAAATCCCTGATGAGCTGGTCGCTCTCCGCGACGTGCGCGGATAGTTCTCGGGGTGGGTTCGAGCGGTCGAGAAAGGCAAGCAACTCGGGCTGCTTTTCGCTCATCAAGGGCCTCGAGCGCGATGCGCACCGCCTTCGCGACCGGGAGCGGCGTGCCGTCCACCAGGGCCCACACCACGGCCACGATGAGGTCGAAGCGGTCGAGTTGCGCTCGGAGCTGGCGCTCGGGTCCCTCCTCGTGATGCCGACGAATCGCGTCGCGGTCCCAGTAGTCAATCTCGACGGCAACGCTCACCGATCGAAGGTCTTCGTTGACAGCGCACGCTGGGGCTCGAAACCGGGCCAGGTGGGGCTCGACATCGGCGGCGCCGACCGCGAGCACCGCAACCGTTTCCATTTCTTTCGGGCATTGGCCCGACTCGATCCCGGAGCCAAGCACGCCGTGTATCATACGGCCAAGCGCCAGGGCCTACTCGGCGGCGGGTGGATGGACGAACGCCCAAAGCGTGAACCTGGTCGAGAGGCCGACCGAGATCAGTCGGTCCCGAGGAGCGCTCGCAGCCGCGCCAGCTCCCCTTCGGCCGCTTCGGCCCGCCTCTTGGCCGCTTCGGCCTCGCCCCAAGCCTCGTCGGCGTCGGCTCGGGCGGCTTGCTCGAGCTCCATCGGGGTTGGCCAGAGCCGGGTGCCCGCTTCCTCGTCGGCCAATCGCAGGCGGTCCCCGCCGGCCGTGACCACCAACCATCCCTCGACGAGGGGGCTGAACACCGGCCCCTCTCCGGCGTGGACGCGGCGCATCGTGGGCAACGCACCGGCGACGCGGCGCCAGACCTGGAGCCGGTAGGGGCCTCCCGAAGAGCTTGGACCAAGTCGCTTCGGATCGAAGACCCAGAGCTCCTCGGCGCCGATCCGGGCGGCTCGAAGGTGGGCGTCCTCGTAGTCCTTCTTGGCGGTTGTGGCGCTGATGACCTCGATGACGAGCCGAGGGATCGGCGCCTCGGGCTCGAAGCAGGGCAGCGTGGTCATCGCCTCCGGGTCCAGGGGCGCCGGCTCGAGAAGCGAGACGTCTGGGTCCATCCCCCGGCGGGCGTCGGCCGGATCCCACCGGCAGCCGAGGTTGCGAGCGGGGAAGGCGTCTCGCTTCGTCCGGCGAATCCACACCCGCAGGATATCGACGAGCATCAGGATGCTGAGATCGTGCGTAGGGACTTCGGGCACGTCCTCCTGCTCGAGGAACCACGGTTGCGCCTGCTCCTCGACGTCGTACAGCGCGGCGATTCGGACCGGAGCGGATAGGTTCATGTCGTCCATGGTACTCGAATCGCCCGCGTGGACGACCCGCGGCCGGCATGAGCACGGGCCGGGGAAGAGGCTCTTCGCACAAAGAAGCTTCTCCGGGGGAATGGAACGAAGCAACCAGGCGCGACATCCGGTCGGCCCGACCGTTCCTTGCGCGATCATCGTAGCCGCCCCTGAGGTGGGACATTTGACCGATGCGATAGCGGAGGGTGGCGCCTACCTTGTGGGCGTGCGCCCACCACGTCGCCTCGCTCCGAACACGGTCTGGTTCGTGACCGCGCGCTGCGCGAGGGCCCAGTTCCGGCTCAGGCCGGATCCGGACCGGGTGGAGGCGTTCGGGCTCGCGCTCGGTCGAGCGCTCGAGGTCCACCCGAGCGTTCGGCTTTTCGCTGCGGTTCAGATGTCGAACCATCTCCACCTCGTGGTCGAGGATGGGGAGGGGGTCCTCGACCGCTTCATGTGCCAATTTCTCGGACCCCTGGCCCGGGTCGTGAACGATCTGGACGAGACCTCGGGGCAGGTCTACGAGCGGAGGTACTCGGCCATCGAAATCCTCGATGACACGGCGCTCCTCGACCGCATCGCGTACACGATCGCGAACCCGGTGGCCGCGGGGCTCGTGGCGCGGGTCGAGGCGTGGCCGGGGCTCGTGGTCGGTCCGGGCTTCACTGAAGAGAGGCGGTTCGAGCGCAGGGGGAGGGAGCTTCGGGTCGCGGTCGACGTGCCGTGTCCCCGGGACTGGGTGCGGACGGCGGTGCGAGACCGGGAGAAACGCATCCAGGAGGAGCGCGGTGGGCGACCGGTCCTGGGTCGGGCAAAGGTGCTGGCGCAGTCCGTCTTCGAATCGCCCGAGCACCCCAAGCGAGGCCCAGCGCCCCTCTGCCTTGCGAGCTGCCGCGAGCTGCGCGAGGTGTTTCGGGCGAAGTGGCGGGCCTTCGTCGATGCGTACCGAGCGGCGTCAGCCGCCTTCCGAGGGGGCGCGCTCGAAGTGCCGTTCCCTGACTGGTCCTTTCGACCCTCCCTACCCTTGCGGACGACGTCAGGATGACGCCACCCGGCGAGCGGGGTCGAGCCCGCCCGTTCGTGCGGCGGCGGCGAGAGACGAAAAGCGAACGGTCACCGGCGAAATCCGAAGCCTCTCCTCGATTTTCGGCCCGAGGCACCGAAATCCATCGCTCCCCGACCCGGTGCCGTCCCCACCGACCCGCTCCCCGCCCCGAACCCGCAAGCCAACCTGCCCCAAACCCATTTCGGGCAAATTATGGGCGGGCAAATTATGGGTGGCACTAGTCCTCCAGTCCCGCGTGCGCACCAGTAATGCCCGGAGTCGCTGAGCTCGAC
>DAIQNR010000244.1:0-2789 GCA_036788295.1 Myxococcota bacterium
TCCCTTCGTCGCTCGATTGCGTGGCTTGGCGGATCGACCGATATCAATCGGCCATCGGTCAACCTCTCCTTCTGGAGAACTTCGCGAGCACCTCGGTGGAGGGCGCCGAGCAGGTCGAGTTGCTCTCACGGCTGGCTCGGCTGACCGGCTGCGGGGTCCTCTTCGACGTCTCGAACGCCATGGTCGCGGAGCTGAACGGCGTCCGTACCGCAGTTGATTGGTGTCACCTTATAGCCGATGTCGGAGGGGCGCCCGGCCACGTCGGCGGCTACGCCCTATGCGGGGAGACCGATCTTTACCACGACAGCCATGGCCATCGGCTCTCGACCGAGTCGCTGAGCCTCCTCGAGCGAATGTTGGCGACCGGCGGGCTGACCAGCCTCTGCTACGAGCGTGAGCACGACAAGGGAGACGAGCAGATTCTTGCCGACCTCCAGGACCTGGCGGGGAGGCTCTCGTGACCCGAAACGAGCAGGTCGCGCGACGTGTCCGCCAGGCCCTCGCGCGGTACTATTTCCAAGACTCGGCTCCCGAGGTGCCCTTCGAGCCGCATCCATTCTGGCACGGTCCGTTTCTCGTATGCCCCTACAGGGCCTCGCGAGAGGACCGCCGGGAGCGGGTGGCTTGCAGCGGAGAGATTTGGCTGCGCAACAAGGACTTCGGATGGGCACCGATGCTGATCGTGTCTGACCTCGTCGGTAAGGAGAGCTGGTTGTTCAGGCGGCCCCGAGGGCCCGGCGAACGGTCGGTGGTCGCTGGCCCGGTAGCGGGCATCTTCGTACATCTCGGACCGGAGATCGGCTTCGTCCGCTACGCGGAGCTCACCACGGACATCGGAGGCGAAGCCCTTTCGCGTCTCGCCAGGGAGGACCGAGCATGAGATCAAGCGAGATGACTCGCCTCATCGACGAGGTGTTCTACCCCACGAACAACCAGTTCGTGGACCGTGCCGCCTGCAACATCGCCGTTCGCCGCTTGTTCCGACGCGTCGGGGATGTCGCAGCCGTCGCCGACCTCGACGGCTTGGCCAACGCCCAGGCGGCGCGGCTCGCGTTGAGTGACGGGTGGATGGAGGTCCCTCAGGAGCGGGCGGGGAGCCTCGCGGCGGGGGGCCTCTGGGTGGTCGGAACATGGCTCAACCCCTCCGGCCACGGGCACTCCACCATCGTGAGACCTCTCGACTCCCCGGTACCTTGGCTGATGACCTGCGGCGTTCCGGGCACCGCCGCGCGGGCGCCCTGGGCACGAAGTGACCGGGTCCACGCGAGCTGTAGGACGCCGCCCCGCTTCTTCGCGCGGAGACGAGGATGAGCGGCGTCGTCGCCCGCTGGCGTGGTGAGCCGCGGCCGCGCCGCGGGCCCGAGCCCCCGCGGTGGGAGCGGGATGGCGGGCCCATGAGCCTTGCCGGGCTGGACGGCTCATTCTCGGTGGAGGTGGAGGTGGAGGGCGAGAGATGGGTGGCGACCGATCGCTATGCTTCGCGCCCAGTGTTCCTCGCCGCCGACTCGACCAGGAGTTGGTCCGCCGCCGAGGACCTCCGGTCGCTCGTCGCTCGCAAAGAGGCGTTCGATCCCGTCGCCTTCTCGCAATGGCTCTGCTTCGGATACATCCCGCTCGAGCGGACGCTCTTTCAGGGCGTTCGGAGGCTGGGACCCGGCTCCTGGTTCTCGCTTCGGACCGGCGAGCGTCGGCGATACTGGCGGTGGGCAGGGGGGACGAGCGAGGCGATGCCCTCAGGTCTTGCCCCCACCTCGATGATCGACGCCCTCGAGCAGGCGGCGGTGGAGGTCGCGGCCATTGAGGAACGCAACGTCGTGCTCCTCAGCGGGGGAATCGACTCCCGCGCCATCTTCTTGCGCCTAAAGTCGCTCGGCAGGCCCGTCGAGGCCCTGAGCTTCGGGGCCGAAGGTGATCTGGACGTCGTAAGGGCCCGTGAGCTCTGCCGCGCCCACGACGTCAGGCACTCGTTCATCGAGGTCACCCATGAGGCGAGTCTGGGCGGGATGACTGAGTGGTCAAGGGTGGTCTCGGACCTCACGGACAACGCTTTCGTGACCCTGCCCATGGGGCCAGCCGGGCTGACGGCGCTCGAAGGCGCGAGTCTCTGGCTCGGTACCGATTCTTTCTCGACCGTGCTTCCCGCACAAGATCCGGTCGAGCAAGAAGGCTACATGGGTCTCCTACGGGGTGCAGTCGCGAGCCGCGCCATCTCACCGGACGTATTTGCCCACGCTGGCCTCGCCTCATCGGAGGGACTAGGCGCGATCGAGCTTGGGTTCGAGGAGGTGCTGTCTTTCCTGAGGGAGGAGTATGCCGAGGCCTCGAGCTGGGACGTCGCTTTCGACCGCATCTCACACGAGACCCGGTTCCGCGTATGGAATGTGAACCGATGGCTCTTCGAACAGGTGTCCCGCCGGGTCATCACGCCGTTTCACGATGTGGACCTTGTCGAAGCCTATGCCGCGCTGCCGGTTCCCCTACGCGCACAACGACATGCGCACCTGGCGGCCAACCGGGAGAGGTTCCCACACTTCGACGCGGTCCCCCTCCATCAGCGAACCAGCGCCGAAGCTCACTTCCGGCGGGTTCGCGAAGACCCCGCGCTCCAGGCCGAGCTGCGCGAGGCCATCGAGGCCGTGTCCGAGGCCAGGACTATGCTGGAGCCCATGCTCCGCGGCCTCGAAGGCGGCATAGAGGACGCTCACCCTCTGCTGCTCGGGCTCTTCCTTCGCGCAGGCGTCGCGTGCCGGCACTTCCTCGTGATGACCGAGCCTCGCTCGGCGCGCTAG
>DAIQNR010000245.1:0-2738 GCA_036788295.1 Myxococcota bacterium
CGGTGGATCACTTCTCGAGAGCAGCGGTGGATCAGTTTTGGTGAGCGCCGAAGCCAACGGGGTCAGTGCTGGAGAAACTCGACGCGTAGGTGGCCATGCCCGTCACCAGCGCCGCGACGCGAGGAGACAGCCCCGACGCTCCCAAAGAAGAAGTCCGAGCCAGTTCGAGACCCGCCGCCACCCCGGCTTGGAGATCCTCACGAATGATGGCCGCAATCCCCGCCAGCATCACCGCCCTCTTGCCACTACAACTGGACTCGGGCGGAGCGCGCTGACCGGACGGTGCGCCGGCAGAGGTTGCGGCACTCGAGGAGGACGCCGGGGAAGTGACTCCGCGGACGGGCTCGGCCCCCCCCCCCCGACAATCGGACTCGATCCAGCCGCCATCGACCAAGGGCAGCAGGGCGGAGACCGCCGAGACGAGGCGCTCCCGAGGCCCCGTTCCCTCCGCCGGCTGCACCACGGAAACCAGAACCTGAAGATACTGCCGGGCCTCTGAAGCCTCACACCTTTGCAGGCCGAGCAGCTCCACGTACCTCGAGATGACGGCGGGATTGCAGTCTAGGCCAAGGTTGGATCACCGAAATTCCGCCGCGGGGTCGAGAGCCGACCGTCGCGGCGACGATGCGGTTCGGGCAGCATCGGCCGGCCGTTGGGCAGACGGGGCGCAGGATGCGGGCTCGCCCCCGCGTGCGCCGGAGGCCCGCTCGGCGCACGGGGAGACCGAGCGCGATCGATGAGCAGCCTCCGCATCGCTCCCAGCGCCCACGTGACGGCGTACGTCTGGGATCGCGCCGGTCTGGCCCATGAAGGTTTGTTCCGGACAGGGCTCGGAGCGGCGCTCTTGACGGGGTTCTACCCGTTGGCTCCTGTCCTGCTCCGCCGACTCGGCCCCGACCTCCCCACCCTGACGGAGCACTTCGTGCAGCGGCACACCCTCATCGATCGCCTCCTCGAGGCGCTCGAGCCCGACGTGGTCGTCGAGCTCGGGGCCGGTCTGTCCCGCCGCGGGTCGCGTTCGCCGAGCGCGGCGTCCGATACATCGAGGTGGATCTGCCGGAGATGGTGGCGCTCGAGCGGAGGCTCATCGAGGCGCGGGTGTCCGCCATTTCGACGAGCAGCGGCTCGGGCCGGAAGTTGATGGCGGACACGGGGTTCTGGAGCGCGTGCAGCCAGCTCCGCAGAAAGTTGTCGCGCAGGTAGTAGCGTCCGCGACGCGCGGTGGGCTTCGACATCATCGGGAGGCGCCGCTCGATCATCCGGTACTTCTGTTCGAGGATGGGAAGGTAGCCGCCGACTTGCTCGGCGGTCTGTGGGCTGACGTCGCGCACGTAGGCTTCGATGTCGGCGTTCGAGGCCCCCGGATGTCGCGCGACGTACTTCAGAACGACGTCGTGGCGTCCGCGCAGCTCGCTCAGAGACCAGTTGTCGGCTTCGGTGCGCAGGGGGGACGAAGACCGGAAGAACATGCCCGCGATGAGCTCCTTTCGGTCTTTCCCGAGCACCCCCTGCTCGTACGCGTCGCGGTAGAACTTGGGGACGCCCTCGAAGAGATTCCAGAGAAACAGCAGGCGGCTCGGGTCCGAGTCGGCGTGCGTTTCGAGAAGCTCGAGGATCGAGGCGACGTCGAGGTGCTCGAACGTCTCCATCGAGTCTCGGGTGGCGGAGAGCACCCCCGCCGAGTCGGGGATCTGGACGTCGAAGACCCGACGAGCGGCCACCGCTGCGAGCGACTGCTGCACGAGCGTGCTCTTGCCGATCCGACGCCGGCCCGTGATCCGCGCGAAGAACCACCTCTCGCGACGGAGGATGTCGATGAGCCGCTGGCTGCCACCGGCGCCGGCGCCGAGCTCGAAGAGTGCACGCCACGGGTCTCACGCCCATTGGCGCGGCGTTGTCCCCGCGAAACGGGACTTTTGGCGGCCCCGACCCTCGAGCACCGATTGGGATGGACCAGCGCCCCAGGCTCGTTTCCTGCGTCCCTGGCTGTCCTTCAACCCTCAATCGAGGTCTTGCGATAGATGCTGTCTACATCGAGCTCGACGTTCAGGCTCGACACGGTCACCTGTCCGCCCGCCACCGCCACCCGATGCGTCCATATCCCATCCGGTCCGCGGGTCCGGACGAGGATTCGACGCTCCCGGTGAAAGACGATCACATAGTGCAGTAGCGCGGGGATGAGCTCGTAGCACTCCCGCTTCGTGCCGGTGTCGTAGGCCTCGGATGAGTCGCTCGTGACTTCGAGCAGAACGGTGGGGTTGACGGCGGTCGCGACAGGGCTGGGCGCGTGTTGCTCGAGCGGCTCGCACAGGACGGCACCATCGGGGAACGTGGCGAGACCCGCCGCCTCCACGTAGATCCGGAGGTCGGACGTGTGGACTCGGCAAGGGCCGTCCGCGGTCGCGTTCCCGAAGATTCGGAGCACCTCCGCGGCGAGCGCCGAGTGGTCCTCGGAGCCTCCCGCCATGGCGTAGATCTCGCCGTCGAGGAACTCGTGCTTCGTCGAGCTGGTCTGTTCGAGCGTCACGTAGTCCGCGTAGGTGTAGCGGTGAAGGGCGCGGCCGAGGACCATCGCGCGGACGGTACCACTTCTCGGCAGAGAGGATCAGCCCTCCGACCACCATCGGTGCTTGGTCCTCGGGCGGTCGATGCCGTGAGGACTTCCGGGAGCGGGGAGCCGGTGGGTCAGCGGTCGAGGTCTTTGGCGTAGGTGTGGCGCAGCAGGTGGGAGGCGCACT
>DAIQNR010000246.1:0-2598 GCA_036788295.1 Myxococcota bacterium
CTCATCGCGTTGGCCGTGTTCTTCACTTCGACCCCATGGACCTTTCCATCGGTCCCGAAGTAGAGAATGTCAAGCTCCGGAACGTCGTCGACGGTGACCTCCACGGTCTCGGTCAAGCGATGGGTGGTGCTTTCGCGGGCAGATAGAACGAGCTTCCCCACGACCTCGCCCTGCTCGACGAGGCCCACCGCTCGCTCGAGCTCCGCCATTCGCTCCGTGGCCTCGATCGCAGTGGTGACCCGCGAGGTCTCGCGAAGCCACCGGCCGAGCCCGGCTGGATCCACTTGCTCGGACCTGAGCGCTTTGTCGAGAAGGGCAGTCATCTTGGTCTTCTGGGCCTCCGTAATGGCCTTCGAAGTGGACAGGCGCTCGAGCGCCTCCCGGGGTAGCTGGCCCTCGAAGGGAGCGAGTCGACCCTCGAGCGGTCGCTCTGGCCGCGGCTTCGGTGGGGCCTTCGGCGCGTGCCGCCCGAGCTCCTTCTGGAGATTCTTGTAGGTTTCCGGCGGAAGGCGCGATTTCAGCCCCTTGATGGCCTCCCGGAAGGCAGGAGGAAGGTTCGGGCCCTCATGGGCCGCGCGCTCCTCGAGGGCCCGAACGATGTCGGTGGTGATCAGCCTGCCCTCGACCGGACCCAAGGGACCGAGGCTCACCTTCAGATTCTCGAGGAGCCACAAGATCTCCCCGATCTCCACTGGGTCTCGGGGCTGCGGGACGTCCTCCAGACGGCGCTGATGAGTCCCTTCCATCTTTTCGAGCTGCGCCTCGGTGAGGAGCCCCTTCGCGAGGGACCGGCAGCGTTGGTGGACAATCTCGGCGTACTTGCGAGCCGCGTACATCTTCTCGGAGGCAGCGTAGGCGGCGTCGAGATCGCCTCGCTCGATGCTCGTCTCGAAGAGCTGCGCGGCCCCCTCGATGCGCTCGACGGCCAGATGAAAGGAGCGACGAGCGGCCACGGCTTCGGCCACCGGGGGCAGCACGTCCAGGAGGCGGTGGGTGCTGTGGAGGATGCCCGCGACGAGCAGGTGCTGGCCGAACTGCTCGGCCAGGTTTCGGCCTCTTTCGCCTTCGACCAAGCGCTCGTAGGCCGTCATGCCCCCGGCGACGGCGGCGACGCCGAAGCCCTCGGCGGCGAGGTGCTGCCCGAGGCGTCGAAGCGGCGTGTTCGCGGGCAGGACGTGGGCGAGCCGGCTGCCGAGCCGGTGGAGCTGCCCGAGCGCGGCAAAGAGGAGCGCGTCTTTGGCGAAGTCCGCCGGGCTCGGTGCGTGTCCCTGGGCGGCATGAAAGGTAGCGGTGAAGGTCGCCGACCCGAGCAGCATGGACGCGACCGCGCTCGCCTTCGCCGGAAGGCCGATGTGCGCCCCGAGCTTCGAGCTGCCCTTCATCGCGCCCCGGGAGGCCAGGCTGCAAAGAACGAGCAGGACAACCTGCGCGCCGAACTGGCGCCGGTCGAGACCCCTCTGCTGCTGTGCGAGCGCCGCCTCGACCGCCTGCCCCGGGGTCTTCGAGCCAAGCTCGAACAGCTCCACCAGCTCGGAGATGGTGCGTGGGGAGAGATGCTCGAGCTCCCCGCGCTCGAGGCGGGCCCGAAGCTCGAGCCCCACTTCGGTCGGTGACTTCGGCTTCAGGACCAGCATCCGGGTCCGGCCGTCCGTTCCTGTCTCGCCCCGGTAGTCGAGGATCTCCCCCGCCTCGAGGCTCCGCTCGAGCGCCTCGTTCGAGGGCGATGGGTCGAGGTTTTCCCACCGCGTAGGTTCGATGTTTGCCGCGGCCGTGGCCGCTGCGGTCGCGGCGAAGACGGACCGGGGGCCCGGCCCCGTCGCTTGAGCCACGGTGAGATGGACCCACGCTTCGAGGCGCGCGGTGGCCGGCGAAAAGCCGAGCTGCCTCGCTTCTGCGGCCCGCGCCGCCGCGGCGAGCGCAGGACCGATGTCCCCGCGGTCCGCGAAATGGATGGCGCTGAAGCCAGGAAAGAGCGCGCCCAAGTCCCTGTTGGCCAAGAGCAGCGGGGGGCGCTCGACCGGTGGGGCGCCGCGGGCGGCCGCGGACCGATTCACGAGCTCGAGCAGCCGTTCGGGCTGGGCAAAGCCAGCCTGCACGTGGTGACGGGCCCGCTCGATGATCCCCTCCGGGCTCACGTCCGCCCAGTTGAAGGCGCCAAACGCCTCCGGGCCCACCGACCCGCCCCGAAGCTCGAGCGAGACCTGCTCGAAGGCCATGGCCCAAACCGCGCGGGCGTCCTCGAGGTCCGCGGTCCGGGCGCGGTTCGAGCCGATGGGAGTGTCGCCGAACTCGACCCGGGGGTCGCGGGTCATGAGGGCGACGGCGGAGAGGTCGAGAAAGTCGGCTTGCAGCTCACGGGTCAGCTCGATTGCGCGCGCGGGAGCGGGGGAGCCCAGCGCGGCGGAGAGGAACCGGTTTTCGACCGCCACCGCCGAGGTGTTCGTCCAGCGGGTTTCGGCGGGGCGCACGGCTTCGGTATTGGGAGGAACCTGCGCCTCGGCACCGTGCCAATCGTCATCCATCCGGGTCTGCGACGGACCCGCGAGCAGGAACGCGCGCATGGCGAGACCTGAAGCGAAGTTCGTGCCATCGCATGCG
>DAIQNR010000247.1:0-2598 GCA_036788295.1 Myxococcota bacterium
CTAGCGGGCGCTAGCGGTGATCCAAGTGGAAGATCCAAGTGGAAGAACGGACTCCGAGTTCGAGGAATCCCGACCGCCCATGCCAGCGGCCGAACCGCCCTTCGTCGGTCCTGGCCGACGTCGTCGGGGCGTGGCTCCCTCAGTTGGGTGCCGCTGTTGGCGGGCACCTGTCCCGCTGCTCGAGGAGCGCATCGACGACGGTCACGACGTCGAGCGGTACGAAGTCGAGATGAGGTGGCGCAAGAGCCCAGGCGGCGGCCGGAGCGGCTTCGTGCTCCGTGGGTCGCTCACAGGCTCCGGAGGGCCTGTCCGGGTCGAAGACAGAGGTGCAGGAACTGGGGGGTTCGCACTCTTCCGGGGCGGATTCTGCGGAAGCGCTGCCCGGGGGGGTCTCCGGCGTGGGCTTGTCTCCGGCGGGTTCGTCTCCGGTGGGTTCGTCTGCGGTGGGTTCGTCTGCGGTGGGTTCGTCCGCGGTGGGTTTGTCCGCGGTGGGTCCGAGGGGCGGGGCCGCTTGGATCAGCCGACCGAGCGGGTCGTGGACGATGACATCGCCAGCCTCGTCGAGGCCTAGATCGAAGCCGCCTTCGTGAACGAGGGCGTGGTGGAAGCTGCACAGCAGGACCAGGTTGGCGAGGCGGGTGGCGCCCCCGTCGGCCCAATGTTCGATGTGGTGGGCGTGGAGCCAGCGGGAGTGACAACACCCAGGAAAGCGGCACCGACCCTCGTCCCGCCGACGGAGCGCGCGCAGGAGCGCGGGCGGGACCTTTCGGGTCCGCCGGCCCACATCGAGAGGGTTGCCGTCCGCATCGTCCGCCATCTCGACCACCGCTGCATCGCAGGCGAGGCGCCGAGCGGTCGCCCGGAGCAACGGGACATCCGCCCGCTCGAGCAGTCCCACCGCCGCCGCCGCTGATACCGCGGCATCGTGCTCCGCGCCTGAGCGGTCGTCGCGGGGACTGGGGGGAGGCATCGCGCCCGGAGGCTCCACCGCGAAGGACGCGAAGCAGGAATCTCGATGGCCGGAAGCTCGACGGGGAGCGCTGCCGCGGCACGAATCTTGGCCGGGGTCGCCATCGCAGGAAGCTCGACCGGGGGCGCTCCCCGGCGCGGGACCGCAGTGGTCTGGCGGCGGTGGTTCGGGGGTAGACTCGTGGGCAAAATGGGCCCCCGGATCGGGAGCCCAGGCTCTGCCGGGCGAAGCCCAAAGACCGCCGGCCCCGGGGCTGAAGTGGCCGATGCACGAAGCACTGAGGTCTGTGCAGCAGCCAGGAGCTCGGCTCGGCGCCGGCGCTCGCTGCGCGGGCGATTGCGCGCTGTCTTCGGGACCCATGCCGATGGCCCCGGCCGAACCTTCGCTGGCTTCTTGACCGGGCTCTCGGGTCGGCTCGGCTGGGTGGGTCGGCTCGGCCGCCCCGACAGCGTGGGTCGGCTCGGCAGCGTGGGTCGGCTCGGCTGAGTGGGTCGCCTCGGCCGCCTCGGCAGCGTGGGTCGCCTCGGCTGCGCGGGTCGCCTCGGCTGCGCGGGTCGGCTCGGCTGAGTGGGTCGGCTCGGCTGAGTGGGTCGGCTCGGCTGAGTGGGTCGCCTCGGCTGAGTGGGTCGGCTCGGCTGCGTGGGTCGGCTCGGCTGCGTGGGTCGGTTTCGTTGGTTTCGTTGGTTTTGCCAGGTCGGCCGGGCTGACATGGAGGACCACTTCGGTGGGCGTCGAACCGGCGCCGAGAAGGTGGAGCAGACCGTCCACCCGAGTGGGGCGGGGATGGTTGCGGTCCACATCCTTCGGGGTCCCGATTTCGGCTCGGAGCCGCTCGGTGGCGGCGTCGATCGCGGCGTCGAGCTGCGCGCCCTCTTCCGGGGCCAGATGGACCTTGAGGTCGTACCAGCCATCGTCCGTGAACTGGGCGCGGAGGTGGCGGCGGTGGGCCCTCGCTACTGGGTTGTCGGCCGCGGCGGCGGCGGAAAGGGCGGCTTGGTGGCGCCCGCACACCCGCTCGAGCTGCGAGGCGGTGGTGGCGTCGGCGATGTCGATGAGCAGGGCCTCCGTGGCCGGCTCGGCCACCCGGGTCAGCGCCCGAACTTTCGAATAGGAGAGGGTTCCTTCGCGAAAACGGGCCGCGACGAGCGGCAAATCGGGCAGCGCCCGCGCCACGCGAACCTTCTCCCGCGCCGTGATCGGGGAGAGGCCGATGCGCCAGGTCAACCAATGGGCGCAGGACAGCGCGCCTTGCCGGCCCCAGCCCTCTGCCCGGTCGAAGGCGCCGATGACCTCGATCAGCTCCGCCTCCTTCTGAGCGTGCTCGAAGGCCAGAGCCCCGATCCGGTCCCCGAGGGCTTCGATCTGCTCGGGCGTGAGCCGCTCGCGGGCCCCGGACCCTCGTCCGCTGGACGCGGCGCCGAACTCGGACGGGGTTGTGCCTTCCGGTCTGCGGACCTCCGAAAACGAGTCGTTCGCAGCGGTGCTATCCTCAACTCGCGGCGCCATTCGCCAGAGGAAAACGGATGATGCGTTCAGTGTCAAACCCCGAGTTCATCCTGGGAACGCCGGTCCGCTTCCTTTTCGGAGGCTGACGGCTGGGCAAAAAACGCTCGGCGCTCTGGCCCTAA